>NZ_SMKL01000031.1 GCF_004348545.1 Jiangella ureilytica | reverse complement strand
CCGGACCCTCACCATCAGCGGGAAACGCGTCCGGATCGTCACCACCCATCCAGAACCCACCACCCGCGAGCCGCACCATCCCCCGCGCCACATCCTTGACCTCGCGCACCGGCGGCACGAACGGCAGTTCCAGCCGAGCCGCCGAACCCCCGTGACCCACGGGCTCCCGATCCGCCGACGGCGCACAACACCCCGACATCAACTCTCCTCGATCTCGCGACCGGTGCTCACGCCATCATCATCCCTTGCCCGCCCCCCGAGTCGGTGCGGCCGCGATCTGCCGGTTCGCGCCGATGGCCGCCATGGCTCCGAACTCCAGGGTGTGGGCCCCCTCCGCCGCTCGTGCGGGCTCGTGCGGAACCCGCGCACGGGCGGCGACCTTCGAGGTGGCTACGCTCGCGGCATGGACATGAGACTGGAACTGGTGGCGGTGCCCGTGGCCGATGTCGACCGGGCCAAGGAGTTCTACGTCCGGGCCGGCTTCAATGCCGACCATGACCACACGGTCAGCGATACGGTCCGGTTCGTGCAGCTCACTCCGCCGGGGTCGGCCTGCTCGATCGCGATCGGCCTGGGGCTGACCGGCATGGAACCCGGGTCGCTGGACAACCTGCAGATGGTGGTGGCCGACGCCGACGCCGCCCGTGCCGACCTGGTGGCACGCGGCATCGACGTCAGCGAGGTCGACGACCAGCCGTGGGGCCGGTTCGTCTTCTTCTCCGACCCGGACGGCAACCGCTGGGCGCTGCAGCAGCTCCCGGACTGGTCTGCCGGCGCCCAGACCGGCTGACGGAGGAGTCCCCGCCCCTTACCTGGCAGGGATGCCGAGAAGGAGCGCCGCGGCGGCCGTCCCGCTCCCCTCCTACGTCGTCATGCGGACCGGGGCGAGCCCGGCCGTGCGCCGCTCGAGGACGAGGGCCTGGACTCGGTAGCTCGCGATCACAGCTGCGTGGCGTCGTTCTCCACCGTGTGGGAATCGGGCCGCCGTTCCGCCGCACTGTGACCGACTGCCCGCAGGGCCACCACAGCCGCTCCCACGGCCGGGTGCTTCGGCCCGCCTGGCAGCACCGTCTCCGCCGCCTCTGAGAGCGTCGCCAGATGTTTCCGTGCGACGATCACGGGCTCCCCGTCGGCACCGAGCACAGCGGACAACGCCTCGTCACCGTGACCAGCCGCCCTCGCCTCCGCGAGCACGAGCACCATCCGATCGAACGCCTGCTCGAGGTCGCGCACGGCCAGCCCGACCGTGCCGACCTTCGGCGCCAGCGCACCGTCGTCGAGCACCCGCAGACCCAAGCCGAGCGACTCCACGACGCGCCGTGCCTCCTGAGGCGACTCGGCACGGACGTGTGCCAGGAACCGGCCGTCGCTCAGGCTCGCCCACGCCAGTCCGGCCGACTCGACGACCGCGCGGTCGATGCCACGAAGCTCGGTCTCGGTCGGGATCCGGTCGATCGCCAAGGTGAACATCCGCTTCGTCACGCCACGCTCCCTCCCGAACGACTGAACCGCACCGCGATCGACCAGCCAGGCGCCGAGCTCCGAGTGCGGTCGTCGTCTGGGCGACCCAGCAGCCCCGCACGTGCGAGCGGTGCGGCCATTGAATCACGAGCCCGGACGACGCCCTCGCCAGCCCTGCTGTGAGGCGGGCGAGTCTCCCTTGCCGGGGACGCCCCCGTTCGCCGGCTGCTCGGTCGCCGGTGCCGGGTGGCCGTCGAGCACCGTGGGGACGTAGCCAGTCGTTCGGCGTCCAGCGTCTCGAGGTCGAGCGATCCGGTGGAGTCCGGGTGGCCCGGGGGGAGGAGAGTCCCCCGGACCACCCGTGTCGGGAACGAGCCGGTTCAGCCCTTGCCGACGTCGCTCCGGCCGGCGGCGAGGTTGACGGCGAGCGCCTCGCGTGTACTGAGCACGCCGTCCTCGACGAGCTGGTCCGTCACGTCACGCACGTGCCGGATGAACTCACCCCGGATCGCCCACGGCTCCTCGTCGCGGATCAGGTCGTTGACCGTGCACCCGCCGTCGACGCCGTGGTTCGTGACGCCGCTGTCGATGTCGCCGATGACGACGGTCCCGCGTTCGTCCGGATGGTGGCAGGTGCCCGGACCGCCGTCGCCGGCGGCGAGCTCCATCCAGTTCACCCGCACCGGGCCCGCGGGGAACACGAGGTGCAGCGGGAACGTGCCTTCGGTCGGGGTCAGCTCGATGGTGACGTCCTGCCACGTCGCGGCGTCGTCGGCGATCACGATCGTCGCGTCGTTGCCCTGCCCGGACGAGTCCGTCGCGGTCGTGCCGCCGTCCTCGTCGAACCGGTACCAGGCCACGTCGCCGCCGTCGCCTCCACCCGGCGCGGCCACCAGCGCCTGGATCTCGCTCGGGGACAGCGCACGGCTGAAGATGTTGACGTCGTCGACCGCACCGTTGAGCAGCGGATCCGCCGACCACTGGGAGTCGCCGACCCAGTTCTGCGTGGTCTGACCGAGGTCCGACGGGGTCAACGTCATGCCGGTGTTGGTCCCGATGGGTGCCCCATCGAGGTACAGCGTGCCCGTGCTACCCGACTGGGTGACGGCCACGTGGTGCCAGCCGTTGGTGGGCAGCGGCTGCGAGCCGTTGATCTGCTGCTCTCCGGCGCCGGTCGTGATCGCGTACCTGAGATTGTTCGTTCCGCCGGCGCCGGGCGTCAGGAACATGTAATTGCCGGTGCCGGAGCCGAAGTCGAACACCCGGGCCCACGTCTGGCCGCCGGCCCAGTTCACCCACGCGGAGATGGTGAAGTCCTCGACCCCGCTCATGACGCCCGCCGGCAGCTCCACCTTCTCGAGCTGGCTCGAGCCGCCGAGCCGGACGGCGCTGTGGAAGCCTTCCGGACCGGCTGTCCGCCCGATCTCGACGCTGCCCTCGATCTGGGCGGTGCCCAGCAGTTCGCCGTCGGGCGCGTCGCGCCGCACCTCGACCGTGGTGTCGTCGGCCGTCGCCACCCTCAGGCTCATCTCGCCGATGCCAGTGAGGTTGTACGGCTCGTACGCCGCCCAGGCCCCGTCCTGGCCGGCGATCGCGTCGCCGCCGCCGGTCTCCTCGTCGTTCGCATCGCTGACGTCGATGCCCGCCGACTGGTCGAAGTGCTCGGCCTCCTTGCGCTGCTGCTGCAAGAGGTGCGTGACGCCACCGGTCAGTGCCGGCGCGCCGGCTTCGCCGCCGTCGTCGGTGTAACTGGCCGTCACCGTCAGCGAGATGTCCGCTGCGTCGCCGTGCTCGGCGTCGTGCTGGGTGGCGAGCACGCCTTCGCAGCCGTTCTGCGCCTGGCCCGGGTGCACGTGAGCATTGCCGCCCTCGTCGTGGAACAGGCCTTGCTGCACGGTGACCCGCTCGCAGTCGATCGCCGCGCCCGAGCCGTCCTCCGCATCGACCACGGAGACCCGGTAGGGGATCTCGTCACCCCAGTCGAACACCTGCCCGTTCGCCGGCAGCTCGATCGTCACCTCGGGGCGGGTGTTCCCCGCGGTGATCGTGAGGTTGGAGTTGCCGGAACGCCCGGACGGGTCGGTGACCGTCAGCCGCACGGTGTACTCGCCGGATTCGGTGAAGGTGTGCGTGGGGTTCGGCTCGGCGGCCGTGGAACCGTCGCCGAAGTCCCACGCGTACGTGAGCTCGTCACCGTCCGGGTCGTGGCTGCCCTCACTGGAGAACGCGACCTCGAGCGGAGTCGGCCCGGAGTCCGTGTCGGAGCTCGCCAGCGCGATCGGCGTCCGTGCCCCCTCGGTGTAATTGATCTTGTACAGGCCCGAGTCCGGGTTGACGTTCTCCCCTGCGTAGTTGAAGTCCATGCCCCACTCGATGAGGTACATCGCACCGTCCGGCCCGAACTCCATGTCGTGCGGGCTGCGGAAGAGCGTGCTCGGCATGAACTGCTCGAAGCTCTCGTAGTCGCCGTTCTCATCCAGCCGCAGAGCGCCGATCCACTTGCGCGACCACTCCATGACGAACACGGCACCGTCGTAGTACTCCGGGAACTGGCCGTCGCCGAGCAGGCCCTCCTCGTAGTGGTAGACGTCACCTGCGTACGCCGTGCGGCCACCGCCGGTGGGGAGCTCCGGGAACTGCGGCGACACGCCGTACGGGTACCAGATGAAGGCGTCCTTGGCGGGCGGCACCACGTCCAGGCCCGTGTTGAAGGGCGAGTCGTTGACCGGGCCGTTCTCGCAGTCGAAGAACTCGCCCGGGGTGCTGGTGGCGAAGTCCCACTCGCGGTAGGCCTGGTTGTTCCCGATGCAGTACGGCCAGCCGTAGTTGCCGGCCTCGCGGATCTGGTTCCACTCGTCGTACCCGCGCGGGCCGCGGTTGGGGTTGTCGCTGCCGGCATCCGGCCCGACCTCGCCGGCGTAGAGCCAGCCGGTCTCGTCGTCGATGGCGATCCGGAACGGGTTGCGATGGCCCATCGTGTAGATCTCCGGCCGGGTCAGGTCCGGATCGGAGGTCTCGGGCGGGAAGAGGTTCCCTTCCGGGATCGAGTAGGTGCCGTCGTCCTCAGGAGTGATCCTGATGATCTTGCCGCGCAGGTCGTTGGTGTTGCCCGACGTCCGCCGGGCGTCATAGGAGCGCTTGGCGTCCTCGCTCACCTGGTTGTCGTAGATGCGCCCGTCGATGGGGGCGAAGCCCTGCGAGGCGAAGTGGGCGGTGTCGTCACCGGTGGAGATGTAGAGGTTGCCGTCCGGCCCGAACCTCATCGAGCCGGCGGAATGGCAGCAGACCTCGCGCTGATGCGGGATCTCGAGGAGCACCGACTCCGACGCCAGGTCAAGTTCGTCGCCGTCGACGGTGAACCGGGAGACGTGCTGCACCTCCGGCGACGGGGCGCTGTAGAACAGATACAGCCACTGGTTGGTCTCGAAGTCCGGGTCGAGCGCGATGCCGAGCAGCCCGTTCTCGTTGCCGCGGTGCACCGGGATCTGGGCGGCGACACTCACGGCGCCGGTGTCGGGATCGTAGATCTTCACCGTGCCGGCCAGCTCGACGTAGAACACCCGGCCGTCGGGTGCGACGGCGAGCTCCATCGGGTTGGCGGTGTTGTCGTCGAGGGCGATCTTCTCGAACGACGCTTCGGTGGGGATGCCGTCGCGGGGCTCGCCGCAGTCGCCGTCGGCGACACCGGCGGCCCACTCGATTCCGCCGAGCAGATGGTCGCGCATCAGCGGCTCGTCGTAGTGCTCCGAGCTGTGGCCCAGCGCGGTGTACCAGGTGCGGCCGCCGTCGAAGTTGGCGCACCAGGCGATCGGATGGTCCTCGCCCATGGCGCCGGATCCCGGGTTGTAGGTCGACTCGTCCAGTGTGGCCAGGACGTGGACCTTCTCCCGCGGGTTGGCGGTGAAGTTGTACCACTCGTCCTCGCGGATCCACTCGGCCGGCAGACCAGCCGTCGACGGGTGGGTGTCATCCTCGATCCGCACCGTGGCGTCCTGGAACTGGTCCGCTCCAGAGGGGTGGTTCCGGAAGAACGCGCCGCCCATGAGGTCCGACCACCACGGCCAGTTGGTCTTGTCCATGTTCGACGTCGAGTGCAGGCCGGCGAAGCCGCCACCGCGGTGGATGTAGCGCTCGAACGCCTGGCGCTGACCGGCGTTCAGCGTGTTCTCGCCGTCGGTGAAGAAGACGATCGCCTCGAACTCGGCCAGCCCGTCGTCGGTGAAGATCGACGCGTCCTGCGTCTCGGTCACCGTGAAGCCGTGCTCCACGCCGAGTTCCTCGACGGCGTTGAGAGCGGCCGGGATGGAATCGTGCCGGAAGCCGGTCGTCTTGTGGAAGAACAGGACCTGGTACTCGGACTCGGGGACGTGGGCGGCGCTGATGGCGATGCCCGGGAGCAGCGATGCCAGGAAGGCCACCACCAGCGTGAACGGGATGTAACGATACAGTCGTCGCATAGACCTCTCACCGTCGCTTCGTTGCGGATGTGGACCGAGGATCGTCCGAGGGTGAACAGCCCGGGGTGCTCAGTTCGCTGAGGACCTCCCTCCCTGCACCACACCGGTGAGGAACGCGAGTCCGTCGACGGCGATGGCATCCTGTGTCTTCGCCAACGGCCGCCAGATCGACGCCGCGGTGGCGATCGTCGCGTTGTCGCCGGTGAATGACTCGATGACGAGCGGACCCCGGTAGCCGGCCGCGTCCAGGGCGGCGACGATTCCGGGCCAGTTCAGGTGATCGGCGCCCGGTGCGCCGCGATCGTTCGCACAGACCTGCACGTGCGCGATGCGGCCGGCGGCCCTCCGGATGGCCTCGGTGATGCTGCGTTCCTCGATGTTCATGTGGAACACGTCCAGACCCAGGCCGCAGCCGCCGGTCGGGAGGCCGTCCAGTGCCTCCAGCGCCTGGTCGACTGTGTTGACCAGGCTGGTCTCGAAGCGGTTGAGGGGCTCGACGGCGACGGTGACCCCTGCGTCCATCGCGTGCCCGACCACGGGCCCGAGGCTGTCGCGCAACTGCTCGTAGCAGCCCCGCCGTTCCGCCTCGCTGATGCGCCACGTCCGTCCGACGGAGGTGTAGATCGGCCCCGCGACCACGGGCGACGAGACCGTCGCGGCGATGTCGATCACCTGGCGCAGGAAGTCCTGCGTCGTCTGGATCGTCTCCCGGTCGGTGCTCACGAGCTCACGCCCCGGACCCATGCCGACGACGACCGTTGCCGACAGGCCGAGCCCGTGGAGTAGGGTCGCCGCCCTGGCCGGATCCCAGTCATCGACGGTCTCGATCGGGAGCTCGATGACGTCGAAGCCCCAGCCCCGGATCCGCGGCGCCAACTCGGCCAGCCGCCGATCGGTCAGCGGCGAGGTCCAGATCCAGGTGTTGGCCCCGAGCGCTCTCGTCGACGTCATGCTCACTCCCCTTCCGTGTGCCGGCGCCCGGTGGCGGCGCCGGCCGGCGCCGCGGAGCCGACACCGAGATATCTGTGCTGCAGGTCGGGTCGGTTCAGGAGCTCGTCGCCGGTGAACTGCGCCTCGATACGGCCCGAGACCATGACGAGCTGCCGATCCGCCAGCCGCACCGCGGCGCGCAGGTTCTGCTCGACGACGAGCACGGCGACGCCCTCGGCCACCAGGTGACGGACGATCTCGACCAGCACGTCGACGATCGTCGGTGCCAGCCCTTCGGAGGGTTCGTCCATCACGATCAGGGGCGCGTTCAGCAGCAGCGCTCTGCCGACCGCCAGCATCTGCTGCTCGCCGCCGGACAGGTCCGCTCCGCCGTGGTGCCGGCGTTCGGCCAGCCGCGGGAACAGCTCGTAGACCGCGTCGGGCGTCCACCGTCTGCCCCGGGCTCGGCGGGCCAGCATCGCGAGGTGCTCGTCGACGGTGAGCGAGGGGAAGAGCCGGCGACCCTGGGGTACGTAGGCGATGCCGGCGCGAGCGATCGTCTCGGGGGCCATGCCGTCGAGCCGCCGGCCGGCCAGCAGGACCTCGCCACCCGACGCGGGAAGGAAGCCGACCAGCGTGTCGCACAGTGTGGTCTTGCCCATCCCGTTGCGCCCCACGACGGCGACCGACTCGACCCCCATGCTGAAGCTCAGACCGTCGAGGACCAGAGACGCTCCATATCCGGTTCGCAGGTCGCGGACCTCGAGCAGCGCGTCGTCCCGTGTCATGCCGCCTCCGTGCCGAGATAGATGTGGTGGACGTGCGGATCCGCGCGGACCTGCTCCGGCGTCCCGGCCATGACCTGCTCGCCGTCCGCCATCACGACGACCCGCTGCGCGATCCGGAACGCGACGTCCATGTCGTGCTCGATGAGCAGCAGAGTCAGCTGCTGGTCGAACGACTCGAGCAGCTCCGCCAGCCGCTCGCGCTCGCCCCGGGACAGGCCCGACGCGGGTTCGTCGAGCAGCATCACGTCCGGGTCGGTGGCGATGGCCATCGCCAGCTCGAGCTGGCGCCGCTGTCCGTGCGCGAGCTCGCCCGCCACCACGTCGATCTGTTCGGACAGCCATGCCCGGGACGCCACGTCGGAGGCCTCGTCGCGCATCGCCCGGTCGGCCGGGGACCACCAGAGCGCCCGGTGCCGGCCTCGATGACCAGCGAGCGCGAGATAGATGTTCTCTCGCACCGTGAGGCCGGCGAAGGCGCGCGCCTTCTGGTAGGTGCGCGCCAGCCCGAGGCGGGGCCGGTGCCGCGACGGCCGGTAGGTGCAGTCCTGTCCCCTGATGACCACCGCACCGGTCGTCGGTGCGATGTCGCCGGCGATGACGTTGAACAGCGTGGTCTTGCCGGCGCCGTTCGGCCCGATGATGGCCAGTCGCTCACCCTGCGCGATGTCGAGATCGATACCGCGCAGGGCGCGCAGGCCTCCGAACGCCACCGTGACGCCGGTGACCTGGACGACGGACGCCATGGCAGACCTCCTAACTCTGCGGGACGCCGTCGACGACGGGGATGGCGTTGCCCACCCAGGGCAGCTCACGCTCCTCACACGCCGGGAAGTCCCGGCCCGGCGAGGGAGTGTCGGGGCTGAACGTGCCGCCGAACGTCTGGTCGACGCCCGGCACGATGGCCACCGTCTCCTGGACGACCTCGCCGGACTCGTCGAGCACGAGACGCGACAGGCCGACGTCGACGACTCCGCTGCGGTTCTCGTCCAGGCCGATGTCGCCGTAGGGCAGGTCCAGGGCCAGGCCCGCGATCACCTCGTGGAAGGCGTCGAGGTCAGAGATGTCGCCGCCCACCGCTTCCAGCGACTCCACCAGCGCGACCCCTGCGGTGTAGTAGCCGTAGAAGAAGCCGAACGCCGCGGCCACCGACGGCGGTGCGGGCTCGTTGCCGCTCAGCGAGCCCGGAATGGTCTCCCAGGTCTCGTCGGCGGCGGCCAGGTACTCCTCGATCTCGGGCGTGCGAACGTCGGCCGGCAGCGTGGCGAAGCCACCGACATACGCGCCGGCGATGTCGGTGCCGAGCGCCTGCGCCAGATCGGGATTGAAGAACAGGTTGCCGGCGTGCTGGTCGCCGGTGAGGTCGCCCTTGCCGTTGACGAATGCTTCGAGCGCGGCCTGGGTGCCCGTCCCGCCGACGGCCCAGAAATACCCGTCGACCTCGTCGGGGTTCGGCAGCTGGGCGATGTAGGACGAGTAGTCGGTGGTTCCGAGCGGCGGGAAGACGCGGTGGGTGACCTCGCCGCCGACGGCGCAGAAGTCCGCCACGAAGCCCGCGGCAGACGTGTGGCCGAAGCTGTAGTCGTCGGCGATCACCGCGACGGTGTCCCAGCCCTCCTGGTTGTGCAGCAGGTCGCCGAGTCCGGCGCTCCAGATGGCGCCGTCGCCGTAGAAGCGGAAGTAGTTCGGCGCCTGGACCTGAAGAGTCTGCTCCTGCGACCCGGAGATGCCCGCGAAGACGGTGAGCTCGGGGTTCGCCTTGGCGTACTCGGCGATCGCGATGCCCTCGTCACCGGAGAGCGGCCCGATGATCACGTTGGCACCCAGCTGCTCGACCAGCCGGCGCACCTCCTGGACGATGCGGTCGGCGGTGTCGTCGCCACAGCCGATGCCGACGAGTTCGATCGGCGTCCCGGCGACCTCGGCGCCGCTGAACCCCTCCAGTGCGCTGGTCGTGGAGTTGGGTGTCGCTCCGGCGAACCGCGCCAGGGCCAGGGTGGTGCCGGCGACGACGTCCTCGTGAAAGCCGCCGAACGGACCCTCGCACTGACCGAGGATGCCCAGCCGGATCCCGTCGCCGGCGCCGGACGGCGACCCGGCGCCGGCGGGGCTCTGCTCGTCGGCGGGCAGTCCGGTGGAGTCGCCGTCACCGCCGCAGCCCGCCGCCACCAGCGCCAGCCCCGCCGTCACGGAGAGCGCGAGCGCTGTTCGTCGCTTCAATCTGCTCATGATCGTGTTCCTCCGAGTTCCTTCTGAGTCGTGTGAACGGGTAGGGATCGGCCGTCCGACGGGGCGGGCTCGGTCGCGGCCCGGCGCCGCAAGCGGCCGCGCAACCGCTGGATGATCCCCGTCAGGCCCTCGGGTGAGAGGACCATGATCGCCAAGACGATGACGCCGATGACCGTGTTGAACCGCGCCTCGGTGATGCCGATGCGGTCGACGAGCGGCAGATCGCGCAGGTAGGTGAACACCAGGACGTAGACGAAGGCCCCGAGCCAGGCGCCCCCGAGTGACGAGATGCCGCCGATGACGGCGATGATCAGCAGAATCAGGGTGGGCCCGATGGAGATCGACGCGGGATCGATCTGCCCGTTCCACCACACGTTCAGCAGCCCGGCGAGCCCGGCCACGAACCCGGCCAGCGTGAACGCCAACGCCCGGTGCAGCGGCACGTTGAAGCCCAGCGACGCCATCCGGACCGGGTCGTCGCGAACGCCTTGCAGCGCCAGCCCGAACGCCGTCCGCCGGATTGCCCGGAAGCCCACGTAGGCCAGCACCGAGAGCAGCAGGCCCGCGTAGTACAGCCGGACCGGCGGTCCCAAGAGGTCCGGCCGCTGGATGCTCGTGATGCCGCCGGGTCCGGAGATCTCCACGATCTGGGCGAACACGAAGTAGCCGATGACCCCGTAGACCAGGGTCAGCATGAGGAAGTAGATGCCCGTGGTCCGGCTCGCGATGGCGCCGAGCACGAACGCGGCCAGCGTCGTGACGACGATCGCGAACCCGACGGCGGCCCACGGATGCCAGCCGAGGTTCAGGCCCCTCGCACCGCCCTCGAGCGCCGCGTTGCCGAACATGAAGCCGGCGACTCCGAACATCAGGAGCTGGGCCAGCGAGGTCATGCCGCCGTACTTGGCCAGGAACACGATGGTCGCCGCCGCCAGCCCCAGGATCAGCGTCTGGGTCATGACGAAGTTGACGAAGAACGCCGTCGCGAGGCTCGGCAGCAGCACCAGGAAGAGGACCAGGACGGCGAGGGCGAGGGTCTCGCCGGTCAGGCGAGGGCGCAGGTTCATGCCGGCCTCCCGAACAGCCCGTAGGGACGCACGGCCAGCACGAGCGCCAGGAGACCGAACGTCATGATGATCGCGTAGTAGGAGTACTGGCTGGGCAGGTACGCGGGTGAGAAGGCGACCACCGTGCCGTACAACAGTGAGCCGGCGGCCGCGCCCTTGAGCGAGCCGAGTCCACCGATGATCACCACGACGAGCGCGTTCAACAGCCAGCTGCCGTCCGTCCCGGGAGCGGCGCCGGCGAACGACGCCCCGAGCACCCCGCCGACGCCGGCCAGGAAGGAGCCGACGAGGAAGGTGAGCGCGAACACCCGCCGGATGTTGATGCCGAGGCCTCGCACCATCTGCCGGTCGTCCACGCCCGCCCGGATGACCATGCCGATGCTCGTCCGGTTCAGCCAGAGCCACAGCAGCACGCCGATCAGCACGGCGATCGCCAGCATGAAGAGCCTGGTGGCTGCGTAGCGCTCGCCGAAGATCGAGAAGAAGTGCGTCACCGTGCCGGGCCAGACCATCCGCTGCGCGAGCCCGCCGAACTCACGCAACATCTGGTCGGCCAGCACGACGGTGATCGCCAGGGTCATCAGCGTCTGCCGCATCTCCTGACCTTCGTTCCACTGCAGGAACACCTGCTGGATCAGCAGACCGAGCACAGCCGCGACACCGGCACCGGCCAGCAGCGGCACCACCCAGTCGAGCAGGCCCACGTCGGCCGGGTCGATGTTGCGGGACCGCCCGACCATGGCCTCCTGCACCCGGATGGCGACGTAGGCGGCCAGCAGGAACAGCGAGCCGTGGGCCATGTTCACCGTGCGCATCAGGCCGAAGATCAGGGTGAAGCCGGACGCGGCGACGAACGACAGGCCCGCGAAGGTCACCGCGTCCAGGGCCGTCACCAGGAACTTGCCCGGGTCGTCCGCCGCCGCTCCCGCCGGGGTGCCGTCGGCGAGGAGCAGGACCCAGGCGGCGACCGCGACCACGACGACCGCGGCGACCAACACCGGCGGCCGGCGCAAGGCTGCCGCCCGGTTCCTCCGGATGGCCCGGTCCACATCGGTCAGGGCAGGCGTCATCGATACCTCCCACAGTCGAGCGCCGATCGGCGCGTGGTCGTCGGACGACCTGTGCGTGGCGGCAGGTGTCAGCTCGTGTAGTCCGGGATCGCCACCCGAGTGCCACCGTTCATGGCCGACTCGTGGGCGCAGATCCCGACCGATGTCCAGTTCGCGGCGGTGACCTCGTCGATCGCAGGGGCCCGGTCCTCGAGGATGCTGCGGACGAACTCGTGTGCCAGGTGCGGATGCGATCCACCGTGCCCGCTGCCCTGGATGAACGAGAGATGCTCGTTCTCGTCGTCGTAGACGCCGTGCGTCGTGAACGGGGCGATCTCCGGCGGCAGACGATGCGCGAAGTCCCCGATCTCGACGGGCTTGGGGATCTCGCCGACATGCAGAACATGACCCGAGCCCTGGGTCTGTTCCCATTCGAATGTCGCCAGGTCACCGAACACCGTGAAGCTCTCGACGTATTCACGGGCGGTCTCGAACAACGAACGAGCGATCTCCGCGCCGACCGGAGAGTCCCGCAGCGTGATGAGTGCGCTCTCGACCGCGAACGGAGAACCGTACTTCGCGGTGAGTTCCGGGGAGATCCGCCCCGAGCCGAGGCACACGACGCTCTCGGCCAGCGCGCCCGCCAACGACAGCACCGGGCTCACGGCATGCGTGGCGTAGTGCATCGGAGGAAGGCCCTCCCAGTACCCCGGCCACCCCGCCATCTCCTGGTGGTGCGCGCCGCGGAGGAACTGGATCCGGCCCAGCGTGCCGTTCTCGGCGAGCTCCTTGACGTGCAGGAACTCACGGGAGTAGACGACGGTCTCCATCATCATGTAGTTCTTGCCGGACTCACGGACCGCCGTGACGATCGCCCGGCATTCGTCGAGGGTCGTGGCCATCGGCACCGTGCAGGCGACGTGCTTGCCCGCGCGGAGGGCCGCGATCGTCTGAGGTGCGTGGTCGGGAATGGGCGTGTTGATGTGCACCGCATCGATGTCCGGATCCGCGAGCAACGCGGCGAAATCCCTGTAGCGGCGAGGAACGCCGAAACGGTCGGCCGTCTCGTTGAGTGCAGTCTCGGTGCGTTGACACACGGCGACGAGTTCGGCGTCCGGATGGGCTTGATAGATCGGCACGAACTCGGACCCGAAACCGAGTCCGGCGATGGCCACCCGTACTTTCTGCGTCATCGTTGACCTCCTGTGATGTGAAAGGCTACGGAGGACACATCGGGGCGAACCATGCGCAATCCAGCAGCAGACCTTAGATTTTTTACATGCCTGTCATCGGGACGCGACACGTCGCGCTGCTGGTCGAGACCTCGAACGCCTACGCCCGCGGACTGCTCGTCGGCGTGAAGAAGTACGTCGAGGAACACCCGCACTGGTCGCTCTACCTGGCCGAGCACAGCCGTCACGAGACCGACTTCTCCTGGCTCGAGGGCTGGCACGGCGACGGCATCATGGCCAGGATCGAGAACGAGGAGACCGCCCGCTTCATCCGCCGGCTCGGTCTGCCGACGGTGGACCTCAGCGCCGCCCGGCTGGTCCCGGAGCTCCCGGGTGTCGAGACCGACGACGGCACGATCGCACGCTGGGCGGTCGGTCATTTCGCCGAGCGCGGCCTTCGGCACTTCGCCTTCTGCGGCGACGAGCGGTTCGCCTGGTCGGTGAAGCGCGGCGAATGGTTCGCGGGCCACGTTCGTCAGCACGGCGCGACACCGCACGAGTTCCGGATGAAGCCCTCCAGCATGCGCGCCGCCGACCGCGAACTCCTGGCCACCTGGCTCACCGGGCTGCCGAAGCCCGTCGGGGTCCTCGCCTGCTACGACATCGCCGGTCAGGAGGTTCTCGAGGCCTGCAAGATCGCCGGCCTGGCGGTGCCTGACTCCGTCGCCGTCATCGGCGTCGACAACGACGAGCTGATCGGCAACCTCACGACGCCGCCGCTGTCGAGCATCGAGCCGAACACCACCGCGACGGGGTATCTGGCCGCGCATCTGCTCGACCTGATGATGCAGGGCCAGTCGCTTGAACCCGGCCTGCGCCTCATCGAGCCCATCCGCATCGTCGCCCGCCAGTCGTCGGACATCCTCGCCGTCGACGATCCGCTGGTCTCCGAAGCACTGCGGTTCATCCGCGCCAGGTCGGACCAGAACCTCGCCGTCACCGCGGTGCTCCGCCACGTCGGGCTCTCCCGCCGCGCACTCGACCTCCGGTTCGCCGAGACCCTGGGACGGACGGTCCACAGCGAGATCATCAGGGTCCGCGTCGCGCACGTCGCCGAACTGCTCTCCTCGACGGACTGGACGCTGCAACAGATCGCCGAGCGGCTGGACTTCAGCCACTCCGAGTACATGAGCGTCGTCTTCAAGAAGCACACCGGCACGTCCCCCGGCCAGTACCGCCGGACGGTCAACGGTTCCGTGGCGCGCCAGGCCTTCTGGCAGGAGTGACCGCCCAGCGAGCGCGCGCAACCGCTTCCTCGAGCGCTGCCACGGAGTCGATCGCGGCGATCTCCCGAAGCGCCCGCGGCGTGATCGGATGGTGCGTCAGGTGTGCGACGTCGTCGACGACAAGGGGGACGCTCGAAGCCCTGGCCGACCCGAGAGCTCGCTCCGTACTCGTCTCGCCGATGCCCGCGAGCACCGGGACGGATCGGTCGACGGCGTCGACAGAGGGCGTGGTTCCGGCGGGCAGCTCAGTTCATTCGTCGATCCAAGGAGCGACGTCGTCCATCTTCTCGTAGTACTTCTCGAGGTGCCTCTTGACCCGGTCGATGTCGGCCGATGGAAGGTCGACTCCCCCACGCGCGCCCTGCATCACGTTCCCGGCGGCCATCACGCCGCGAGGCACCGCACGCACTCTGCCGTCGATCACGTCCGCGATGCGGAGCTTGTAAGAGGTGAAGTTGTCCTTCTTGTCGGCGTCGTACCAGACGTGCGCGTCTCGGTACTTCTCGTTCGGTTCGTCCTCGGCATCCGCCCACCTGCGGATGCGCTTCTCAGCCGCGTCTCCGTCCCACTCGTGATCACGGTCGGCCAAGGGCAGATCCTGAAAGGCGGTCACAGCCATCGCGGTCTCCTTGTCTGTCCGAATCGGCGTCGGCGGGGCGGCCTGTGAGGCGCCGCACGGCCGTCGTACCCCCGGAGGGATCGAGCGGGTCTCACCTGCCCGAGGCGTGGGGCTCAGGATCGATCGCCGCCTCGTCACCCTCCTCCGGACCCACCTCGCCGGCGCCCACCCGCTCATGGATGCTGTCGATCTTGCGCTCGATCCGCTCCAAATCCTCCGCGTCAGCCTGGAACAACAGATGCTTCGCCGCCAGCAACAGCACCGCCTGGAACACCAGCTGCAGCCACTCGCTCTGCCAGTTCTCGAACGTCGAGGCGAAGAACGACGTCAGATACTCCGACCAGCTGAACGGCTCGCCGTGCACCTGCTGCTCGCTGCGGAACTCCGACAACTGCGTGAAGAACTGCCCCAGCCACGAACCCAGGAACAACAGGATCAGCACATACACCGCACCCCACCGACGCAGATTCCGCATCAGATCCTCCTCCACTCGACCGCAGCGGTACGTACCCCGTCGCGTCAGAGCCCATGCCCGGCCGGCGGAGCGGCTCCCGCTGATGAACGGGTGCGCCCGCCAGGCCCTGGTGGTGCCGGACGCGGGTGCGGGTGGGCACGGTGCCGACGGAGTCGAGTCGAACCCTTCAGGCCGACGTCGTGCGACGTCACGTCGACCGCGATCCACGACCTCGACGCGTCCCATCGTGGTTCGAGAGCGGCCATCCCGACGAGGCGGGCAGCCGCAGGCGGCACGGAGGTGGGACATCCCTGGCACCAGCCCGGCGGCGCCGTGCTCTTCTCGTGAACGCCCCGACAACCCATGAGACGGCGTCGCTTCCGCGGCGTGCCCGAAGCCCTTTGCGGGTATGGGCGCCCGGACTGACCCGAGTTCGAAACCACGTGCCGGGTTCGTCGCTCCATCTTGGGTGAGCCGCACCGCCTGGGGGCGCGGCTCACCCGAGCCCGGGCCGTGCGGGCTCGTTCGCCGCCCGCCGGCGCCGAACGACAGCGGATCATCGACGAGATCACGGTGCGCAACCTCGGCCTCGCCGAGGCGCTGGCCTGCTGGTCGGTGCGGCGCACGGCGGCGAGCGCGAACCCGCCGTCGATGGCACCCGGTCCGCGACGATCGGAGTGCGGGTTGGCGACAGCCGCCGCCGCGCCACACGCTCACCGTGGCCTTGTGTCGTCAATGGGCGCGCCGCCGGCAGACGGACGAGCCGGCTTGCGACGTCGCACTGGGCCCCAGAATGGTTCAGCGCCGAGAAGCTGTGACTCAGCGGTCGAAGCCGAACGAGCCGTCTCCGCCTCGTCTGCTGCAGCGACCGCCCGGCGGCGCCGAGACCACGAAGAGCAGGTTGACGCTACGCGATCTCGTGCCCAGATCGTGAGGGCTCCGTCTCGCTCGGTCTCTGGTCGCTGCTGGGCGGCACCGTCATGACGACACGACTTCGCGGCAGGGTCGGCATCCGCGACAGGTCGACTCGGAAGTCCTGCGGTGGCAATGTGTACGGCGTCTCGGCGAGGGCACGAGTGGCGACCTCGATCATGGTGAGCGTGACGTCCTCACCGGGGCACCGGTGGCCGGTCCTGACGTCGCCGCCGCCCTGGGGGACGAGGGTGTCCGGATCGACGGGGCCGCTGAGAAACCGGTTCGGGTCGAAGCGTTCCGGCTCGGGCCAGTGGGTGGGATCGTGGTCGGTGCCGTGCACGTCCAGCACTACCAGTCCGCCGGCTGGCACCCGTACACCGAGAACGTCCTGTTCGTCCCGGGCGCGTGCGGCAAGGACCGGGACGAACGGGTACAGCCGGCGTACCTCTTGCGCGAACGCACGGCAGGCGGCCGAGTCGCCGGAGGCGACTCGGCGGCGCCATTCCGGCTGCTGGTGCAGAGCGATTCCCGCATACGTCACGAACCACGCGACCGCCACCGTCGGGCGCACCACGTTGAGTAGCGCCACGGCGGCACGTGTCTCGGATAACAGGCTGCCGTCCAGGTCGCGTGCGCGAGCGGCAACGTCCAGAGCGGTCCCGGGCCGAGGCTGGATCTGGTTGCGCCGCACCTTGCGCACGAGGCCGGCAGCCCAGCGATTCAGCCGCCACCGCGCCAGAGCGGCCCGCGCGTAGGGAGCGCCGGGGGTGGCGAAGCCGTCCAGCACGGCGGCGAGGCGCCGACCCGTCACGTCGGCCCGCGGGTCCGGTATCCCGGCCCAGGACAGGACCGACGCAGTGAGCACCCGCACTGCCTCGTCGAACAACACCACGGGCCGGTCTGCTGTCCAGCTCGACGCCGCCGCGGACCACTCGGCCTGCGCGCGCCTGCTGAGGTCGTCCACGGCAGCGGGGGTGAGAACATTCAGGTACATCGCCTTGTCGTGACGGTGCTCGGCATCGTCCAGGCCGTGGATCGATCCCCGGCCGAAAAGGACCAGCTTGACCGGCAACGGCAACGCTCCCCGCCTCCGCAGACTCGGGTCGTAGAAGCGACGCACGCCCTCCGGCCCGCCGACCAGCGCAGCCCGGCGCCCCAGCAGCCGTATCGGCACAGCCGGCCGGTCGCCGCGCAGCCGCCCTGCCCACGTATAGCCCTCGCGAAGCAGACCGGGCGCATCATCGATCCTCATGGCCTCGACGTACCCCGGGCCGCCCTCGCACACACCAGAGCACGCCGGACTCCGGTCGCCATGCCGTGCGCCTTTGGCGGGGAGATCCGGCAGGTCGACGATGCGCCGCAGCAGCGCGGCCGCGCGACGGCGTCAGCCGACCGGGTGCAGCGGCGTCACGCTGGAGTCCGATGCGGGCCGATGCCTGTCCAGGTGCCGGACGGGTTGGAGCGGCACCTCGGCCGTGCGGTCGGTGATCGCCTCGAGGTGGCTGAGCACGATCCCCTCGCGCAGCGCCCACGGGCAGATCTCCGCACGCCGCACGTTGAGCGCCGCCATGGTCGTGTCCGCGACGACGGCCCCGGCGAGCAGCTGCCCGGCGCGCGCCGCCGACACCCCGCGCAGGGCGGCCCGTTCCGCGGCCGGCATCTCCGCCAGCCGGGGCAACCAGCGGCGCACGTCGCGGCGGGCCAGGTCGCGGCGGACGAACGGGCCCTTGCGCTGCCGCGCGGCACCAGCCAGGCGGGCCAGCTGCTTGAACGTCTTCGACGTGGCGATGACCCGGCCCGGCTGGCCCTCCCAGCGCAGCCGGTCGGAGACCTCGCCGATGGTGTCGCGCACATGGCGCCGCAGCGCCCGCAGCTGGTCGCGGCTCGGCGGGTCGTCGGGCAGCAGCTCCCGCGTCAGCCGGCGAGCGCCCAGCGGCAGCGAGATGGCGAGGTCCGGTTCGGCGTCGCGGCCCAGTGCGATCTCCATCGTCCCGCCGCCGATGTCCAGGAGCAGCAGCCGGCCCGCTGACCAGCCGTACCAGCGGTGTACCGCCTGGTAGGTCAGCCGGGCCTCCTGCTCGCCGGTCAGGAACTGCGGCCGAACCCCGGCCCGTTCCTCGATCCGGTCGATCACCTCGTCGCGGTTCGCCGCGTCACGGACCACCGACGTCACGTACGGATAGAGATAGTCGACCCGCTGCTCGGCGGCCTCGCGGACAGCCGCGGCCACCGCATCGGCGACCCGTGCGACCCCTTCCGGGCCGATGGCGCCGTCGTCGTCGACGACCTCGCACAGCAGCGTAGGCAGCTTCACCGCGTGTGCGGGCAGCGGCGGCGCCCCGGAGGTCGCCTCGACCACCTGAAGTTGAGCCGAGTTGGATCCGATGTCGAGTACTCCCAGGCGCATGCCTGCCCATACCCAGCGATCCGGCACGCACGCATGAGCCGTTCCGGCCGGGGCACCGCACGAGCGATGCTGTCCTGGTCGGTCGCGATCACGACGGCGTCCGTGTCCCCGGCCCGCCGCTCGACACGACCCGTGTGTCGACCGGCCGCGACTCCACGCCCGAGACGGCTCATCCGACCTGCGTGTGGGCAGCCGGTAGGGGTATGGCGTGGGACACCGCCCAGGACGAGAGGCGTCCCATGCCACTCTCGATGACGTTCGTCGGCACGGCCACCATGGTGCTGCGACTCGGGGACTTCACCGTGCTCACGGATCCGAACTTCCTGCACCGCGGTCAACGGGTCCACCTCGGGTACGGCCTCTTCTCGAAACGCCGCACCGAGCCGGCCATGCAGCCCGACGACCTTCCCCCGCTCACGGCCGTGCTCCTCTCCCACCTGCATGGGGACCACTTCGATCGGGTCGCTCGGTCCCGGCTGCCGCACGAGCTGCCGATCGTCACGACGCCGCACGCCGCAGGACGGCTGCGGCGATGGGGTTTCGAGGACTCCGTCGCGCTGGAGACGTGGACCAGCCACGAGTTCACCGGCGACGACCAGACGTTGCGGATCACCTCGGTTCCCGGCACCCACGGCCCCGGCCTGGTCGGCCGGCTCCTGCCTCCGGTGATGGGCAGCATCGTGGAGGTCGAGCGGGCCGGCACCACCCTCAGCCGCTTCTACATCACCGGAGACACGCTCTACCGCCCGACCTTGCGCGAGATCACCGAGCGGTTCCCGGCGCTGGACGCCATGGTGATCCACCTGGGCGGGACCCGCGCCCTCGGCGTTCTCGTCACCATGGACCATCGGCAGGGCGCCGACCTCGTGGAGCTCATCGCGCCGCCGATCACCATCCCGATCCACTACAACGACTACACCGTCTTCCGCTCACCCCTGGCCGACTTCATCGCCGAGGTGCGCCGGCGCCGCCTGCCGGGCCAGCTCCGCACCGTCCAGCGCGGCCAGACGATCCGCCTGCCCAGCCGAGAACGGCGTTAGCCGGTTCGGACGGGTTTCGTCTCGCGGCGATCGGGCACCGGCCCGTGGACGATGTCGCAGCATCACCGGAGGAGCCGTGATGACCTGGTCCCCTGGCGCCCAACTCGACCACGTCGACCGGATCCTGAACCGGCTGACCGAGTACCGTCACCGCTGCGAAGATCCTGCCGAGATCGTCCGCACGACCGAGTCGATCGATCACTGGCTCGATCAACGACTCGTCATCGCGCGCCGCATCCAGCGCGACCGCGCGGTGTCGGCCGAGGCCGGTCGGGGCGACGGAGCGTCCTGACCGCAGCGGACGAGGCTGCGGATCGGGCGACGAGCTGGCTCGCTATCGGGCCATCTCGAGCATGCCGGCCGCGAGGCCGACTCGTGGTGTGTAGCCGAGGTCGGCGCGGGCGGCGCTGATGTCGTAGGAGCGGTCGCGACCCATGATGGTGATGAGCCAGTTGGTGAGCGGTGGTGCGGTGCGCCTGCGGAGCAGGCGGGCGGCGCCGTCCATGACGGCCGCGATCGGCGCGGCGAGAGCCAGCGGGACACTGCGGCTGCGGGAGACGTCGACACCCTGGGTGCCCAGCAGCGGGGTGAAGAAGTCGCGGATCGGCATCGGATGGCCGTCAGTCACGTAGTAGACCGCGCCATCGCGCCCGCGGGTGAGGGACAGCACGACGGCGGCGGCGAGGTTGTCGACGTGGACGTAGTCCATGACGTGGCGGCCACCGTCGATCCACATCCACTGCCCCTTGGTGGCGGCCTCGGCCGCGTCGGCGATGGTGGTGATCCCCGGGCCCCAGATGAACGGCGGGCGCAGGATCACCAGGCTCATCCCTGGCGTCACGGCGCTGCGCAACGCGTTCTCGGTGGCCAGCTTGACCCGGCTGTAGGCGATGTTCGGCGTGCCGGTGTCGGTGTTCTCGTCCACCACGGCGGCGCGTTGGCCACCCAACGAGACGCTGGCGGCGCTGATGAGCACGAACCGCGACACCTCTGCGTGCGCGGCGGCGGCATGCAGGGCGACGGTCGGCTCGTAGTTGTCAGCACGGAATCGTGCGTCGGGACCCCAGAACTCCATGCGGGCCGCGGCATGCACGACCACCTCGACCTCGTGGAGGTGATCCGACCATGCCGGGCGAACCGCTGGACCATTCCGGCCGGACAATTCGGCCAGGTCGCCGCGCACCGGCTGGGCACCGGCGTCGGTGACCTTCTGCGCACTGGCGGCGGAGCGGGCCAGGGCCAGGACGGTGTGGCCCTCCGCGCGCAACTGACGGATCAGGTGCTGGCCCACGAAGCCACTTCCGCCGGTCAGGAAGATTCGCATGGGAGACTCCTCTCCATTGATGACGATGCATCGACGTAGATGTATCGATATCAATAGATTGGCATCGATGCATACTAGTGTCAAGACGAGCACCGAAGGAGCGTCGCGATGGCAGATCGACCCGGCAGTGGCAACACGGGCCCCTCGGCCGTCGAGCTCGCCGACACGTTCGGCCGCGTGGCAAAGATCCTTGGCCGCGCGTTCGACGAACGACTCGGCGAGGTCGGCGTGTCCTTCCCGCGGGCGCGCGTGCTGGTAGAGGTCGCCCGGCTGGGCCCCATCCGCGTCACCGATGTCGCCGCTGCCGTCGGCATCGCGCAAGGGACGGCCTCGTCACTGCTCGAGGCACTGGTCCGCGACGAACTCGTGGCACGCACCGAAGACCCCGCCGATCGGCGCGTGACCAAGATGATCGCCACTCCTGCAGGCGTTCAGCAAGCGGAAACGTGGCTGCGTGCCTACGCGGCCGCCGCCGAGGAGCTGTTCTCCCCGCTACCGCGATCCCGCTGGCCCGAACTCATCGACATCATGTCGATCCTCGGCAGCCACGAATGAGAGCCGGCCGTGTGCTCCGTCACCACCGGGGGCATTCAGCTAGTCTCGCGCGCCACCGGCGTCCCTTCCGTCTGGACATCGCGTCACGCTCGGCGTAGACCGCCCGGCATGGCGCTTTCGCCGGGACACCCCGTGTGCCCCGATGTGGCGGCCCGGCGCAAGGCCAGGGACTCCGCTACGGACGTGCTCAGCGAATATCCTAGGGACGTGAATCCACCTGGCAGACCGCGCCGACCCACGATTCGTGATGTGGCTGCCGCCTCCGGAGTTTCCAGAGGTACGGTGTCGCGCGTTCTCAACGGCGGCCATTGGGTGAGTGCCGACGCCTTGGCTGCTGTCCAGGAGGCGATCCAGCGCACTGGATACCAGGTCAATCACCACGCCAGAAGTCTGGCGACGCGCCGGTCGAACTCGGTGGCTTTCCTATTGGCCGAGAAACAGCATTTGCTGTTCGACGACCCCAACATCGCCGTTCTCCTCCGCGGCGCCGCCGCCGCTCTCGGCGACAGGGACATGTCGTTGATCCTGATGACCGCCGGGACCGACGCGGACCGCAAGCGCGCGACCGATTTCATCATGGCCGGTCACGTCGACGGAGTCCTGCTGATCTCGAACCACTCCGGCAGCCCGTTGCTCGATCCGCTCCTCGATGCGCGGATCCCCACCGTGAGCTGTGGCCGCCCGATCGGGTTCGAGGACGACCTCGCCTACGTCTCCGCCGACGACCGGGGCGGCGCGAGGCAGATGACGTCCCACCTCGCCGAGTCCGGCCGCCGGCACATCGCAACCATCGCCGGACCGCTCGACACGTCGGGCGGCCGGGAACGCCTGGCCGGCTACCGCGAGGCGATGGGAGAGGAATACGACGAAAGCCTCGTGGCGCACGGCGACTACAGTCGCGCCAGCGGCTACGCAGGCATGCAGGAGCTGCTGCAGCGGTGTGAACGCATCGACGCGGTCTTCGCAGCGAACGACCGCATGGCGGCCGGAGCCATGGCCGCGCTACGAGAGGCCGGGTTGCGCGTGCCCACCGACATCGCGGTCGGCGGATTCGACGACACCGACCTGGCAGCCTCCCTCGAGCCGTCGCTCACCACCGTCCGGCTGCCGTTCGAGCAGATGAGCGTTGAGCTCGTACGTCTCCTGGTGGAGGTGATCGACGGCAAGGACGGCGCCGCAACCATCCTTCCGACGACCCTCGTCCAACGCGAGTCGACGTGATCGAACGGCGTTGGCGCGACGACCACGCGCCTTCGCCGCCACGAGCTGTCAAGGACGGGTGAGGTGCGCCGACGCCTCGGCGCACCTCACCCGTCACCGCTACGGACGTGCGGTCAGCTCAGCGACCGGCGTAGCTCCGTCACGGCAGCGGCCAGCGCGACGGCCCCCGCTCGATCGGCCGCGCGCGCGGCGTTCCGAAGCTGAACGAGAGCGGCGTGGTGCCGCGGACCGTCGAGGAACTCCTCGGCTCGATCGATCGCTTCCGCGAGTTCGATGGCCAGTTCGCCCGTGAGCAGGCCATCGCGAACGGCCCGGTCGTAGTGCCATCGCACCCTCTCGAAACTCGGGACGAAGAGCAGCTCCCCTGTCGCGGTGTCGCGCCGATAGTCGTCGAAGAAGTCCCAGATCTCGGGAGCGGACAGAGGGTAGTTCACGTGCGCGAGGTCGTTGACCGCTGCCAACTTGATGACCACCCCGCGGTCGTTGGAGAGGGTGCCGAGGTGCGCGTCCTTCGCACCGATCGTGTCCCACCCCTGATCGTCCAGTGCGATGCCATAGAAGGGGTTGGTCGAGAGATCGGGAGCTTGCGGCACGTCCACTCCGTTGAGTGCCCCGTAGGCCCGCACCGCCGAATAGACGCTTCGCGAGCTGGCTGAGACCGGCAGCTGCCCGATGGTGTCGTTCACGCCCTGGAGCATGTAGAACGGCACTTCGTGCCTGGGCGCCGCGATCGCGCGGGCCTGAGCGATCTGTGCGTCGCCGCCTCCGAACGGGGCTCCCAGGCCCGCCACGGCGGCGAAGAGATCGCGCTTCGCGAGCGGCCAGGATTGAGCCTGGCTGGCACCGAGCGAGAAACCGTAGGCGTAGACGCGCCCGGTGTCGATCTGCGGGTACTTCACCGCGAGATGCTGGACGAGCCGTTCGGTCGAGTCCGCATCGAAGTTCAGGAAGCCGAATCGGCTGCCCTGGTTCTCGGCGGAGACCATGATCGCGCCGACCTCGGCAACCTGTTCGATCCAGCCTCCCCGCTCGGCGATGTGCTGGGGCATGTCGGTCGTACCGTGCAGGAGCACGATCAACGGCAAGGTGCCCGCAGGTGCTTCGGCGGCCGAATCGGGAATGTACTCCTGCCACATGTACTCACCGCCACTCGACCCCAGCGAGTCGGTCACCGGTGTCTGCCGGACACCCAGATCGTCGAGTCGATAGGAGAACAGCGTGAATCCCTCGCGCGTGACGTAAGGGTCGACCCGCCCCGGATTGTTGGCATCAAGATAGATGCGATAGTTGTGGCTCAGGAGATGGTCCCATGCGGCCGAAAACGCCTCAGCCAAGCTCTGGCCGCCGTCTTGTGAGGCGACAACCCGCACAAGAGGGTCGTCCGGATTCTCATGAACGGTGATCCCGTCCTGAGTGCTCACCCGGACGGCTTCGTTCGCCGACACATACCGTTCCGCCGCGGTCGCGTCGCCGTGAATATAGGCGGGGATCGGCGCATGCGGCGTGACGGTCGAACTCATGGTCCCGCCGTAGGTGAAGATGCCGGCGATCGACCACGAGTTCTGCGAGATGACGTTGTTGACGAAGGTGGCGCCCTCGCCGATTCCGATCACCTTCATGTTGGTGTGCTGCCACGTGGCCTGCCGCGGCAGCTCGCTGAGCAGCGAGAAGTAGGACGCCAGGTCCGTCTCGGGGTCGTAGCTGACGCCGTTCGCCGGATTGATGACCCACGCTCGCGTCGCGTACTCGGTCAGATGCGTCGCGAGCCCGAGCTCATCGATGAGGTCGGCCGCTTCCGCCGCGTCGACGGCCTTGTCGGGATAGACCAGATAGCGCGGCGCGATGGTGGGCTCACGCTTGGTGAAGTCGTACGCTTCTCGTTCGTCGAAGAGCCAGACCTCCGTTCCGATACCGGGAACGGCGACTGGCTCGAGCTCCGACGCCGCCGCCGACGCCTGCGCGGCCACCGCAGTGGACACCAGGGCGAAGGCGGCGACCGCCGCAGCCCAGCGAGTGGTTCTGCGTCTCAGTGCCGGCCTCTCGTTCACAAGACTCTCCCGTCTCCTCGTCGAGCCGATCAACGTGACACTCCGCTGCGCATGACGCAGCCGGACTGCAGAAGCAGCCAAGACCAGAGCCGACCTACGGCATGAGCTCAGCCGGCGGGACTCCCAAGGGCGGCCAGTGACTCTGCGGCACGCAAATGACGGGCCAGCAACTCCACGGCCGGTGCATCCAGCGGCCGAGATCCTGGTTCACGAACGAATGTGCTGGTGAGAACCCCGCGCATGCGCAGGACTTCCTTGCAGAACGCCGCACCGCCGTACTGGTCCTCCATCTCGACAAGCGGAAGCAGCAGCCGGTAGACATCCCCGGCCCGGTTGTGATCGCCGCTTTCGAGCGCGTCCCACAGCGCGACGTGCAGGTCGGTGAACTCGCAGCCGGGCATGGTGCCGCAGACGCCACGCTGGTACTCGTCGAGGAGATAGCGTGCGCCTTTGCCGCCCATGATCCCGCGAACGCCCCCTGCCGATGCGCCGAGAACCGCCGTGATGGTCTGGCTGGACTGGCTGGATTCCTCCTTGATCCACGAGACCGCCTCGACGCGATCGGCCAGTTCGAGCAGTTGAGCCGGCGACAAGGGTGTCCCGGAGGGCCCGTCGGCGTTCTGCACGAACACCGGCAGCCCGCTGGCGGCGGCGATGGCCTCGAAGTATGCGATGAGCTCCGGCCACGAGCCGCGTTTGACATATGGCGGAACCGCGATGACGGCGTCCGCCCCCGCTTCGGCCGCATGCGCCGCAAAGATCGCAGCGCCGTGGGTGGAGGGCGCGGATACCCCGGCGATCACGGAGACACGCTTGGCCGTGGTCGCCGCGACGTACTCCACCACTTGACGTCTCTCGATGTCGGTGAGTGTGAAGAACTCGCTCACCACGACCGGTGTGACAACGCCATGCGCGCCGGCCTGGATGGTGAAGTCGACCACGCGTTCCAACGCCGGCAGGTCCAGGTGTCCGGTGTCGGTGAAGGGGGTGACGGGGATCGAGTAGACGCCGCGGAACGCGCTGGTCATGCGGTGGTCTCCGGTCGGCGGCCGACGAGGCCGGCATCGGTGCGCAGCAGTTCGTCCTCGTCCGGTGAGGCGTACGGATCGCCGCCGTGCGGTTCGGCACCACTGGCGCCGACCAGGAAGTCCAGGTCCGCGCCCTGATCCGCCTGAAGGACGTGGTCCTCGTACAGCTTGGCCCAGCCGCGCTCGAAGCGCCGGGGCCGCTCTGGCAACCCCTGCCGTCGCCGCTGCAGCTCGGCGTCGTCGACCTCCAGCACGAGGGTCCGGGCCGGTACGTCGAGTGCGATCACGTCTCCTGTCCGAACCAGTGCGAGGGGACCTCCGGCGGCGGCTTCGGGTGCCACGTGCAGGATGACGGTGCCGTAGGCGGTTCCGCTCATGCGCGCGTCCGAGATGCGGACCATGTCGTCCACACCCCGTTCGAGCAGCTTGCGCGGGATCGGAAGATTGGCCACCTCCGGCATGCCGGGGTATCCCTTCGGTCCGCAGTTGCGCACCACGAGCACGGTGTTCTCGTCAACGTCCAGGTCGGGATCGTGGATCTTCGCCTCGCACTCCTGGATGGTGTCGAAGACGAGGGCGCGGCCGCGGTGCCGCATGAGCCCGGGGCTCGCGGCGGCCTGCTTGATGACGGCACCGTCGGGTGCCAGGTTGCCGCGCAGCACCGCGGTGCCGGCGCCGATGCCCAGCGGCCGGTCGAGCGGCCGGATGACGTCGTCGTCGAAGCATTCTGCGGCTGCCACGTTCTCCGCGACGGTCGCGCCCGTGACGGTCAGCGCCTTGGTCTCCAGGTGATCGATCAGGCGCCGCATGAGAGCAGGCAGCCCGCCGGCGTGGTGGAAGTCCTCCATGTAGTGCTCGCCGGCCGGGCGGAGGTTGGCCAGCCACGGTACGTCGCGCATCCACAGGTCGAAGTCGTCCAGCTCCAGCGGCACACCCGCCCGGCCCGCGATGGCGAGCAGATGGAGGACCGCGTTCGTCGATCCGCTGAGCGCGGCGTTCACCTTGACGGCGTTCTCGAACGCGCCGCGGGTGAGGATCCGCGACATCCGCAGGTCTTCGTGCACCATCTCGACGATGCGTCGCCCGGCCCGGTGCGCGGCCTGCTTACGGGCCGCATCCGGGGCCGGGATGGACGACGTGCCGGGGAGTTGCATGCCGAGGGCCTCGGCGACGCTTGCCATGGTCGACGCGGTTCCCATCACCATGCAGTGGCCGGCGCTGCGCGCATAGCACCCCTCGGCGGCGAAGAACTCCTCCGGAGCCATGCGGCCGGCCCGCACCTCGTCTGCGAGCTTGCGGGCGTCGGTGCCCGTGCCGAGTGTCCGGCCGCGGAACCGGCTGGTCAGCATCGGCCCGCCCGTGAGCACCAGCGTCGGCAGGTCCACGCTCGCCGCACCCATGAGCTGGGCCGGCGTGGTCTTGTCGCAGCCGCCCAGGAGCACGACCCCGTCGACGGGATTCGCGCGCAGCGTCTCCTCGACATCCATGCTCATGAGGTTGCGGAACAGCATGGTGGTCGGAAGCATGTTGGCCTCGCCGAGGCTGATCGTGGGAAACACCACGGGCACGCCACCGGCTTCCCAGACTCCGCGCTTGACCGCCTCGGCGACCTCGCCGAGGTGGGCGTTGCACGGATTCAGGTCCGACTGGCTGTTGGCGATGCCGATCAGCGGCTTCCCGGACCGCAACAGGCCGTCGGGGAAGCCGAGGGCCTGCATGTGCCCGTTGCGGACCAGTGCCTGCTGGTTGTAGCCGCCGTAGTACCGGTTGCTGCGCAGGCGGCGGGACGTCCCTGCTGGTGTCACGTTGTCAGAACTCCTCGTCAGTGATGGGGCGCGGTACGACCGGGGCTGCGGCGGCGGCACTCACTTCACCGCACCACTCGTCAGGCCGCTGATGAGCAGGGGCTCGAGCAGGATGAACAAGACCACCATGGGTGCGATCGACAGCAGGCCGGCGGCCATGAGCGCTCCCCAGTCGGCGGTGTACTCGCCGACGAAACTCACCAGGCCCACCGTCACGGTGGTTCCCGCATCGCCCTGGATGAGGGTTCTGGCGAACGTGAAGTCGCCCCAGGCCAGGATCCCGGAGAAGATCGCCACCGCGCCGATCCCAGGTCTGGCCAGCGGCAGGACGATCGTCAGGAACGACCGCAGTCTCGAGCAGCCGTCGACCATGGCCGCCTCTTCCAACTCGACCGGGATGGAGTCGAAGAACGACTTCATCAGCCATGCCGCGAAGGGGACGATCACGACGGTGTTGGCGATCACGAGGCTGCGCAGTGTGTTGTTGAGCTCGACCTCGCTGAACATCATGAACAGCGGGATGACCAGAAGCGTGGTCGGTATGAGACGAACCGCGAACAAGCTGTAGCCGACCACCAGACCGATCTTCGAGGCCAGCCGCGACAGGCTGTAGCCGGCCATCGTCGCCAGCACCACCGAACACACCACCGTCCCGGCCGTCACGACGGCGGAGTTCGTCATCCAACGCCCGACCGGGCGGAGCTCGAAGACCCGCTGGAACGAGTCGAAGCTGATCGATGAGAGGTCCGGGATCAGCGGTGGTGACGGAGAGAGCAACTCTCTGGTCGGCAGCACCGCTGTGAGCGCCATCCAGTAGACGGGGAACAGCAGGACAACGATGATCGCGACGATCAGCCCGTAGCGGATGATCATGCCTCGGGTCATGCTACTCATCACCTCGGAAGCCGCACGCGGCGGCACATCGTCAGAAGAAGCGTCGGCGGACGACGGGGAACAAGGCCAGCAGCACGAGCCCTGCCAGCACCATCGTCACCACCCCGAGGGCGGACGCGTGGGGCAGGTCGAAGAACCGGAACGCCTGGTTGTAGATGGCCACCGCCAAGGTCTGGGTCGCGCCGTCGGGACCGCCGCGCGTGATGGCGTACACGAAGTCGAAGGTGGTGAAGGTCCACAGACCGGTCACGATCATGGCGAGCACGGCCGTGTTCTGCACCGCCGGCCAGGTCACGTGGCGGAACTGCAGGATCGCACCCGCGCCGTCCACCTTCGCCGCTTCGTACAGCTCGTCGGGCACGGACTGCAGAGACGCCAGAAGCATCAGCGTGCACAACGGGTATGCGCTCCACACCGTCGGCATCAGTACGCCGATCAACGCCGTCTGCGGATCGAAGAACCAGGCGACGTTCTGGTCGATGATGCCGACCATGCGCAAGATGTAGTTGATGACGCCGTAGGTGCCGTCGAGCATCCAGACGAAGGCGACGGTCGCGATCGCCCCGGGGATCGGCCAGGGAATCAGGATCAGGGTCCGAAGCCACCTGCGCCCCGGCAGCCGCCGGCGGATCAGCAGTGCCGTCACGAGCCCCACCAGAATGGCCGCGGTCACGGTGGCTGCCGTGTACATGGCCGAGATGCGCAGCGAGTGCCACGTGTCGGGGTCGGCGAGCACACTGTCGTAGTTGCCCAGGGTCAGGGGGAGATCGCCGACCTCGCTCATGATCATCGTCTTGCCGTCGCGCAGGCTCAGATTCACGATCATGTAGATCGGGAACGCGATGAACACCAGGGTCATCGCGAGCGAAGGCGCGAGCAGCATGTACGACAGCAGGTTGTTGCGCGTCGAGAGCGACGGGCGCCACGGCGACCGCCCCGGTCTCCCGGTGGGAGTGCCGGCCTTTCGGCGGTCATCGGTGACTACCGGCATGGACATTTCCTCCTCTGGCCGGCCGAACGGCCTGGTGGTCGAGGCGGTACTCGCCCCGACCACCAGGCCCCGGTTCTCACGGTTCGGTGACGGATGACAGCTGGGACTCCAGATCGGCCAGAACGGCCGCGGTCTCGTCGTCGGTCGTCAGCAACCGCATCATCGCGTCGATGATGTGCTGTTCGATCTCGCCGAAGTTGGCGCGGAAGTTGGCGCTGTCGGGGAACTCCGGCTGAGCGCTCGCGATGGTCTGCGCGACCACTTCGAGTTCGGGCCGCTCCTGCACCTGTTCGGATGTGATCGAACCCGTACGCCCCGGCGCCGCGTCGATGGAGCCGGCCCACATGCCCTGGAACTCCGGTTCGGCAGCGACCTGGATGAACTCCCAGACGAGGTCCTTGCGCTCCTCGCTGATTCCCTCCGGAATCGACAGCGATGTCCCGACCAGAGCGACCGTGTTCTCGAACGGCGGCGGCGCCGCCTTGAGCTTCGGCCGTACGTCGGCCGGCGACACCTCGTCGAGCGTGGAGATGACCCAGTTGCCGTCCTGCGACATGGCGATCCGGCCATCGCCGAGCAGCTGCCGGTAGCCTCCACCGTCGAGACCGGGGGGAGCCTGCTGTGCCAACCGGCGGTAGAGATCGACCGCCTCGACGGTCTCCGGGGCCGTGACACTCCACTCTCCATCGGTGATCCACTGACCTCCCATGCCGACGATGAAGGCCGTGGACTCGCCGAAGAGGTTGGAGTGCGTCGTGGTCGTCGCCCCCCAGGGCGAAACGCCCTCCCCCACGCTCCCTGCCAGCGCCTCGACGGCGTCGGCCAGCTCGGTCGGGGAGGTCGGGGGCGCATCCAGGCCCGCCGCGGCGAGGTATTCCTCGTTGTAGTAGAGCAGGCGGGTGAGGGCATGCATCGTCAGAGCCAGATGATCTCCGTCGACCACGCGCTCCTGCTGGAAGTCCTCCCACTCGTCCAGGAGGCCGCTCTCCTCCAGCCGGTCGTTCAACGGCTCGAGCTGACCCGTGCCGGCGAAGGCATAGAAGTGGTTGCCCGAAGCGATGATGTCCGGCGGGTCGCCCGCTGAGAGTTGGGTGACGATCTGGTTCTGGAAGTCCTCGTTGCTGACCGGGTACATGTTCACGGTGACGCCTTCATGGCGGCTCTCGAACTCTTCCACGATGGCACGCAGTGCCTCGCCGTGACCGGGCTCGTTCGCCTGCCACGTCGGAAAGTCGAGCACGATCGGGCCGTCCTCACCAGCGTCCTCCGCCGTGCCATCTCCGCCGCCACACGCGGCGAGAAGCACGACGGCGCCTGCAAGGGCCACAGCGCGCCGCGCGTGACCCCGGCGAACGGTGAAGCGGCCCGCCGACGATCGGTCATTCATCGGAGCACCTTCCTGTGATTGGTAGGTCTTCTGGCGACGCACCGATCGGCGTCACCGTCGTGCGGAGACATCGACCCACTGCCGTCGAGTCATGTCGCTGCGCGCCATCGATCGTCTGGAGGCCCGCAGGAACGTCGGGCCATTCCCCGACCGCGACGATGGTGGCCCGACGATGAGTGTCGGCACCCGCGAGTACCGCTGGAACACTATCCGGTTCAAGAGCGGACTTCGAGGCGACCCGGTTCTGGTGTTCGCGATCCCATTGGCATTTCCGACGTTCGACGAGTCGCAGTAGCGCATTCACGCCTGCTCGTCGGCGACGACGCAGATGTCGCGCGCCGAGATGCCGGGAGGCCGGAAGATCAATTCGCCGAATGGCTCGTGCCGTGAATCCAAAGGTGCGAGAGCAATCCGGACGACCGTCGCCGCGACGGTGGCAGCCCACGAGGCCGTGGTGGAATTGCGCCGCATCTGGCACCGCCCCACAACCTCCTTTGGTTGCCATTCCCCTCGCGGATCTTCCGAGCACACCGTGAGCCGCAGCTGCGGTAGCGTCTCAGGACTGTGACCGGTCCCAGTCTGGAGGCTAGCTTGCTGCGCGTCAAGCTCATCCGGGCCCAGAATCTGGCTTGATGGACGCCTCATGGGCCACGAGCCGCCCCTTGACATGCGATTTCCCCGTGAGCCAGACTCCCTGCACATAACGCAGAGCGACTGCACCATGTGCAGTACGCCTCGCCGAGAGCCTCCGAGGGGTGACCGCGAAAGGGGTTGAGGAGAGCCCGCCCATGTGCATTCAGGCCGCCGCGGGACGCGACGGTCAATCACCCATCTCCATCAGATCAATGACGACTCGAATTGGAGAGGCCAATGGCAAGGAATCGCCCGATCCGCACTATTGTGAGTGCGGCCGCCGCACTCGCCGTAGGAAGCGGCGCTACATTGCTCGGTGCTACTACGCCGGCAGCCGCACTCTTCGGTGACGTCGAGATCAAGCCGATCGAGAGCGACATCGCGGAAAGACCATGGGCGTCTGTCGAGGCCGGCAGCGGTGCCGATTCAAGCAGACTGGCGATCGACCAGGACACGGAGACTGCGTGGCTCGCCGCCGACCCCAGCGAGCAATGGCTCACGCTCGATCTCGGTGGAATCTACGACAACATCCGGAAAGTCGAAGTCGTGTTTCCGGACTCCGGCGCGGTATATCAGTACGTGGTCGAGGCCTCGGGCGAGGGCGACGCCTGGTCGGTGATCGCCGACCGGTCGGACAACGCCACCCCCGGCCGAGGTGCGGTCGAGCTGTTCACCCTTCCGGGCACTCGCTACATCCGCGTGACGATCACGGGGTCGTCGCCGGGGGCAACCGTCGGCGTGAGCGAGATCAGCGCCTACAACTACCTCCGCGACGACGTCGTGCTGGGTGCCGATCTGTCGTACATCGACGACTTCCAGAACCGCCAGTACTGGGTGCATCCGCTGAAGGAGGATCGCGGCGCCGGACCGTTCCTGCTGGACGTCGTCCAGGACCGGGGCATGGAGCTCGTACGCCTGCGGATCTTCAACGAGCCCCGCAGCGAATCGTCCGGCAACCCGGTCAACCCCCCGCGCCAGGGTCCGGAGCGCTCGCTCCAGTCGGCGAAATGGATCAAGGAGCGCGGGCTCGAACTGGCCATCGACTTCCACTACTCGGACTCGTGGGCCGACCCGGGCAAGCAGGCCAAGCCGCGGGCATGGGCCGAGCTCCCGTTCGACCAACTGGTGGACGCGGTCTACGACTACACCTACGACTACATCCGCCAGCTCGTCGACCAGGGCACGACGCCGGACAAGGTGGCGATCGGCAACGAGGTCAACAACGGCTTCATGTGGGGCAGCGAGGCCACCGGCATGACCACCGGCCCGGTGATCGGGACGGCGAACCCGGCCTACTTCCGCAACCTGGCCGGGATCTACCAGTCCCAGCCCGGCGGTGGTCTGCTGTGGCCGTACATGAACTCCGACGACCCGGTCGAGCAGCAGCTCTACTCGGAGGCCTTCGACCGCTTCGCCGAGCTGCAGGCCGCCGGTATTCGTGCCGTCCGGGACGCCTCTCCGTCGACGTTGGTCGAGATCCACTCGCTGACCGGCGGTGGCATCGGCCCGGTGCTCGGCCCGGGGGTGGGCAACCAGGAGATCAGCGGCATCGAGAAGGCGATGGAGATGTGGAGCCAGACGCTCCCGCGCCTCAGGGAGTTGCACGGTGTCTTCCCGGACATCATCGGCCAGTCCTACTACCCCGAGCACCACGGGACGATGGCACAGCTCGTGAACAACCTGCACACGATCGCCTCGGCATACCCCGAGGTCGGTCTCGTGGTCGCCGAGACGTCCTACCCGGCCTCGGGCGCCGGCGGCGCGCCGATGCCGAACGCGATCTACCCGCGGACGCTCCAGGGTCAGGCCGACGCCATCCAGCGTGTGTTCCAGGCCAACAACGACGTCATCAACAACCAGGGCCGGGGGGTCCTGACCTGGGAGCCGGCGAGCTGGCAGTCGATGTTCCGATCGGTGCCGGGCATGGCGAACACCTACGAGCCGCACAGCTCGATCGACATCTACAACAAGAGCCGCGCCACCCACGTCGTGGAGGACCGCATCTACCGAACCGTGCTGGCCGGCGGCGAGCCGGCGCTGCCCGAGACGGTGCAGGTGCTCACCACCGCTGACGGCTCGACGGCCTCGATCCCAGTCGACTGGGACGACGTGCCGGCCGACGCCACCGACACAGCCGGGCAGGTCGCGGTCACCGGCTCGACCGAGTTCGGCGAGGTCACCGCGCTCGTCGAGGTCATCGACGACTACGTGACCCCGGCGTGCGACGACACGGTGTCCGGGCGACACCTCGGTGCGCTGACCATCACCTCAGGTACCACCTGCATCGAGCGGGCGACGATCGCCGGGCCGGTCACCGTCCGGCCGGGAGCGTCGGTCGTCATCGACAAGGGCCAGATCACCGGCCCGGTGACCTCGCAGGGCGACGGGGTGGTCGTCGTCTGCGGCACCCGAGTGACCGGGCCGCTGACCGTCCAGGGAGCATCGTCGGTGACCCTGGGCAATCCCGCCGTCGACTGTGAACCGAACACGGTGATCGGGCCGGTCTCGGTCACCGGCGTATCGGGGTGGAACGTGATCGCGGGCAACCGGATCACAGGTCCACTGGCCTGTTCGGGCAACGACCCCGCGCCGGTCAACAACGGTTCGACCAACAACACGATGGGGCCGAAGAGCGGGCAGTGCGCCGGGCTCTAGTCCGGGGACGACGCCGATAGCTCCTTCGACCAGCACAGCGTTCCTGCGAAGTGCGCAGTTGGTGCCGAGGTCGAGCCGAGGTGACGCCGGCCGCCGAGCCGTGCCCGGCCGGCTGACGATCTCCGCCGCACCTCGGCTCCTCCTGCCGCTACCGCCGCGCGGCGTCGCCCACGCGCGCCGCCTCACGCACGTCAGCCAGACCGGCTCAAAGGGAAGGAAGTAGATCCATGACCGATCAGACAGTGGCCACCGGAGGCGCGACGCGGCGCCAGCTGCTCAGAGGAGGGGCGGGACTCGGCATGGGCCTTCTTGCGGCCGGTGTCATTCCCGAGATCACAGGCTCCTCGGTCGCACACGCGGCCGACGATGCGACGCAGGAAGGTCGCCACCGTGCCACCTTTGATTTCGGCTGGAGGTTCGTCCGCGGCGACCAGGACGGCGCCCAGGACCCCGCCTTCGACGATGCCGGCTGGCAGGACGTCGACCTGCCGCACGACTGGAGCATCGAAGGGCCGTTGAGCGCCGGCGAGCCGTCAGGAGGGCCGGGCGGATGGGTACCGACCGGCATCGGCTGGTACCGCAAGCGTTTCACCGTGCCGAGCGGGAGGGCCGGCCGCCGGTTCGTGATCGACTTCGACGGCGTCTACCAGAGAAGCACCGTCTGGATCAACGGACACGAACTGGGTCATCGCCCCTACGGCTACGTCCCGTTCGCTTACGACCTGACCCCGCATCTCATCGACGGCGACAATGTCATCGCCGTGCGAGTGGACAATTCCCGCCAGCCGAACAGCCGGTGGTACTCCGGCTCCGGGATCTACCGGCACACCTGGCTCACCGCGATGCACGACGTCCATGTCGGCCAGTGGGGCACCCAGGTGATCGTCGAGGAGGCCGCCGCAGAAGCGGCCACCCTGCAGATCAGGACCAGAGTGCAGAACGAGGGCACGCGCCCGCTCCAGGTCTTCCTGCAGACCGACCTGGTGGACGCGGAGGGACGCACGGTCGAGACGGTCGAGTCGTCCAAGACCATCCCGCACGGAAAGGAGCACACGTTCCGCCAGCAGATCGACGTCGACGACCCCGCGTTGTGGACGGTGGACGATCCGGTGATGCACACGATCAAGAGCACGGTCCGGACCCGGCCGGGCCCTGATGGCGAGGCGCTCGGCGTCGCAGACGTCTACCTCACCCCGATCGGCATCCGCACCGCCGTGCTCGACGCGGACCGGGGCCTGCTGATCAACGGCCAGCAGGTCAAGATGAACGGGGTCAACCTCCACCACGACGGCGGTCTGGTAGGTGCCGCGGTGCCCGAGGGCGTCTGGGTCCGCCGCTTGGGGCTGCTCAAGGAGATGGGTTGCAACGCGATCCGGACCGGCCACACACCGTTCGCCACCGAGGTCCTCGATCTCTTCGATCGGATGGGCTTCCTCGTGATGAACGAGGTGTTCGACGAGTGGAAGGCGCCCAAGCCGCAGGTGACGCCCAACGGCTACAGCGCCTACTTCGAGGAGTGGTTCGAGCGCGACGTGGTCAACGTCGTGCACCGCGACCGCAACCACCCGTCGGTGGTGATGTGGAGCGCGGGCAACGAGGTCGCCGACCAGTCTCCCGAGGGAGACCCGAACGGGCACGTCACACTGCGGCGGCTCAACGAGGTCTTCCACCGCGAGGACCCCACGAGGTTGGTGACGGTCGGGTGCGACCGGATGGGACACGAGCGACCCGGAGCCGCCACCACCGACGAGTTCATCGCCGAGATGGACATCGTGGGCTACAACTACTGCAACCGATGGCGCAACCGGGCCCACCTGTACATGGAGGTCGACCGCGAGAAGTGGGGCCACAAGCCCATGGTCGGGAGCGAGAGCTCGAGCATGACCACGAACCACAGTCTCGACGTCGAGAACCAGTACAAGTTCATCTCGACGCGTGACTACGCGTCCGGGGACTTCATGTGGACCGGTGTCGACTATCTGGGCGAGGCGTCCTCGCCCAACAGCCGGGGATTCGGCGGAGGCGTGCTGAACCTGTGCGGGTTCAAGAAGAACGGCTATCACTTCTACCAGAGCCAGTGGACCGAGGAGCCGATGGTCTACCTCTTCCCGCACTGGAACCAGAACGTCCCGGCGGGACGGCTCGTCTCCGTCCGGTGCTTCACCAACTGCGACTCGGTGGAGCTGTTCCTCAACGGCCGGTCGCTCGGAGTCAAGGGCTACTGGCACCCGGCGATCGGCATGATCGAGTCGTACGGCAACTACCCGCCCGAGCGGAACACGCCTCGCACGACCTCGGATCTCAGTCTCGTCTGGGACGTCCCGTACGAGCCGGGCACGCTCCGGGCCGTGGGACGCAAGCTCAACAACATCGCGGCGACGACCGAGCTCACGACGACCTCAACGCCTGCAGCCGTCAGGCTCACGGTGGATCGAGACGAGATCGCCGCCGACCGGCGCGATGTGGCGCATGTCGTCGCCGAGATCGTGGACGCCAATGGACTCGTGGTTCCCACCGCCAGCAACCGGGTCACCTGGTCGGTGAGCGGGCCGGTGACCTATCTGGGATCGGACAACGGCAACATGTCCGACCGGCAGGACTACCGGCTGGCCGAGCGGAACGCCTTCCAGGGCAGGCTGCTGGCGATCCTCAGGGCACAGGACGAGCCCGGCGAGGTCACGGTGAGTGTGACCGCGCCCGGGCTCGCGGGGGCAACCGCCCAGTTCCTGGTGGCCGGGTAACCGCCTGGATCGCCGGGTCGGCCGGATGATCGAGATGGGAGGGGCTCGACGCGAATCGGGAGCCCCTCCCATCGCCCGCGAACGCCACCAGAGGGCGGCCGGCGGGCCGGACGCGGTCGAGGTCGTGGGCCACGGTTCCTGCGCAATTCGCAGGACAACTGCGGTACGCGCAGCGGCGTAGAGTTGCACCAGTCATCGCCGACAGCTGCTCGTACCGCTGCATGATCTGCGCCATGCTGGAAGGAATCGTGTCCGATGGGTAGAGTCACGGCCCGCGCCAAGGTGAGCTCTCGCGCACAGGACGAACGTCGATGACGCAGTCGGTTCATCGCGCCGTGGAGACGCTGATGTTCGTCGCTGACCGGCCGCGGAGCGTCGGCGAGGTCGCCGACCAATTGGGGGTCCATTCGACCACCGCCTTGCGGATCCTCCACGCGCTGCACAGCTGGCGCTTGCTGGACCGTCGCCCCAACGGGACCTACCGTCTGGGCGCCGCAGTCATGGAGCTCGGACAGCGAGCGCTGGAGTCGATCGACATCCGCGACGTCGCATTGCCGTTCATGCGCGACCTGAACCAGGCCACTGGAGAGACCGTCCACTTGGCGATCCTGGAGAACAGCCATGTCGTCTTCATCGAGAAGATCGAGAGCCAGCACCCCGTGCGGATGTACTCCCGGATCGGCCTGATCGCGCCGTTGCACTGCACCGGCGTATCGAAGGCGATCCTGGCTCACTTGTCGACTGCCGAACGAGACGCACTGATCGACGCGGCAGACCTGACGGAGTACACGCAGCACACGCTCACCACGCCTGATGCCCTTCGAGCCGACCTGGAGCTGACGAGATACCGAGGTTTCGCGGTCGACGAGCAGGAGCACGAGCTGGGTATCCGATGCGTCGCGGCCCCGCTCATGCACGCCGATGGCCGGGTGGCCGGCTCGCTGAGCGTGTCGGCGCCCGGCGTGCGGGTCAGCAAGAGAAGGCTCATGGAGTTCGTCGCGCCTCTGCAACAGGCTGTCAAAGGCGCAGAGGCGGAGCTGGGTCGCCAGCCAGGTTAGACGCGGCGCCCGCAGCTGATCACGCCTCGGCTGAGGCCACACTCTTGACGCTCATCCTGTGAACGCTCACAATAAGTCGCCGTAGGCCGGGGCCCGGCCAATCCCACACATCTCGCGCGTCAGTCGTCCGGGCGCTACAGTGTCGAACCGGTTCGACACTGTGGCGGCTGAGTCGACAGCGAGGAGGACAACGCACCACGCATCGCAGGACCCATCGGCACCGCCACGCACCCGACGAATCAGGAGCAGCAACGATGGTGCTTACGAGAGCTACACGAACCCGCGCGGCCGCGCTGGCGGCCGTGATCGCCACGGTCGGCGCCGGCCTCGCGACAACCGCCGGCGCCTCGCCATCAGCCGCAGCCGATCCCTCGGCCCCCGGCGCGGGCACCGCGACCGTGGAGCTGCCGGCTCCACAGGCCCACTACCAGTTCGACGCCGACGATCTGACCAGCGGAGTCGTCTCTGACTCCAGCGGCAGCGGTCTCGACGCGGTCCTCGTCAACGGCGCCAGCGCCACGTTGGCCGAGGGCGCCGACGGCAGCGCGGCGATCGACCTCCCCGGCGGCGCGCCGACCTCGACCGGCGCCTACATCCGCCTCCCCCGCGAGATCCTGGCGGGGGCCACCGATCTCACCGTGTCGACGCGGATCCGCTGGGACGGCGCCACCGCGCCATGGCAGTGGATCTACGCCCTCGGGACGAACACCACCCGATACCTGTTCAGTACGCCGTACAACGGCGACGGCCGCCTGCGCACCGCGGTGACCACCGGCGGTGGCGGCGCGGAGGCGCAGGTCACCGGCTCGGCCGCGCTGCCGGCCACCACCTGGAAGACGCTGACCGTCACGCTCGACACGGCCGCGGACCGGGTGACCACGTACCTCGACGGTGTCGCGGTCGGCTCGGCGCGCACGACCATCGGCGCCGGTGACCTCCTGACGTCGAGCGCGACCGCGGCCGGCTTCATCGGCCGCTCGTTCTACCAGGATCCGCTCTTCGACGGCGCCGTCGACGACTTCCGCATCTACCGGGCGGCGCTGACGCCCGAGCAGGTCGCCGAGGACTTCGGCGGCACCCTGCCCACCCCGACCGGTATCGCGCAGGAATCGTTCGACCTGCGCACGACGATCGGCACCGCGCCGAACCTGCCGCAGACCGTCCCGGCCACGTTCACCGACGGCTACACCCGTGCCTTGCCGGTGACCTGGGATGACGTCGACCCCGACGACTACGCCCAGCGCGGCGCCTTCACCGTCAGTGGCACCGCCGGCACGTGGACGGTCACCGCCACCGTCACCGTCGTCCGCGAAGGCGAACTGGTCATCGACCTCGCCGAGGACACCGGCCCGTTCCACGGTGGCGCGTCGGGCAGTCTCTACGGGCTCTACGGCGAGGGCATCCCGAGCAACAACCTCATCGAGGGCATGAACCTGAGCACGGTCGCGACGAAGGGCCAGGACGGCGCCCAGCACCCGGGCTCCGACGCCCTCGAGGTGGTGAAACCGCTGGCGGACAGCACCGACGGTGACGTCTACGTGCGCACCACGGACTACTACCGCGGCTTCCCGTACCAGTGGCCGGGCAGCACCCCCCAGCAGAAGCTCGACGGCTACTGGCAAGTCATGGAACGGCAGCTCGACCAGATCGCGCAGCTCGACCCGGAGTACCGGGACAACCTGGTCATCGAGCCGTTCAACGAGCCCGAGGGCAACATGTTCGGCACCGGCCAGTGGAGCTACAACCGGGTGAGCTGGCGCACCGACCCGACCGCCTACTTCGCCGCATGGGACCACGCGTACGCGATGATCAGGGAGAAGCTGGGCCCGGACATGCGCATCTCCGGCCCGAACACCAGCGTGCTGTACGCCGAGGTGCGCGGCTTCCTCGAGCACGCCGTCGAGGCCGGCACGGTGCCGGACATCATCACCTGGCACGAGCTCAGCCACCCCGAGCAGATCCGCACCAGCGTGGCCCGTTATCGCCAGTGGGAGGCAGAGGTCTTCGCCGGCACGCCGTACGAGGGCACGAAGCTGCCGATCAACATCAACGAGTACGCGTTCAACTACCACACGTCGGTTCCGGGGCAGATGATCCAGTGGATCTCGGCTCTCGAGGACTCCAAGGTCAACGGGATGATCGCGTTCTGGAACATCAACGGGAACCTGTCCGACTCCGCGGTCCAGGCCAACCGGGCCAACGGCCAGTGGTGGTTGTTCAACGCGTACGCCGGCATGACCGGCAACACGGTCGAGGTGCGGCCTCCATTCCCGGGGCAGAATTACACCCTGCAAGGAGTGGCCACCCTCGACAAGGAGAAGTCGCAGGCCAGGGCACTGTTCGGCGGCTCGGACGGCAACGCGTTCGTCGAGTTCCAGAACGTGCCGGACGACCTCGGCGCCAGCGTGCACGCCTGGATCCGGGAGATCCCGTGGACCGGCCAGATCGGCGATTCCGCTCAGCCGAGGATCGTCGACGAGCGGGTCGTCGAGGTGAGCGACGACGGCACGGTCGCCTTCGACTTCGGCGGCGACCTGCCGGAGCTGGCGGGGTCGTCGGCGTACGAGATCGTGCTCACGCCCGCCGGCGACGGCACGCCCACCGCCGTCGCGCCGACCCTCTGGGAGCGGAGCTACGAGGCCGAGGACGCCGCGCACACCGGATCCGGCTACAGCCGCAACGGCCCGGAGGGGTCGCCGTCGGACGTGTCGAAGTTCTACACCTCCGGCGGGTACGACGTCGGTGGCCTGCGCACCGGCTCGAACGTGACGCTGGACTTCACCGTCGACGTCCCACAGGACGGCGTCTACGACCTCAGCGTCTTCGCCAACTCGCTGAACACCTTCGCCGCCGTGCAGGAGCAGGGCCCGACGAACGTGTTCCTGCGCGTCGACGGCGAAGCCGAGCAGGAGCTGTTCCTGCCGCTCGGCTACAAGTGGGTCGTCTGGGACCACACCGACACGACGGTCGAGCTGACGGCCGGCACGCACACCATCACGCTGGCCGCGCGGAGCCTCGACGGCACCCGCGCCACCAAGGGCGACGCGATCGTCGACCGCATCCACCTGTCGCTGGCCAACCCGGAGGCGACGAGCGACGCCTACGAGGCCGAGCTGGCCGAGCTGACGGGGGCCCGCGCCGTCTACGACGACCCCCGGCTGCAGCGGCGCGGCGCGTCCGGCGCCGGCGGAGCCGAGGTGCGCCCCGGTGAGACCGCGACGTTCTGGGTGTACTCGGCCGATGACGCCGAGGCCACGCTGCGGCTGCACGCGCTGGGCGGCGGCGTCGCCGACCTGGCCGTCAACGGCCGGGACGTGCTGCGGGTCGGCCCGGCGACGTCCGGGGTGGCGGTCTCGCTTTCCGGCGGGATCAACAAGGTCACCGTCTCCGGGGTCACCGGGGCCGCGCTCGTCGACCGGCTCGAGGTCGTGCAAGCGACCGGCACGCTCGCGGAGCAGGTCTACGAGGCCGAGGACGCCACCACGGCCGGAACCGCGGAAGTGGCGGAGCTCTCGCTGGCCAGCGGCGGCGCCGCCGTCACCGGCGTCGGCGGCGAGCCGGGCAACGGCAACACGCTGACGTTCGAGGTGACGGCGCCCGCCGCCGGCACGTACGCGATGCGGGTGCGCTACTCCAACCCCGAGCAGTCGCAGGCGTCGCACTACAACCCCAACCCGATGGCCCGTCGAGCGGACCTCACGGTCAACGGTGCCGAGGTGCCGAGCGTCCGCTTCCCCGGCAGCTTCCACGGCAACAACTTCTGGGAGCTGACGGTTCCGCTCGAGTTGCGGAAGGGACGCAACACCATCACGTTCGCATCGGAGGAGGCGCCGAACTTCGACGGCGTCACCTACAGCGAGGACCTGTGGCCCGGCATCCACCTGCGTGCGCAGTTCGCGCCGGTGATCGACAAGATCACCGTCGCACCGTACAGCGGATCAAGGCTGCGATGACATCGGCGAACTGACCCGGCTCCGGCGGCGCGCCGGCACCTCGAGCGCGCCGCCGGAGACCGACAATCGTCGAACCGGTTCGCAGATTTCAGGAGGAACAGTGGTCACGATCGGTGACGTCGCCCGGGCGGCCGGGGTCTCCCGCAGCACGGCCTCGTACGCCCTGTCCGGCAAGCGAGCGATCTCCGCGGAGGTCCGGCAGCGGGTCAACGACGCCGTGCTCCGGCTCGGCTACACCCCCAACGCCGGAGCCCGCGCGCTGGCGACGTCGCAGACCATGGTGATCGGGCTGCTGGCGCAGTTCCTCGAGGACGAGTTCGCGCCTGCGATGTTGGAGTACATGCTCGGTGTCTCCGACACCGCGCGCGAGCTCGGCTACGACGTCCTGCTCGTCACCGAGGCCGACGGCGACAAGGCGCTGCGCCGCATCACCGACTCCCGCATGGTCGACGGACTCGTGCTGCTGAACGTGGCCCAGGACGACGACCGCCTGCCGGTGCTGCGCGCCGCGCCGCAGCCGGGCGCGCTCGTCGGCCTGCCCGGCGACTGCTCCGGCCTGGACGTCTTCGATCTCGATTTCGAGGAAGCCGGCCGGATGATGGTCGACCACATGCACCGGCTGGGCCACCACGAGCTGATCCTCGTGTCCCAGCCCGAACACGTCGTCCAGCGCGGCGGCGCCTACGTCTGGCGGCTCCAGGACGCCGCCCTTCAGCAGGCCCGGCTGCGCGGCGTCACCCTGCACGCGGTGTTCGGTGAGTCGCGGCAGCCCGCCGTCGGGCGGTCGCTGCACGCGCTGCTCGACCGGTACCCCTCGGCCACCGGGCTGCTGCTCAACAACGAGGCCGCCGCCGCGGCTCTCCCCACCGTCCTGCACGAGCGCGGGCTCACCGTGCCGGACGACCTGTCTGTCATCGGCCGCTACTCCGACGAGTTCGCCCGGGTCTTCTCCCTGCCGTACTCGTCCATCGAGAGCGCGCCGGACCGGCTCGGCCGGATGGCCGTGCGCCAGTTGGTCCGCCGCATCGAGTCCGAGGCCGGCCGGGCCGAGCCCTACGTCGTCCGGTTCGTCGCCCCGGAGCTCGTCGACCGGAAGAGCACGGCCGCCCCCCGAACCTGACCCATCCCACTCGAGGAGGAAACGCAGTGAAGCGTCCATCCACACCGGCGCGCGCCCTGGGCGCGGCCGGGTCCGCCATACTCGTCGTCACCGCCATGGCTGCCTGCTCGTCGTCCGACGACGGCGGCGGCAACGCCGAGGCCTCGACCGACACCTACACCTGGTGGGACCCCTACCCGCAGCACGACGAGGCCTCCGACTGGGCGCAGCGGGTCGCGGCCTGCGGCGACGAGGCCGGCGTCACCATCGAGCGCACCGCCTACGACACCACCGCCCTGACGAACCAGGCGCTGCTGGCCGCGCAGGAGGGCACCGCGCCGGACATCATCCTGCTCGACAACCCGGCCGTCTCGACCCTGGCCGACACCGGCATGCTCACCACGATGGAGGAGTTCGGCTTCGACACCTCCGCCATCGACGAGAACCTGCTGGCGGCCGGCGTCGTCGACGGCGACGCGTACGGGATCCCGATCGGCGCGAACACGCTGGCCATCTACTACAACCAGCAGATCCTCGACGCCGCGGGCGTCGACCCCGCCTCGATCACGGACTGGGCCTCGCTCACCGCGGCGCTGCAGCAGGTGACCGGCGCGGGGCACAAGGGCATCACCTTCGCCGCCATCGGCACCGAGGAAGGATCGTTCCAGTTCCTGCCGTGGTTCTGGGGCGCCGGGGCCGACCTGCGCGACCTCGACTCCGCCGAGGCCGTCGAGGCGCTGCAGCTGTGGACCGGCTGGCTGGAGGCCGGGTACGCACCGAACTCCGTGATCACCAACTCGCAGAACACCACCTGGGAGGAGTTCCTCACCGGTGAGTTCGCGTTCGCGGTGAACGGCACCTGGCAGGTCAACAGCGCCGCCGACGCCGGGTTCCCCACCGGGGTCGTCTCCGTCCCCGGCGTCGACGGCGGCGCCGCGCCCACTCCGACCGGCGGTGAGTTCATCACCGCGCCGGTCCAGGACGACACCGCCCGCTACGACGTCACCACGCAGATCGTCGAGTGCATGTCCACCCCCGAGGGCCTGGTCGAGACGGCGAACACCTTCGCCTACTACATCCCGCCGACGGCGGAGGGCCAGGAGGCCCTGCTGGCGGAGGACCCGAGCCTGCAGCCGTGGGTCGACGCCGTCCGTACGGCGAAGGGGCGGACCAGCGACGACCTCGGCACCGACTACCCGCTGATCTCCGAGGCGCTCTGGACGGCGGTCCAGAACGCGCTGAGCGGCTCGATGAGCCCGGAGGAGGCGCTCGCCGAGGCACAGGCGAACGCGGAGTCGGCGACCGAGTGACGTCATGTCTCCGACCGTGAACGGCGCCACGGTGGTGGCGGGGGCCGCGGCGCCCGCCACCACCGCGAGCGCTCCCCCGACCCGGCGCCGGATGTCCTCGACGCGCTGGGCGGCGCTGGCCTTCCTCGCGCCGCTGCTCGCGTATCTGGCGATCTTCTACGCCTACCCGCTCTACCGGAACGTCGAGCTCAGCCTGCACGACTACACCCCGAGGGCGTTCGTGCAGGGCAACGCCGAGTTCCTCGGCCTGGCCAACTACGCCGACGTCGTCACGTCCAGCACGTTCGGCTTGGCGCTGCGCAACACCGCCCTGTTCACCCTGGTGTCCATTGCGGCGCAGTATGCGATCGGGCTGGCGCTGGCGGTGTTCTTCCACCACCACTTCCGGCTGTCGGCGGTGCTGCGTGCGATGTTCCTGGTGCCGTGGCTGCTGCCGTTGATCGTGTCCGCATCGACCTGGTCCTGGATGCTCAACAGCGAGAACGGCATCGTCAACTCGGTGCTGGAGGCGTTCGGCATCGGCCAGATCAACTGGCTGACGTCGCCGGACTCCGCGCTGTGGTCGGTGATCGTCGCGAACATCTGGCTGGGCATCCCGTTCAACCTGGTGATCCTGTACGCCGGCCTGCAGAACATCTCCGGCGACCTCTACGAGGCGGCGGCACTGGACGGCGCCAACGCGTGGCAGCGGTTCTGGCGGGTGACGTTCCCGCTGCTGCGCCCGGTGTCGGCGATCACGCTGCTGCTGGGCCTGATCTACACGCTCAAGGTGGTCGACGTCATCTGGATCATGACCACCGGCGGGCCGGGCAACGCGTCGATCACGCTGGCCGTGTGGTCGTACCGCGAGGCCTTCGGCACCGGCCAGCCGGACTTCTCCCCCGCGGCGGCCGTGGGCAACCTGCTCATCGTCATCGCGCTGGCCGCCGGCTTCGTCTACCTGTACCTCCAGCACAGGCAGGAACGGTCATGAACACTCACCGCCGCTCCTGGTGGAAGACCGTGCTCGGGCTCGTCCTGACCGCGATCATGCTCTTCCCGGTCTACTGGATGCTCAACGTGTCGCTGACGAGGACGGGCGACATGCGGGCCGACCCGCCGCACTGGTTCCCCTGGGCGCCGACGTTCGAGGGCTACACCGACGTGTTCGGCGACCAGCTGCCGGCGCTCACGACGAGCATCCTGGTCGGCCTCGGCTGCGTCGCGCTCACGCTGCTGATCTCCGCGCCCGCGGGCTTCGCCCTCGCGCAGCTCCGGCCGCGCGGGTCCGGCGTCCTGAGCTTCCTGCTGCTGGTGGCGCAGATGATCCCGAGCGTCGTGATGGCGATGGGCTTCTACGCCATCTACGTGCGTCTGGGCTGGCTCAACACCGTCTGGGGACTGATCATCGCCGACTCCACCATCGCGGTGCCCTTCGGCGTGCTGCTGTTCACGGCGTTCATGTCCGGCATCCCGCGCGAGCTCGTGCAAGCGGCGAAGGTCGACGGCGCGAGCACCTGGCGGACGTTCCGGTCCGTCGTGCTGCCGGTGAGCCGGAACTCGGTGCTGACGGTGTCGCTGTTCGCCTTCCTGTGGGCGTGGTCGGACTTCATCTTCGCCTCCACCCTGAACCGCAACGGCGACCAGATCCCGATCACCCTGGGCATCTACGCCTACATCGGCAACAACACCACTCAATGGAACTCGATCATGGCGACCGCCGTGGTCGCCTCCGTCCCGGCCGCGGTGCTGCTCGTCGTGGCGCAGCGCTACGTGGCGGGCGGCGTGACCGCCGGCGCCGTCAAGGATTGAACCGAACCGCGAGGACAAGACATTCATGGTGACCTTCCACCCTTTTCCCACCATGCTGGAGGTGCGGCACCGTCACGAGGTGCTGACCATCGAGGCGTGGGGCTCGGACAGCGTGCGCGTGCGCGCGGCGCAGTACCGGATCCCGTCCGAGAGCCACGGCGCGCTGGACGAGCCGCCGAAGGCCGACCTCCCGGTGATCACGGCCGACGAGGGCAGCGCCAGGGTCGTGCACGGGGAGCTCACCGTCGACGTCCGGTTCGACCGGACCGCCGCGTACCCCGAGCCGCTGCTGACGTTCCGCCGCACGAGCACCGGCGCGGAGCTGCTGGCCGAGAGCCGCGAGCACTTCTGGCTGCCGGGCGCCCGGCACTTCCAGGGCAACCGCTCCGGAGCCTACGAGATCCACCAGCAGTTCGCCGCCTACCCCGGCGAGAAGCTGTTCGGCCTGGGCCAGCGCACGCACGGACGGCTCGACCTCAAGGGCCTGGCCCTGGACCTCGTGCAGCGCAACGGCGAGGTGTCGATCCCGTTCGTGCTCTCCGACCGCGGCTACGGCCTGCTGTGGAACGTCCCCGCCGTCGGCCGGGTCGAGTTCGCCGACAACGCGACCCGCTGGCTGGCGGGGCAGGCACGCGAGATCGACTACTGGGTCTCCGCGGCGCCCACCCCCGCGGAGATCCTCGCCCGGTACGCCGACGCCACCGGCCACGCGCCGGAGCTGCCGGCCTGGGCCAGCGGCTTCTGGCAGTCGAAGCTGCGTTACCGCACCCAGGACGAGCTGCTGGCCGTCGCCCGCGAGCACCGCCGGCGGGGACTGCCGCTCTCGGTCATCGTCGCGGACTACTTCCACTGGTCCGCGATGGGCGACTACCGGTTCGATCCGGACGAGTGGCCCGATCCGGCCGCCATGGTGGCCGAGCTGCGCGAGCTCGGGGTCGAGCTGATGGTGTCGGTCTGGCCGACGGTGTCGCCGCTGTCGGAGAACTACGCCGACTTCCGCGACCGCGGCCTGCTGGTCGGCGCCGACCAGGGCGTCGAGGCGCACCAGACCATCCAGGACAAGGGCATGACGACGCCGATGCCGGTGGCCTTCTACGACCCGACGAACCCCGCCACCCGCGACTACGTCTGGGACCTCGTGCGACGCAACTACCTCGACCTCGGCATCCGGGTGTTCTGGCTCGACGCGTCCGAGCCCGAGCTGAACCCGTCGCACCCCGGGAACCTGACGCTCCATGCCGGCCCGGGCGCGGAGGTCGCGCCGATCTATCCGCGCGACAACGCCCGGCTGTTCGCCGAGGGTCTGGCGTCCGCGGGAGCGGAGCCGACGGTGCTGCTGTCGCGCTCGGCCTGGGCGGGCTCGCAGCGGTACGGCGCCGCGGTGTGGTCCGGCGACATCCCGGCGACGTGGGAGTCGCTGCGCGTGCAGGTGCGGGCCGGGCTGTCGATCGCTGTGTCCGGCATCCCGTGGTGGACCACCGACATCGGCGGCTTCCACGGCGGCGACGCCCGCGACCCCGCCTATCGCGAGCTGATGATCCGCTGGTTCCAGTACGGCGTCTTCTGTCCGCTGTTCCGGCTGCACGGCGACCGCGAGCCGCGCACGCCGACGTCGTACGCGCAGACCGGGGGGCCGAACGAGGTCTGGTCCTACGGCGAAGAGGCCTACGAGATCATCTCCGGCCTGCTGCACCTGCGTGAGCGGCTGCGTCCCTACCTGCATGAGCAGATGCGTGTGGCCGCGCGGACCGGGCTGCCGCCGATGCGGCCGCTGTTCGTGGACTACCCCGGCGATCCGCGGGCGTGGGAGGTCGACGACGTGTTCCTGTTCGGCCCGGACGTGCTGGTCGCGCCGGTGACGTCGCCGGGCGCCCGGTCGCGCGAGGTGTACCTGCCGGCCGGGGCGGCTTGGGTGGACGCCGCCACCGGATCCCTCGTCGAGGGCGGCACGACGGTGACCGCGGCGGCGCCGCTGGAGCAGATCCCGGTCTTCACCCGGGCTGGATCGGCAGTCCGGCTGCGGACGGAGGCGGCGGCGTGACAGCGGAGGAGACCGTCACCGGCGTCGACGCGGCCGGCGGACGACCGGTCGTGCCGGCCCGCGGTGCGCAGCGGCCGCTCGGTCTGGCCGAGGTCGGTGTGACCGGCGGCTTCTGGGCCGAGCTGCAGGCCACCAACGCCGGCGCGACGCTGGAGCACTGCGAGTCGTGGATGGAGCGGCTGGGCTGGCTGGCCAACTTCGACCGCGTGGCGTCCGGCACCACGGGGCCGGAGCGGCCGGGCTGGTCGTTCTCCGACTCCGAGGTCTACAAGCTCGTCGAGGCAGCCGCGTGGGAGTACGGGCGCACCGGAGCGCCCTCCGCCGACGCCATGGTGCGCCGGCTCACCGCCCGGATCGCCGCTGCGCAGGACGCCGACGGCTACCTGAGCACCTGTTACGGGCACGGCGGGCAGGATGCGCGCTACAGCGACCTCGAGACCGGTCACGAGCTGTACAACACCGGGCATCTGCTGCAGGCCGCGGTTGCGCGGCTGCGCACGACCGGTGCCGACCCACTGGTCGACGTCGCGCGCCGGGCGGCCGACCACGTCTGCGCGGAGTTCGGGCCGGACGGCCGGCAAGGTGTGTGCGGGCACCCGGAGATCGAGGTCGGGCTGGCGGAGTTCGGCCGGGCGCTGGGTGCCGGCCGCTACGTCGAGCAGGCCCGGCTGTTCCTGGACCGGCGCGGTCGGGGCATCCTGCGCGACATCCCGCTCGGCCGCGCCTACTTCCAGGATGACGTCCCGGTGCGCGAGGCGACCGTCTTCCGCGGCCACGCCGTCCGCGCGCTCTACCTGTCCGCGGGCGCCGTCGACGTCGCCGTCGACCTCGGCGACGACGACCTGCTCGGCGCGGTCGCCCGGCAGTGGGACCACACCGTCGAGCGGCGCACGTATCTCACCGGCGGCATGGGCTCACGGCACCAGGACGAGGGCTTCGGCGAGGACTGGGAGCTGCCGGCCGACCGCGCGTACTGCGAGACCTGCGCCGGCGTCGCGTCGGTCATGGTGTCGTGGCGGCTGTACCTGGCCACGGGTGACGTCCGCTACGCCGACCTGATGGAACGCACGTTCTACAACGTCGTCGCCACGTCGCCTCGGTCCGACGGCCGGGCGTTCTTCTACGCCAACCCGCTGCACCAGCGCACCGCCGCCGGCGTCGGCGACGACGACACCGTCAGCCCGCGGGCCGAGGGCGGCACCCGGGCCGCCTGGTTCGACGTCTCCTGCTGCCCCACCAACGTGGCCCGGACGCTGGCGTCGTGGCAGGCGTACGCGGCGTCGTCCGGGCCACGGGAGCTGACGCTGCTGCAGTACGCGCCGGCCCGCATCGCGACCGGATTCGACGACGGCGGCGTCCTCGCGATCGAGGTCGACACGGCGTACCCGGCCGACGGCACGGTGACGGTCCGTGTGGCCGACGCACCGGCTCACGCGGTGATGCTGCGGCTGCGTGTGCCGCCGTGGGCAGGCGGCGCGGTGCTCAGCGAAGGCGGCCGGACCACGGTCGTCGCGCCCGGTTTCGCCGTCGTCGACCGCCCACTCGTCCCCGGCGAGCAGATCCGGCTCGTCCTGCCGGTCGCGCCGAGGCTCACCTGGCCGGACCGCCGCGTCGACGCGGTTCGTGGATGCGTCGCCGTCGAACGCGGACCGCTCGTGCTGTGCGCGGAGTCGGTGGACCTGCCGGCCGCCGTGACGCTCGACGACCTGCTGGTCGACCCCTCGGCGCCGCCCGTCCCACACGACGACGGGGCCATGCTCCGGACGGCCGGCGGCGACGACATCGTCCTCATCCCGTACCACCGCTGGGCCGAACGGGGGCCGTCGGCCATGCGGATCTGGTTGCCATCGAGGTGACCGGCAGCCCTCCGGCCGGCCGGACGACAGGGCCGTGCCCGCACCGGCGCTATCGCCGGTGAACGCCGGCGCTCCGTGGTCGGCCGGATTCTGGCAAGCGGCGCAGGCCGCGCTACGAGCGAGACGACGAGGATGCTCCGGGGCCGGGCGCGACGCGTCGACGACGTCACTGGACGTCCCGTCCCGGTCCCGGCATACGATTGGCCGATGCGTCTTGGTGGCCGATTCTGGCGGTTCTGGGCGGCGGCGACGTTGGCGAATCTCGGTGACGGCATTCGGGTGGCCGCGTTTCCGCTGCTGGCAGCGTCGCTGACCGACGACGCGTTCGCGGTGGCGGCGGTCGGCGCGGCGACGGCGCTGCCGTGGCTGCTGACGGGGCTGGCCGCCGGGTCGCTGGCGGACCGCCGCAGCGCGCGGACGCTGCTCGCCGGGGCCGATGTCGGCCGCATCGTCGTGTTGCTCGGGCTGGTGGCGGCGCTGCTGACGGACACCGCGACGCTGCCGTTGATCGCCGTCGCCGCGTTCGCGTTGGGTGTCGCCGAGACCGTCCGCGACACCGCCGCGCAGACCGTCGTGCCGCGGCTGGTGCCGTCGAGGCTGCTGGAGCGGGCCAACGGGCGCCTGGTCGCCGGCGAGGTGGCCGGTAACGAGTTCGTCGGGCCGATGGTCGGCGCCGCGCTGTTCTCGGTCGGCGTGGCGCTGCCGTTCGCGGCCAACAGCGCGACGTTGGCGATCGCCGTCCTGTTGGTGCTGTCGTTGCCCGCGTCGCTGCTGGCCGCGACCGCCCGGCGCGGCGAGGCCGGCGCGCCCGTGGTGGCCGACGGGGTGCGTGCCGGGCTCGGCTGGTTGGCGCGGCAGCGGGTGCTTCGCGGGCTGCTGGGCGCGGTCGCGATGGTGATGCTCGCCGACGCCGCCTGGTTCGCGGTGTTCGTGCTCTACCTGGACGCGCGGCTCGACGCCGGCGCACTCGGCTTCGGCGTGTTCCTCGCGATCGGCGGGGTCGGTGGCCTGACCGGCGCACTGCTCGCCGACCGCCTCATCGGCCGCCGCCGGCACCGGGCCGTCCTGCTGGGCAGCATCGCCGTCATCGCCGTGACACCGGCGCTGCTGCTTGCCGCGCCGACGACGTGGGCGGCGGTCGTCGTCGTGGTGGCGACCAGCGGCGGCTTCACAGTGCTCAACGTCGCGGCCGTCTCGGTGCGGCAGCGGCTGACGCCGCCGGGGCTGCTGGGACGGGTCACCGCGGCCTGGCGGACGGTGGTGTTCGGCGCCGGCGCGGTGGGCGCGCTCGGCGGCGGCGCAGTCGCATCCTGGCAGGGCCTGCAGGCGCCGTTCGTGCTCAGCGCCGTCCTCGGCGTCGTCGCCATCGCGCTCTGGTGGCTGTCCGCCCGCCGCGGCTCCGGCCCGCTGATCGCGTAGCCTCGCTCGTCTCCGGACGGCAGGCTCACCGAAGGTGGGAACAGGTCACACGCCGTTCCAGCCGACCACCAGCGCGTTCCAGATGCGGTCCGGAACTGAGGCCGGCGGGATAGGCGGCGAGTCCCGCGACGACCACGGCGCGTGGCGCCACAACCCAGGTGCGTGACCCACGGGAACGGGGGCGGCGGCCCGGGCGACGTGCGAGGCCTCCGGATTCTCCAGCGCAGCGGCGTTGGCCGTCACCAGCGCCGCCTGGAGCACGGTCCCGCCCTTGCACAAGCGCGTGAACGCCGGGTCCGACCCGTCCGGAATCAGATGTGGCCGCCGACCCTGACCACGAGGCAGCTCGTCGCCACCAGTGCCGCGGAGATCGACAGCGCCGCCATGGGGATCCCCCCGGCTGTGAGCCGCAACGGATCCCGGCGCAGTCCGGCGAGGACACGACGATGGCGCACGGTGATGACCAGCCAGTCCCGCCGCCGAGGAAGAGCCCGACACGGCCGGCGAGCACGCCGGCCACACCCATGTCCTCGGCCATGAGCCGCACCGCTACGGCACTGGCGAGCGCCAGCGAGAGGCACGTCCGGCGCCAGGCCAGCAACGTCCGCTCCGGCTGCAGACCGGGATCGACGTGGCCGGTCGAAGGAGCAGTCCGATCGCGATGAGCGTCGTAGCGCCGATCACGCCTGCGGTGAGGAGGGCGCCAGGATCGGCGCGGGAAGCGGCCGGCTCGCCCGAAGAGCTCGCTCGGTCCGCGACCAACCGATCCAGGCCTGGCCGGCGCTGCACAGACCGAGGGCGACGAAGGTGATGGCAGCGGCGGATCGCATCGCGCCCTGGATCGGCAGATCCAGGGCTTCGAGCGCCACGCCGGCCGCCACGAGCGCCAGCGAGGTACGTCTCCAGGCGAGGAAGGTGCGCTCGTTCGCCAGTCTGAACCGCGGGTCCGGCTGGGCGCGCCGACGAGGTAGACCAACTGCGGGAAGCGGTGCCTCACCGTGGCCACGCCGATCGCGGCACCCCACGGCTCGTGCTCCTTGGGCGCACCACGCCTCGGCCGCCAGTGCTCACCACTCGAGATCGTTCCCGCGCCATCGGGAAGTCACTTCCGCAGTTCGTTGCATGACAGTAATAATAGGAGCGAGGTTCGCCTACAAGGGCAGCGGGCACCGGCGGAATTCGCGCGGATCCGGAGATTGACACTGCATCTCTCGCGTCGCTAGCATCCGCTTAATTTCGTCCAGCAAGAAACGATGTTGCACTTCGCCAAAGGAGGCGGTGTCCCATGGCCGGACAGCAAGGCGTGGGGAGGCGGGCATTCCTCCGCACCGCGACCGCTGCGACCGCCGCGACCGCTGCGGTGGCGGCCGGTGTGTGGCCCGCGGTCGCGGCCGCCGACGAGGTGGCCGACAGGGCGCGGGGTCGCCGCATCCCGCGCACGTGGATCGGCCAGCAGTGGTTCATGATCCGCACTGCGCTGAACCAGGACTTCGAGGGCACCTGGGCCGCCGTCGCGGATCTCGGGATCACGAAGGTGGAGCTGGGGCCGTCGTTGTTCGGCCGCACGCCGGCCGAGTTGCGCGATCTGTTCGACAGCCTGGGTCTGCGCGTGGTCTCGCGAATGCTGAGCCTGCCGATCATCCGGACCGGCTTCGACACCGCGCTCGAGGAGTCGCGGGCCCTTGGCGTGCGCTATCTGCGCTGCAACGTGCTGCCCGAGGCCGACCGCAGGTCGCTCGCCGCTCTCCGGCAGGTCGCACGCGACTTCAACGTTGCCGGCGAGGCGGCCCGCGACGCCGGGTTCGTCTTCGGCCATCACAACCACGACATGGAGTTCCGTCCCGTCGAAGGTGTCACGCCGATGGAGGTGCTGCTCTCCGACACCGACCCGCGCCTGGTCGACCTCCAGCTGGACGTGTACTGGGCCCAGTTCGCCGGCGTCGACGTCGTCGAGTTCATGACCACGAACGCGAAGCGCATCGGTACGCTGCACCTCAAGGACATGGTGTCCGGCGGGGCGCAGACGGACATCGGCTCGGGGATCATCGACTGGCCGGCGATCTTCGACGCCGCCCGCCGCTTGGGGGTCCGGAACTACATCTTCGATCTCGACAATCCGCCGGACCCGATGGCCAGCGTGAAGGCGTCGTACGAGTACCTGACCGCGCTGCGGTTCTGAGGCTCGATGACGCTGGGGGTCGGATTCCTGGGTGCCGGTCCGGTCACCCAGGCGATCCATCTGCCGACGCTGGCGCGGCTCGGCCCGCTGTTCCGCGTGGTCCACGTCATGGACGTGGACCCGGCGGTGGCCGCCGAGGTGGCGAGCCGGGTCGGCGCGCGGTCCACCACGCGCGTCGGGGACGTTCTCGAGGACCCCGGCGTCGACGTCGTCGCGGTGTGCAGCCCGCCTCGGGTCCACACTGCCCAGGTGGAGGCGGCCTGCCGCGCGGGCGTCCGGGGCGTGCTGTGCGAGAAGCCGCTCGCCACCACGATTGCCGACGCCGAGCGCATCGAGGCCGTCACAGCGGCCACGGGCGTACCGGTCGTCGTCGGTGCCATGCACACCTTCGACCCGGCCTGGCGCTGGGCCCGCACCGAGACGATGTCGTGGGGCGACGTGCACGCCGTTCGGTCGCGCATCGTCAACGGCCCGAACGCGCGGTTCGAGGACGCCGCCACCGAGTTCCTCGGCCGGCCGCCGTTCCCGCGGTTCGACCTGGACACCCCCGAGGCCGTTGCGGCCTTCCTGAGACACGTCATCCTCACCCTCGCGATCCACGACCTGCCGCTGGTGCGGCATTTCGCGCCCATCGTGGACGAGGTGATCCACGTCGACGCGGTCGAGCCGTTCGGGTGGCTGGTCCTCGCTCGCGGCGGGGACACGACGGTGGAGCTCACCGGGTCGAAGAACGCGACCTGGAAGCCCGACTGGACGTTCGAGGTCGTATCGGCGGACGCCCACCTGCTCGTCGAGTTCCCGCCGTCCTACGTCCACGCCGGCGCCGGCGTGGCGGCCGTGACCACCCGCACCGGAACCCGGCTGATGCCACCGGAGGACCACAACGGCTACGAGGGCGAGTGGCGCCGGATCGCCGAGCTCGCCCGCGGCGTCCGGACCGACCCGCGCGACGTCCAGGCGGCTGTCGACGACCTCCGGTACGCCGTCGACCTCGCCGAGGCGGCCGCAGCTCGAGCCCTCACCGGCCGGGCGGCCTGATGGCGTCGGTGTCCGCCGATGCCAGTATCGCGCCGGCGGTGGCGTCGGTGGTGGCCGGTCTCCCGCTCTCACTCGCCTGGAGCACCGGCCACGCCGACGTGTATGCCATCGACGGCGCTGCTCCCGGGTGGGCCGCACGCGCCGCAGCCGCGGCTGCCGCCGGCGCACGAGGCGTGCTCGTCGTCCACCCCACGCCCGTTGCCGCCGCGGAACTCGACGCGCTCGACGCGAGCCTGACCCACACGTGTGCCGTCCTCGACTGGGCGTACGCGGCGGACCCCGCGACGGCCCTGCTCCGAACCTGGCGGGCGACCGGTCCCGGCGTGCTCGAGTGCACCTCCTACGCGCCTCTCGGAGCCGACGTGGACCGCGAGCTGCTCGAGGTCGTCGCCTGGCTGCTCCGGGCGTTCGGCCGCACCCCGGCCGTCCTGACGCGGCACCGGCTGCTCCATGGCGAGCGCGCCGTGGGACGGCTCGCGCTGATCGACGGCGCGGAGTCGGCGCTGCTCATCCGCATCGTCATGACCGACGCCGTTCCGCCCGCGCTGGTCGTCACCTGGGCCGGCGCCACCCAACGGCTCAACGCCCGGGTCTTCCCACCCGACACCGCCCGTCCGGCCCGCGTCACGCTCACCGACGCGAAGGGCGACACCACGCTTCCGGCCGTCTACGAGAGCGCGCACCGGACCAGCTGGAAGCGGCTCCTCACGTTCTCGGGGCGACCCGCCCACGGTGATCTCGCCGATCTGCGTCGCTGCCTCGCCGTGCTCCGCTGACACGACGCTCAGTTGTAGAAGAACTGGTCGAGCGCGACGGTCGCTCCCCCGTACACGCCCGCGTCCAGACCCAGATCGGACCGCGCCAGCTGGACCGTCGGTCGGATGATCGGGAAGACGGCCTCGCGCGTGGCCTCGGTGAGCCGGCCGACGAACTCCTCCGGCACGGCCGAGAGGAAGCCGCCGAGCAGGATCAGCTCCGGGTTCAGCAGGTTGACCAGAGCCGACAGACCGGTCGCGAAGCGCTTCGTCATCATCTCCGCATGGGCCGCCACCGCCGGGTCGGCCTCGGCGGCGCTCAGCAGGGCGACGAACGGGTTGCTCACGTCGGAGGGCAGCTCGAGGTCGTCGAGCGCGGTGCGCAGCGATCGTTCCGACAGCACGGTCTCCAGGCAGCCCACCCCGCCGCAGATGCACTTCTCGCCACCCTCGGCGACACGGAGGTGACCGATCTCGATGGCGCCGTGGACGCCACCCTGGAAGGCCTGGCCCTCGACGACGAGACCCGCTCCGAGGCCCATACGCAGGTAGATGAACGCGACGCTGCGCAGGCCCTTCCCGGCGCCGAAGTGCGCTTCGGCCAACGCCATGGAGCGGACGTTGTGGTCGACCACGACCGGCAGGCCGACCATCCGTTCCAGCCGGTCGGCGACCGGCACGTCGCGCCACGGGAGGTTGATGGTCAGCAGGAGACGGCGGTGGCCGGAGTCGACCGGGCCCGGCACGGCGACGCCCATGCCGAGCAGTCGGGACCGGTCGACGCCGGTGTCGGCGATCAGCTGCGTGACGGACACGGCCACGCGGTCGAGGACGACGTCGGCGTCCTGATGCGGCTCGAAATCGAAGCCGGACTGCCAGTGGCTGACGCCCAGCAGATCGACGATGCCGACGCGCACCGAGCCGGCGCCGATGTGCACGCCGACCACGTAGTGCGACGTCGGGACGATGGAGATCTCCGTGCCGGGGCGGCCGGTGCCCAGACGCGAGACCTTACCCTTCTCGGTGACGCTGCCGTCGGCGACGAGGGGCGCGACGACGCGCGTGATGGTGGTCGCCGACAGGCCAGTACGCCGGGCGACCTCGATCCGCGTGAGCCCCGGCTCGGCACGCAACAGGCGCAGGATCTGACCCCGTCTGCTGGACTCCTCGGTCCGCTGCAGTTCGTTGCTCACATGAGGAAAACTATCATCGCGGGGCATGACCACGGGATCTTTCCGCTGTCGTGCCTGGCCGCCGCCGGGCGATCGGCGGCGGCCAGACGGTGCCATCGTCAGCCGCCGGCCGGCAGCGTCACCGGCTCCCAAGCCCGGCTGGTCATCGACCGGTAGCCGGCGTCGATCACCGCGTTGTCGATGACGCCGTCGCGCAGCGTCTGCCGCGGTGATTCGCCGCGCCGGTAGCAGTCGATGAAATGGGCGAGTTCGGCGTGGTACCCGTAGGTCCACGGCTCGTCGGGCACGGGGGTGATCCAGCCCTGGGTCGAGCCGGCCTTCTCGACGACATAGCCGGCCGGGTTGCCGGCGAAGGCACGCAGGCCGGTGCTGCCGGTCTCGTCGGTGCCGATCCAGCCGTGCGAGCCGTGGATCTCGTTGCGCACGTCGAGGCCGGCGACGTGCGTCCAGCCGGCCTCCACCTGGACGAGGCGGCCGTCGTCGAACCGGACGAGCATCACGGCGCTGTCCTCCGAGGTGACGTCGTCGCGCACCAGGCGGTCGCCCCAGGCCATGACCTCGACCGGCTGGGACCCTTCGAGGAACCAGCGGCCGATGGCGACGCAGTGGCAGCCCAGGCCGCGCAGCGGCCCGCCGCCCATGCGTTCCTTGTCCCGCGCGTGGGCGTGTGGGTTCCCGTGCGCCTCACGGGCCCGCACCCAGGTGACCCGGCCGACGGCGCCCGAGTCGACCAGCTGCTTCGCCTTGACCAGTCCGGGAGCGAAGACCTCGGTCTCGGCGTAGCCGTGCCAGACGCCGGCGCGTTCGACGGCGTCGAGGCAGGCCTGCGCCTCGTCCGCGTTGCGCCCCAGCGGCTTGGTGCAGACCACCGCCTTGCCCGCCTCGGCGGCAGCAGTGACCGCCTCGACGTGTAGGTCGTGCGGCACGCCGACGAGCACGAGGTCGACGTCGTCGCGGGCCACCAGGTCGGCCACTCCCGTGACGGCCGCCGGAATCGCGAACCGGTCGGCCAGCTTGGCCGCACGTTCCGGACTCCGTGCGGAGATCGCGGTCACCTCGTGGCCGCGGATGTGCTCCAGCGCCCGCAGGTACAGGTCGGCGACGAAGCCCGCGCCCAGGATCCCGATCCGCACCGGACCGCTGCCGACGCTCACGACAGGTTCTCCGCGGCCTGCGCGAACAGGTCGATGTTCACCCACTCCTCGACCGGGCGTGCACTCTCCATCCGGCCCAGTTCCACGAACAGGTCCTGCAGCGCGCCGAACCGCTCCCGCGTCGCGCCGTCCTCGTTGTCGGCCAGGAGCTGGTCGGAGGTGAACCACTCCAGCGCGTCGACCTGGCCCTGCAGCTGCTCGGCCGGTGCTCCCGACTCCGCGGCCGCGAGCTCGACCGTGTCCTCGGGGTTCTCCTTGCGGTAGTCGTTCGCCTCGATGTACACCTCGAGGAACCGCTCGACGGCCTCCTGCTTGTCCTCCATCGCCTCGTTCGAGGCCACCCACGCACCCAGGAACGTCACGTCGGGGAAGTCCTTGTTGTTCGCGATGACGACGGCTTCCGGCACGCTCTGCATGATCTGGTCGCTGAGCGGCGAGAAGATCGCGGCGACGTCGATCTGACCACTCACGAACGCCGACACGACCGCCGGCGGGTCGAGCGGCACCTTCTCGATGTCGTCCTCGGTCAGGCCGGCCGCGTCGAGGGCGAGGCTGAGGATCATCTCGCCCGAGCCGCCGACGGGGACGCCGACGCGCAGGCCCTCGATGTCCTCGACCCTCTGTGCGCCGGAGTCCGGGGAGGCGATGAGGAAGTCGCCGTAGGTGGCCTCGCTGGGCGCGACGATCACGGCCTGGCCGGACGCGGGCATCCATGTCGCACCGGCGCCCATGTACCCGACGTCCAGGGAGCCGGCCGCCATCGCCTCGACCTGGGTCGGGCCGTTCGTGAACGGCGTCAGATTGACGTCGATGCCGGCCTTCTCCCACAGGTCCAGGTCATTGGCCACCGAGATCAGGCCGACACCGTTGATGCTGGTGTCGATATAGCCCACGTTCAGCTCGACCGTCTCGCGGCCGCCCGTCGTCGCCTGGTCGCCGGAGTCGTCCGAGTCGTCCCCGGAGCAGCCGGCGACGGCCAGGGCGGCCATCAGCGGGACGGCGAGCACACTGCGTCGCATGATCATGATCAGGCTCCATCGCCTCGTAGGGTGGACGTTGCGGAAGGGTGGTGCACACCGCGCCAGACGCGTCCGCGGATCTGCGCGAACTGCGGCGACAGCCGCATGTCCTCCGTGCGTGGATACGGCAACGGGACATCGACGATGTCGCTGATACGCCCCGGGTGAGGGCTCATGACCACGACGCGACCGGCCAGGTACACGGCCTCGTCGACGTCGTGGGTGATGAACAGCACCGTCCGCCGTTCCTGCTGCCAGGTCGCCAGGAGATCGTCCTGCATCTGCACGCGGGTCAGCGCGTCGAGTGCGCCGAACGGCTCGTCCATCAGCAGCAGCGACGGGTTCACGGCGTAGGCGCGCGCGATGGCACAGCGCTGCTTCATGCCGCCGGACAGTTCCTTGGGCAGGGCCGACCCGAACCGGCCCAGGCCCACGAGCTCGAGGTAGTGCTGGGCGCGCTCGCGCCGTTCGCGCTTGTTCAGGCCTTGGAGTCGCAGCCCGAACTCCACGTTCTTGCGCGCGGTCAGCCACGGGAACAGGGCGTACTGCTGGAAGATGACGCCGCGGTCCGGGCCGGGACCGGCCACGGGGGCGCCGTCGACCAGGATGCGTCCCGAGGTGGGCTCCAGCAGCCCGGCGACGAGGTTCAGCATCGTGCTCTTGCCGCAGCCGCTCGGCCCGACCAGTGTCACGAACTCGCCGCGGTCCACGTCGAGGCTGACGTCGTCCAGGCTGGTGACCTCCCCGCGAGACGACTGGTAGACCTTGGTGACCGATTGAATGGAGATCATCGGCGCCATGTCAGCGCACCTCCTGCCAGCTCGTGAGCCGGCGTTCGCCGACGAGCAGCAGCCGGTCCATGGCGAAGCCGAGGGCGCCGATCATGATGATCCCGACGACGATGCGCTCGGTCTGCAGGAACTGCTGCGCACTCTGCATCATCCGGCCCAGGCCGGTCGGCGCCGCCAGCAGTTCCGAGGCCACCAGCGTCGCCCAGGACGACCCGAGGGCCACCCGCATCCCGACGAAGATGTACGGCATCGACGCCGGCACGATGACCCGGCCGAAGATGGTGGCATCCCCGGCGCCAAGGACCCGGGCCGCGTTGACGAACGTCACGTCGACGTTCCGCACCCCCTGGAAGGTCGCGATCACGCACGAGAGGAACGCCGCCAGGAAGATCACGAAGATCTTCGCCGTCTCACCGATCCCCAGGAACACGATGACCAGCGGGATCAGCGCCAGCGGCGGCACAGTGCGGAAGAACTGCACCCACGGCTCGACCATCCCCCGCGCCCACCGGTACCACCCCATGAGGAAGCCGGCGGGAATCGCGAGGGCCACCCCGAGCAGGAAACCGGCGACGACCCGGCCGAGGCTGGCCTGGGTGTGCTCGAGCAGCCAGCCGTTGCGCAGTCCCTCACCGAAGCTTCGGATGACCTCCGGCGGCCCTGGTGCGAGCTCGTTGTCGCCGAGCGCGGCGTAGAGCCACCAGAGCCCGATGCCCAGCACGAACGTCGCGAGATACAGCCAGGCGATCGAGCCGGCGCGGCGCATCCGGCGCCGTTCCGGGGTGGGAGGCGGTGCCCCTCCGGCGTCCGCGGGTCCGGTCCGGCCGGCCTCCAGCAGCGACTCTGCATGCTTGTTGGCCATGGTCTGCGCCTCCTGCTCAGACTCGCACGGGGCGGCGGGCGAGCCGCAGCTCGTGCGCACCGTCCGGACGGGTCGCCTCGAAGTAGATCCACCACTCGCCGCCGATGACGAGTGCATCGACGTAGCGGACCGAGCCGGTGGCGTGCGGCACGACGGTCCACGGCCCGTCCGGAGTGAGCCGGTGCCAGGTGAACAGGTCCGAGGACACCGCGAGGCCGGTGCGCTCCTCGTAATTCTCCCGGTGACTGGCCGAGCCGTCGTAGAAGCCCAGGTAGCCGCCGCCGTCGAAGGCGACGACGGAGTTGATCCGGGCCTGGTAGCGGTCCCAGCCCTCGCCGACGCCCAGGATCTCACCATGCCAGGTGAAGTCACGACCGTTGACGCTGGTGGCCAGGCCCGTGGGGTGAGTCGTGGCGCCGACGTTGTAGATGTCGGCCGTCGCGTGGGCCGACGCCGCACGCGACGGCTCGGCCAGTCCCTCCGCGTAGCTGGCGATGAGGTACGTGACGGGGCCGCGCCGCAGCACGTAGGGGTCCTTCACGCCCTCGGTGCCCGTCGAGGCCGCGGTGAGCACCTCCTTGCGCGACGCGACGTCGAAGCGATCGACCTCCTCGGCCTCGATGACGTCGATCCGCCAGCGGTTGTCGGCCGGGTCGACGTAGCTGATGTAGAGCTGGTAGCCGTCTTCCACCGGGATGATGCTGAACCGCTCCATGGACGGCGAGTCGAGTGCCGCCTTGTTGACCGACCACACATCGGTGAACGTGACGCCGTCGCCGCTGACCGCCACCGCGCAGCGGTAGCCGCGGTCGCCCTCGGCGTGGTCGCGGGGACGCCGCTGGCGGTACGTCATCACGAAGCGGTTCTTCTCGGGCTCGTGCAGTACCGCGGCGCAGCCGATCCAATAGCCGGCCTCGTTGGCCTCGGGGCTGAGCACCACGGTGGAGTCCATCGGATCCAGCTGATGCACCGGGAGGTCGATGCGGGCCGTCGCATTGGACATGGCGTGTCTCCTGTTCTGTGATGGTTCGTCGATCAGGCGTAGACGAATCGGTCGAGAGCGGCCGTGGCCGCTCCTTTCACGCCCGCATCCGGCCCCAGACTGGAGCGCTGGAGGCGCACCGACGGGCGGATCACCGGGAAGACACCCTCACGGGTGTTGCGGCTGAGCCGGTCGATCAGCCCGTCGGGCAGCAGCTCCAGGGAGCCTCCGAGCAGGATGATCTCCGGTGTCAGCAGGTTGACGACCATCGAGAGCGCGGCGGCGAGCTTCCCGATGAGCGTGTCGAGGACGATGGCGGCACCGCGGTCGGCGCGCGCGGCACGCAGGAGCGCGGCCAGCGGCTCCCGGCCGTCGCACCGGGCACCTACCTGCCGCAGACTCCGCCGCAGGCCGCGGTCGGACAGCTCCGTCTCCAGGCAGCCGACCGCACCGCAGGAGCAGCGGCGGCCCCCCTCGGTGACGCGGATGTGCCCGAGCTCGATCGCCCCGTGCACGCCGCCCAGGAAACCGCGGCCGGCCACCACCAGGCCCGCTCCGATCCCGGTCCGCAGGTGGATGAAGCCGACGCTGCCCACACCTCGCGCGGCGCCGAAGACCGCCTCGGCGAGCGCCATCGAACGCACGTTGTGCTCGACGACGACCGGCAACCCGACCAGGCGTTCCAGCACGTCGGCGACGGCAACGTCCTCCCAGGCGAGGTTGATCTGCATGAGCAGCCTCCGGCGCGCGTCGTCCACCGGACCCGGAACCGCGACGCCGACGGCGACCACCCGATCGCGCCTCACCCTCGCGCCGACGATCAGGGCGAGCAAGGTCCTGGCCGCTCGCGCGACGACATCGGTGGCCCGTGCGCCGGGATCGAAGGAGAAGCCGGAGAGCGCAAGGCATCGGCCGACCAGGTTGGCGACGCCGACCCGGACCCGGCCGACGCCGATCTGCACGCCGACGACCCAGTGCGAGTCGACCGCGATGTCCACCTCGGTCCCACGCCGGCCGACGCCCGCGCGCGTGACACGGGCTCCCTCGGCGACGAATCCCCCGTCGATGAGCTGAGCGACGATCCGCGAGACCGTCGTCGGTGACGACGACATCCGGCGAGCCAACTCGATCCGGGTCGAGGCGCCCTCGTCGCGCAGCAGCGCGAGCAGCCGCCCATGACGGCTGCGCCGACCACTCGGCCACTGGACTTCATTGCTCACATGGAAAAACTTGCACCACCACTGTGGCCGCTCTGTCAATCCCCTCCTTTGCGCCGCAAAACGGCTGGTTGATTCGGTGTGCGCCCACTCATCCGGGCGAACTGCCACAAAATCGGCTCTTGTGGTACGCCCGATGGTCCCTTAGTTTTCACCCGTGAGCAATGAAGCCCAGTGAGCCCTCGTGGCTCTGCGAGAGGAGCGTCATGAGTCATCGAACGTTCCGGACCCGCTTCCTGGCGTTCGCGGCCAGCGCAGCGGTGGTTACGGCCGGCGCTTCCACACCGACGGCGGCGCACGAGGGAACGGACCACGCGGACCCGCCGCCGCAGACCGACTTCCAGAAGGTGTCGCTGGTCGCCGAGGTCACTCAGCCGATGCAGCTGACCGTGGCGCCCGACGGCCGGGTCTTCTTCATCGAGCGCACAGGCGGTCTTCGAATCTGGAAGCCCGACACGGGCGGGACGGTGACGGCCGGTGCGGTCACTGTCGACACCCGCGGCGAGAGCGGCCTCCAGGGTCTGGCGCTCGACCCGGACTTCGAGACCAACGGCTGGATCTACCTCTACTACTCCTCGATCGAGGAGCCGGAGAAGCGGCTGTCCCGCTACCGCATGGTCGGCGACGCCCTCGACCTGGCCAGCGAGGTCGAGCTGCTCAGCGTCCCGACCACCTATCCGCCGCGGCCGTCACACGTCGGCGGGTCGATCGAGTTCGACGCCGACGGCAACCTGTACCTGTCCACCGGTGACGACACCCAGCCCTACGAGTCGTCCGGCTACTCCCCCATCGACGAGCGACGGGACCGCGCGGAGTTCGACGCCCAGCGATCGTCGGCGAACACCAACGACCTGCGCGGCAAGGTCCTGCGGATCACGCCGACCGACACCGAGGCGGGCGGCTACACGATCCCCGAGGGCAACATGTTCGCGCCGGGCACGGCGCAGACCCGCCCGGAGATCTACGCGATGGGCTTCCGCAACCCGTTCCGGATCTCCATCCACCCGGACACCGGCGCAATCCTCCTGGCCGACTACGGGCCCGACGCCCGCGCCGCGAATCCGGAGCGCGGCCCGGAGGGCTACGTGGAGTGGCAGACCGTGGACGAGCCCGGGTTCTACGGCTGGCCCTACTGCCACGGCCCGAACCTGGCCTACAACGACTACGACTTCGCCACCGGCGTCTCCGGCCCGAAGTTCGACTGCGCCAACCCGGTCAACGACTCGCCCAACAACACCGGCCTCCGGCAGCTGCCGCCGGTGATCGCGCCGGAGATCGCCTACTCCGCCAGCGCTCCCGATCCGGACTTCCCCGAGCTGGGCACGGGTGGCGCGCCCATGGCCGGGCCGGTCTACCAGTACGACCCGGACCTCGACTCCGACGGCAAGTTCCCCGAGTACTACGACGGCAAGGCGTTCTTCTACGAGTGGGGCAAGCACTTCCTCGCCGAGCTCGAGCTGGACGAGAACGGCCAACCGGCTCACGCCACCGGCTTCTTGCCCGACATGGTCTTCAACGCGCCGATGGACATGGTGTTCGGTCCTGACGGCGCCATGTACCTCGCCGAGTGGGGCCGCGGCTTCGGGCGGAACAACCCCGACGACGGCATCTATCGCATCGAGCACGCGCCACCCGGCGAACGCGCTCCGAAGGCCGTGGCGACGGCCACGCCGACGAACGGCAGGGCGCCGCTGACGGTCGACTTCTCCAGCGCCGGTTCCGCCGACCCCGACGAGGGTCAGACGATCGGCTTCCACTGGGACTTCGGCGACGGCGTCACCTCCACGGAGGCCAACCCGACGCACACGTACACGACCAGGGGCGACCACGAGGCCACCCTGACCGTCACGGACGACACCGGTCGCACCGGCGTGACCAGCGTCGCCGTCAGTGTCGGCAACACCGCGCCGGACGTCCGGCTGCTGCTGCCGCCCGACGGGGGCTTCGTCGACGCCGGCGACACCATCCGATACCGCGTCGCGGTCCAGGACAGGGAGGACGGCCGGATCGACTGCGACGACGTCGTCGTCCAGCCGGCCATCGGCCACGACACCCACGGCCACCCGCTCGAGGAGCTGCACGGCTGCTCCGGAACCTTCACCACGTCGGCGGCCGGGCACGGCGACGACGCCAACATGTTCTACGTCGTCACCGCGACCTACACCGACCAGGGCGCCGACGGCGTCGCGCCGCTGACCGGCACCACCACCGTCATGATGCAGCCAAAACACCGTCAGGCCGAGCACCGCAGCACGCAGTCCGGGACGTCGGAGCAGCGCAGCGATGCCTACGCCGAGGGCGCCTACCGCGTGGCGAGCATCTCGACCGGTGACTGGATCGCGTTCGAGCGGATGAACCTGCGTGGCATCAACGCGATCAGCTACCGGGTCGCCGGCACCACCACCGGCACCATCGAACTGCGCGCCGGCACACCCGACGGCGAGCTGCTGGCGTCCACGCCGATCCAGAGCACGGGCAGCGCCGACGCCTATGTCGACACCGTCCCGGCGCCGGTCACCGATCCGGGCGGCACGCACACGCTCTACATGGTGTTCCGGACCGACCAGAACAACGGCTACAACGTCGACGCCATCGACTTCCACGGCCGCGGCGTCGCCGCCGGCCGGTAGGGGACTCCCTAGCCGGCCAGGTCCGGTCTCGGCCGCGCCGCAGCACGGCCGAGCCCGGACCCCCACCGATGCGTGCGACCTTCCGGCCGCACGCAGGAAGGGGCACACCCATGGACACCAGGCTCTCCCGGCGCCGGCTCGTTCTCGGCGCCGCGGCGACCGCCGCAGCCGCACCCATCGGCCTCGACCAGACGGTCCTCCGCGCACACGCCGGCGACACAGGCCCGAGCACGCCGAACATCCTGCTGTTCACCGTCGACGACATGGGCGCCGACACCCCCGGCTGCTTCGGCGGGCTACCGGGCATCACGCCCACCATCGATCGCCTGGCCGCCGACGGCATGGCCTTCCATCGCGCCCACGTCCCGCTCGCCGTGTGCCAACCCAGCCGGTCCGCCCTCATGACCGGTCGCTTCCCGCATCGCAACGGTGCCGAGGGCTTCGGACCCATCCGCGACGACGTTCCCATCCTCACCGATCTCCTCCGCGGCCGCGGCTACCTGGCCGGCATCCTGGGCAAGGTCACCCACCTCGCCCCGGTCCACCGGTTCGGCTGGGACCTGGCCATCGACCAGCCCGATCTCGGCATGGGCCGCGACCCTGCGACGTATGCCCGGGCGGCCGCCGGGTTCTTCGACCGCGCGAAGGCGGAGGGCCGGCCGTTCTTCCTGATGGCCAACTCCCATGACCCGCACCGCCCGTTTCACGGCAGCGCGGAGGAGCAGCGGATGTTCACTCCCGAGCAACTGGCCACGGTCGCGCAGCCGTCCAAAGAGTACGCGCCGGCCGACGTCGAGGTACCAGGCTTCCTGCCCGACCTTCCCGGCGTCCGTCAGGAGCTGTCCGAGTATCTGAGCAGCAGCCGGCGAGCGGACGACACCCTGGCGGCGGTACTGGCCGAGCTCGACGCGGCCGGTCTGGCTGACAGCACGATCGTGATCTTCCTGTCCGACAACGGCATCGCGCTGCCGTTCGCGAAGGCCAACTGTTACGTGCAGAGCACCAGGACGCCGCTCATCATCCGCTGGCCGGGCGTCGCCCGTGCCCGTCACGTCGACCGCGAGCACTTCGTCTCGACGATGGACCTCTTCCCCCTGATGTGCCTGGCCGCCGGTGCCACGCCGCCACCGCGGCTGGACGGCAGCGACCTCACGCCGCTGCTGACCGGCAGCCAGTCCGGCCGCGACCACATGGTCACGGTCTTCCATGAGACGAGCGCTCGCCGGCGCTTCGAGATGCGGTGTGTCCAGGACGAGCGGTGGGGCTACATCTGGAACGCCTGGTCCGACGGGCAGACCAGCTACCGCGCCGAGAACATGCAGGGCCTGAGCTGGCCGGCGATGACGGCGGCCGCAGTCGGCGACCCCGTCCTCGCCGAGCGGGTCGACTTCTATCTGCATCGGGAGCCGGAGGAGCTCTACGACCTGTGGAACGATCCCGACGCCCTGCACGACCTGGCTGCGTCTGCGGCGGTACCGGGTTCAGCGGCGCAGGGCGCCCTGCGCCGCCAGCGTGCCGCGCTGCTCGGGTGGATGAAGGACACCGGCGACCCGCTGCGCGACCGCTACCTGCGCGAGATCCTCGCCGGCGTTCCTACGGGCTGAAAGGACGGCACCGATGACCCACCAACCCGAGCAGGCGACGCCGTCCTGCTCCTCCGTGTCCCGGCGAGATCTTCTCGCCGCGGCCGGCGCGGTCGCGGCGACCTTCGCCGTGGCCGCCGCTCCCGCCCACGCGGCGACACCGTCCCGCGCCCGGCCCAACATCCTGTGGCTGGTCAGCGAGGACAACAACCCGTATGTCGGCGCCTACGGCGACCCACTCGCCCGCACGCCCACCATCGACGCGCTCGCCCGTGACGGTGTGCTGTACCGCAACGCGTTCTCCACCGCGCCGGTGTGCGCGCCGTCGCGGTTCTCGATCATCACCGGCCTGCACGCCGAGGCCGCCGGCCCCGCCCACCACATGCGCGCCGAGGGCGAGCTCCCGGCGTACGTCCGCGGCTTCCCCGAGTACCTCCGCCAGGCCGGCTACTACTGCACCAACAACGACAAGACCGACTACAACACCGTCGTCGACCTGGCGGCGACCTGGGACGCGAGCGGCCGTACCGCCCACTGGCGCGACCGGCCCGCGGACACGCCCTTCTTCGCCGTCTTCAACTTCCAGACCACGCACGAGTCGCAGCTGTTCGGCGCCCCCGACGGCGTCACCGACCCGGCGCAGGTCCGGGTCCCGCCGTACCTGCCGGACACGCCGAACGTCCGCGCTGACCGCGCGCACCAGTACGACCTCATGGCCGCGATGGACGCCCAGCTCGCCGCCCGGCTCGCCGAACTGGACGCCGACGGGCTCGCCGAGGACACCATCGTCTTCTACTACGGCGACAACGGCGGCGTCCTGCCGTGGAGCAAGCGCCACGCCGTCGACGACGGCCTGCGCGTCCCTCTCGTCCTCCGGTTCCCGCGACGCTGGGCGCACCTGGCCCCGGCCCGGCCAGGCTCGGCCATCGACGACCCGGTGACCCTCATGGACCTCGGGCCCACCGTGCTGTCGCTGGCGCGAGTGCCCGTGCCAGGCCACGTGCACGGCCAGGTCCTCGCCGGCCGGCAGCGTACCGAGCCGCGCCGCTACGCCTTCGGCATGCGTGGTCGGATGGACGAGCGCTACGACATGGTGCGCACCGTCTCCGACGGGCGGCTGCGCTACATCCGCACCTACGCCCCGCACCGCCCGTACGGACAGGTCAACGCCTACGCCTGGCAGCTCAAGAGCTACCAGGACTGGGAGCAGGCGCACCTGAACGGCACCCTCGACGACGTCCAGGACCGGTTCTGGCGCGAGCGCCCCGCCGAGGAGTTCTACGACACCCACGCCGACCCGGACCACCTGCACAACCTCGTCGGCGACCCGCACCACCGGGCCCGGCTGGAGGAGTTCCGCCGGGTTCTGGCTGAGCACATGATGGAGGTCAACGACAACGGCTTCATCCCCGAGGGCTCTGCCTTGGAGGGCTATGACGACGCCAGGGAGCCCGGCGCCTACCCACTGCGCCGGATCATGGCGCTGGCCGCGCGGGCGATCGCACGCGAGGCAGCGCACGCGCCGCTGTTCCTGCGTGAACTCGGTGACACCAACGAGGTCATCCGGTACTGGGCCGCCAGCGGACTGCTCATATTCGGCCATGGCGGCGCCATCGACCACCTCGCCGCCCTCGAGGAGCGCTGGGACCTCGAGCCCTCACCCCACGTCAAGGTGGTGCTGAGCGAGCTGCTCGTCAAGCTCGGCTCGCACCGGCCCGCGGTGTCCTGGCTCGCCGCAACACTCGACACGCACGAGAACGCGCGGGTGCGGCTCCAGGCGGCGAACGCACTGACCTACATCGGCGACGCCGCCCTCCCCGCCCTGCCCGCGCTCGATCGGGCCGCCGCGGGCAGCGACCGATACCTGCGCAATTGCGGCCGCTACCTGGGGCTCGTCCTCCGAGGGGAGTACACGCCGCAGACCCCACTCTTCGTCTGATCCGGTCCCATCTCGTCTGGAGGCACTGCTATGACCCGATATTCCCGCCGACGGCTGGCGCGCGCTCTCACCGCGGCCGCCGCCGCCCTCGCCTTGTCCTCCGGTGCCGTCGCGACGTCGCCGGCGTCCGCGTCCGCCGACTGTTCCGTCCGCGTGCCCACCCCGGCCATCGGATTCCAGCTCTTCGGCGCGCGAGAGTGGATCGCCGACGTCGGCCTCGAGGAGGTGCTCGCCACGCTCGCAGAGATCGGCTACAAGGAGGTCCAGCCCTACGCCGGCTCCTACGACATGCCCGCCGACGAGTTCGAGGCGCTGCTGCGGAAGTACGGCCTGAAGGCGTCCAGCGGGCAGTACCGGTACACCGACGCCAACTTCGGCGACTTCCTCGAGTACGCCAAGTCGATCGGGCACCGGTTCGTCGGATCCGGCGGGTTCGGACAGCCGGGCATCGGCAGCTACGAGAACACCCTCGCCACCGCCGCCCAGATGAACCGGCTCGGCGAACTGTCGGTCCGCAACGGCACCGGCCGGCTGTTCGGGCACAACCACGCCGGTGAGTTCCAGACCACCTACCCCGACCCGGACACGGGTGAGCTCAAGACCGCATGGCAGATCCTGGTCGAGAACACCGACCCGCGCTGGGTCACCTTCGAGGTCGACGTCTTCTGGTCCGAGACCGCCGGCGTCGACACCGCCGCACTCATCGAGCAGTACGGCGACCGCATCCAGCTACTGCACATCAAGGACGGAGTCATCGGCACCGGCACCGCGGGGCAGACCAGTGTCGGTGAGGGCACCATCGACTGGGGCCCCATCCTCGAGGCGGCGCAGGGCCGGGTGCGCTACTACGTGGTCGAAGCCGACCGCACCAACTGGCCCGACGGGCCGGCCGTCTTCGCCGAGGAGAGCTTCGACTACCTCAGCTGCTCGGGTCGATGAGAGCCGGCGACTGAGCGCCGCCCGTGCCCTGAGCCGCAGCACAGGGCACGGGCCGCTCCAGCGCACTCCGACGGTCCGTGCGACCGCACGGGATCGAAGCGAGAAGGGATCGAGTGATGGACACGGCCGCACGCCCGGCAGCACCCGGGCAACCCAACATCGTCCTGGTCCTGGCCGACGACCTGGGAGTCGGTGACCTCGGAACCTACGGCGCAAGGCTCATCCGGACGCCGACCATCGACCGGCTCGCCGCGACAGGCGTCGTATGCGAGTCCATGTACGCCGCCGGCGCCACCGACACGCCCTCGCGCGCGGGCCTCCTCACCGGCCGCTTCGGGGCGCGCTACGGACTTCCGGCGTCCCTGCGACCGGGAATGACCGCCGGCCTGCCGTCGGGGGTGCCGACGATGGCGTCGCTGCTGAGGTCGGCCGGTTACCGGACCGCGTGGTTCGGACAGTGGAGGCTGGGCTCGCTCGGCGAGCAGCATCCCCTGCACCACGGCTTCGACACGTTCGCCGGAACCTTGTTCGGCACCGATGTCGACCCGCTGACCTGGTACCAGGGAACCACCGCCACAGACCCGGCCTTCGACATCGCCTTCGGCGCGCGCCGCATCACCGACGAGGCGATCCGCTTCGTCGACGAACACCGACACGAACCGTTCCTCATCGTCCTTTCTCACCTGGCACCGCACGCACCGTACGCTCCAGAGCCGGCCTTCGCCGGGCGATCCCGCGCGGGCGCATACGGCGACGTCGTCGAACAGCTCGACAGCCACCTCGGCCGGCTCATCGATCACCTGCACCGGACACGCCTGTCGGCGAACACTCTCGTGGTCATCACCAGCGACAACGGCCCCGGCGGGGAGGGCCGCACTCAGAGCCGCCGGGGGCGCAAGCCAGAGGTCTACGACGGCGGTGTGCGCGTGCCGTTCGTCGCGTCGCAGCTCACCCAGACCCGGCGCATCCGCGACACCGTCCCGCGATCGCTGCTGGACGTCACCCCATCGCTGTGCGCCCTCGCCGGCGTCCCGGCTCCCGACGACCTCGACGGCGAGGACATGTCGGCCCTGCTGACCGGACGAGCCTCGCCCACGCGAGGCCCCGTCTACCTGTTCTTCAACGAGTTCCTCAACGCAGTGCGCCATGAGCAGTGGAAGCTCCACGTCGCCTTCGACAACGACCGACGGCCGCCGGGGAACCGGCCATGGTCGTACGTGCCGCAGCTGTTCGACGTCGACACCGATCCACGCGAGACCTACAACCTCGCCGCGCTGCACCCCGACGTCGTCGAGGTCCTCCGCGACGGGCTGGAAGCGACGCGGCAGGACGTAGCGGCCGAAGCAGCGAGCCAGTCCGCCCCGGAACGATCCACCCACCCGTCGCCGGTCGAGGTCGAGGAGGTCCTTCGATGAACATCGCGGCATCCGTCACTCGCAGAGATCTGCTCCGCGGCGCCGGAGCCACGGCCGTCGGCACCGCACTCGCCGGGCTGGCGCCATCCGCGCAGGCCGGCGAACCCAGGTCGGCAGCGAGCCCCAACTTCATCGTCGTGTACACCGACGATCTCGGCTACGGCGATCTGGGCTGTTACGGCTCACCGCTCATCGAGACGCCGGTGCTCGACGGCATGGCACGGCGCGGCATGCTCTTCACCGACTTCTACGCGGCCCCAGTGTGCACGCCCTCGCGAGCCGAGCTGCTGACCGGATGCTATGCCCCCCGTGTCAACCTGCCCGCCGTCCTGTTCCCGAACAGCACGAACGGACTGGCGGCGCAGGAGACGACCGTCGCCGAGTACCTCAAGAGCGCCGGCTACGCCACGGCGTGGATCGGCAAGTGGCACCTGGGCGTTCGCCCCCAGGACCATCCGCTCGAGCACGGTTTCGACCGCTTCTTCGGCCTCCCGTACTCGAACGACATGACGCCGACGACCTGGCCACCGCTCCCCCTCTACGACGACCGCACGGTCATCGAGGTGCAGCCGGACCAGGCGGCACTGACCCGCCGCTACAGCGAGCAGACCACGGCCTTCGTCCGCGCCCACGCCGATCAGCCGTTCTTCCTCGTGCTCTCCCATACGCAGCCGCACGAGCCACTCTTCTCCGAGTTCGCCGGCCGGTCGGCGGCCGGACCCCACGGCGACTCGGTCCAAGAGATCGACCATTACCTCGGGCTGCTGCTCCACGAGCTCGACGCCCTCGGCATCCGCGACCACACCTGCGTGATGTTCACCAGCGACAACGGCCCCTGGTACGTCGGCAGCGCGGGTCACCTCCGGGGCCGCAAGATGCAGACCTACGAAGGCGGCGTGCGCGTCCCCCTCGTTGTCGAGTGGCCCGCGGTCGTACCGCCCGGCGTGACCTACCGCGAGCCAGCGCGCCTGGCCGACCTGCTCCCCACGCTGTGCGCCGCGGCGGGAGTCATGCCCAGGGCCGATCGCGTCATCGACGGGCGCGACCTGATGCCGGCACTCAGCACCGGCCGGCCCGTCGACCGAGGCGACCTCTTCTATTACAACGGCACGACATGCAGAGGCGTCCGTCACGGCGATTGGAAGCTGCACGACAGACAGCTCTACAACCTGCGTGACGACCCCGAGGAGAGCTACGACCTGGCGCTCCACCATCCCGACATCGCCAGCGACCTCACGGCCCGCCTCACCGGCTTCCACACCGCGTTGCTGAATGACCACGCCGCACACTACGGCTGAAGGAGCCCGCGGCGGATCTCCGGCAGACCGAACGATGTCCACGCCTCCGGACGACAGCGCAGGACTCGCGCTCGGGACGTGCTCTCTCGTGGGTGCAGCTCGCGTTCGTCCAACCTGTCCGGCGCCGTGGCCGTCGCACACGAGCTGGACCGGATCCGCAGCCTGTCTCGTCAAGGAGCGTTGATGTCGGGGTGTTGTGCGCCGTCGGCGGATCGGGAGCCCGTGGGTGAGGCGGGATCGGTCGCCGATCTCGGGCTGCCGTTCGTGCCGCCGGTGCGCGAGGTCAAGGATGTGGCGCGGGGGATGGTGCGGCTCGCGGGTGGTGGGTTCTGGATGGGTGGTGACGATCCGGACGCGTTTCCCGCTGATGGTGAGGGTCCGG
>NZ_SMKL01000030.1 GCF_004348545.1 Jiangella ureilytica | reverse complement strand
CCTGATCGCCAAACACCTCGACAACAAAGGCAAACGCGGCGCCATGCGCGTGCTCAAACGCCACCTCACCGACGTCATCCACCGCACGCTCCGCCGCGACATCCCACCGCTGACCTGCCACCAGCCAGCCGCTTGACATAGAAGCGTCATTCGGGGCCGAGGCGGCCGGGGTGCGGATCGGCGAACGGGACGGGGCGGTGTCAGTACGAGTAGAAGCCGCGGCCGGTCTTGCGGCCGTGCTCGCCGGCGTCGACCATGCGCCGCATCAGCTCGGGCGGGAAGAACTTCGGGTCGGCGGTCTCGTCCCAGATGTTCGACGTGGCGTGGTGAAGGACGTCGACGCCGGTGAGGTCCGCGGTGGCCAGCGGGCCCATGGCGTGGCCGAAGCCGAGCTTGCAGGCGAGGTCGATGTCCTCGGCCGACGCCACACCGGACTCGTAGAGCCTGACCGCCTCGACCACCAGCGCGGTGATGAGCCGGGTGGTGACGAAGCCGGCGACGTCGCGGTTGACGACGATGCACGTCTTGCCGGCCGACTCGGCAAACTCGCGGGCCGTGGCCAGCGTGGCATCGGACGTGCGCAGGCCGCGGACCAGCTCGCACAGCGCCATGAGCGGCACCGGCGAGAAGAAGTGCGTGCCGACGACGGACTCCGGGCGCTGGGTGGCGGCGGCGATGGTCGTGATCGGGATGGCGCTGGTGTTCGTGGCGAGGACGGCGTCGTCGCGGCAGATCCGGTCGAGCGCGGCGAAGAGCTCCTTCTTCACGTCGACGCTCTCGAAGACGGCCTCGACGACGATGTCGGCACCGGCGACGGCGTCGAGGTCGGTCGTCGTAGTGATGCGGGCCAGGGCGGCGTCGCGGGCGGCGTCATCGAGCCGGCCCTTCTCGACGAGCTTCGCGGTGCTGGCCTCGATGGCCCTGCGGCCCCGGCCGACGGCGTCGTCGTCGAGGTCGCGCAGCACGACCTCCCATCCGGCCACGGCCGCCACCTGGGCGATGCCCGACCCCATGAGGCCGGCCCCGACGACCGCCACACTGCCTGCCATGCTCACTACCTCCCCGCTCGTTCGTTCGGTTCCCTGACGGCGTCGGGCTCGGTCGTGCGCAAGGCCGGCTCGACCGGCGCCGGCGAGCCGGCCGACAGGGCGACCGGCAGCTGACGCCGTGGTTCCCGCCAGTTCTCGTACAGCCGGGCCAGGATCATGACCAGCGCCACGTAGACCCAGCCCATGACGACGTCGACGACGTAGTGCTCACCGCCGTAGACCAGCGTGAACGCCATGGACAGCGGGAACAGCGCGATGGGCACCCGCAGCCACCATCGCCTCGCCAGCGGCCACAGCGTGACCGCCACCAGCATGGCGAACCCGGCGTGCAGCGACGGCAGCGCCGCCACCTCGTTGGCGCCGCCCTGCGCGTCGGACAGCCACGCGTGCGCGCTGCGCAGCCCCAGCTCGTTCCAGCCGCGGCCGACCAGCCGGTAGACGGGGTCGTCGATGTCGCCGGTGCGGGCCGACGCGTACCACGGCGGCGCCGCCGGCAGCAGCACGTACGTCAGGAGGCCGGCGTAGGTGAGCAGCAGCACGCGGCGGATGTAGCCGACCCAGAGCGGGCGCGACCACATGTAGAAGGCGGCGGCCAGCACCCACGGGACGACGAAGTGGCTGAAGTAGACGATCGCGGCGCCGACGTCCCACCAGCGCACCGTCGACTCGAACAGCTGCTCCTGCAGCCACACCGTCGGAACGGTGCCGCCGAACAGCCAGCGCTCGAGGTCGGCCAGCTCGCCCACCCGCAACGGCATGCCCAGGGTGTCGGCGATGCCGCGGGTGTGGTCGTAGACGATGAGCGCGGCCAGCAGCGGCAGCCAGTCGAGGAACGTGCGCACGTGTTCGCGCCACGGCCGGCCGATCTTGGCCGCGATCATGCCGGCGATGATCCAGCCGGTCTGGCCGACGCGGTCCATGGGGATGCCCTCGACGCCGCTGTAGACCAGCAGCACCGCGACGTACACCGCCAGGCAGGCGCGCCCCGGCGTCACCCACCCCCGTAACTGCTCCCCCCGGCTGGACGCCTCCTCGGAGACCTCAGTCATCGAAATGGTCCGGATCGGGCTCGCGAACCACGTCGGCGCCCAGGCCCTGCAGCTGTCCCAGGAAGTCGGGGTAGCCGCGGTCGATGTGGTGGACGGCGGACACCAGCGTCTCGCCCTCGGCGAGCAGCCCGGCCAGCACGAGGCCTGCGCCGGCGCGGATGTCGGTGGCGACCACCGGCGCACCGGACAGCCCGGGCCGGCCCCGGACGATGGCGTGGTGGCCGTCGATGCGGACCTCGGCGCCAAGGCGGACCAGCTCGTTGACGAACATGAACCGGGCCTCGTACACGTTCTCGGTGATCATCGCGGTGCCCTCGGCGACGGCGTCGAGCGCGACGATCATCGGCTGCAGGTCCGTGGGGAAGCCCGGGTACGGGAGCGTGACGACGTCGATGGCGCGCGGCCGGCCGGACATCGCGACCCGGAGCCCGGCCGGGCCGGACTCGACGGTGGCGCCCGAGGCGGCCAGCTTGTCGAGCACGATCTCGAGGTGCTCGCCGCGGCCGTTGGCGATGGTGATGTCGCCGCGGGTCATGACCGCCGCGACGCCCCAGGTGCCGGTGACGATGCGGTCCGGGATGGTGGTGTGCTCGGTGGGGTTCATGGTGTCGACGCCCTCGACCCGCAGCGTCGAGGTGCCGGCGCCGTCGATCTTGGCTCCCATGTCGCTCAGCATGCGGCAGGTGTCGACGATCTCGGGCTCGCGGGCGACGTTGTCGATGACGGTGGTGCCCTTGGCCAGGACGGCGGCCATGAGGATGTTCTCGGTGGCGCCGACGCTGGGGAAGTCGAGCCAGATGGTGGTGCCACGCAGCCCCTGGGGCGCCCGGGCCACCACGAAGCCGTGCTCGATCTCGACCTGCGCGCCCAACTTCTCCAGGCCCGCCATGTGCATGTCGAGCCCGCGTGACCCGATGGCGTCGCCGCCGGGCAGCGCCACGTTGGCCGCGCCGCAGCGGGCCACCAGCGGCCCGAGCACGCAGATGGACGCCCGCAGCCGGCGCACCAGATGGTACGGGGCCTCATGGTCGATCTTCGCGGGGACGTCGATGGCGATGGTGCCGCCGTCGCGGTGGACGTCGGCGCCGAGCTGGCGCAGCAGCTCGCCCATGTAGTCGACATCGGTGATGGCGGGGACGTCGTGCAGCACGGTGCGGCCCTCGGCCAGTAGTGCCGCGGCCATCAGCTTCAGCGCGCTGTTCTTGGCGCCGCTGACCCGGACCTCGCCCCTCAGGGAGCTGCCACCGGTGACCCGAAATCTCTCCACGCGCGCTGTACCCTTTCGCCGTTCCGTCGAACGGTACGCCCCGGACGGCTCAGCCGACGAACTGACCCCCGGGCGGCGCCGCCTCGAGCCAGGTGACGAATGCCGTGGCGGCGGCCTCGGTCATGGACACCTCGGCGGGGGCGCCCCCGGACGTGCAAACCAGCACGACGTGGCCGGCCGGCAGCTCGTAGCTCTCTTCGGCGTCGGGCTGACGGCGGCCCTCGACGACCAGCTCGTGGCGCCGGAACGAGCGCTTCGGCCACGTGGCGAAGCTGAAGGTGCGGAACCACTCGAGGGTGTCCTCGCGGTAGCGCCCGATGCCGAACGCCCAGCCGCCGGACCAGCCGTCGCGGCTGTCGCCACGCACGCACATGTCGAAGCCACCGTCGCGCTGCAGGATGCCCCGGCGGACGTACAGGGCGAGGAGGACCAGCACAGCGGCGAGCGCGAGCGCACCCAGCACCAGCAGGGTCCACGACACCAGCGCCACCGATCACCTCCCCCGAGCGTGTACCGATGTTCTCAGATCTACCGGCTGCCCGCGACGTCGAGCCGCGCCTGCGCCCACTGCCGCGCGCCGTCGCCGTCCTCGCCCAGCTCCGCGAGCTCGGCCTGAGCAGCGGCGACGTCGATCTCGCCGGCCAGCTCGGCCTGCTCGGCCAGAATCGCGATGGTGTTCTCGGACACGGAGAGGAATCCGCCCGACACCGCCACCACGACGGCCTCGCCGCCCGTCGAGCGCACCGTGACCGGACCGGCCACGAGCAGCCCGAGCACCGGCTCGTGGCCGGACATGATGCCGATCTCGCCCTCGGGCGTGCGCGCGATGACGATCGAGGCCTCGCCCGACCACACCTTGCGGTCGGCGGCGACCACCTCGACGTTCAGATCTTCGGCCACGACATACCCTTCCCTTTCACGTCGCTACATCGAAAGACACGGAACAGAAGCGTGGAGCTGGGTTCGGAGCCGCACCGCGCCGGACGTCCGGGAGGGCTGGATGATTGCGGCAGTCGGCGTCAAAGGCGTGGGTGTGGCATGCTTCACCGCCACACCCACGACAGCCGACAGAGCAATCACCCAGCCCTCCACGCGACGCAACCAGCGGTTCCGGACTACGAGGCCAGCTCGCGCGCCTTCTTCTCCGCGTCCTCGATGTTGCCGACGTAGCTGAACGCCTGCTCGGGCAGGTGGTCGTACTCGCCCTTGGTGATGGCGTCGAACGACTCGAGCGACTCCGACAGCGGCACGAACACACCCGGCTGGCCGGTGAACGACTCGGCCACGAACATGTTCTGCGACAGGAACCGCTGCAGGCGCCGCGCCCGGTTGACGGTGACGCGGTCCTCTTCGGACAGCTCGTCGACACCGAGGATGGCGATGATGTCCTGCAGCTCCTTGTACTTCTGCAGGATCTCCTTCACCCGGGTGGCGATGCGGTAGTGGTCCTCGCCGAGGTACGCGGCGTCGAGGATCCGGCTCGAGGAGTCGAGCGGGTCGACGGCCGGGTAGATGCCCAGCTGCGAGATGGGCCGCGACAGCACGGTCCGGGCGTCGAGGTGCGCGAACGCGGTGTGCGGCGCCGGGTCGGTGATGTCGTCGGCCGGGACGTAGATGGCCTGCATCGACGTGATGGAGTGACCACGCGTCGAGGTGATGCGCTCCTGCAGCTCGCCCATCTCGTCGGCCAGCGTCGGCTGGTAACCCACGGCCGAGGGCATGCGGCCCAGCAGCGTGGAGACCTCGGAGCCGGCCTGGGTGAACCGGAAGATGTTGTCGATGAACAGCAGCACGTCCTGCTTCTGGACGTCGCGGAAGTACTCGGCCATGGTCAGCGCCGACAGCGCGACCCGCATGCGGGTGCCCGGCGGCTCGTCCATCTGGCCGAACACCAGCGCGGTGTCCTTGAGGACGTTGGCCTCGCCCATCTCGACCCAGAGGTCGTTGCCCTCGCGGGTGCGCTCGCCGACGCCGGCGAACACCGAGGTGCCACCGAAGTTGCGGGCGACACGGGTGATCATCTCCTGGATGAGCACCGTCTTGCCGACACCGGCACCACCGAACAGGCCGATCTTCCCACCCTGGATGTACGGGGTGAGCAGGTCGAGCACCTTGATGCCCGTCTCGAGCATCTGGGTGCTGCCCTCGAGGTCGGCGAACGGCGGCGGGTCGCGGTGGATCTCCCAGCGCTCGCTCACCTCGAGCTGCGACTCGTCGACGTCGAGCGGCTTGCCGAGGGCGTTGAACACGTGGCCCTTGACGCCGTCGCCGACGGGCACCGATATGCCCGCGCCGGTGTCGCGGACGACCGTGCCGCGAACCAGGCCGTCGGTGGGCTGCATCGAGATGGCCTTCACCAGGCCGTCGCCGATGTGCTGCTCGACCTCGAGCGTCAGCGTGCGGTCGCCGCCGGCCTCGTCGGCCAGCTTCACGTCGACCTCGAGTGCGTTGTAGATGCCGGGCATGTGGCCGCCGCCGAACTCGACGTCGACGACAGGTCCGATGACCCGGACCACCCGGCCTGTAGCAGCAGCGGTGGTCTCTGCTGTGTTTTCGATGGTGGCAGTCATGAGGTCCTACTCGCTCCCTGCGGCCGCCAGCGCGTCCGCGCCGCCGACGATCTCGCTGATCTCCTGGGTGATCTCGGCCTGGCGAGCCGAGTTGGACTCGCGGGTGAGCGACTCCTGCAGCTCACCGGCGTTGTCCGTGGCGTTCTTCATGGCCCGGCGCCGGGCCGCCCACTCCGACGCGGCCGCGTCGAGCAGTGCGGTGTAGACGAGGTTGCCGGCGTACTGCGGGAGCAGCGCGTCGAGGACCTCGTCGGCCGACGGCTCGAACTCGTAGAGCGGCAGCACGTCGGTGCGCGCCGCGGCCCGGCCGTTGGACGAGCCGCCCGAACCGCCGTTGTCGGACCGCACCGCGCCGGCCTCGGCCTGGTGGATCTCGTCGGGCACGTCCTCGACCATGATCGGGAAGAGCCGGCGGGCCCGGACCTCTTGCGTGACCATGTTGCGGAAGTGCGTCGAGACGATGTGGATCTCGTCGACGCCGCCCTCGTCGGTGGGCGTGTTGATGGCCTCGAGGAGGTCGTCGGCGATGCGGCGTGCGTCGGCGTAGGACGGCTTGCCGGTGAAGCCCACGTACTCGCCGCCGAGCTCGCGGCCGCGGAACGTGAACCAGCTGACGCCCTTCTTGCCGACGACGTAGGGCACGGTCTCCTGGCCCTGGTCGCGCAGCAGGCCGGCCAGCGCCTCGCTCTGCCGGATGACGTTGGCGGAGTAGGCGCCGGCGAAGCCGCCGTCGCTGGTGACGACGAGGATGGCCGAACGGCGCGGCTCCTCGACGCCTTCGAGCAGCGGGTTGTCGAGGCGGGCGCGCTCCGCGGCCGCCTCCATGGCCCGCACCAACGCCTGGCTGTACGGCCGGGCCGCCTCGGCGAACTGCTGGGCCCGGGCGATCCGCGAGGTCGCGATCAGCTCCTGGGCGCGGGTGATCTTCTTGATCGACTCGACAGAGCGGATGCGCTGGCGCAGCTCACGAAGTTGAGCTCCCATGACTAGTGCGACCTCCCTTCAGTGCCTCGGTGCCTCGGTACGACGTGACGGTCACGGGTCACTCGCCCGAGTCGGGACGGGCGGCCTCCTGGATGTCCTGCGCGTCGCGCCTGCGCCGGCGCAGCACCGTCAGGTCCTCCTCGCCCTCGCCCAGAGCGCTGACCGGCTCGTCCTTGACCAGCGGCTGGCCGGAGACGGTGACGTAGCTCTGCTTGAAGTCGTCGATCGCCTGCTCGAGCGTCTTGACGTCGTCGTCGGAGAGCTTGCCGCTGGACTCGATGCTCTCAAGGACGGCGGCGTGCTCGCGCGCGACGGTGTCGAGGAACTCGCCCTCGAAGCGGCGGATGTCCTCGACCGGGACGTCGTCGAGCTTGCCGGTGGTGCCGGACCAGATGGAGACGACCTCGCGGCCGACCGACAGCGGCGCCGACTGCGGCTGCTTGAGCAGCTCGGTCAGCCGCACGCCGCGCTCGAGCTGGGCCTTGCTGGCCGGGTCGAGGTCGGAGGCGAACGCCGCGAACGCCTTGAGCTCGTTGTACTGCGCGAGGTCGAGGCGCAGCGTGCCGGCGACCGACTTCATCGCCTTGATCTGCGCGTCGCCACCGACGCGCGAGACCGAGATGCCGACGTTGATGGCCGGGCGCACCCCCGAGTGGAACAGGTCCGACTCGAGGAAGCACTGGCCGTCGGTGATGGAGATGACGTTGGTCGGGATGAACGCCGAGACGTCGTTGGCCTTGGTCTCGATGATCGGCAGGCCCGTCATCGAGCCGCCACCGAGGTCGTTGGAGAGCTTCGCGCAGCGCTCGAGCAGCCGCGAGTGCAGGTAGAAGACGTCGCCGGGGTACGCCTCGCGGCCCGGCGGACGGCGCAGCAGCAGCGACACCGCGCGGTACGCCTCGGCCTGCTTCGACAGGTCGTCGAAGACGATGAGGACGTGGTAGCCCTGGTACATCCAGTGCTGGCCGATGGCCGAGCCGGTGTAGGGCGACAGGTACTTGAAGCCCGCGGCGTCGGACGCCGGCGCGGCGACGATGGTGGTGTACTCGAGCGCACCGGCCTCGTCCAGCTGCTGGCGGATGCCGGCGATGGTCGAGCCCTTCTGGCCGGTGGCGACGTAGATGCAGCGCACCTGCTTCGTCTTGTCGCCGCTCTTCCAGTTGTCGAGCTGGTTCAGGATGGTGTCGACGGCGACCGTGGTCTTGCCGGTCTGCCGGTCACCGATGATCAGCTGGCGCTGGCCGCGACCGATCGGGGTCATGGCGTCGATGGCCTTGATGCCCGTCTGCAGCGGCTCGGCGACCTTCTGCCGCTGGACGACGGAGGGCGCCTGCAGCTCCAGCGCCCGGCGGCCCTCGGCCTTGATCTCGCCCAGGCCGTCGAGCGGGGCGCCCAGGGGGTCGACCACGCGCCCGAGGAAGGCGTCGCCGACGGGCACCGACAGGACCTCGCCGGTCCGGCGGACCGTCTGGCCCTCCTCGATGCCGGCGTAGTCACCGAGAACGACGACACCGATCTCGCGCACGTCGAGGTTCAGCGCCAGCCCGAGGGTCCCGTCCTCGAACTCCAGCAGCTCGTTGGCCATGGCCGAGGGCAGGCCCTCGACCCGGGCGATCCCGTCGCCGGCGATCGTGACGTGGCCGACCTCTTCACGGACGGCGGCCGCCGGCTGGTAGGACTCGACGAAGGCGTCGAGCGCCTCGCGAATCTCCTCGGGACGGATTGTCAGCTCCGCCATCGGTTGCTCCTGCTCTCTTCGCTCTTCGAACGGTGGTCTCAAGTCTGGGTGGTGCCGGTCAGCCGACGACGAGCTGACGGCGGGCGGCGTCGAGGCGGCTGGTGACGGTGCCGTCGACGACCTCGTCACCGAGCTCGACCCGGATGCCGCCGACGACGTCGGGTTCGACGACGACGTTCAGCAGGACCGGGCCGCCGGCACGGACCGCCAGGGCCCGTTCCAGCCGTTCGCGGTGCTCGACGGCGAGCGGGGCGGCGACGTGGACGACGGCCACCCGGCGCTCGCGCAGCCGAGCCGCGAAGTCGGCGATACGGGCCAGCTCCGCCTCCAGGCTACGCGCCCGGCGGTCGAGAACCGCGTGCTCGATGAGCGCCACGGTCTCAGGCGCCGTCTTGTCGCGCAGCAGCGACCGCACCAGCTGCCGCCGCGCGTCGGCGGGAGCGCCCCGGTCGATGAGGGCCGACCGCAGGTCGCGGTTGGCGCGCACGACCAGCCCGAACCGGAAGATCCCTTCCTCGACGGCATCGAGGCGGCCCGCCGACCGGGCGGCGAGGAGCACCGCCTGGAGACCGAACTCCTCGATCGAGGAGGTGAGGTCGCCCGGCTTCGCCCAGCGCTCGCGCACGGCCGCGGCGAGGACGTCCGTCGCGGCCGGCTCGATGCGCTCGCCGACCAGGCGGCGCACCAGCGCCTCGCGGTCGTCGGGCGTCCGGCCGGTGTCGGTGAGCGCACGACGCACCGACGGACGGGAGTCGAGCAGGTTCGCGAACGCGAACAGATCGTCGCCGACCGCCGACGCGCGGTCGGCGGCGTCGACGACGACGCTCTCGAATCGCGCGCGGAGCCCGCCCTGGCTGGTGTCAGGCATGCTCACGAGTCCCCTGCGGCGGGCTTCGCCGCGTCAGAGGCCTGAGCGGTCTCGAGGTCGGCCAGGAACCGCTCGACGACGCGGCGGGACCGGTCGTCGTCCTGCAGCGACTCGCCGACCACCTTGCCGGCCAGCGTGGTCGCCAGCGTGCCGACCTCGCCGCGCAGCTCGCGCAGGACCTGCTCGCGCTCGGCCTGCAGCTGCGCCTCGGCCCGTGCGGTGACCCGCTTGGCCTCGGTCTCGGCGTCCTCGCGGGCTTGCGCGATGATGGCCGCCCCCTGCTGCTTGGCGTCCTCGCGGATGCGAGCCGCCTCGCTGCGGGCGTCGGCCAGCTGGGCGCGGTACTCCTCGAGCAGGCGCTGGGCCTCGGCCTGCGCCTCCTCGGCCTTCCTGGCGCCGCCCTGGATCGCGGCGGCCCGCTCCGCGTAGGTCTTCTCGAAGATCGGGTAGACCTTCGCGCGGAGGAAGAAGAACAGCAGGGCGAAGGCGACCAGACCGACGATCAGCTCGGAGGTGTGCGGCAGCAGCGGATCGGGTCCATCCTCCGCCGCTATCACCGCGATCGGTGCCATCGAGAGAGCCATGATCAGATGGCGAACGCGAGGCCGATGGCGATGATGAACAGCGCCTCAGCGAGGGCGAAGCCGAGGATCGCGATGCCCTGGAGGACGCTGCGCGCCTCGGGCTGGCGAGCCACGCCGTTGATGTAGGCAGCAAAGATCAGACCGATGCCGACGCCCGGGCCGATGGCCGCGAGGCCGAGACCGACCATGTTGAGCGAGCCTTCCATCTTTCTTCCTTTCCTTTTAAGTGAAGCTCAGTGCTCGTGGGAGAGAGCGCCGCCGATGTAAATGGCGGAGAGCAGGACGAAAACGTAAGCCTGGAGGATCTGGACGAATGCCTCGAAGAATGTCAGCACGATGCTGAACAGAATCGACACGCTGCCGGCCGCGATTCCGACCAGCCCCTGGTACTCGAAGATCAGGTATTCGCCACCCAGAATCGTCAGCAACAGGACGAGGTGTCCGGCGAACATGTTGAACGTGAGACGGAGGGTGAGCGTGAACGGCCGCACGATGAAGGTGGAGAAGAACTCCAGCGGCGCCAGCAGCGGATAGATCGCCTTGGGCACACCGGGCGGGAACATCATGTTCTTGAAGTAGCCGCCGAAGCCCTGCCGGCTGATGCCGACGTAGTTGTAGATGACCCACGAGATCAGCGCCAGGAACAGCGGGATCGCGATCTTCGAGGTGGCCGGCAGCTGGAGTACCGGGATGATGCCGGAGATGTTCAGGACGGCGATGAAGCCGAACAGCGTCACGAGGTAGGGCACGTACTTGATGCCCTCGCGACCGATGGCGTCACGCGCGATTCCGTCGCGCACGAATCCGTAGACCGCTTCGCCGGCGAACTGCAACTTGCCAGGGACGAGCGTGCTGCGCCGGGCCGCGAAGTAGAAGAATGCGCCGACGGCGATGGTGCCCAGCACGATGACCAGCATCGGCTTGGTGAAGAACGTACCCTCGCCGAACAGCGGCGGGAATTCGAAGTCAGCCGGCCCGGGACTGTGGAATCCCGACTCGGCAACGATCCGAGTGCTCACGGGGTCCTTTCTTCAGCGCGCTCGCGGACGCGCTCGACGAGGAGGTCCAGGTCAGGGCTTACCGTATCTGACCCATACGAGGTACAGAGCGGAGCCCATCCCTACCAGGAGCCCCAGTACGAGGAAGACGCGACTGTTGAGCCACTCGGAGACGAGCCAGCCGACGCCACCCCATACCGCTACTCCGGACACGACCAGCGAGAAGGCATCCCACGCACTGGTCTGATCCGTCCGACGTGTGTCATCGGGATCGTCCGGGCTCATGGCGACTCGAATACTACTGGGTGGCCCAGCGCGTAGTGAAATCGGGTCCCACTACCAGCCCGCCACCCCGTCATGATCACGGTCACTCCGGCCCGCCGGTGGCTGCCGGAGTGCCTCCACGCTGGGCGTTCTCGCGGAACATCGTCACGGCGTAGGTCAGCGTGTAGACCAGCGCGCAGGCCATCAGCGTCAATCCGAGCCAGCGGGTGTCCACACCGTCGGCCGTGGTCAGCACGCCCAGCACGATGAAGATCAGCGCGAGCCGCAGCGAGTACGTCACGATCAGCACACCCGCGCCCGCCATGCCGTTGGACGGCAGGTACCGCGCCAGCACGACGGGCAGCGCCCCGCTGGCGAAGAACGCGATGACCAGCGCCGTCGCGGCGATGGCGGCCCACAGGCCGCCCGAGCCGGCGACGACGGACGCGGCGACGGCGCATCCGGCGCCGACGACGAGGGTGAGCAGCAGGGCGGGCCGGGCGGCCGCGAGCGGCTGCCGCCGGCGGGCCGGCTGAGGTGCGGGTCGGGTCATGACGGCCCCAGCCTACGGCCTGGCGCGGGGCGGATTCGCCGCGCACCCGGGCGCGACGTGCCATTTCTCACATCGCGGTCACGTGTCCGCGGCGGAAGAGGCGGCGCGGGTGGCCGGTCGTGAACGCGATCATGACGAGGACGGCGAGCGCCAGCAGCACGTAGGTGGTCCAGCCGCCGACGAGCGCGATGACGACCAGGCCACCGGAGACCAGCGCCGCCCACACCCACATGATCGCGACCGCGCGCCACTGCGAGTGGCCGATCTCGAGCAGACGGTGGTGCAGGTGCATCTTGTCCGGCGCGAACGGCGACTTGCCGGCCCGGGTGCGGCGCACGACGGCGAGCATCATGTCGAGGAACGGCAGCAGGATGACCGCCAGCGGCAGCACCAGCGGCAACAGCGTCAGCAGGAAGCTGGAGGTGTCGACGTCCTGACTGGGCAGCCGGCCGGTGAGGCTGATCGACCCGGCGGCCAGCAGCAGCCCGATGAGCATCGCGCCGGAGTCGCCCATGAAGATCTTCGCCGGATGTGCGTTGTGCGGGAGCAGCCCGGCGCAGATGCCGACGACCACCACCGACACCAGCGCGGACGTCGTCATGTACGACGGGTTGTTGTTCTGCACCGACAGCAGGTAGGCGTAGGAGAAGAACGCCGCGGCCCCGATGCCGACCACGCCCGCGGCCAGCCCGTCGAGGCCGTCGACGAAGTTCACCGCGTTGGTGGCGCCCACCACCAGCAGCACCGTCATGATGGCGCCCTGGGTGGAGTCGAGCACGAACGTCCCGCCGGGCAGCGGCAGGTAGAGCAGCTGCACGCCGAGCGCCACCAGCAGTCCGGCCGCGACCACCTGGCCGGCGAACTTGGCCAGCGCCGACAGTTCCCAGATGTCGTCGGCGGCGCCGATGAGGCAGATGACGACCGCGGCGAGGATGAGCGCCCACGCGTCGCTGGACTGCTCGAAGACGTCGCGCATGCGCGGCAGGTAGCTCGCGACCAGCATCGCGACCAGCAGGCCCACCAGCATGGCGATGCCGCCGAGGCGCGGCACCGGCTCGCGGTGCACGTCGCGGTCGCGGGTGGGCGGCACCGCTCCGACCCAGTAGGCGAACCGGCCCGCCAGCCCCACCACCAGGTACGTGACCGAGGCCGCGATGAAGAAGGTCAGTAGATACTCGCGCACCGGCGGACCGCGCCTCCTAGTCTTCCGCGCCCTGGAGCTCCGGGACGACGGCCTGGAGGTCGGCGAGCCCCAGGGCGCCCTGGCGGAGCACCCGCGGGACCCCGCCGCTGACGTCGACGATGGTCGACGGCGTGTCGCTGTCGGTGGGGCCGGCCTCGAGGTAGACGGCGACGCTGTCGCCGAGCTGGTCGCGGGCCTCGCGCGCGGTCTGCGCCGGCGGGTGGCCGGTGACGTTGGCGCTGCTGACCGCCAGCGGGCCGGTGGTCTCGAGCACCTCGACGGCGATCTCGTGGTCGGGCATGCGGACGGCGACGGTACCGCCGGTGTCGCCGAGGTCCCAGCGCACCGACGGCTGCTGGCGGCAGATGAGCGTCAGCCCGCCCGGCCAGAACGCCTCGACGAGCGCCTCGATGGTCTTGTCGGTGACGGCGACGCCGCCCAGCGTGGCGGGCGAGCCGACCAGCACCGGCACCGGCATGTCGCGGCCGCGGCCCTTGGCCTGCAGCAGGTCCGCGACGGCCTCGGGCGTGAACGCGTCGGCGCCGATGCCGTAGACGGTGTCGGTGGGTAGCACGATGAGCTTGCCGTTGCCGATGGCGCGCGCCGCGGCGGCGACGCCGCGCTGGCGCTTGGTCTCGTCGGAACAGTCGTACAGCGGACTCACGGTGCCATCATCCCGCACGGCGGGCGGTGACGTAGCGCGGGCGGCCCGAGAGATCGAGATGATCGCTCACCTCGGTCCAGCCGCCGTGGCGCCGGAACACCTCGGGCGCGGCCTCTCCCTGCACGTCGGCGTGCTCGGCGACCAGCAGGCCACCGGGCTTGAGCAGCAGCGAGCCCACGTCGGCGAGCACCCTCATGGCGTCGAGGCCGTCGTCGCCGGACCAGAGCGCGGCGGGCGGGTCGTACTCGGCGACCTCGGCGTCGCGGATGGTGGCGGCCGCCGGGATGTACGGCGGGTTCGCCGCGATGACGTCGATCTGGCCGAGCAGCATGGACAGGCTGCGCTGCGCGACCAGAGCGACGTCGTCGCGGTGCACGATGACGGAGTTGCCGGCGGCGTTGCGGCGCAGCCAGGCGACGGCGTCGTCCTCGCGCTCGACGGCGTGCACCATGACCGGGCGCACCTCGGTGGCGACGGAGACGGCGATGGCGCCGGAGCCGGCGAAGAGGTCGACGACGACGGGCACCCGGCCGGCCGCGACGACCGCCCGCGCCTCGTCGATGGCGACGCCGGCGGTGAGCTCCGTCTCGGGCCGCGGGATGAACACTCCCGGCCCGACCTGCAGAGTCAGGTGCCGGAAGTGCGCCTCGCCGGTGAGGTGCTGCAGCGGCTCGCGACCGGCGCGGCGGCGGACCAGCTCGTCGAAGCGGGGTGCGAACGACGGGTCCGGCTCCGGCTGGGCGAGCAGAGCGCCGCGCTCGACCCCGAGCACGTGGGCGGCCAGCGCCTCGGCGTCGTGCCGCGGCGACGGCACCTCGGCGGCGGCCAGCCGTACGGTGGCCGCACGCAGCTGCTCGAGCAGCGGCGGCGCCGTCGTCATGCGCCGCCGTCCTCGCGGGTGGCGGCCACGCCGGCCTCGCTGGTGGCCGCGAGGGCCGCCTCGGCGTCGGCGTCGGCCAGCGACTGCACGATCGGGGCGAGGTCGCCGTCGAGCACCGCGTCGAGGTTGTAGGCCTTGTAGCCGGTGCGGTGGTCGGAGATGCGGTTCTCGGGGAAGTTGTACGTGCGCACCCGCTCGGAGCGGTCGACGGTGCGCACCTGGCTGCGCCGCGCGTCGGACGCCTCGCGCTCGGCCTCTTCCTGCGCCGCCGCCAGCAGCCGGGCGCGCAGGATGCGCATGGCCTGTTCCTTGTTCTGCAGCTGGCTCTTCTCGTTCTGGCACGAGACGACGATGCCGGTGGGCAGGTGGGTGATGCGCACGGCGGAGTCGGTGGTGTTGACGCTCTGGCCACCGGGGCCGGACGACCGGAACACGTCGATGCGCAGGTCGTTGGGACTAATGGCCGCCTCGACATCTTCTTCCATGGCCTCGGGCAGCACCAGCACCCCGGCCGCCGACGTGTGGATGCGGCCCTGGCTCTCGGTGACCGGAACCCGCTGCACGCGGTGGACGCCGCCCTCGTACTTGAGCCGCGCGAAGGGCGCGGTGCCGGGCTCGGGCGTGCCGCGCGCCTTCACGGCGACGGAGACGTCCTTGTAGCCGCCGAGGTCGGACTCCTCGGCGTCGAGCACCTGGGTGCTCCAGCCGGCCCGCTCGGCGAAACGCAGGTACATGCGCAGCAGGTCGGCCGCGAACAGCGCGGACTCGGCCCCGCCCTCGCCCGCCTTGATCTCGAGGATGGCGTCGCGGTCGTCATTGGGATCGCGCGGCAGCAGCAAGGTGCGCAACCGCTCGGCGACGTCGGCCTGCCGGGCGCCCAGCTCGTCGGCCTCGGCAGCGAACGCGGGGTCGTCGGCGGCGAGTTCCAGCGCGGCGGCGCGGTCGCCGCCGGCCTGGCGCCAGTCGGCGTACGCCTTGACGATGGCCGACAGCTCGGCGTAGCGGCGGCCCAGCCGCCTGGCCAGCGCGGGGTCGGCGTGCACGGACGGGTCGGCCATGCGCTGCTCGAGCTCGGCATGCTCGGCGACGAGCGCCTCGACACCTTCGAACATGCTGACCCCTCTCACCAACAAGCCCGACCCGATAGGACAGCGGGGGCGCCTGTACTGCGGCAGCCAGCGTCAAAGCGTTCGATCCGGCATGCTTCACCGCCGGGTCGAACGCAGCTGGCAGAGCAGTACAGGCGCCCCCGCCCAAGACCTACTTGGCGTCGGACTTCTTCTTGCCATAGCGCGACTCGAAGCGCGCGACCCGGCCGCCGGTGTCGAGGATCTTCTGCTTGCCCGTGTAGAACGGGTGGCAGGCCGAGCAGACGTCGGCGTGGATGACGCCGTTGGCCGCCGTGCTCCGGGTGGTGAACGTGTTGCCACAGGTGCAGGTGACCGTGGTCTCCACGTAGGCCGGGTGGATGTCGGACTTCATGCTCTGTACTCCTGGCGTGTCATGGGCCGCCGGGTCGGCACGACGGGGCGTCGCACCGTGAACCGGAGCCAGCAGATCAGTATTCCAGGTGCGGGCCGCCGCGGCCAAACCGTGGCGGCCCCGCCCGGAACGTCAGTCGGCGTCCTTGGAGCCGTTGCCGCCGATGGCCGGCGTCGTCTTCTGGACCGTGAGCATGAACTCGGCGTTGCTCTTGGTCTTCTTGAGCCGGTCGAGCAGCAGCTCGATGGCCTGCTGCGGGTCGAGCGCGGACAGCACGCGGCGCAGCTGCCACATGATGGCCAGCTCTTCGCGGGAGACCAGGATCTCCTCGCGCCGGGTGCTCGACGCGTCGACGTCGATGGCAGGGAACAGGCGCTTGTCGGCGAGGTCGCGGCGCAGCCGCAGCTCCATGTTGCCGGTGCCCTTGAACTCCTCGAAGATGACCTCGTCCATCTTGGACCCGGTCTCGACCAGCGCGGTGGCCAGGATGGTCAGCGAGCCGCCGTTCTCGATGTTGCGCGCGGCGCCGAAGAACCGCTTCGGCGGGTACAGCGCGCTGGAGTCGACACCACCGGACAGGATGCGCCCGCTGGCGGGGGCCGCCAGGTTGTAGGCGCGGCCCAGGCGGGTGATGCCGTCGAGCAGGATGACGACGTCGTGACCCAGCTCGACCAGCCGCTTGGCCCGCTCGATGGCGAGCTCGGCGACCATGGTGTGGTCGACCGGCGGGCGGTCGAACGTCGACGCGATGACCTCGCCCTTGACGGTGCGCTGGAAGTCGGTGACCTCTTCGGGCCGCTCGTCGACCAGGACGACCATGAGGTGCGTCTCGGGATTGTTCTGCGTGATGGCGTGCGCCAGCGCCTGCATGATCAGCGTCTTGCCGGCCTTGGGCGGCGACACGATGAGACCACGCTGCCCCTTGCCGATGGGCGCGATGAGGTCGATGATGCGCGTCGCCATGTTCGTCGCCTCGGTCTCGAGGCGCAGGCGGTCCTGCGGGTAGAGCGGGGTCAGCCGCGAGAACTCCGGACGCTGCTTGGCGGCCTCGGGGTCGGCGCCGTTGATGGTGTCGACCCGGACCAGCGCGTTGAACTTCTGCTGCTTCTCGCCCTCGCGCGGCTGGCGCACGGCGCCGGTGACGGCGTCGCCCTTGCGCAGGCCGTAGCGGCGGACCATGGCCAGCGACACGTACACGTCGTTGGGGCCGGGCAGGTAGCCCGACGTACGCACGAACGCGTAGTTGTCGAGGATGTCGAGGATGCCGGCGACCGGGATGAGGACGTCGTCCTCGGAGACCGTGGGCTCCTCGATGCGCTCGCGGCCGCCGCCGCGGCGGTCGCGGTCGCGGTCGCGGTCAGTGCGATCGTTGCGGTCGTTGCGGTCGCGGTTGCTGCCGCGGCGGTCGCGTCGGCGCCGCCGGCGGCCGCGGTCGTCGTCATCGTCCTGGGCGTCGTCGCGGCCACCGCCCTGGCGCCCGCCGTCGGCGTCCTGACGCGCGCCGTCGCGGTCGGGCTGACGGTCGCGGTCGGGCTGGCGGTCGCGGTCGGGCTGCTGGCGGTCGCGCTGCCGGCCACTCTCGCGGTCGGTCTGGCGGTCGCCGTCGCGGCCGCCCTGACGGCTGTCGCGGCCGCGCCGGTCGTTCTGGCGGCCGTCGCGGCGCTCGCCCTGCTCGTCGTCGCCGTCCTGCGAGTCGGCGCGATCGTCGGCGCCGCGGTCGTCGCCCCGCTGGTCGTCGCGGGTGTTCTCGCCGCTGTCGTCGCCGCCGCGGGTGTCGTCGTTGCCGCGGTTGTCGCGCCGGTTGCGGCGCGGGCGCTCCTCGGGCTGCGACTCCTCGCGGGCCTGCGGCTCGGCCGGCACCTGCGAGGGCGCCTTGGCCGGCGCGTCGGCGGCCGGCGCGTCGGCGGCCGGCGCCTCGGCCGGGACGACCACCTCGTCGAGGCGGGACTCGGCGGCGGCCTGCGGGCGCTGGACCCTGCGGCGGCTGCGGCCGGTGGTGGCGGGCGCGGCGGCCGGAGCGGCGGCCGGTGCGGCGGACTCGACCGGAAGCGTCTCGGCGGCGGCCGGCGCCGAGCCGCCGGACTGAGCCGCCTTGATGGCCTCGACCAGCTCGCCCTTGCGCATGCGGCCGGTGCCCTTCAGCCCGAGGCCGGCGGCGAGCTGCTGCAGCTCAGCCAGGACCATGCCCTCGAGGCCGGCAGCGCGGCGGCGCGCGGGGCGCTTCGCCGCGGCGGCGTCGTCGGACGACGCCTGAACGTCCGGCGTCCCAGTGACGCCGGGGATCTCGGTATTAGTCACTCAGGGTCCTTCCCTGGACCGGCATCGGTTCAGACAAGCCGATGCATCGAACACCTCGGGTGGTTCCCGAGGAAAGGCACGACGCGGACTGATGGGCCGCCCCTCTGCCGAATCCGCACGTGCGAACCGTAGGAGATGGGCGAAGACCATGGCCATCGGCGACGAACGTCACCACCATGGGATACCGACCAGCAGAACGTCGGTGCACAGCGAGCGTAGCACGTCGTCAGCCGTTTGACCCACCCCGGTCGGGCCCGCTCACACCGTGGCGGATTCCACAACGGCACCCCGCGTGTCCACTTGCAATGCGCGGACGTCCCACCCCTCGGCGAGTGCCCCGACCCGGCCCGTCTCGTCGCCGGTCGCGAGCACCAGGACGGTCGGCCCGGCGCCGGACACGACGGCCGCCAGACCCTCCGCACGCAGCGCCGTGACCAGCGCGAACGTCGGTGGCATGGCCGGCTCGCGGTAGTGCTGGTGCAGGCGGTCGGATGTGGCGTCGAGCAGCAGGTCCGGCCGCCGGCCGAGTGCGTGGACGAGCAGCGCGGCGCGGCCGGCGTTGGCGGCGGCGTCGGCATGCGGGACGCTGTCGGGCAGCAGTCCTCGGGCCTTCTCCGTCGACACCTCGAACGACGGCACGCACACGACCGGGACCACGTCGGGGTGCACGTCGACGCGGGTCGCCCGGGCGGCGCCGTCGTCGCCGCGCCAGGCGACGGTGAGCCCGCCCAGCAGGCAGGCGGCGACATTGTCGGGGTGTCCTTCGAGGCGGTCGGCCGGCGCGAGGGCGTCGTCGTGCTCCGTGATCCCGCTCAGCGCGCGAGCCGCGACGACGCCGCCCACGATCGCGGCGGCCGACGACCCCAGCCCGCGGCCGTGCGGGAGCGCGTTGCGGCAGCTCAGCCGCAGCGCCGACGGCTGCTCACCGAGATCGGCGAAGGCGGCGCGCAGCGACCGGACGACGAGGTGGCGCTCGTCGAGCGGCACGGACCCGGCGCCCTCGCCGTCGACCGTCACCTCGACCGGAGCCTCGGGCCCGCCGAAGGTCGCCGTCACCTCGACCTCGTCGTGCAGGCTCAGCGCGAGGCCGAGAGTGTCGAATCCCGGACCGAGGTTGGCGCTGGTGGCGGGCGTGCGGACGCGGACCGACGCCGTGGTGGGGCTCACGCCAGGCCCAGCGCCTTCGCGGCGGCGCCGGCCTCGGCCGGGACGACATAGGGGCGGATCTCGCCGTAGTAGGCGCTTGCGGTGTCGACGTCCTTGAGGCCGTGCCCGGTGACCGTGACGACGATGCGCTGCCCGGCGTCGACGCGCCCGGTGCGCGCGTAATGCAGCAGGCCCGCGACGCCGGCCGCCGACGCCGGCTCGACGAACAGGCCCTCGCGGCCGGACAGCTCCTGCTGCGCGGCCAGGATCTGCTCGTCGGTGACGGCGTCGATGAGGCCGCCGGAGTCGTCGCGCGCGGCGATGGCGAGGTCCCACGAGGCGGGGTTGCCGATGCGGATGGCGCTGGCCACCGTCTCGGGCGACGACACCGGGCCGCCGTGCACGAACGGCGCGGCACCGGCGGCCTGGAAGCCCCACATGCGCGGGCGCCGCCTCGCCGGGCCGTCGGCGGCGTACTCGCTGTAGCCCAGCCAGTAGGCCGAGATGTTGCCGGCGTTGCCAACCGGCAGCACGTGCAGGTCGGGCGCGTCGCCGAGGTCGTCGACCACCTCGAACGCGGCGGTCTTCTGCCCGGCCAGCCGGTACGGGTTGACGGAGTTGACCAGCGCGACGGGGTACGTCTCGGCCAGCTCGCGGGCCAGCCGCAGGCAGTCGTCGAAGTTGCCCTGCACCGACGCGATGACGCCGCCGTGCACCACGGCCTGGGCCAGCTTCGGGCCGCTGATCTTGCCGTCGGGCAGCAGCACGACCGGGCGCATGCCGGCCCGGACGGCGTACGCGGCGGCCGAGGCGCTGGTATTGCCGGTGGACGCGCAGACGACGGCCTCGGCGCCCTCTTCGGCGGCCTTCGAGATGGCCACCGTCATGCCGCGGTCCTTGAACGAGCCGGTCGGGTTGACGCCCTCGACCTTGAGGTACACCTCGCAGGACGTCTGCTCGGACAGCCACGCAGCCGGGACGAGCGGCGTCCCGCCCTCGCGCAGCGTCACCACCGGGGTGGCCGCCGTGACCGGCAGCCGGCCGCGGTACTCCTCGATCACGCCACGCCACAGCCGAGACTGAGTCACGACAGCCATGGTGGTCACTCGCCTTCTACGCGCATCACCGAAAGGACAGCACGAACGGTATCGAGTCGCGTGAGCCCGTCGACAGTCGCCGCCAGCGCGTCGTCGGCCGCCTGGTGCGTGACGATCACCAGCTCGGCGTCGTCGGGACCCTCGGCGCGCTGGCGGACGGTCTCGATGGACACGTCGTGCTCGGCGAACACCGCGGCGACGGCGGCGAGCACGCCCGGGCGGTCGTCGACGTCGAGGCTGATGTGGTACCGGGTGACGGTCTGGCCCATCGGGCGCACCGGGCGGTCGGCGTACCACGAGCCGCGCGGCCCGACGGCGTCGCCGATGCGGTTGCGGGCGGCGGTCACGAGGTCGCCGAGCACGGCGCTCGCGGTGGGCACGCCGCCGGCGCCGGGGCCGTAGAACATCAGCCGGCCGGCTGCCTCGGCCTCGACGAACACCGCGTTGTAGGCGCCGCGGACGCTGGCCAGCGGGTGGGTGCGCGGCAGCATGGCCGGATGCACGCGCACGCCGACGCCCTGGCCGTCGGCCGAGAGCTCGCAGATGGCCAGCAGCTTGACGACGGCGTTCATGGCCTGCGCCGACGCGACGTCGGCCGACGTGACCTCGGCGATGCCCTCGCGGTGCACGTCGGCGGCCGTCACCGGCGAGTGGAACGCGATGCCGGCCAGGATGGCGGCCTTCGCGGCGGCGTCGAAGCCCTCGATGTCAGCGGTGGGGTCGGCCTCGGCGTAGCCGAGCGACTGCGCCTCCTCGAGCGCCTCGGCGAAGCTGCTGCCCTCGCTGTCCATGCGGTCGAGGATGTAGTTGGTGGTGCCGTTGACGATGCCGAGCACGCGCTTGATGCGGTCGCCGGCCAGCGACTCGCGCAGCGGGCGCAGCAGCGGGATCGCGCCGGCCACCGCGGCCTCGTAGTAGAGGTCGACGCCGTGCTTCTCGGCCGCGGTGTGCAGCGTGACGCCGTCCTCGGCGAGCAGCGCCTTGTTCGCCGTCACGACGGAAGCGCCGCGCTGCATGGCGGCCAGCAGCAGCCCGCGAGCCGGCTCGATGCCGCCGATGACCTCGACGACGAGGTCGACGTCGTCGCGCTCGACGAGCGCGCGCGCGTCGGTCGTGAACAGGCTCGGGTCGACGCCGGTGATGGAGCGGTCGCGGCCGACCCGGCGCACGGCGATGCCGGCGAGCTCCAGCCGGGCGCCGGCCCGGGCGGCGAGGTCGTCGGCGTGCTCGTGCAGGAGGCGGGCGACCTCTGTGCCCACCACACCGCATCCGAGCAGTGCCACGCGCAGGCTGGCCATCACTCCCCCTTCACCCCGGTCGGACGTTCGGACACCAGTGTCCGGGAGGTCCGGACGATCTCGCGCCTTCCATCCATGATGCGAGACATCCGTCTCACCATGCGCGGCGGGGCCGCAAGTCCTTCGCTCCCCCGCGACGCCCTCGGTGGGCTGCCCTCACCTCCGTCCTTTCCCCTTGCGGCACTCCTGCCGCCTGGGACCTGCGGCCGGCCTTCGGTCGTATGATTCCGCGCGTGAGCGTGCTGCGGGTCACCGTCGGCGGGGTGACCCAGCATTTCCCGCCGTCCGCCGGGGTCGTCCGGATCGGGCGGGCGGCCGGAGCCAACGTCGTCGTCCCCGAGTCCCGCGTCTCACGCCAGCATCTCACCGTCGCGTACGACGGCGGCTGGGTCGCGCGCGACGCCGACAGCTCCGGCGGCACCTGGCGCGACGGCGTCCGGGTCACCGAGGTGCCGGTCGACGACGGTGTCGAGCTGACGCTGGGCGGGCCGTCCGGACCCGCGGTGTCGCTGGCGTCGCGCTCGGTCGCGGCCGGGCCGGGGACGCCGCCGTCGCCGCCGCCGTCGGTCATCCGGGTCGGGCGCGCGCCGGACAACGACATCGTCATCGACGACCTCCTCACCGCCCGCTACCACGCGCGGCTCACCCCGAACGCGGCCGGCTGGTACCTCGAGGACCTCGACAAGCACCACCAGACGTTCCTCCGCGGCGCCGACGTCGAGACCGCGCAGCTGGCCGAGGGCGACGTCGTCACCTTCGGCAAGGTGCGCTTCGTCGTCACCCGCGACGGTGTGCTGCCGGTGCCCGACTCTCCGTCGAGCGGCGGCCTCGACGTCTCCGGCGTCCACTATGCGCTGCCCGACGGCAAGGTGCTCACGTCGGCCGTCTCGCTGGACGTGGCGGGGCCGCGGCTGGTGGCGCTCATCGGGCCGTCGGGCTCGGGGAAGTCGACGCTGCTGCGGCTGATCAGCGGCGAGCTGGAGCCGTCGCAGGGCTCGGTCCGCTACCAGGGCATCGACCCGCACCGGCAGCAGGAGGAAGTGCACGGGCGCATCGGCGTCGTGCCGCAGCACACCATCGCGCACGCACAGCTGACCGCCCGCAAGGCACTGCAGTACGCCGCGGAGCTGCGGCTGTCGCAGGACACCACGGCCGCCGAGCGCAGGCAGCGCATCGACGACGTCCTGCGCGAGCTGTCGCTGTCCGATCACGCCGACACGCAGGTGCGGCGGATGTCCGGCGGCCAGCGGCGCCGGCTCGCCATCGCGTTCGAGCTGCTGACCCGGCCGTCGCTGCTGATCCTCGACGAGCCCACCGCGGGCCTCGACCCCGCCCTCGTCCGGCAGATCATGACCGGGCTGCGCGAGCTGGCCGACGGCGGCCGCCAGATCATCGTCACCACCCACGACCTCGCCCATCTCGATCTCTGCGACGAGGTGATGATCCTGCTGCCGGGCGGGCGCGTGGAGTACTTCGGCCCGCCGGGCGGCATCGAGGCCCACTTCGGCACCAGCGACTGGGCCGACATCTTCGAGCGGCTCAACGCGGCGGTGCCGCCGCCCCCGCCGTCGTCGGGCCCGGCCGTCTCCTCGGCCGACGTGCGCGCGTGGCTGCACCGGCTGAACCCGCTGACCTGGCTGGACCGTGCGAGCGGCTACGGGCGGCCCGACGCGGGAGATCCCGCGGCCAGCGCGCGCCGGCTGGCCCGCCTCGGAACCGCCGGGCCGCGCACCGTCGGAGAGCTGCCCGAGATCGTGGGCCCGCAGGCCATCGACCAGCAGCGCCGCCGCCAGCAGACCTGGGTGCTGGCCCGTCGTCAGCTCCGGCTCATCTGGGCCGACCGCGGCTACGCCGGCTTCCTGCTGGTGCTGCCGATGGTGCTCGCGTTGCTCACCTTCGCCATTCCCGACGAGACCGGCCTCGCCCGGCCGGCGAGCCCGCGCAGCACCGAGGCGATGCGGCTGCTGGTCGTCCTGGTGGTCGGGGCGGCATTCATGGGCATGGCCGCGACCGTCCGCGACCTCGTCGCCGAGCGGCGCATCTTCCGGCACGAGCGAGCAGCGGGGCTGATGCCCGACGCCTACCTTGCGGCGAAGATCGCGGTGTTCTGCGGTGTCGTCGTCGTGCAGACGCTGATCCTGCTGCGGCTGGTGTACTGGTTCCGGGCCGGGCCCGAGGACGGCGTGCTGCTCGGCACCGGCAAGGTCGAGGTGGGCGTGGCCCTGGCGGCGACGGCCATCGTGTCGGCGCTGCTGGGGTTGCTGATCTCGTCGCTGGTCTCCACACCGGAGCAGACGATGCCGCCGCTGGTGGTCGCGATCATGGCGCAACTGGTGCTCTGCGGCGGCCTCATCGAGGTGACGGGCCAGGCCGTCGTGTCGCAGCTGTCCTGGCTGGTCCCGGCGCGCTGGGGCTACGCCGCGGCCGCATCGACGGTCGACGTCACCGAGTTGGTCCCCAACGCCCCGGACGACGCGCTGTGGAGCCACCATCCGGCAGCCTGGCTGGGGGCGCTGATCGCGCTGGCGGTGCTGGGGACGGGCTACGCCTGGCTCGCCCGGAGGCGGTTGCGGAGTATCTGAGGTTGGCCGGGGCGGTGAGGTGGGCGGGGGTTCGAGGTGGGCTCCCCGTCGCCCTTGCTGCCCATTCTCTCGACTCTCCGGGCACCCGCCGATCATCTCCAAGGGCGGGTTGGCTCCTCGCCGAGTCGGTCGGGGGTGATGAGGTGGGCTCCCCGTCCCCCTTGCTGCCCATTCTCTTAACCCCGGGCACCCGCCTCAAGCCGGCGCCCTCTGTGGTCACCCCGCCGCTGTGCTCGCGGGGCTTCGGCTTGACCCGGGCACCCGGGGCCCAAGAACGGGCAGCTATCAGGGGGACGGGGAGAACCTGGGCACGCCTCGCCGCCCGCGTGCCCGTTTCGCCCCGGTTCGCCGGACTGTGCACCGCGATGATCATCGGCGATCCGCTACATCACCAGGCCTTCTGCCACATCACCAGGCATGCATGCCTCGTGAAGCGGCAGAGAACCTCGTGACGGCCCCCCGAAACGCGCCAAATCCCACATCGCGGACGCCAGCAGGCCGCCAGGACGCCGCGCCCGTCGCCAGACTCCCCCGTCCCCCTGATAGCTGCCCGTTCTTAGGCCCCGGACGGGCGGGTCAAGCGGACCCCCAGGGCGCGCAGCGCCCACCGGTCCGCTTGAGGCGCGGATTCGCGGCTAAGAGAATGGGCAGCAGGGGGACGGGGAACTCCACGCACCCCCCACGCACCCCCGACGAAACGTCAGCTCAGGGGGCGTTCCATCGGTCGATGGCGGGCGTCTCGCGCTCCCAGCCGAGCACCGACACCGTCGCCGTGTCCAGCCGCAGGCGAGCGCCGTCGGCGACCGGCAGGCCGACCCAGCGGGCGCCGAGGACACGCAGGATGTGACCGTGCGCGAACACCAGCGCCTTCTCCCCGTCGAAGGATCGCAGCCGCTCGACCACCCGGTCGACGCGGGTCTCGACGTCCTTCGGGCGCTCGCCGCCGGGCGCGCCGTCGGTCCACAGCGACCAGTCCGGGTCGGTCTCGCGGATCTGGGGCGTGGTGATGCCCTCGTAATCGCCGTAGTCCCACTCGCGCAGGTCGTCGTCGAGCTCCGCCGAGGCGAAGCCGGCCAGCTCGGCCGTCACCCGGGCCCGCTGCAGCGGGCTGGAGAGCACCAGGCCGAACGCGGCGCCGTCGAGCCGCGCCGCCAGCGACCTGGCCGCTTCCTCGCCCACGGGTGTCAGCGGCAGGTCGGTGGCACCGGTGTGCTTGCCGTCGCGGCTCCACTCGGTCTGCCCGTGCCGGACCAGCCAGATCTCGGGCCGGTGAGTCGGCTGATCTGTGTGCCGGATCGTCGCCATGCTGGTAACGCTAGTCCGGGGAGTCGGCTCGGTGAGGAGGAAACCGTGACGGTGGGGGAAGGAGGCAGCCGGCCGCGAGGTCCGACGCCAGCCCCAGATGACTGGGCGCTCTACCGCGACGGCCGGTTGCAGCCCGGCCGGGAGTACGACGACGCCGTCGCGGCGGCCCGTGAGCGGCAGGGGTTCGTCTGGGTCCGGCTGCACGAGCCGACGGGCGAGGACGTGCGCGCCGTCGCGTCGGAGTTCGGGCTGCATCCGCTCGTCGTCGACGACGCCCGCGACGAGCGGCATGGCACGAAGGCCGGGCTCTACGACGGGCTGGTCTACCTGGTCCTGCACCGAGTCGCCTACGAGGGCGAGGCCACCGGGGTGCGCGACGCCGGCCGGCTGACGGTGTTCGCCGGGCCCGACTTCGCCGTCACCCTCAGCGAGGGCGGGCCGGACCCCGTTCCCGCGATCGTGCAGCGGCTCGAGGAGCAGCCGAAGCTGCTGGCACACGGCCCGGCCGCGGTCCTGTACGCGACCGCCGACGCCACCGTCGACGAGTACACCGAGGCCGCCGAGGCGTTCGAGTCCGACCTCACCGACATCGAGGCCGCCGTGTTCGACGACACCAGCGGCAACCAGGCCGGGCGCATCTACCGGGCCAAGCGCCGGCTGCTGCAGCTGCGCCGCGCCGTCGTGCCGCTGGGGCCGCCGGTGCGCACGCTGATGCAGCACGCGCCGGAGCCGGTGCAGGCGAAGGTGCAGCAGCTGTTCCAGGGCGTCGGCGCCCACCTCGACCACGTGCACGGCCAGCTCGCCGCCCACGACGACATCATCAACTCGATGCTGCAGGCCAACCTCGCGCAGCTGTCGGTGTCGCAGAACAACGACATGCGCAAGATCACGTCATGGGCGGCGATCGTGGCGGTGCCGACGGCGATCGCCGGCATCTACGGCATGAACTTCACCGACATGCCCGAACTGCACTGGGTGTTCGGCTACCCGGCGGTCATGCTCGTGATGGCGGCGATCTGCGTCGTCCTGTACTGGAACTTCAAGCGCCGCGGCTGGCTCTAGGTCTGCAGCGAGAGCTTGGCCAGGTGGTTGCGGGCTTCGTCGGCGAGCTGGTGCTGGCAGTAGATCTCGTACCGGTTGGCGACGGTGACGCTCTGCGAGGTGAAGTCGCGCCGGCCGCCGGTCAGCGCGTAGCCGACCAACCCGAAGATCATCATGAAGATGGCGCCCCACAGCACGCTGAGCAGGATGATCGCCAGCCACCCCTCGTCGGTGAACAGGCCGAGCAGCAGGCCGACGAACAGGCCCAGCCAGGCGCCCGTCGCCAGTCCGCCGAGGGCCGCCTTGCCCCACGTCAGCCGTCCGGTGACCCGTTCGACCTGGCGGAGGTCGCTGCCGACGATGGCCAGGTTCTCGACGGGGAACTTCTGGTCGGCGAGGAAGTCGACCGCCTTCTGCGCTGCGGGGTAGTCGTCGTACGTGCCGACGACGATGCCGGTCGGGAGACCGGGAACAGGACTCACCATGACGCACCTCCTTGAGGCCGACAGTACTCGCGCGGCCGATCATCCGGCGGCTCATTCGACGCGCGGCGGGCAGACTCCGGCTACGCGGTGGACGCGATGAGCCAGTCGGGCAGGTCCGCGGCCGCCGTGACACCCAGCGCCAGGACCAGCGCGCGGTGCGCCTTGGGCTCGAACGGGTCGACGAGCAGGGTCATGCCCGCCTCGGCCGGTGTGCGGTCGGCCTTGAGCTGGTTGCACGACACGCACGCCGCGACGGTGTTGAGCCAGCTGCGCTGGGCACCGCCGCGGGAGGTCGGCACGATGTGGTCGATGGTGTTGGCGCGGCCGGCGCAGTAGGCACAACGCCGGCCGTCACGCTCGAGCACCCCGCTGCGTGACCACGGCACCTTGCGCCGGTAGGGGACGCGGACGAACCGCAGCAAGCGCACGACCAGTGGAGTGGGCAGTTCGCGGGTGGCCGACCGGATGAGCTTCTCGGTGTCGGCGTGCTCGACGACGGCCTTCTCGGTGAGGATGAGGATGACGGCCCGGCGGACCGAGACCACGGCGAGCGGTTCATAGGAGGCGTTCAGAACGAGTGTGTTCATAGCGCACACGCCTCCTTCCCGAGCCCGGGTCAGGGCTCGTCGCTCTGACTCTAGTGTGGCCTACTCACTCGGCAAGGAACGGAACGGCAAAATCTGGACCAATCGCCGGCGGCGCCCGCCCGTGCGGACCCGCCTCTACAGTGCAACGACACCGCCGCGTTCACAACGGTTTTTCCTTCTGGTCCAGGTCGAGCCGTGGCAGCGACTCGCCCGACACCGAGCGCCACACGTCGGTGACGCGGTCCTGGATGACCTCGACGACATCGCGCAGCGGCTGGCCGGCGAACTCGTCGGGCAGGATCGGCTTGCCGACCCGCAGCCTGATGGTCGGACGGCGGACGACTGAGGTGAACGCGCCGCCGAGGCTGCGCGCGATGGACCCGGAGCCGATGCGCCGGGCATCGTGGTGGGCCACCGGCACGACCGGGGCCTTCGCGTCGGCCGCCAGCCGGCCGACGCCGAAGCGGAACCGCCGCGGCGAGCCGTCATCGGTGGCCGAGACGTCGCCCTCGGGGTAGATGCCGACGACCTCGCCGCGGGCCAGCGCGTCGTAGGCCGCCCGGAGCGCGGCCGCACCCGCCTGACGGCCACCGACCTCGATCATGCCGGCCTGCCGCGCGAGCGGTCCGATGAACGGGTTGGCGAAGACCAGCGACGAGGCCATGAAGCGCACGTGGCCGTGGGTGACGCCGCACCCGTCGCGGTGGCACGGGACGCTGGGCCGCAGGCCGGCCTTGTAGAGCGTGGCCAGCACGGGCGGGACGTCGGCGATGGTGGTGTGGTTGACGGCGACGATGGCCGGACCCTGCAAGGGCAGGTGCGACAGGCCGGTGGGATCGACGCGGCCGAACCACTTGGTCAGACCCACGGCAACCGCACCCACGAGTTCCACGATGGAAGATTATCCCATCGGTCCGACGAGGCGGTGACGGCGCGTCGTCACGGGGTCGGCGTCGCGGTGGGCACCGGGATCTTGGTGAGGTCGACGACGGCGTCCTCGGCCGGCGGCGTGACGGCGACCTCGGTGCCGTAGTCGGTGAAGCTGATGACGCCGGCGCCGGCCGACGCGCCCTTCTCCTCGAGCCGCAACGGCAGCGGCTCGCCCGTGGCGGCGACCCACAGCGTGCCCCCGGTCTCGGGGAACAGCAGGCCGACCGCGGGCTGGCCGTCGACCTCGCGGACCGCCGTCAGCCCGTCGGGGGCGTCGGCGCCGAGCACCGCGGCGGCGAAGGTGGAGCCGTCGGCGAAGATGGCGAAGCCCGACGCGGCCTCGGGCGAGATGAGCAGCCACTTGCCGGCGATGGTGGTGCCGACGTCGGCGCCGACCTGCTCGGCCAGGCTCTCGGTGTCGCCGGTGACATAGACGGCGCCCGGCGTGGCGACCAGCTGGACCGTGGTGTTGCCGCCGACGGTGCCGGTGGAACCGACGCCGTCCTTGAAGGCGATGTCGATGGTGTTGCCGCCCACCGTGGTGCCGGTGACGCGGTAGGAGCCGGTGGCGCGCATGGCCGCCAGCGACTGGTCGAGGACGTCGGCGGGGGCCAGCTCGTCGATGCCGTTGGGAGCCTCGTCCAGGCCCTCCTCGACGCTGATCTGCGCCAGCGGCGAGACCGAGGGGTGTTCAGGACCGGATGTACAGGCGGTCAAGGCGACGGTCATGAGCACGGCGGAACCGGCTGCAGCCAGTCGGCGAACGACCAGATGCATGTGCGGCTGACCTCTTCGTTCGATGTCGGCTCGGGGGCGAGCACGAGGCGGCTCCGGCCGGAGCGCCTGATGGAGCATACCCACGCCTCGGCCGGGTCGTCACCGAAACGTGACCTGGCCATGGCCGTCCGGACGCCCCTGCCGGTGCGTTCGCGCTGATCATCGCGGGTGATGAGAGACGGGTGTAATCTCTTTCACGCGACAACTGAATACCCACGACAGGGGAGCGCTGCAGCGCTGAGAGTGCGGGACGTGCCCGCAGACCCTCGAACCTGATCCGGGTAATGCCGGCGCAGGAAGTCGACACCTCGACCGCAGCAGCGCGTCCCACGGGATCCGTCCCGTGGTGGCGCGCTGCGTCATGTTCGAGCCCCCTCGTCGTACCCCCCGTACGAGAGGAGCCCTTCGATGAGTGAGCAGGCCACCGTCCCTGCACGACGGCACCGCTGGCGCACCGTCGACATCGTCGTCGCGTCCGTCCTGGGCGTGACGTTCGGCGTGCTGTTCGCCGTCTGGAACAACGTCGTCTACGCGACCGTCAGCGCGCCGCTGTCCGGCTCGCCCGCGCAACCGGTCATCGCCGGCGTCTGGCTGATCCCGGCCGTCGTCGGCGGGCTGGTGATCCGCAAGGCCGGCGCCGCGCTCTACACCGAGGTGATCGCCGCAACCGTGTCGATGTTCTTCGGCTCGGCCTGGGGCATGTCGGTCTTCATGTCCGGCGTCTGGCAGGGCCTCGGCGCCGAGCTGGTCTTCGCGCTGCTGCTCTACCGCCGGTGGGGCCTGGTGGCGGCGGTCCTGGCCGGTGGCGGCGCCGGACTGGCGATGGGGGTCTACGAGGTCGTCGTCTACGTCTCGACGTACGCGGCGGACTGGAAGCTGGTCTACGTCCTGTCCGCCGTGGCGACCGGGCTGGTGCTCGCGGGCGGGCTGGGCTGGCTGCTGGTCCGGGCGCTGGCCCGCACGGGCGCGCTGGCGCCGTTCGCCGCCGGCCGGGCCCAGAGCGAGATCTGATGACGGGGTCGGCTGACGGTTCCGGAGGCGCGCGGGGGGTCGCGGTGCGGCTGCGCGGGTTCGGCTGGCGCTATGCCGGCCGGAAGGCGTGGGCCTGCCGCGGGGTGGACCTCGACCTCGAGCCGGGCGAGCGGGTGCTGCTGGTCGGGCCGTCGGGCGCGGGCAAGTCGACGCTGCTGCGCGCCGTCGCCGGGCTGCTCGACCCGGAGACCGCCGCGGAGCACGAGGGCTCGGTGCTGGTCGACGGCGTCCCGGCGGCGGCCGCGCGCGACCGCGTCGGGATGCTGCTGCAGGACCCGGAGTCGTCGCTGGTGATGTCGCGGTCCGGCGACGACGTCGCGTTCGGCCTCGAGAATCTCGGTGTGCCGCCGGAGCACATCTGGCCACGCGTCGATGCCGCGTTCGCGCAGGTCGGCTTCCCGTACGACCGCGACCGGCCGACGGCGGCGCTGTCCGGCGGCGAGCAGCAGCGGCTGGCGCTGGCCGGCGCGCTGGTCCGCCGTCCGTCGGTGCTGGTGCTGGACGAGCCGACCGCCAACCTCGACCCGGCGGGGACTGCGACGGTGCTGGGCGCCGTCTCGTCCGCGCTGGCCGGCGGGTCCGGGGCAGGGACCACCTTGCTCATGGTCGAGCACCGGGTCGACGTCGCGGCCGGGCTGGTCGACCGCGTCGTCGTGCTGGAGCCGGGCGGCGGCGTGGCCGACGACGGGCCGCCCGCCGAGGTCTTCGGCCGGCGCGGCGCGGCCCTGGCGGCGGCCGGGGTCTGGGTGCCGGCGCCGTGGGGGCCGCCCGCTCCCCCGTTCACGTCCGGACCCGGCGGCGACGTACTGCTGACGGCTCGCGACCTGAGCCTGACCTACCCGCGGGCCCGGCGACCGGCACTGTCGTCGGCGTGGTTGTCCGTGCGGCGCGGCACCGCGGTCGCCGTCACGGGGACGAACGGCAGCGGGAAGTCGACGCTGGCGATGCTGCTGGCGGGGCTGCTGCCGCCGGACACCGGCGAGGTGCTTCTCGACGGCGCGGACCGGCCGCTGCACCGCTGGCGACCGCGCGACCTGTGCCGGCGCGTCGGAACGGTCTTCCAGGACCCGGAGCACCAGTTCGTCGCACGCACCGCCCGCGACGAGCTGCTGGTCGGGCCGCGGCGGGCCGGGGTGGCGGCCGGCGAGGCGGCGGCGCGCGCGGACGAGCTGCTGGAGCGGCTGCGGCTGACCCGCCTGGCCGGCGCGAACCCGTTCACGCTGTCCGGCGGCGAGAAGCGGCGGCTGTCGGTCGCGGCGATGCTGGCGACCGCACCTGACCTGCTGGTCATGGACGAGCCGACGTTCGGCCAGGACGCCCGGACGTGGGCGGAGCTGCTGAACCTGTGCGTGGGGCTGCGCGCGGCTGGGACGGCGATCGTGGCGGTCACGCACGACGAGGCGTTCGCGGACGCGCTGGCCGACGAGCGGGTGACGGTGGCCGGCGGCGTGCTCGCCGCCGACGCGAGGGTGCGCTCGTGACGCTGCTGCAGACCCATCTCTCGACCGATCCGGCCGCACCGCTGGCCCGCCGGAACCCCGTCGCGAAGCTGGCGGCCGCCCTGCTGCCGTCGCTGGTGCTGCTGGTCAGCGTCGACCCGGTGTCGTCGGGGCTGCTGCTGGCCGCCTGGCTGGTCTCGGTCCCGGCGTGGGGTGTGGGCTGGCCGGGGCTGCTGCGCCGGCTCTGGCCGCTGGGGCTCGCCCTCGTCATGGTGGCGTTGGGCAACGCCGTGTTCACCGACCGCAAGGGCGGTGCGACGCTGCTCGAGGCAGGGCCGCTGCTGCTGACGGCGGAGAGCCTGGCGACCGGGCTGACGGCGGGCCTGCGGGTCGCGGCGATCGCGCTGCCCGGCGTGCTGGCGATCCTGACCATCGACCCCGTCGACCTGGCCGACGCGCTGGTCCAGCACCTGCGGGTGCCGGCCCGGTTCGCGTACGGGTCGCTGGCGGCGTTCCGGCTGGCGCCGCTGCTGGCCGCCGAGTGGGAGGTGCTGGGGCGGGCGCGCCGGGCCCGCGGACTGGGCGGCGACCGGAACCCGGCGCGCGCCCTGGCGGTGCTCGGCGGCCGGCTGTTCGCGCTGCTGGTGGGTGCGGTGCGACGGGGGACGCAGCTGGCGGTCGCGATGGACGCGCGCGGGTTCGCCGCGTCGGCGCACCGGACGTCGGCGCGTCGTCAGACGTTCACCCGGGCCGACGTCGCGCTGATTGCGGGTTCCGTGCTCCTCACCGCCCTCGCCGTCACCACCGCCGTCGCCACCGGCGCCTGGTCCCCCCTCCTCTCCTAGCACCCATCCCGCCCGCCGGCCCCGGAATGATCACAGCACGAAATCCCGTGCCACACCACGATTGCAGCCGTAGTGCGACACGGGTTCCCGTGCTGTGATCATTCCCAGTCGGGTCAGGTGGAGCCGATGTCGCTCTGGGCGGCGGCACGGAGGACGGCGGAGCGCTCCCGCGGCGTGATCAGCGCCGCGACCTCGGGCTGGTCGAGCACCTCGCCGACATGGCGGACGAACTCGGCGTGGCTGGCCCAGTCCTCGTCCTCGAGGATGAGGTCGCCGACCGTGCAGCCGTCGGCCAGCGCCCGGTTCGGCACGCCGCTGTCGACGCCGCCGACGACGACGGTCTCACGCTCGTCCGGCGACGGGCACGCGGCCGGCTCGTCCTCCGGGTTCACCCTGAAGTGGTCGAACCCGACCTCGACCGGCGCCGTCTGGCCGCGGCCCTGGTGCAGCGGGCCGATGCCGCCGTCGGTGATCGCGGTGTTCTGCACCGTTCCCGGCATCTCGATCCAGGTGACGCCGTCGACGCTGACCCAGCCGGTGAACGTCGTGCCGGACTTCCTCAGCCGGAACCACCACTCGTCGCCCGGGTTGGCCGGCGCCGGCTGCAGGTTCGGCTGCGTCGCCGACGGCACGTCGCCGGTCTCCGAGCGCAGCTCGACCCGCAGCGTCCGCGGCTGGCCGGGCAAGTTGTCCGACACCAGGTCGAGCTTCACGTAGTCGCCGTCGTCCTCGTAGTACTGCAGCCCGACCTGCTGGTAGCGCTGCTCCAGCGGCGCGTGCACCTTGGTCTGGATCAGCCAGTCCTCGCCCGGCTCGACCGGCTGCAGGAACTGGTTCTGCACGGGCGGGTTGTTGTTGGCGCCGAAGTTGCCGCCGGACGTCGTGTTCACCCAGAGCCGGCCGTCGTCGACCCGGTGGTCGGCGGCCGCCTCACGGATGATCCGCGACCACCGGCAGGTGTCCAGCGCCGTCCCGTCGAACTCGTCGTCGCGGACCGGGCACTGCGACGGCGGCTCCTCGACCTCGACGGTGACGTGGGCGCGGCCGACGCTGCCCGCGCTGTCGGTCGCCGTCAGCACGGCGTCGTACGAGCCCGGCGTCGCATAGGTGTGTGTCGCCGTCGCGCCGGTCGCGGTCGCGCCGTCGCCGAAGTCCCATGCGTACGACACGATCTCGCGGCCGGCCGGGCTGGTCGCGCCGCCGGTGAACGTGACCTGCAGCGGCGCCTGCCCCGCCTCGGGCGACGCCGTCGCCGTCACGACCGGGGCGGACGGGTCGGCGACACCGGGGCCGTTGAAGCGCAGCCAGTCGGCGGAGAGCAGGTCGGGACCGCCGGGCGTGTAGCCGGCGCGCGCCTGGAACACCATGAACAACTCGAACGTGCCGCCCGGGTCCGCCAGCTCGACGTCGAGCTCCTGGACGCTGTCCCAGCTGCCGTTGCTCAGCACCTCGACACTGCCGAGGACCTCGCCGTCGGGCGCGTCCTTGCGGAACTCGATGACGCCGCCCTGGCCGCCCGACGACGCCCCCACCGTCACCGAGTCGATGCCGTGGAAGCTCACCGGGTCGTAGGACACCCAGTCGCCCGGCCGGATCTCGCCCAGCCGGACGCCCGCGCTCGAGCCGGGCCGGGCCAGCGGGGTGACCCCGGTGTTGCCGTCGTAGTACTCCGCCTCGGTCGACTTGGTGCGCAGCTCGACGCCGGACGCGCCCGTCAGCGTGCCGACACCGGCGCCGCCGCGGTCGACGTACACGCCTTCGAGCACGTAGTAGAGGTTGACGTCGCCGCCGTGGCCGCCGTCGGTCATGGTCGGGACGACCCCCTCGCAGCCCTCGACGGTGTCCAGCGGGTGGGCGTGCTCGTCGTGGCCGAGCAGGGTCTGGACCAGCACGTCGGCGCAGTCGATGCCGCCGTCGGCGATGGACCCGTCCTCGGCGTCCTCGACCGCCACCTCGTACGGGATCAGGTCGCCGAAGTCGAAGAACCCGCCGTCGGGCGGCAGCTCGACGGTCACCACCGGCCGGGTGTTGCCGACGACCACCTGCACCGCGGCGAGGGCCTCGCGGCCCTCCTCGTCGGTGACGGTGAGCCGTGCGGTGTACGTGCCGTTGGCGGTGTAGACGTGCGCCGGGTTCGCCTCAGTGGAGCTGCCGCCGTCGCCGAAGTCCCAGGCGTACGTCACCGTGAGGCCCTGCGGATGGCCGCTGCCCTCGCTGGAGAACTGCACGGTCAGCGGCGCCTGGCCGTCCGACGGCGTGGCCGCGGCGCGCGCCGTCGGCGGCCGGTCGCCCGCGACGTAGTCGATGCGGTAGATGCCGGAGTCGTCGTTCGGCTCGCCGCGCAGCGCCCCGCCGAAGTTGCTGCCCCACTCGATGACGTAGAGCGAGCCGTCCGGGCCGAAGTCCATGTCCATCGGCCGGATCCAGGTCTGGTCGATGCCCCACGGGTCGACGGAGTAGACGTCGCCCGCGCTCGCCGACGGGTACCGCTCGCCCACGTGGTCCTCGGCCAGGACGGAGACCGTCTTGATCCAGCGCCGGTCCCACTCGGCGACGAACCACTTGCCGTCGTACGACGGCGGGAACTTGGTGTCGGAGTCCAGCTCCGGGTCGTAGTCGTAGATGGGGCCGCCGTGCGGGGCGATGCCGCCGGTGCCGAACTCCGGCCACTCGGGCGTGGCGCCGTAGTTCTCGAACATCGTCGCGCCCTGGATCGGCGGGAGCTCGCGCAGGCCGGTGTTGTTCGGCGAGTCGTTGACGGGGTTCGCGCAGTCGAACGGGGCGCCCGCCGTCGCCGTCGCGAAGTCGTAGTCGTGGAACGGCCGGTTCGGGCCGATGCAGTACGGCCAGCCGTAGTTGCCGGCCTCGGTGATGAGGTTCCACTCGCCGTGCGCCTGCGGGCCGCGGGTCGCGCTGTTGCTGCGCGCGTCGGGCGAGTGCTCGCCGAGCAGCACGTGTCCCGTCTCGTCGTCGACACGGAACCGGAACGGGTTGCGAAAGCCCATCGCATAGATCTCCGGGCGGGCCTGCGCCGGGTCGTGGGTCTCGGCGTCGAAGAGGTTGCCGTCGGGGACGGTGTAGCCACCGTCGTCGGTCGGCGTGATACGGATGAGCTTGCCGCGCAGGTCCGCCGTGTTGGCCGACGTCGACTGCGCGTCGAAGTGCGCCCGGCCGGGCCGCTCGTCCATCGGCGAGTAGCCGCTGGACTCGAACGGGTCGATGTTGTCACCGAGCGCGACGTAGAGGTTGCCGGCCGCGTCGAAGTCCATGGCGCCGCCCATGTGCACGCCGGACCGGTTCAGCTGCCGGTAGGTCGGGATCTCGATCAGCACCTCCTCGGAGGCGAGGTCGAGCTGGTTCTCGGTCGTCAGCGTGAAACGCGAGATCTGGATCTTCGCTTGGGTCGCGTGCGAGTAGGTGAGATAGATCCACCGGTTCGTCGCGAAGTCGGGGTCGATGGCGATGCCCAGCAGCCCGTCGGAGTCGGGTGTGTAGACGGGGACCGTGCCCGCCGTCGTCACCCCGAGCGTCGACTGGTCGATGACCTTCACCGCGCCGCCGCGCTCGACGAAGACGACCTCGTTCTCGTCGAGGAAGCCCAGCGCCATGGGGTCGGCCGGGTTGGAGGCGATCTGCACCTTGTCGAAGCTCTCCTCGACGGTGCCGCCGCAGTCGCCGTCGGCCACGCCCGCGGCCCACTCGATGCCGCCCTTGAGATGCTCGACGAACTCGGCGTCCTGGAACGCCGCGGCGCTGTGCCCGCCCGCGGTGTACCAGGAGCGGCCGCCGTCGTAGATCTGACACCACGAGAACGGATGATGAGGGCCCTCGGTGAGCCCGGAGATGCCGACCTTGGTGTCGACCCAGGTCAGGACGTGTACGTCACCGACGACGCGCTGGTTCCAGTTGTACCATTCCTCCTCGAACTCCCAGAGCTCCGGCAGGTTCGCCGTCGACGGGTGGACGCGGTCGGTCACCTTCACCCGGCCGTTGATCGTCCCGTCGGGGTTCGTGCCCGGCGGATGGTTGGTGAAGATCGAGCCGACCAGGCCCTCGTACCACTCCCAGTCCCGCTCGGCCGCCGTCGCCGCATGCAGGCCCGTGAACCCGCCGCCGGCCTGGATGAACCGCTGGAACGCGGCCCGCTGATCGGCGTTCAGCAGGTCGCCGCTCTGCGGGGTCGAGTTCGTGTTGTTGAAGATCACGACGTCGAACGTGGCGAGGTCCTCGTCGTTGAAGACCGCGGCGTCGTCGGTGCTGACGACCTCGAAGTCGTGCTCCGCGCCGAGCCGCTCGATGAGCGCCCGGCCGGCGGGGATCGACTGATGGTAGAAGTTGGTGACCTTCGAGAACACGAGCGCGCGGAACCGTGGCTCGGCCGGTTCCTCCTGCGCGGTGGCCGTCGACGCGCCTATGAGGGCGGTCAGCAGCAGCGCCAGCGCGGCGACGATCGAGGTGAGGCGGCGGGTGCTCCAGGACATCGGGCCTCCTTGACCGGAAAGCGCCTTCCCACACGCCGCCGAGCGGCAGGTCGATGGGATGGTAAGGGCTTTCCCGCGTACGCTAGGGACTTTCGTCACCCGGTGTCAATAGATCGTCAGAGCCGTTCGATTCGTCGGTTCGCCATGATCATGTCCCTTGTGCGATCGCTGACACGCCGCAACAGCACGTGATGAAAGCCCGGGATACCGCCCGGGTCCGACGCGCGCCACACCGATGGGCCTCAGAGGGAGGGGAACCCGGCCCACCTCAGGATTCGATGCGACGCAGCAGCTCGGTGAGCGTCCGCAGCTCCTGATCGTCGAAGCGGCCGACCACGTAGTCGTGCACTCCGCGCAGGTGGGTCCCGCTGGCGTCGCGCAGCCGCTCGAACCCGGAGTCGGTCAGCACCGCGTAGAAGCCGCGCCCGTCGCGCTCTGCCTGGGTGCGCTCGACCAGACCCTCTTCCACCATGCGGTCGACCAGACGGGTGAGGCCGCTGGGCGAGAGCATGACCCGCTCGGCCAGTTCGCTCATGCGCAACCGCCGGCCGTCGGCCTCGAGCAGGCGCACCAACACGTCGTACCACGCCAGCGGGAGGTCGTGCACGGCGAGCAGGTCGGCCTCGAGGCGGCGCAGCACCCGCGACTGGGCGCGGATGAACAGTCGCCACACCTCGAGCTGCTCGGGCGTGACCCACTGGTCGGTGTCCTTGCTGGCGGTCATGGTGTCCAGATTTTAGACGCCGCCGCCCGCAAGACGGCGCAGAAGCGCGGCGGACGTAGCATCGACACATGAGCGCGCTCCCCACCGTCGACGACGTCACCGCGGCCCTGGCCGGGGTCAAGGACCCTGAGATCAAGCGACCCATCACCGAGCTGAACATGGTCAAGTCGGTCGACGTGGCGGCCGACGGCCGCGTCACGGTCGCGGTGTACCTCACCGTCGCCGGCTGCCCGCTGCGCGACACCATCACCCGCGACGTCACCGCGGCGGTCATGGCGCTGCACGGCACGACCCAGGTCGAGGTCGTGCTCGACGTCATGTCGGCGGAGCAGCGCAAGGAGCTGTCGCAGCAACTGCGCGGCGGCGCGCCGGAGCGCGAGATCCCGTTCACCAAGCCCGGCTCGCTGACCCGCATCTACGCGGTCGCGTCGGGCAAGGGCGGGGTGGGCAAGTCGTCGGTCACGGCGAACCTCGCCGTCGCCATGGCCGCCGACGGCGTCCGCGTCGGCCTGGTCGACGCCGACATCTACGGGCACTCGATCCCGCGCATGTTCGGCGTCGAGGGCTCGCAGCCCACCGTCGTCGAACGGATGATCATGCCGGTGCCGGCGCACGGCGTGAAGCTCATCTCGACGGAGATGTTCAAGCCCGACCGCGACATCCCGGTGGCCTGGCGCGGCCCCATGCTGCACCGCGCGCTGCAGCAGTTCCTCACCGACGTCTACTGGGGCGACCTCGACGTCCTGCTGCTCGACCTGCCGCCCGGCACCGGCGACGTCGCCATCTCACTGGCACAGCTGCTGCCGAACGCCGAGATCGTGGTCGTCACGACGCCGCAGCTGGCCGCGGCCGAGGTGGCAGAGCGCGCGGGCTCCATCGCCATGCAGACCCACCAGCAGGTCGCCGGCGTCATCGAGAACATGTCCTTCCTGCCCTGCCCGCACTGCGGCCCGGAGCACCGGCTCGAGGTGTTCGGCACCGGCGGCGGGCAGCGGGTCGCCGACGGCTTGAGCCGGCGGCTGGGCGCGACGGTGCCGCTGCTCGGCGAGATCCCGCTCGACACCCGGCTGCGCGAGGGCGGCGACGCGGGCACCCCACTGGTCCTCGGCGAGCCCGATGCCCCCGCGGCGGCCACGCTGCTCCAGGTCGCCAAGCGGCTCTCGCACCGCCAGCGGGGCCTGGCCGGCATGTCGCTGAGCCTCTCCCCCGCTGGCTGATGGCAGGGTCGGCGGATGCGCCGCCGCGCACCATCGCACTGCTGCTCACCGTCGCGCTGCTCGTCGCCTGCGGGAGCGACGACGGCGGCAGCTCCGGCTCCGGCGATCCCACCGGTGCGCCGCCGGGCACCGCGATCACCGCGGAGCTGACCGTCCCGCCGGGCACCGTCCTGGCCGGCGCGCCGTTCGCGTACGCCGCCGAGGACGACGGACCGGTGGCCGGCACCGAGGCGCTGCTGCTGGTCACCGGCGACCCGGTCGAGGCGTTCGCCGACCTGGTCGAGCAGGTCCGCACGGCCGGGCTCGACCCGCTGACCTACCACCCGGACGCAGACGCCGAGCCGTCGACCTGCCTGGTCGCCGACGTCACGTACCCGGAGACCGCCGGCGAGCGCTGGCCGCTGGGCAGCGACGACATCCCCGGCGGCGACGACCCGCTCAGCCTGGAGTGCGAGGCGCACGCGTTCGGGCCCAGCGGCTACCGGCTCGACCTGAAGCTCGTGGTCAGCGAGCACTCGGAGCCCTACCTCTCGTTCATCCGGGTCACCGAGGTGCAGGACAGCCCGTCGTCGCCGCTGCCCGATCTCGAGGCCGAGGCGCCGACACCCGAGGGCGACTCGCCGGTCACCGCGCCGGAGTTCCCCGCCGAGCTCCCCGGCCCCGGCGACACCATCGGCGCGCCGTTCACCCCGTCCGGCGAGGAGCACCGACTCCTCGACGGCTACGCGCTGGCGGCGCCGCCGGTGCTGCCGGCGTGCGTCACCGGCGGCCTCGTCGCCGTCGTCGGCGGCACCGAGGACCAGACCACGGACGAGGCCGTCGGCACCTGGGTCGAGCACCTGGGCGCGGACTCGTTCGCGCAGGTCCCCGCGCCCGACAGCGACGTCACGACCACGCACGACGGCGTCAGCCTGCGGCGGGTGGTGCTCAGCGGCCCCGGCGCCGGGACGGTCACCGTCACCGGCGTGGGCGGCTACGTGCTGCTGGACCGCTGCAACGACTGAGCGGCGTCACTCCGGCTCGTTCGCGCCCGGCCCGCCGATGCGGAACGGCGTGTGGACCCCCGTGTAGGCCAGGTGCGCCACCAGCCCCTGGCGGGCGTGCACCAGGTCGTGGCAGTGGTCCAGCCAGATGCCCGGATTGCCGGCGACGAACGCGATCTCGTACGTCTCGTCGCGGCCGACGTCGAGGGAGTCGACGACCCACGGGCTGCCGGTCGCCGGCTCGCCGTCACGGCTCAGCACGACGGCGTGGTGCCCGTGCAGGTGCATGGGGTGGTTGTCGGCGCCGGAGCTCTCGATGCGCATGCGCACCACGTCGCCGTCGCTCACCACGAACATCGGGACGTCCGGGAACATCCGGCCGTTGACCGTCCAGTGCCTGCCCGGCCGCCCGTCGACCAGCCCGAACCGCCGGCCGATGCGGTACTCGAACTCGCGGTCGGGGTCGCCCGGGTCGAACCCGAGCGGCGCCGGCGTGCCGTAGTGCAGCAGGTCGACGTCGTCGGCCGGGGCGTCCTGCGCGTCGGGCGGCGAGACGTCGGCGTCCGGCGGCGCCACCACGACCGTCACCCCGCCCAGCTCGATCCGCACCGCCGTCCCGTCGGCGGGCACCTCGAACCCGAGGTCGGCCCGGCCGCCGGCGGCCAGCACGACGGCGGCCGTCACCGGCCCCGGCTCGTGCACCTCGTGCCCGTCGACCGCGAGCAGCCGGAACGCGACGCCGTCGGCCAGCCACGCCCGCTTGACCTCGTTGTCGGTGTTGACCAGCCGGACCCGGACCGACTCCCCCGGCGCCGCGTCGACCCGCAGCCCGTCGCGCCGGCCGTTCACCGTGGGCCCGTCTCCGTACGTGTGCACGGCCGCCACGACGTCGTGGTCCGCCGCCTCCCCCGTGGGCGGCGCGACCACGAGCGTCCCGAACAGGCCGCCGCGCACCTGGGCGTGCGAGACCTGGTGCGAGTGGTACCAGTAGGTGCCGGCGTCGTCGGCGACGAACCGGTACGTGTGCGTCCCGCCGACCGCGACGGCGTCCTGCGTGACCCCGGCGACCCCGTCCTCGGCGTTCGGGACGTCGACCCCGTGCCAGTGCAGCGTGACGCCGTCCGGCACTGACTCGTTGACCAGCGTCACCTCGACCAGGTCGCCCTGCTCCACCCGCAGCTGCGGCCCGGGCGTGCTCCCGTTCAGCGTGTAGCGGTCGCCGTCGCGGGCCGCGACCAGCTCGACGGCGACGTCGGCCGGCCGGTCCCGCGGGCCGGTCAGCTCGCTCACGTCGCGGTCGCCGGGCTGGCGCGGCGGGCCCTCCCAGCCGTGCGCCGTGTGGCCGCCGTGCACCTCGTCGGCCGGGCCGCCGCCGAACTCGGCGTGCCCCATGCCCATCACCGAGTACGTGGCGGGCAGCCGGCTCGACGACCACAGCAGCCCGACGGTCACCAGGATCGCCAGCGCCGCCAGCGATGCGATGACCAGCCGGTCGTTCCGCCGCCGCCGGCCCGGCTCAGACCCGAGCGGCATCGCCGGTGGTCTCCGCCGCCGCGACCGCCGGACCCGCGGCTGCCCGCGTCGCCACCACCGCCAGCGCCAGGATCACGAAGGCGTTGACGCCGTGCAGCAGCCCGATCGCCGGTGCCTCGAACGCCGCGAAGCCCAGCGTGATCTGCAGCGCGACCGCCAGCAGGAGCAGCGCCGCCCACTTCACGCCGCCGCGGACCTTCGCGACGAACGACACGATGAGCAGCGCCAGCACCAGCAGCGGGATGACCATCGTCCCGCCGATGCCATGCAGCATCGGTCCGGCGTTGGGCAGGTCGGAGTCCGAGGTGACCACCGCCCCGCTCTCCACCTCGTTGATGACCCCGAACGTCCCGAACGCGACGGCCGCGGCCTGGAACACCACCGCCAGCGCGATCAGCCCACTCAACACCCGGTACGTCGCCCGCATGAGGGCCTCCTCTCCTCAGCGACGACGCTACGGAGACGGCGGCCGGCGGGGCAGGGTGCCAGCAGGCGATTCGGCGGGGTGCCAGCACCCGTCAGGAGCCGAGGGCGACCGGCCGGCCCCGGCGCCACCCGTGAGCCGGTTGAGCATCGCTCGTGAGCGCCGGCAGCCGGACGGTCAGCGTCGCACCCCCACCGCTCCCGACGGTGATCGTGCCGCCGTGCGCGTGCACGATCGCCTCGGCGATGGCCAGCCCGAGCCCGGTCGAGCCGCCGGCCCGGTTCCGGGCGGTGTCGGCGCGGCTGAACCGCTGGAACAGCCGCGGCCGCAGGTCCGCGGGGATGCCCGGCCCGTCATCGCGCACCTCGACGACCACCTCGTCACCCACGACGCGACAGGACGCCCACACCGTCGTGCCCGCCGGCGTGTGCACCCGCGCGTTGCCGAGCAGGTTCGCCAGCACCTGCCGCAGCCGGCCCTCGTCGCCGCAGACCAGCACCGGCGCCGGTGACGGACCGAGGTCCAGCCGCCAGACGTGGTCCGGCCCGGCGGCGTGCGCGTCGGCGACGGCGTCGACGGCGAGCGCGGCCAGGTCGACCGGCGCCCGCTCCAGCGGCCGGCCGGCGTCGAGGCGCGCGAGCAGCAGCAGGTCGTCGACGAGCCCGGTCATGCGGCCGGCCTCGGCCTCGACCCGGCCGATCGCGTGCGCGGCCGACGGCGGCACGGTGTCGGGCGAGCGGCGCACCAGTTCGGCGTAACCGCGGATCGAGGCCAGCGGCGTGCGCAGCTCGTGGCTGGCGTCGGCGACGAACCGGCGCACCTGCTGCTCGGACTCGTGCCGCGCCGACAGTGCCGTCTCGACGTGGCCGATCATGCGGTTGAACGCCGCGCCCACGCGGCCGACCTCGGACCGCTGCGCCGCGAGGGCGGGCGGCACCCGCGGGATCGTGTCCACCTCGCCGCGGTCCAGCGGGAGCTCGGTGACCTGGCGCGCGGCCTCGGCGACCCGGTCCAGCGGCCGCATCGCCCGCCGGACCAGCACCGTCGCCGCCCCCGCGGCGATCGCGACCCCGGCGGCGGCCAGCCCGACCTCCAGGCCGATGTACGAACGCAGCGTGCCCGCGACGTCCGCGGTGCTCATGGCCGTGACGACGGAGTCGCCGCCCCCGGCCGGCTGGCAGACGGCGTGGAACGCACCCAGGCCGGGCAGGGCCGCGACGCGGATCTCGCCGTCGCACGGCAGCGCCGTCAGCACCGCCGTCTGGGCGTCGTCGAGCGGCTGGAACTCGCCCGCCGCGTCGACGTAGCCGGCCTGCCCGACCTGCCCGTCCTCGGCGTAGACCTCGACGGTGCCGGCGGCCTGGCCGGGCACGGCGTGCGGCTCGTCCGGCCCGCCGAACCCGTGGCCGCCCGGGTCGGCCGACCCCTTGGCCCGGTCGGCCGCCGCCAGCAGCCGGCTGTCCAGCTGGTCGTACAGCGACGAGCGCAGCACCAGCGCCGACACCAGCGCGAGCGTCGCCGTCACCGTCAGCACCAGCGCCACGACCGTCCAGACCAGCCGCCGCCGCAGCGGGTGCCGGGTCACGGGCCGCTCGCCGGCTTGAGCTGGTACCCCACGCCGCGCACGGTGTGGATCATCGGCGTGCGCCCCTTGTCGATCTTGCGCCGCAGGTAGGAGACGTACAGCTCGACGATGTTCTCCTGGCCGCCGAAGTCGTACCGCCAGACGCGGTCCAGGATCTGCGCCTTGGACAGCACCCGGCGCGGGTTGCGCATGAAGTAGCGCAGCAGCTCGAATTCGGTGGCGGTGAGGTGGATCGGCTCGCCGTCGCGGCCGACCTCGTGCGCCTCCTCGTCCATGACCAGGTCGCCGACGGTGAGGACGGCGTCCTGGCGGGCCCGCGTCGCCCCGGCCCGGCGCAGCAGCCCGCGCAGCCGCGCGACCAGCTCCTCGAGGCTGAACGGCTTGGTCACGTAGTCGTCGCCGCCCGCGGTGAGCCCGGCGACGCGGTCCTCGACGGCGTCGCGGGCGGTGAGGAAGAGCACCGGGACGTCCGGCCGGTGCGCCCGGATCCGCCGCATCACCTCGATGCCGTCGAGGTCGGGCAGCATCACATCGAGCACGACGGCGTCCGGCGGCTGTTCGATCGCTGCGCGGACGGCGTCCTGGCCGGTCATGGCCGTCGTGGTGGACCAGCCCTCGTACCTGAGGACCGAGGTCAGCAGCTCGGCGAGGTTCGGTTCGTCGTCGACCACCAGCACGCGCGGGAGGGTGTCGGTCATGCGTCCGGTCTACGCGCCGAGATTGAGAGGCTGCTGAGCCGACCCTGTGAAGTTGCTGTGAGACGCCCGGGAGCCGCCACCGGCGACGGCGACGGCTCCCGGTGCGGACGCCGGTCAGGTGGTGGCGGTGCTGCTGGACTCCGCATCCGGCGTGGACTGTTCCGGCGCGGATCCCTCCTCGTCGCAGCCCTCGCCGCGGCCGCCCGGCGCGTCCGGCCGGGCCCGGTTCGGCTCCGTGGTGTCCGGCGACTCCGGCTGCGCGGACTCCGGCGCGGACTCCGGCGCGGACTCCGGCGCGGACTCCGGCGCGGACTCCGGTGCGGACTCCGGCGCGGACGGCGACGACGGGGCGGGCGTGGAGTCGGCGGCCGCGGCGATGCCGTAGCCGCCGAGCAGCACTCCGCCCGAGACGGCCGCCGCCACGATCGGCGTGCGCCAGCGCCTCAGGCGGTCGCGGGTGAGTGTCGTGCTGTCGGACATCGGTCCTCCCGTGGGGTGGGTGAGCGCGCACCGGCCGGTGCACGTGCGCTCCACGGTCGGCGCCGAACCTGTGCTCAGGCCTCGCCGGAGCTGTGTGCTGGCTGTGCGTCGACGGCGCCGGCGATGGTCACGTCGACCAGCCGCCCGCCCACCCGCAACCCGCGCAGCACCGCCGACCGGTCCACCGACGCGAGCCGCGACGACACCGTCAGCGACCCGTCCAGCTCCGGACGCAGGCCGAAGAACCCCTCGACCACCAGCGCGGACCACGCGCCGGCCGACGAGCAGGACCAGTCGATGAGGTACGGGAACTGCGGCGGCGACTTCACCGCGCCGCCGTTGACCGGCTCCCCCGCCTCCTCGACGAAGTGCGCCTGCCCGGGCGGGCCCTGGTTCGCCGACCGCGCGAGCCCCGGCAGCCAGGCGGCGGCGACGTCGGGCCGGCCCAGCTCGATCAGCGACCGCGCGGCGTCGGCCGGCCAGGCCGGGTAGGCGCCGTTCCACTGGTGGTCCGGGCGCAGGCTGAAGGCGGCGTCGTCGTCGTACGGCGACAGCGCCCGCATCCAGGCCGGCGTCTGCAGCTCGCGGACGAAGAACGCCACCATCTCCTCGCGCCGCCGCTCCGGCAGGTCGGCCGCGATGGTCATGCCGACGGTGGTGAAGTCGTAGCAGTGCCGCACCGGGACCAGCCGGCCGTCGGGCCGGCGGGCGTGCCAGAAGCCCTGCCCCTCGACGTACAGCTCGCCGACCTCGGGCACCAGCGCATCGGCCTTCTTCCGCAGCTCCTGCGCGCGGCCGCCGTCGCCGCGCAGCTCTGCCACCTCGGCCGCCGCCCGCAGGCACCACACGTTGGCGGCGTTGAGGCCGGCCACCTCGTGCACGTAGGAGCTGACGCACTCGAGCAGGTTGTCGATCTCGCCGTAGTCGGCCAGCGCGTGCGACGTGCGCAGGCCCTCCCAGGCGGTGGCCCAGTCGGCGACGTGCTCGGCGACGGCCTTCGCCGGACCATCGTGGGCGGCCAGCTCGACGCCGAGGAAGTCCGGCGCGCCGTTCCAGCGCACATAGTCGCGGACCAGCCGGATCATCGCATAGTCGTTGACGGAGTACCAGTAGCCGGCCGGGCCGCCGGTCTGCCACTCGGTGCCGAAGTGCCGGTGGATGTCGAGGGAGATCCAGTGCTCGATCTGCCGGCGCATCGGCTCCGGGTCCAGCAGCGCGTGGATCATCGAGCTGAGGCTGAAGTCCCAGATGAACGTGGTGCCCTGCCAGTACCGCGGCATCAGGGTGTCGTAGACGCGGCCGAGGTGGCTGGCGGGGCTGTCGCGGCGGAACCAGATGACGCCCATGACGCCCCACCAGTACAGCCGGCGCAGCGCGTCGTTGGACGTCTCGAGCGTCGGCACATGCCCGCTGAACTGGTCGTTCCCCGGCGTGAACGCGGCCTCGAGCGTGGCGTCCCAGAGACGGCGGGCGGCCTCGACCTGCCCGAGCACATCGGCGACGACGGTGTCGTAGGCGGCCAGCGCGCCCTCGGCGTCGGTGCCCACCACGTGCACGTAGCCGAACCGGTATCGCTCGCCGGGCTCCAGCCGGACGTCGACCTCGAGCATCCGCTCACGCACGCGGGCGCCGTCGGCGTCGAGGCCCTGCACGCTCACCGCCTCGGTGGTCGCGGCGCGGCCCAGCAGCGCGGCGCGGCCGGGCACGGGCGCGAGTGTGTTGGGCTCCGACGGCGGCTCGGGCGTGCGCCACGCGCCGGCCTGCGTCGCCGTCGACGCCACGGACAGGCCCAGCCGGACTCCGCGCTCCGCGGCCGACGTGTTCGTCACGACGACGTCGACGGCGACCCCCGCGACACCGGGCGGCGTCACCGTCGTCGACTCCACGATGAGGTCGCCCAGCCGGGTGGAGCGGACGACGCGGTCGGGCCGCCACTGGATCGCGACCGCCGCCCCGAACGAGCGCAGCAGCCGTCCGTCGATCCACAGCGAGCCGGTGACGGTGTCGCCGTGCGAGACCGGGGCGAAGTTGACGCTTCGCACCGCCGTGACGTCATGGTCGGCCTGCACGGCACCGAGGAAGTTCGTCAGGCCGGGCGGGTTGACCATGTCGTCGTAGGCCTGCACGACGGGGTCGGAGGTGAAGTCGTCGACGGTGGGGATGAGCCGCATCGGTCAGCGTCCTCCGAGGTCGACCGGGCCGCCCTGCGCCGGGTCGGCCCAGTCCGAGTTGGGCAGCAGCGGATACCAGCCGGGCCGGCCGGGATCGCGGTCGTATGGGTACCCACCCAGTTCCCGATACAGCTCGGCGTACTCGGCGACCTTGTCGCGGTCGAGCTCGACGCCGAGCCCCGGCCCGTCGGGCACGTCGATGCCGCCGCCGGTGTACCGGAACGGCCCGCCGGCGATGACGTCACCGGTCAGGTGGTGGTAGTGCGCGTCGGCGGCGAACGACAGGTTCGGCACGACGGCGCCCAGGTGCAGCATGGTGGCCAGCTGGATGCCCAGCTCGCCGGACGAGTGCACGGCCACGCCCAGCTGGAACGTCTCGCAGACCGCCGCCGCCTTGACGCACTGACGGATGCCGCCCCAGAACGTGGTGTCGAGCAGCACGACGTCGACGGCGGGATCGCGCACGTTCGCGGCCAGCTGCTCGAAGGTCACGACGACGGTGTTCGTGGCGATCGGGATGGCGGTGTTCTCGCGGACCCGGCGCAGCCCGTTCATCCCCCAGGTCGGGTCCTCGAGGTAGTCGTTGCGCAGCCCCTCGATGGCCGCGGCGAACCGGACCGCCTCCTCGGCCGACCAGGCGCCGTTGGGGTCGTGGCGCAGCCGGTCGCCGGGGAACGCCTCGGCCAGCGCGCGGTAGCACTCGAGCTCGTAGTCGGGCGGGAACACGCCGCCCTTGAGCTTGTGCACCGTGAAGCCGTGCCGCTCCTTCAGCTCGCGGGCGTGCGCGACCAGCTGCGCGGGCGTGCGCACCTCGCCGCTGCCGTCGGCGCCCGGGTAGCGGAAGAACAGGTAGCTGGCGAACGCGACGCGGTCGCGTACCTTGCCGCCGAGCAGTTCGTGCACCGGCACGCCGAGGTGCCGGCCCTGCAGGTCCAGGCAGGCGAACTCGACGGCCGCCAGCAGCTGGGTGCGGTTGTTGTAGAGGCTGGCCGTCGGGTTGGCGAGCATGAACCGCAGCGCCTCGGTGCGGGCGGGGTCGTGGCCGACCAGGTAGTCGCGCAGGCCGCGGACGGCGTCCTCGGCGCTCTGACCGCCGCCGCCCATCTCACCCAGCCCGACCAGCCCGTTGTCGGCCTCGACCTCGACGATGGTGCGGACGAACCGGCCCCAGTGCGCGCCGTTGCTGTGCCGCAGCGGCGCCTCGAGCGGCACCGTCACGGTGGTCGCCCGCACGTCGACGATCTTCACGTGCTCAGCTCTCCTTCTCGGGCAGCGCCACCGCGAGCGCGGTGCGCAGGCCGCCGTCGACCACCAGGTCGGTGCCGGTGACGAAGCTGGCCCGCGGGCTCGCCAGGTAGGCGACCGCCTCGGCCACCTCGGCCGGCCGGGCGACCCGGCCCAGCGGGTGGGTCCGGCCCCACTCGGCGACGACGTCATCGGCGGGCCGGCCGCCGGCGAACCGCTGCGCCGCCCAGCGCAGCATGGGGGTGTCGACCGAGCCGGGCAGGACGGCGTTGACGCGCACGCCGTCGGGCGCGTGGTCGAGGGCCATGGCGCGGACCAGCGCGACCAGTGCGCCCTTGGACGCCGCGTAGGCCGCGACGCCGGTCTGCACCTGGTACGCCTGCACGGACGCCACGACGACGACCGAGCCGCCGCCGTGGGCCCGCAGCAGCGGCATCAGGAAATGACAGACGGCGAAGACGCCACGCAGGTTGACGCTCATGACCTCGTCGAACAGCGCCAGGTCCGTCTCTTCGACGGTGCCGTAGCGCTGGATGCCGGCCGCGCAGACCAGGGTGCCGATGCTCCCGAACTCCTCGGTCAGGTCGGCGGCGCAGCGCTCGACGGCGGCGTCGTCGGCCACGTCGAGCTCTCGGACCCGGACGTCCCAGCCGCGCGCCGCCGCCTCGGCTGCCAGCCCGCCGAGCGCCGTCGCGTCGCGATCGAGCGCGACCACGAGGTCGCCGTCGCCGGCCAGCCGCTCCACGACGGCCCGGCCGATGCCCGCCGCGCCGCCGGTCACCACGGCCACAGTCATCGCTACGCCTCCTAGAACTGGCCGAGGTTGAGGCCCCGGCTGAAGATCCGCTGGGTCGACAGGAACAGCACCACCGTCGGCAGCGACACCAGCAGCCCGCCCGCCAGCACGGTCACCAGCGACGACCCGCCGTAGGTGTCCTGCAGGCCGGTGAGTGCCGTCATCAGCGGGCGGACCTCGTCGGACTGGCTGAGCGTGAGGCCCAGCAGCAGGTCGTTCCAGACGAACGTCGCCTGCAGGATGAACACCGCCACCAGCGCGCTGCCGGACATCGGCAGGTAGATGCGCCAGAAGATGCGCCACGTGCTCGCGCCGTCGACGACCGCGGCCTCGAACACCTGGTGCGCGATGCCGCCGAGGAAGTTGCGCATGACCAGCGCCGCGAACGGCACCGAGATGGCCGTGTAGATCGCCACCAGGCCCAGGCGGGTGTCGAACACGTCGGCCTCGACGTAGCCGACGAACAGCGGCATCAGGATCATCTGCAGCGGGAAGATCGTGCCGCCGAACACCAGCACGAACCAGAAGAACCCGTGCTTCAGACGCAGCGCCACGATGCCGAAGCCGACGGCGGCGCCGATCAGCACCGCCAGCGCCGGCGCCACCACGCTGTAGATGACGGTGCTGGTGACGGCGTCGGCGAGGCCCGCAAGGTCCCAGGCCTCGCGCAGATTGTCGACGAGTGCGAACTCGCCGATGGGCCGCCACACCTGGTCCGACGCGTAGCGCGCGGCGGGCTTGGCGGCGTTGACGATCAGCAGGTAGAGCGGCGCCAGCCAGACGACGCCGAGGATCAGCAGGATGGCGGGGCGCAGCACACGGGCGGCCATGTCACACCGTCCGCTCGGTCGACAGCTGACGGCGCAGGTAGGTGATGGCGGCGAGGAACGTGACGGCGCTCAGGAACACCGCGACGGCCGACCCGGAGCCGTAGGCGCTGTTCACGAACGTCTCCTCGTACATCGTGACCGCCAGGGTCTCGGAGTTCCGGCCCGGCCCGCCCTGCGTCATGATCCAGACGATGTCGAACGTCTTCAGGCTGGCCACCAGCCCCAGCCCGACGACCACCGTCGTCAGCGGCCGCAGCATGGGCCAGTACATGTGCCGGAACATCCGCCAGCCCGACGCCCCGTCCAGGCGCGCCGCCTCGATGGGCTCGCGCGGGATCGACTGCAGCCCGATGACGAACAGCAGCGCGTTCACGCCGGTCTGCTGCCAGGCCGCCGCGCCGATCATGACGACGGTGTTCATCGGCGCGTCCAGCAGCCATCGGGTGTCCGCCCCCGGCAGCCCGAACGTGTCGAGGGCCTGGCTCAGCCCGCCGCCGTTCTGCAGCACGAACACCCAGACGATGCCGACGGCGACGCCGGAGATCGCGTATGGGAGGAGGAACGGCAGCCGCAGCCACGCCCCGAACCGCAGCCCGTGCGAGAGCATCGCGATCAGCAGGCCCAGGGCGACCGGCACCGTGATGGTGCCGGCCACCCAGATCAGCGTGTTGCGCAGCGACGTCAGGAAGTTGGCGTCGTCGAACATCGCGCGGTAGTTGTCCAGCCCCACCCACTCGGGCGAGCCGAGGCCGTCGTACTCGGTGAGGCTGATCCAGGTGGTCCAGAGGAACGGCAGGTACAGCAGGACCGCGACCACCACGACCGCGGGCAGGCTGAACGCCCGCGCCGGCCAGCCGTAGGCGTTCCGGTCGCGCCGCCGCGGCTCGCGCGGTGCGGAGCCGCCGGCGGACGTCGGGGGTGCGGCGGTGGCCGGCGCGGACATCGTCGTTCTCCCTCAGCCCTGCTCGCTCCAGTAGGCGTCGGCCTCGGCCTGGATGGTCTCGAGGATCGGCATGGGGTCGCCCGGGTTCGTGACGAAGGCCCCGAAGCCGTCGAGCGCCGCCGTCAGCACCGGCGTCGGCGTCGCCTCGAAGTACCGCTCGAGCAGCAGGTAGTCGTCGCCGGCGGACTGCTCGTTCAGCTCGGCGAGCGCCTGGTCCTGTACCAGCGCCTTCGGGTTGAACGACACGTCGCCGCGGGCGTTGGCCCAGGTGGTCTGCGCCTCCTCGGACATCCACCACTCGGCGTACTGCAGCGCCGACGTCTCGTTCTCGGCGTCCTTGGCGGTGCACATGGGGCCGGTCTCGAAGATCAGCGAGGTCTGCGGCAGCTCGGCGTTGGCGTTCGGGATGACGAAGAAGTCGTAGTCGGTGCCCGACACCATGCTGACGCTGTTGAGCTGGCCGCTGAGGAACGTCCCGAAGTTGATCATCGCGACGGTGCCGTTCTTCAGCTGGTCCTGCGGCGTGGTCTGGTCGCCCGGGTCGCCGAAGTAGCCGGTTTCGAGCATGGTCCGCCACTGCTCCATGACCTCGACGATGCCGGGGTCGGTGTAGCTGGCCTCGCCGTTGGAGAGCGCGTTGTAGAGATCGGGATCGGTGCCGGCCAGCAGCGTCTGGAACCAGACGAACGAGAACAGGATGTTGGTCTCGTAGAACGGGGTGACGCCGTTGGCCAGCAGGGTGTCGGCGACGGTCATGAGCTCGGTCCAGCTGGTGGGCTCGGCCAGGCCGTACTGCTCGAAGAGCGGCTTGTTGTAGTACATGACCCAGTAGGCGGCGTTCATGGGCACGCAGTACTGCTCGTCGCCGACGGTGAAGTGCTCGCGCAGCGCCTCGGGCACGTTGCCGTCGCTGATGGCCGACTCCCAGATGTCCGTGGTGGGCGCCAGCAGGTCCTCGGCGACCAGGTCCTCGAGCTCGCTGCCGGTGTGCCAGGTGAACAGGTCCGGCTTCTCGTTGGTCCGGAACGACTGCCGGATGAAGGCCGAGTACTGGTCGGCGTCGGAGTAACCGGTGAAGTCGAGGCCGAGGCCCAGGCTCAGCTCCGACACGTCGGACACCTCGAGGAACTGAGGCTCCCAGGCGCCCTTGTCGGTGTAAAAGTTGATCATGCCGGGGCCGGCGGAACCCTCGGTGTCGTCGTCGTCCCCACCGCCGCACGCGGCCAGGACCAGCGCTGAACCGGCCACGGCTGCGAGCACCGCACTGTGACGCATTCTCACGATGATTCACCTCGTTGCATTCGTGTATGACATCGGGTGTAACCCGTCAGCATGTGCCCGTGACAGGTCGGCATGACGGCCTTGTGGCTATCGGCCGGATTCGGGTGCCCTGGCGCGGATCGCCTCGATGACGTTGTCGAGGTGCTCCTTGCTGGCCCGGTAGGCCTCGCCCGCGTCGCCGCCGAGCACCGCGCGCGCAATGCGCCGGTGCTCCTCGAAGTCCTCGTCCTCGTCGCCGTGCAGTCGCAGGATCTCGCGCTGTTCCTGGGCGTGGACCAGCACGATGGAGTCGACCACCTCGGCCAGCACCGTGTTTCCCGACGCCTGCGCGACCGCCCGGTGGAAGTCGAGGTTGACCAGCCACAGCCGCTCGTTGCGACTGATCAGGCACTGCTCGGCCTCGGCCAGCGTCTCGGAGATGCGCGCCACCCCGTCCTCGTGCCGGACGGCGGCGGCCACGGCCGCGATGGGCGGCTCGATGGTGCTCCGCGCCTGCAGCAGGTCGACCAGGCTCTCGCTGGTCAGCAGCGGCCCGTGCGGGTTCGGCAGCACCGAGCGGCGCACGTTCTCGCCCACGTACACCCCGGACCCGTGCCGCAGCACGACCACGCCCATCGCCTCGAGCCGGCGCAACGCCTCGCGCATGGTCGGGACGGCGACGGCGAACCGCTCGGCCATGGACCGGACGGTGTCCATCTGCGCGCCCGCCTCGAGCCGGCGCTCACGGATCAGCTGCACGACACCCGCCGCCAGCTCGTCAGCCAGCGTCCGGCGACCCGCTTCTCCGGTGGTCATGGGAGTGATTAGATCACTAAATCACTTTTCTGTCGATAGGGCTGACTACGCGCGGGACCACAGTCACGTGTTGTCATGCGAGCCGGGATCGGCCGATCGCGGCGTTCGCCGAGGTGAGCGGCAGCGTGCGGGCGTCCGCCGGGAAACCGGGGTTGGCGGGGGTTTGAGGTGGGCTCCCCGTCCCCCTGCTGCCCATTCTCTTAGCCCCGGCCGCCCGCCTCAAGCCGGCGCCCGCTGTGGTCACCTCGCCGCTGTGCTTGCGGGGCTTCGGCTTGACCCGGGCACCCGGGGCTTAAGAACGGGCAGCTATCAGGGGGACGGGGAGGAACTGGGCACGCCTCACCGTTTCGCGTCCCCGTTTCGCGTCCCCGTTCGCGCCCCCGTTTCGCGTGCCCGTTTCGCCCAGTTGGCCCGGTTCGCCGGGCTGTGCACCGCGATGATCATCGGCGATCCGCTACATCACCAGGCCTTCTGCCACATCACCAGGCATGCATGCCTCGTGAAGCGGCAGAGAACCTCGTGATGCCCCCGCCAACGCCGCCAAATCCCACCACGTGGACACCAACAGGCCCGATGACGCCGCGCCCGTCGCCAGACTCCCCCCGTCCCCCTGATAGCTGCCCGTTCTTAGACCGCGGGGACCCGGGTCAAGTCCAAGCCCCCAACCACACGGCCAAGCAACCACAGAGGGCACGGACTTGAGGCGGGTCCCCGCGGCTAAGAGAATGGGCAGCAGGGGGACGGGGGAACCCCACCAACCGGATCAGGTGGCGTCCGGGTCGAACCGCGGCGACCTGGAGGCCTCGGCGTTCACCGGCACCTGCTCCTGCTCGTCGTCTGCCGATGCGACGACCGGCTCGGCGGGCGGGCCCTCGGGGGTGTCCTCCATGGGAGGCGGCGGGTTGTCGAAGTCGGGGACGTCGTCCTCCGGCGGAGGCGGGACGTCGGCGGACGGGGGCGGCACGTCGACCACCTCGCCCACGTGCTCGGTCCCCGTGCTCGCCGCCGTCGACGGGCGGGTGCCGTTGACGCCATTGGTGCCGTTGGTGCGGCTGGAGCCGGCGTCGTCGTCGTCGAGGCCGAGGTCGATGCCGTCGAGCACCTTGGAGCGCACGAAGGACTTGGGGTTGCGCAGGTCCGAGAGGGTCTTCAGATCCTCTTTGTCGATGCCGAGATCGCCGACACTGCCGGAGAGGTCCTTGCGGGCGTTGGCCACCATGGTGCGCAGGTCGCGGACGAACCCGGCGGCCTGCTTGGCCATCTCGGGCAGCCGGTCGGGGCCGAAGACGAGCAGGGCCACGACGAGTAGCACGAACACCTCGCCGATACCTATGTCGAACACAGCCGGCCCCCACGTCCGCTACGTACGTGCATCCGTCCCCGCAAGACTACGTGCTGCGTCAACCTACGGCCGAGCCCAGGGTGAGGGTGAAGGTGAGCTCCTCGCCCTCGCGGTCGACGACCACCTCGATCTGGTCGCCGGGCTCGTGCGCGCGCAGCCGGACGATCAGCTCGGCCGGGGTGCGGATGTCTTGGCCGTCGACCTCGACGACGACGTCGCCGGACTCGATGCCGACCTCGTCGGCCGGGCCGCCTGGGCTGACGCCGGGGCCGTTGTCGCCGTTTTCGGCCACCCGTGCGCCGGTGCCGACGAAGCCGTTGTCGAGCAGCACGCCCATGACCGGGTAGACGGCCTCGCCGTCGGCGATGAGCTGCTGCGCGGTGCGCTGCACCTGCTCGATGGGGATGGCGAAACCGAGGCCGATGGAGCCGACCTGCTCGCCGAGGCCGAGGCTGGCGATGGCGGAGTTGACGCCGATGACGCGCCCGGCGCTGTCGACCAGCGGGCCGCCGGAGTTGCCGGGGTTGATGGCGGCGTCGGTCTGGAGCGCGTTGATGTAGGACTGGTCGTCCTCGCCGCCCGCGGTGACCGGCCGCTCCAGCGCCGAGACGATGCCGCTGGTGACGGTGGCGTCGAGGCCCAGCGGGCTGCCGATGGCGACGACGGGGTCGCCCACGGCCACGGAGGCGGAGTCGCCGAAGACCACCGGCTGGAGGTCGTCGGCGTCGACGCGCAGCACGGCGATGTCGTAGCTGGGGCTGGTGCCGACCAGCTCGGCGGTGAGCCGGCGGCCGTCGACGAAGGCCAGCTCGATGCCGTCCTCACCCGCGGAGGCGATGACGTGGTTGTTGGTGATGACGTAGCCGTCCTCGGAGATGATGAAGCCCGAACCGCCGGCGTCGGCCACACTGACCGACACCACGCTGGGCAGCACGCTGGCGGCCACGCCCGCGATGGACTCCGGCGGCCGCTCGACCAGCCCGGCGGGGTCGGCGCCGATGACGGTGACGGTGTCGCCGCCGCCCGACGCGTCGTCGTCGATGGCCTCGGCCACCAGGCCGCCCGTGGCGCCGGCGGCCAGCGCCAGCAGCAGCACGCCGAACGTCGCCAGGCCGCGGCGGCGCTTCGGCGCCCGCCCGTGCCCGGGCGCGCCGGCCGGGACGCCGTTGCCGTGCGGCGCGGTCTCGATGAACCGCGTCGGCGCCTCGACGGGCCGGGTGGTCGCCGGTGCCGTCCCATTGCCGGCGGCGGCACCGGCACCGGCGCCCGCGGCCAGCCGGCGCGTGACCGCGCCGGGGTCGGCGAGGCCCGGAGCCGGCCGGCTCGTGCCCTCGGTGTACCGCCAGGACCCGCCCGCCCAGGGGTCGGCGCCCGTCCGCTCCTCGGGCGACGTGACGTGCCCCAGACTGGTCCAGCCTGCCTTCATGGCGTCATTCTCCCAGCCGACGGCGCGCCGCGCACCGTCCGGTCGTGATGAGTGCGGATCAGTCGAAGGGGTTGAGCCACGACCCCACCCGCTGCGCGCCCCGGGCGATGCGGTCGCCGAAGCCGTCCTTCTTCTGCTCGGGTTCGGCGGCGGGGTCGGGCGGCAACTGCTGGAGCAGGTCGCGGACGCTGGCCAGCGGCGCCTCGGCGACGACGGTGATGACGCGACCGCCGCTGGACCACATGAGCCGGGCCGGCGGGCCGGGGCGGGTGTAGACGACGCCGTCCTCGTAGTCGGCGGTGTCGTAGCCCTCGAGCTCATCGGGGTCGAGCCAGCCGGACTGCTCGAACACCGACACCGTCATGACGCCGTCGGAGTAGCTGAGCTGGATGGCGTCGCCGACCCGCCGCGCCTCGTAGAGGTCCATGCCCTCGCCCAGCGAGCCGGGGCAGTGCCAGCCGTCCTCGCGCAGGTCCTCGATGTCGTCCCAGCGGAGCATGGTGTCTTCGGGCTGCTCGTACACCGCCGCGGAGCCGACCCCCGAGGGCGACTCGCAGCACAGGTCGGGACCGCCGATGGTGATGTCGATGAACGCGCTGGCGCTGAGCGGATAGCCGTCCTGCGCGAACGACTCGCGGCGCAGCGGCAGGCCGGTCTCGCGGTCGAGCCAGAGCTTCGCGGCGACGGAACCGTCGCTGCGGAACGCCTCGATGACATCGGTGTAGCGCCCGGCGACGGCGTCCTCGCCGGCCAGCCGGACGGTGTAGGCGCCGAGCAGGAGGTCGGCCGGGCCCTCGCCGGCCAGCCAGCGCGAGGCGGTGCGGCCGTCGAGGATGGCGGTCTGGCGGTCGTGCAGGCTGATCTCGGTCTGGCCGCCGGCGCCGTGGCGCACCTGGACGATGGCGCTGGTCGACTCGGCCGACTGGGTCAGCGCCGACCACGTGGAGACGTACTGGGTGCCGTGGTACGAGACGTGCTCGGCCGCCGTGGCCGACTGGCGCAGCAGCTGGACGGCGCGGGGATCGTCGCCGACGTCGCGCGAGGCGGCCGGGACCACCTGCACGAAGACGGCGAGCGCCCCGACCAGCAGGGGTACGGCCAGGGCCGGCACGACCAGGGCGGCCAACCCGCCGGTCCTGCCGTGCCCGACGCGGTAGCCCAAACTCACCAGCCGTCTCCGGAGCGACTTTCGTTGGTGACCAGCAGCGACGACGGCTCGCCGAAGGGCAGCCCGCCGACGGAGCGCGCGTGCTCGAAGGTGAACTCGTCGAGCGGCGGCACCACGCTGACCGGGGTGTCGGGCGTGCCGGGCGAGTCCGAGCCCGTGCCGCCGATGGAGGCCAGCAGGATGAGCATGGCGCCCGTGGTGCACATGCCCAGCGCGACCACGCGCACAGCGCGGACGCGGCGACCGGAGCGGGCGCCGGGGCGTGAACCGGACGGGCCCGACGACGGCCGGGAGTCGCGCGGGCGCCAGCCGGCCACCGGCGCCGGGTGCGCTGCGGACGCGGGCGGGGCGGGGGGCAGCGGCTCGCCGGGCTCGGCCAGCGCGAGCAGGCTCGCCACCAGCTTCTGCGACGGCGCGACGTCGGGCAGCGAGCGCAGCGCGTTGCGGGCGTCGCGCTCGATCTCGACGGCCTCGCGGCAGTGCTCGCAGACGGTCAGGTGGACCAGCGCGCGGTCGCGCTCGTCGTGTTCGAGGCGGTCGTCGACGAGGTCGCTGATCCGCTCGTCGAGGTGTTTCATACCGGGTCTCCGTGGTCGCGCGGCGCCTCGGCCTCGGTGTCGCGGAGGCTGAGCGCACGGGCGTCGTCAGGGGCGCGGTGGTCCAGCGCGGCGCGCAGCTGGGCGCGGCCCCGGTGAATGCGGCTGCGGACGGTGCCGAGCTTGATGCCGAGAGTGGCCGCGATCTCCTCGTACGACAGACCCTCGATGTCGCAGAGCACCACCGCCGCCCGGAAGTCGGGCGGCAGCGCCTCGAGCGCCTTCTGGATGTCGGCCTCGAGCATGCTGTCGGTGATGACGCGCTCGGGCGTGGGCTCGCGGCCGTGCAGCCGCTCGGCGGCGTCGTCGGCCAGGGCGTCGAACCGGATGCGCTGCTTGCGGCGGACGGAGTCGAGAAAGAGATTGGTGGTGATGCGGTGCAGCCAGCCCTCGAAGGTGCCGGGCGTGTAGGAGGACAGGGAGCGGAACACCCGGACGAAGACGTCCTGGGTGAGGTCCTCGGCGTCGTGCGCGTTGCCGGTCAGGCGGTACGCCAGTCGGTAGACCCGCCCCGAGTGCTCGCGGACGATCTCTTCCCAGCTGGGCGGCGTCCAGGTCTCAACGTCGACCACGCGGGGTCCTTCCTCGACACGGCTCGTCGGCACGAGCGCTACGTCCATCGTCACCCATTGCCCCTCTCGTGGCCAATCAGGGAAGCCCCCCATCTATTCCCGACGTTCCCTGTACCTCAGAACGATCCAGGACGCCGCAGAGGTTCCGGTCCCTCCATGTGGAACCTTGACGGCCTAAGCTCAGGACTGACACAGTTCGCGCGCGACACTGGCGACACACTGGACGTTCGGACCAGGAGGCGGTCATTTCCACGGGCAGCACCACCGCGATCTCGTCGGAGTCGTGGGCCTACGCGGAGGCCTACCTCGACGAGGACCAGGTCATCGGCCGCGCCCGGCAGCGGGCCGCCGAGGTCGGCGCCGTCCCCATCGGGCCCGGCGGGGGCGCCGCGCTGCGGCTGCTCGCGGCGGCGCTCGACGCGCGCACCGTCGTCGAGGTCGGCACCGGCTGCGGTGTCTCCGGCCTCTACCTCCTCAACGGCATGCGCACCGACGGCGTTCTGACCAGCGTCGACATCGAGTCCGAGCACCAGCGGCTGGCGCGCGAGGCGTTCACCGAGGCGAACGTCCCGGCCAACCGCACCCGGCTCATCGCCGGCCCGGCGCTCGAGGTGCTCCCCCGGCTCACCGACGGCGCCTACGACCTCGTCTTCTGCGACGGCGACAAGAACGAGTACAGCGACTACCTCCAGCAGGCACTGCGGCTGCTGCGCCCGGGCGGCGCCGTGGCCTTCGACAACGCGCTCTGGCACGACCGCGTCGCCGACTCCGCCCAGCGCGACCCCGAGACCGTCGCCATCCGCGAACTGGTGCGCCTGGTCCGCGACGACGACCACCTGGTGCCGGCGCTGCTCCCGGTCGGCGACGGCCTGCTGGTCGCCGTCAAGCGCGCCGACTGACGGGCAGCGCCCCCGTCACGAATCGGCACGATTCGGCGATCCGGCCGAATGACGGGCATGGATCGGGGCACGATAGGTCCCGTGCCGGAACTGGTCCGCCCCACCGTCGACGTCCACGAGTCGTGGCTCGAGGCCGTCGGCGAGCCGGGGTACGAGCCGCGATGGGCCGACGACCTCCAGCTCGCCGACATGGTGCGACCCGAGGGCTTCGCCGCCTACGTCCGCCGGCAGATCGACGACGAGCGCGAGGACGCCCCGCGCTCGCGCGGCATGGTCCCGTCGACGCACCTCTGGTACATCGACGGGCCGCTCTTCCTGGGCCGGCTGTCCATCCGGCACCACCTGACGCCCTGGCTGCGCGACTACGGCGGCCACATCGGCTACGACGTGCGCCCCACGGCCCGCCGCCGCGGCCACGCGACGGCCATGCTCCAGCAGGCGATGCCGTGGTCGGCCAAGCTCGGCATCGACCCGGCGCTGGTGACGTGCGATGTCGACAACGTCGCGTCGCGCAAGGTCATCGAGGCGGCCGGCGGGCAGTTCGAGGACGAGCGGCACGGCAAGCTGCGCTACTGGGTCCCCGCCAGCTGACCCGGATTCGCCGGGACGAAGACCTGTGCACGGCTGTCGCCGGTGAAGGGCGTGCGATGCCGGTCGCTGCACCGGTCCTGCGGCACCAGTCCGCCGCGCCCGGCGCGACCACCGGGTCGACGGCGGAGGGCTCGAACGGCTCGGGCCAGAGCTGCTCGTAGCGTTCCGCCACCCGGTCGCCGACGTGCGACTCGGCCAGGTCAGACGACGGCGTCCAGCGTGGGCGCCACGCGGACCCGCTCGGCGTGGGTGTAGACGTTCATCCCGCCGCCGCGGACGAAGCCGACCAGGGTGAGCCCGCACTCGTCGGCGAGGTCGACGGCGAGGCTGGACGGCGCGGAGACGGCGGCCAGCACCGGCACGCCGGCCGCGGCCGCCTTCTGGACCAGCTCGAACGACGCCCGGCCGCTGACCTGCAGGACGTGACCGGCCAGCGGCAGCAGCCCGGCCATGAGGGCCGAGCCGACGACCTTGTCGACGGCGTTGTGCCGGCCGACGTCCTCGCGGACCGCCACCACGACACCGTCGGCGCCGAAGAGACCGGCCGCGTGCAGGCCGCCGGTGCGGTCGAACACCCGCTGCTCGGCCCGCATGCGGTCGGGCAGCGCGGCCAGGACGCCGACGTCGACGCGAGTGGGGTCGTCGGCCAGCCGCCACCGCAGGGACGCGCGGACGTCGACCACGCGGTCGGCGCCGCAGACGCCGCAGGCGCTGCTGGTCTCGAAGGCGCGGGCCCGCGGGGGTGCGACGCCGTGGGCGAGGGTGACCTCGACGGTGTTCTGCTCGTCGACGCACTCCTTCATGCCGGCGACGTCGCTGCGGTCGCCGGCGGCGCCCTCGCTGACCAGCCACCCGGCGATGAGGTCGAAGTCGTGCCCGGGAGTGCGCATGGTGGAGGTGAGGATCCGGTCGCCGACCCGGACCAGCAGGGGCTCCTCGACCGCCAGCGTGTCGGGGCGCTCGGCCGACCGGCCCGGCCGCAGCCGAAGCACCGGCCGCCGTGTCGTCATCTGCCCCATGGGACCACCGTACGGTCCCGGCCCGGCCCGCGTCTCGTCCCGGTGCGAACCGCGTCCGACAACCGAGCCGGAAGGATCGTCATGGAGGTTTGGTACGCGCTTATCGCCATCCGATAAGCCTTGTTCACAAGCCCGGCGACGACGCGGCAGATTGCCTGGCACCAGCGCAACGAAGCGACCGGGGAGAGGTGCCGATGCGAGCCGTCCGCGTCCACGAGTACGGCAAGGAGCCGGTCGTCGACGACGTGCCCGAGCCGGTGGTCTCGGGCCCGCTCGACGTGCTGGTCCGGATCGACGCGGCCGGCGTCTGCCGCACCGACCTGCACATCGTCGAGGGCCAGTGGGCGCAGAAGAGCGGCGTCACGCTGCCGTACACGATCGGGCACGAGAACGCCGGCACGGTCGTCGACATCGGGCCCGCGGTCACCAACGTCGCCGCCGGCGACCGCGTCATCCTGCACCCGCTCGTCACCTGCGGACTGTGCCGGGCCTGCCGCGGCGGCGACGACGTGCACTGCGAGAGCTCGCGGTTCCCCGGCATCGACGCCGACGGCGGCATGGCCGAGCTGCTGCTCACCGGCGCCCGCTCCGTCGTGAGGCTGGCCGACAACCTCGCCCCGCGCGACGTCGCGGCGCTGGCCGACGCCGGGCTGACGGCCTACCACGCGGTCCGGAAGGCCTGGCCGCTGCTCCATCCGGGCACGCACGCCGTCGTCATCGGCGCGGGCGGGCTCGGCCACATCGGCCTGCAGACGCTGCTGGCGACGACGGCGGCCGAGGTCACCGTCGTCGACCTGTCGGCCGAGGCTCTCGAGCTCGCCGCCGGCCTGGGCGCCCACCACACGATCCGGTCCGGCGGCGGCCACGTGGCCGAGGTGATCGACCTGACCGGCGGCGGCGCGCACGTCGTGTTCGACTTCGTCGGCGAGAAGGGCACCGAGGCCGAGGGCGTGGCGATGACCCGCCGGGCCGGGTCGTACTACGTCATCGGCTACGGCGGCCACGTCGACGTCCCGACGATCGACCTGATCTCGAGTGAGATCAACGTCATCGGCAACCTCGTCGGCTCGTACAACGACCTCGACGAGCTGATGGTCCTGGCCGCGCGCGGCAAGGTCAGGCTGCACACGAAGCTCTACGCGTTCGACGACGCGCTGCAGGCGCTGTCGGACCTCCACCACGGCCTGGTCCCCGGCGGCCGCGCCATCCTCGTCCCGGCCCTTTAGAGGAGACACGCATGTACAGCAAGGACGGCCAGAGCTACTTCGTGGTGGACGGCCACATCCACTATTGGGACGGGACGCCGGCCAACCAGGCCAACCGGTACGGCGAGGGCTTCCTGAACTGCTTCTACGACTACCACCGCAACCTCAGTCCCGAGGACGAGGTCTGGTCGCTGGAGCACTTCCAGCGCCAGTCCGAGGACCAGGTGATGCACGACCTGTTCGAGGTGGGCTACGTCGACAAGGCGATCTTCCAGCCGACCTACCTCACCGACTTCTTCGTCAACGGCTTCAACACCACCGAGCAGGACGGCGCGCTGGCCGAGAAGCACCCGGGCCGGTTCATCGTCAACGGGTCGTGGGACCCGCGCGACGGCGAGGCGGGCCTGGAGCGGCTGGAACAGCTGGCCGAGCGCTGGCACCTGCGCGGCGTGAAGCTCTACACCGCCGAGTGGAAGGGCGACTCGAAGGGCTGGAAGCTGTCCGACCCGTGGTCCTACCGGTACCTGGAGAAGTGTCAGGAGCTGGGCATCCGCACCATCCACGTGCACAAGGGCCCGACCATCTACCCGCTCAACCGCGACGCGTTCGACGTCGCCGACGTCGACGAGGTCGCCTCGGCGTTCCCGGGGCTGACGTTCGTCGTCGAGCACGTCGGCCTGCCGCGGCTGGAGGACTTCTGCTGGATCGCCACACAGGAGCCCAACGTCTACGGCGGGCTGGCGGTGGCCATGCCGTTCATCCACTCGCGGCCGCGGTACTTCGCCCAGGTCCTCGGCGAGCTGCTCTACTGGATCGGCCCCGACCGCATCACGTTCGCCAGCGACTACGCCATCTGGACGCCGCGCTGGCTGATCGAGCGGTTCGTCGACTTCCAGATCCCCGAGGACCTGCAGTCCGAGTACGGGACGCTGACCACGGAGATCAAGAAGAAGATCCTCGGCCTGAACGCCGCCCGGCTGTACGACATCGACGTGCCGGCCGACCTGCGGCTGCCCGACGGCGTCACGGACGGCGACGGCGAGGCGATCGGCTCCGAGCCGCTCAGCCCGGCCGCTCCGGTGGCCTCGTGACCGCCTCCACCGCGTCGAGCGCCGCTAGCCCCCCAGCCGGCGCCGACGCCGCCCGGGCCGGCGGCCGCCCCTCCGCCGGCCCGGTGACGGCGGCCGTCCTGCGTGCGCTGGACGCCGTCGTCGACCCGGAGCTGGACGAGCCGGTGACGGAGCTGGGCTTCGTCTCGTCGGTGCGCGTCGAGGACGGCACCGCGCGCATCCGGCTGCGGCTGCCGACCTACTTCTGCGCGCCGAACTTCGCCTACCTCATGGTCGCCGACGCCTACGAGGCCGCCCGCGCGGTGCCGGGGGTCGACGCCGTCGACGTGCGATTGGAGGACCACTTCGCGGCCGAGGAGATCAACGGTGGTGTGGCGGCCGGCGACGGGTTCGCCGCGGCCTTCGAGGGCCTCGCCGAAGGTGAGCTGCAGGAGCTGCGGGTGACGTTCTGGCGCAAGGCGCACGCCGCCGAGCAGGAACGGGTCGCGTCCGGACTGGCGCAGGACGGGGTCGACCTCGCCCGAGCCCTGCTGGGTGACGTGCCGGGCGACGACGGCGTCAGGTTGCGTCGCCGCCGGGCTCGTCTGGGGCTGCCGGCCGACGACGACGCCCCGCTGCTGGTCGACGACGACGGCGCCCCGATTCCGCCCGAGGCGCTGCCGATGCGGCTGCGGCTGGCCCGCACGACGCGGATCAGCATCGAGGGCAATGCCGGGCTCTGCCGGGGGCTGCTGAGCACCCGGTACGGCAGCTACGCTGGGTGAGTGGGGCAGGTGTCGGTGCGGTCCTCGCCAGGAACCATCGCCTCAGTGGCGAAGGCGCTGCGGGTCATGGAGGTCGTGGCCTCTGATCCGCGCGGCGTCACGGCGCGCAGCATCGCCGAGGAGCTCGGGCTCGCGCTCCCCACCACCTATCACCTGCTCAGCACGCTCATCGACAGCGGCTACGTCGTCCACCTCGCCAGCGAGCACCGCTACGCGCTGGGCTACGGCGTGCGCCGGCTCGATCGCGCGCTGCACCGCCAGCTGGCCGTCGAGGACGACGTCGCGGCGGCCGTCCGGGCGCTGCACCACGACGCCGACGCCGCCGCCTACTACGCCGTGTTCCGCGAGGCCGGCATCGTCATCGCCCACATCGCCGACTCCGAGCGGCGCCGCCGGGTCCAGCTGCTCGACGTCGGGTTCGACGAGTCGGCGCACGCCACGGCGTTCGGCAAGGTCATGCTCGCCGGAATGGACCGCGACCAGCTGCACTGCTATCTCGACCAGGCCGGCATGGCCGATCTCACCCGGTCCACCATCGTCGAGCCCGACCAGCTGGAGCGGCATCTGTCGCACGTCCGCGAGTCGAACGTGGCCCTCGAGATCGGCGAGCTGCAGGCCGGGCTGTCGTGCATGGCGGCCCCGGTCCGCTCCGCCGGCGGCGAGGTCATCGGCTCCGTCGCCATCTCGCTGCCGTCGCCGGAGTTCCAGGCCCGCCGCTGGGACATCGAGCGCGCGGTCCGCACCGGCGCCAACCGCGTCACGAGGGCGCTCCGGGCGGCACACCGGCGGGCGCCTGGCGCTACCGTCGGTACATGACCACTCCGCCGCCCAAGGACGATCACGACGAGGCCGGCCTGCGGGTGAGCCCGCCGCCTGCCAGCGCGGCGGGGGTGCCCGGTGTCCTGCACGGCGTCAAGGCGGTTCTCGAGCAGGCCGGCGTACGCCGCGGCGTGACGACGCTGCGCCTGGTCAACCAGCAGCGCGGCTTCGACTGCCCCGGCTGCGCCTGGCCCGAGCCGGGCAAGCCGCACCTGGCGGAGTTCTGCGAGAACGGCGCCAAGGCGGTCGCCGAGGAAACGACGATCCGCCGGGTCGACGCCGCGTTCTTCGCCGCCCACCCGGTCGCGGAGCTGTCCGAGCGCTCCGACCACTGGCTGGGCCAGCAGGGCCGGCTCACCGAGCCCATGCTGCGCGACACCGGCGACACCCACTACCGGCCCGTCAGCTGGGACCGTGCGCTCGACATCATCGCGACCGAGCTGCGCGGGCTGGCCAGCCCCGACGACGCCGTCTTCTACACGTCCGGCCGCACCAGCAACGAGGCCGCGTTCCTGTACCAGCTGTTCGCGCGGACCCTGGGCACCAACAACCTGCCCGACTGCTCGAACATGTGCCACGAGTCGTCCGGCGCGGCGCTGACCGAGACGCTGGGCGTCGGCAAGGGCAGCGTCTCGATCACCGACATCACCGACCACGCCGACCTCATCGTCGTCGTGGGGCAGAACCCGGGCACCAACCACCCGCGCATGCTGACCGCACTCGAGCAGGCCAAGCGGCGCGGCGCCCGCATCGTCGCCATCAACCCACTGCCCGAGGCCGGCCTGCACACGTTCAAGAACCCGCAGACGGTCCGCGGCGTCGTCGGCAAGGGCACCCTGCTCTCCGATCTCTACCTGCAGGTCCGGCTCGGCGGCGACCTCGCGTTCTTCCAGGCGGTCAACCGCCTGCTGACCGACGCCGGCGCCGTCGACCACGCGTTCATCGACGAGTTCACGACGGGCTATGACGACGCCGTCGCCGCCTGGCAGAAGATCGACTGGGACGACGTCGCGACGGCGACCGGCCTGACCCGCGAGGCGCTCGAGGCGTTCGTCGCCGAGGTGCGGCAGGCCCAGAGCATCATCGTCTGCTGGGCCATGGGCCTCACGCAGCACAAGAAGGCCGTGCCGACCATCCGCGAGATCGTGAACTTCCTGCTGCTGCGCGGCAACGTCGGCCGCCCCGGCGCCGGCGCCTGCCCCGTCCGCGGGCACAGCAACGTGCAGGGCGACCGCACCATGGGCATCTGGGAGAAGCCGCCGGCCGCGTTCCTCGACGCGCTCGAGGCCGAGTTCGGCATCACGGCGCCCCGCCGGCCGGGCCACGACACCGTCGACACCATCAGGGCCATGCGCGACGGCAAGGTCGCCGTGTTCATGGCCATGGGCGGCAACTTCGCCTCGGCCACCCCTGACAGCGACCTGACGGCGGCCGCACTGCAGTCGGTGCCGCTGACAGTGCACGTGTCGACCAAGCTGAACAAGTCGCACGCGCTGGCCGGGCGGCGCTCGATCATCCTGCCGTGCCTGGGCCGCACCGAGCGCGACGTGCAGGCCGGCGGCGAGCAGTTCGTCACCGTCGAGGACTCCATGAGCGCGGTGCACGCCTCGCGCGGCACCCTGCGCCCGGCGTCTGACCAGCTGCGCAGCGAGGTCGCGATCGTCTGCGGGCTGGCATCGCGAGTGTTCGGCGACGACGGCGCCAGCGCCGTCCCGTGGGGGTCGTTCGCCGCCGACTATTCCGCGGTGCGGGCGCGGATCGCCCGGGTCGTCCCGGGGTTCTCCGACTACGAGGCGAAGGTGGCGGTGCCGGGCGGCTTCGTGCTGCCGCACCCGCCGCGCGACTCGCGATCTTTCCCCACCGCCAGCGGCAAGGCGCAGTTCAGCGTCAACGAGCTCGAGGTGCTGCGGGTCCCGCCGGGCCGGCTGATCCTTCAGACCGTCCGTTCGCACGACCAGTTCAACACCACCATCTACGGCCTCGACGACCGCTACCGCGGCATCCGCGACGGCCGCCGGGTGGTATTCGTGAACCCGGCCGACCTCGTCGAGCTGGGCATCGACGACGGCGCCATGGTCGACCTCGTGAGCGAGTGGCACGACGGCGACCGCCGCGCGCCGTCGTTCCGCGTGGTGTCGTACCCGACGGCGCCGGGCTGCGCGGCTGCGTACTTCCCCGAGACGAACGTGCTGGTGCCGCTCGACCACACCGCCGAGATCAGCAACACCCCGGCCTCGAAGTCGGTGATCATCCGGCTGGAGCCGGCCTCGGCCTGATCTTCCGCGGCGCATCGACCAGGCTCTGGAGCGCACGGAGGTCGCCGGTGACGGACAGCCGGCCGGCGGCGACGGCGTCGGCGAGCGGCTCGGCGCCGTCGAGCACCGCCTGCCAGGCGGCCTTCGTGGTGCGGACCAGCACGTCGGGGGCGGTGCCGGCCGGGCCGCGGGCGAGCTCCGTCAGGCGGCCGTGCTCGACCCGCAGCCGGTAGACGTCGCTGCCGAGGGTGACCTCGTAGGAGGCCGACCACGGCGCCGGACGCGGGCTGACGCCGTCGCCGTCGTCGGCCGAGAAGAAGGTGCGCAGGCCGAGCATGACGGAATCGGCGCTCACCTCGCCGGTCAGCGGCAGCACGGGCGAGCGGACGCCCCAGCGGGCCAGCGCCTGGAAGACCGGCTCGAGGCCGGCGCCCCACTCCGTCAGCTCGTAGACCTTCGCGGCGGCCGGCGGCGGCAGCTCGCGCCGGTGCAGGACGCCGTACTCCTCGAGCTCCCTGAGCCGCTTCGAGAGCACCGCCGGCGTGATGCCGCGCAGCGCAGCCTGCAGGTCGCTGTAGCGGCGCGGGCCGAGCCGCAGCTCACGCACCACGAGCAGCGCCCAGCGCTCGCCGACGATGTCGAGCGAGAGGGCGATCGGACAGCCCTCGCCGTAGGTCCGGGTCACTTGCGCCTCCTCGAAAACTATGAAAAGAATATCACCTACTACGTTTTTCATAGCAAGCGAGGAGCCAGCGATGACGGAGACGATGATCCCGGCCGGTGACGCCCAGCTGTGTGCCGAGGCGTTCGGCTCGCCGGACCACCCGGCGATCCTGCTGATCGGCGGCGCGGCCGCGTCCATGGACTACTGGGAGGACGAGTTCTGCTCGCGGCTGGCCGCGCCTGGTCGCTTCGTCATCCGGTACGACTTCCGCGACACCGGCCGGTCGACGGCGTATCCGGCCGGGTCGCCGGGGTACTCGGGGGCCGACCTGGTGACCGACGCCCTGGCGGTGCTGGACGGCTACGGCGTGGCCGCCGCGCACCTCTACGGCATCTCGATGGGCGCCGGCATCGCCCAGCAGATCGCCGTCGACCACCCCGAGCGGGTGCTCTCGCTGACGCTGCAGTCGACCAGCCCCACGGGGCCCCTCGGGCCGGACAACCCCGACCTGCCGCCGATGTCGGCGCAGCTGGCCGAGATGTTCGCGTCCGAGGAGCCCGGGCCGGACTGGTCCAACCGCGATGCCGCCCTCGCGGCCCTGGTCGACGGACTGCGCCCGTTCGACGGCGCCATCCCGCCCGACCTCGACGGCGAGCGCACCGTCGCCGCTCGCATGTACGACCGCACCGCCGACATCGCCGCCAGCCAGACCAACCACTGGATCCTCGAGGGCGGCGGGTTGGAGCGCGGCCAGCTGGCCCGGATCACCGCGCCGACGCTGGTCCTGCACGGCACCGCCGACCCGCTGCTGCCCCTCCCGCACGGCGAGGCGCTGGCCGCTGAGATTCCGGGTGCGCGACTGGTGCCGCTCGAGGGCATGGGCCACCAGTACCCGCCCCGCGCCGTCTGGGACACCGTCGTCGCCGAGGTGGTCGCTCACACCGCAGGTTCGCCGGGGGTTTGAGGTGGGCCGGGGGTTCGGGGTTGGCTCCCCGTCCCCCTGCTGCCCATTCTCTTAACCCCGGGCACCCGCCTCAAGCCGGCGCCCGCTGTGGTTGCTTGACCGTGTGCTTGCGGGGCTTCGGCCTGACCCGGGCACCCGGGGCATAAGAACGGGCAGCTATCAGGGGGACGGGGAGACCCTGGGCACGCCTCACCCTCCGCATGCCCGTTTCGTCCCGGTTCGCCGGGCTGCGAACCGCGATGATCATCGGCGATCCGCTACATCACCAGGCGTTCTGCCACATCACCAGGCATGCAGGCCTGGTGAAGCGGCAGAGAACCTCGTGATGGCCCCGCGAACACCGCCAAATCCCACATCGCGGACGCACCAAGGCCCGCCGACCCCGCGCACGTCGCCAGACTCGCCCCGTCCCCCTGATAGCTGCCCGTTATTAGGCCCCGGACGGGCGGGTCAAGCGGACCCCCAGGGCGCGCAGCGCCCACCGGTCCGCTTGAGGCGACCGTCCGGGGCTAAGAGAATGGGCAGCAGGGGGACGGGGGGAACCCACCCAACCCCACGACCCCGGCCGCGCGCAAGCACAGAGCGCGCGGACTCGAGGGCACCCCGCGCGGCTCAAGAGAATGGGCAGCAGGGGGACGGGGGAACCCCACGCAACCCCACGGACCAACAGCTCAAACAGGCCCCGGGCCGGCGGCGAACCCGGAGCTACCCTCGGCGACCGCGACCACGTCGAACGTCTCTTGGAACACCGGCGCCGACCCGATGATCTTGGAGCCCGGGGAGTCGGCGGCCACCTCGGCGAACGAGGCGGCGAAGGCGTCGCGGGCGGCGGCGGTCTCGAAGACGTAGGTGCCTTCGAACCACTCGCCCGGCCGGGTGCGCCAGGTCTTGAACCGCAGCCCTTCCATGCCGGTGAACCGGGCCAGCGAGGTGTCGTGGACGTACTCGCGCAGCGCGGTGTCGGTCCCGTCGGGCGCCGACGCCAGCGACCAGCGCACGCTCAGTCCGTACATGGTTCCTCCGAAAGAGACGTCAGGAGACCGGGGCGCCGGCCTCGAGCCAGTAGAGCAGCGCCCGCACCCCGAACCCGGTGCCGCCCTTGGTCAGCTCGCCCTTGTCGGAGTCGGCGCGGGCGGGGCCCGCGATGTCGAGGTGCGCCCACGGCACGTCGCCGACGAAGCGCTGCAGGAACAGCGCGGCGGTGATGGACCCGCCGCCCACGTGCTCGGTGTCGATGTGCGAGATGTCGGCGATGGAGGACTCGAGCGCGGAGCGGTAGTCCTCGACCAGCGGCATGCGCCACAGTAGTTCGCCCGACGCCTCGCCGGCCGAGCGCAGGGCGTCGGCCAGTGCGTCGGACGGCGAGTAGAGCGCTCCGTGGCCGCGCCCGAGCGCCGTCGTCGCCGCGCCGGTGAGGGTGGCGACGTCGACGACGACCGTCGGCTCGAGCTCGGCGACCGCGTAGCCGATGCCGTCGGCGAGCACGAGGCGGCCCTCGGCGTCGGTGTTGAGCACCTCGACGGTGGTGCCGTCGTACTGCCGGATGACGTCGCTGGGCCGCTGCGCGGCGGCGCCGAGCGCGTTCTCGGCCGCCGCGACCAGGCCGGTGACGCGCACGCCGACGCCGAGCTCGCGCACGGCCGACAGCACGCCCATGACCACGGCGCCGCCGGTCATGTCCGCCTTCATCGGGACCATGCCCTCGCGCGGCTTCAGCGACAGACCGCCGGTGTCGTAAGTGATGCCCTTGCCGACGAGGACGACGTGCGGTGTGTCCCGGCCGGCCTTCGGCGGCTCGTAGCGCAGCGCGATGAGCCGCGGCGGGCGCTCGGAGCCCATGCCGACGGCCAGGATGCCGCCGAAGCCCTCGTCGGCCAGCGCCTTCTCGTCACGCACCCGCACGTCGAGCCGGTGCTCGGCGCCGAGACGGAGAGCCTGCGCGGCCAGCCACTCGGGGTCCTTGATGTTCGACGGCGTCTGCGCGAGATCGCGGGCGGTCCAGCCGGCCCGTGCGACGGCGACGGCGGCGGCCACGACGTCGACGCGGGCGCCGTCGCCGGTCAGGACCAGCGTGCCCAGCGGGAGCCGGGTCTCCCGAACGGGCGTGCTGCGGAAGCCGCCCAGCGTGTAGGTGGCGAGGACGGCTCCCTCGACGAACGCGCGGGTGGCGGCGTCGTCGGCGGTCGCGGTGACGGCGGACGCCAGCCGGTCGACGCCGCGGGCGGCCCGGGCCAGCGCCGCGCCGGCCTTCCGGTACGCGGCCGGCGACCCGTCTCCGAGGCCGACCAGCAGCACCTCGGTGACGTCGACCTCGCCGTCGACGCTCGCGGCGCCGCGGCCCTCGGCGAACACCTGGACGGCGACGACCTCACCGGCCTTGCCGGTGGCGTGGTCGCGGTCGAGCGCGGCGAACAGATCGAGGCCGAGCGCGTCGGCGACCTCGGCGCCGCCGGGGCCGACCCAGGGCGAGCTGTCGCCGTCGGGCCCGGCAGGAGCGGCATCGTCGCGCGACACCCGCTCGGACGGCTGGTCCGGGGCCTCGCCGGGCCACACCGCCAGCGCGAGGACGCCGGCCTCGGCGTCCAGCAACGGCCGGGCGTCGACCACGACCTCGGTGGGGCTGACTGTGTTCTCGGCCGACACGTGCACTCCTCGTTCTGCGATTCCCGGTCCTCCGGGCAGAGTAATGCCCCCGCCCAGCGCCACCGGCGCCGGACGAGGGCACCTATTCAATGCTCACGGCAACGACACGTCAGCCGACAACATCCTTCAACGCATCACCCAGCGCGCCGGCCTCGTCAGCCGTGAGCTCGACGACCAGACGACCGCCACCCTCGATCGGGACACGCATGACGATGCCGCGCCCCTCCTTGGTGACCTCGAGCGGCCCATCGCCAGTCCGCGGCTTCATCGCCGCCATCCGCGCACCCCTTCCTTTTCAGGCGCACACCCAAACTCCCTGATGGCCAGGGAGCACCAGCCGTGTGCGTCACGATGGAGGTCATTATCCCGCATGTTGGTCGCCGCGGGGAGACCGCGGTCGGTATGTCCTCACCTGGGGATGCCGGAGTAGCGGACCGGGCTGTCAGTGCGGACTGGCAGGATGGTGGACTGTGAACGCCAGATCCGCCCTGTTCGACCTCTATGGCGATCACGTGCGCTCGCGTGGCGGCAGCGCCCGGGTCGCCGCGCTGGTGCGGCTGCTCGCCCCGCTGGGCGTCGCCGCGCCGGCGGTCCGCACCGCCGTGTCGCGCATGGTCAAGCAGGGCTGGCTGCGCCCGGTGCGCATCGACGGGTCGCCCGGCTATGAGCTCACCGAGCGCGCCGACCGCCGACTCGAGGACGCCGCCACCCGCATCTACCGCACCAACGGCCGCGGCGACTGGGACGGCCGCTGGCACGTCGTCGTGCCCGAGCGGTCGGCGCAGCGGGCCGCGCGCGAGCGGCTGCGCAACGGCCTGGCCTACCTCGGTTACGCGCCGGTCGGCGACGGCACCTGGATCGCCGCCCGCCCCTCGCCCGAGCTGCCCTCGCTGCTCGAGGCCGAAGACCTCCGCGCCGAGAGATTCAGCGCCCGGCACCAGGGCGACGACGCCGAGCTCGTGCGCCGCGCGTGGGACCTCGACGCCGTCGGACGGTCCTACCTGCGCTGGCTCTCCGAGGCACGGTCGCTGCTCGGCTCGCTGCCCGGCCAGCCCTCCGACGAGCAGGCGTTCGCCGTGCGCAGCCGGCTCGTGCACGAGTGGCGCAAGTTCCTGTTCACCGACCCCGGCCTGCCGCGCGAGCTGCTGCCCGAGGTCTGGCCCGGCGACGACGCCGCCACCTTCTTCGACGAGCACGCGGCCCGGCTGCAGCCCGCCGCCGGCCGGTTCGTCGACGCGTGCCTGTCCGCCCGACCCACCAAGGAGGGTGACCCGTGACCCCGGTGCGCTACGAGGCCGACGACGGCGTCGGCGTCATCACGCTCGACCGGCCCGAGGCCATGAACAGCCTCGACACCGCCACCAAGGTCGCGCTGCGCGACGCCGTGCTCGCCGCCGCCGACGACGACACCGTGCGGGCGGTGGTGCTCACCGGGTCCGGCAAGGCGTTCTGCGTGGGGCAGGACCTCAAAGAGCACGCCCAAGCGCTCGCGTCGGGCGACTCCGGGCTGGCCGAGACGGTGCGCGAGCACTACAACCCCACGGTGAAGGCGCTGCTCACCATGCCCAAGCCGGTGGTCGCGGCCGTCAACGGCGTCGCCGCCGGCGCGGGGGCGTCCTACGCGTTCGCCTGCGACCTGCGCATCGTCGCCGACACCGCCGGGTTCAACCTCGCCTTCGCGGCCATCGGGCTGTCGTCCGACACCGGGTCGTCGTGGACGCTGCCGCGGCTGGTCGGCTGGGCGAAGGCGCGCGAGCTGCTGTTCCTCCCTCGCACGGTCAAGGCCGACGAGGCGCTCGCGCTGGGGCTGGCGACCGAGGTCGTGCTTGCCGACGACGTGCTGCCGCGGGCCCTGGAACTGGCGCGCGGGTTCGCCGCCGGGCCCACCCGGGCGTACGCGGCGCTGCGGCGGGCGCTGGAGTTCTCCGCCACGCACGGCCTCGACGACTCCCTCGGCCACGAGGCCGACATGATGCAGTGGACCGGCGCCTCCCACGACCACCGCGCCGCCGTCGACGCGTTCCTCAGCAAGCAGAAGGCGGTGTTCCGTGGCCACTGACCTGGTCGACGGTCGCGACGGGCGGCCGCGCTGCTCGTGGGGCCTCAGCGCCCCCGACTACATCGCCTACCACGACGACGAGTGGGGCCGGCCCGTCCACGGCGACACCGCGCTGTACGAGCGGCTCACCCTCGAGGCGTTCCAGTCCGGGCTGTCATGGCTGACCATCCTGCGCAAGCGCGACGGCTTCCGGAAGGCGTTCGCGGGCTTCGACGCCGCGGTGGTCGCCGGCTACGGCCCTGACGACGAGGCGCGGCTCATGCAAGACACCGGCATCGTGCGCAACCGTGCCAAGGTCGCGGCGGCCATCACCAACGCGCGGGCCCTGGTGGCGCTGCAGGACGCCGACGGCGACGGCGCCCTCGACCGGCTGGTCTGGTCCTTCGCCCCCGACCCCGTCGGCCGCCCGGTGCCCACCTCGCTCGGCGACGTCCCCGCGACGACACCGGAGTCGACCGCCCTGGCGAAGGCGCTGAAGAAGAACGGCTTCGTCTTTGTCGGGCCCACCACCGCCTACGCGGCCATGCAGGCCTGCGGCCTCGTCAACGACCACCTCGCCGGCTGCTTCGCCCGCTGACCAGAGTGCGCTGAGAGGTGGGCGGGGTTCGCGGTTGGCCGGGGTTCGCGGTTGGCCGGGGTTCGCGG
>NZ_SMKL01000002.1 GCF_004348545.1 Jiangella ureilytica | reverse complement strand
GGGAACGGTCCCTCGGGCGGGGGAGGCGGATCACCGGGCGGCGGGAGGCCGCGACCCCCGCCGGCGCGCGATCGTCGGGGTATGACGACGACCACGAGCACGACCGCACCGCTCACACCGCCGGCGCCCCGCACCGGCCGCCGCGGCCGGCCGCGGTGGGCTCCGTGGGCCGCGACGCTCTGGGCGCTCGGCTACGGGCTCACGGCGCTGGGCTGGACGCTCACCGGCGACGGGTACCCGATCGACCCCGCGGACCCCAACAGCACGATGGCGCTGCTCGGCGACGTGCCGGCCGACGCCGGTGCGCCGTTGTTCGCCGCGGTCGCGCTGGCCGCCGCCGGGACCGGCGCGGTCATGGCGCGGTACCGGCCCGGCGCCCCCGTGCCGCACTGGTGGCGGCGCTTCGCCGTCGGGTTCGGCGGGTCGCTGGCCGTGGTCCTGCTGGTCGTGGTGCCGACCACCCGCCTGCTGGCGCTGCTGGGCTACCTGCCGATGATCGTGTTCCGGGCGCCGTTCGACGCGGAGATCCGGGCCGACGTCGCCGAGCAGCTCGGGGTCGACTACCTGCACCAGTTCGTCGCCCTGATCGGCGGGTTCCTCTGGGCGGCCGCGACCGTCGCCTATGCGCGCCGGACGGCGGGCTCGTGCGTGCGGTGCGGCCGGCCGGACCGGTCCGGCCGGGTCGCTGCGGTGCGGCGGTGGGGCCGGACGGCCACCTACGTCGCGGCGGCGATCCCGGCGCTCTATGCGGGCACGCGCCTGCTCTGGGCGGGCGGCGTGTCGATGGGCATGAGCGAGCGGCAGATGGACGAGATGGCCTCCGACGGCGCGCTTCAGGGGGCCCTGTGGCTGGGCGCATTCGCTCTGGTCGGGACGGTGCTGACGCTCGGCCTGGTACAGCGGTGGGGCGAGGCCTTCCCGCGGTGGGTCCCGGTGCTGGGCGGGCGCGCGGTGCCGGTGCGGCTGGCCGTGGTGCCGGCGACACTGGTCGCGGTGCTCGTGACCTCGGGCGGCCTGGGCATGGTCAAGGCCAGCCTGGTCGAGGGCGTGTTCGACGCCGAGGACTGGGCCGCGTTCGGGCCGGCCCTGCTGTGGCCGGCGTGGGGCGTCGCGCTGGGCTGGGGAACCCTGGCGTACTGGCTGCGCCGCCGCGCCCGGTGCACCGACTGCGGGCTCGGCTGACGCGCCTACGATGAACCCATGCTCGTCGCCTTCTCCGTCGCCCCGTCCGGCACCGGTGAGTCCGTGGCCGAGGCGGTGGCCGACGCCGTCGCGGTCGTCCGCGAGTCCGGGCTGCCCAACAGCACCGACTCCATGTTCACCACCATCGAGGGTGAGTGGGACGAGTGCTTCGACGTCGTCAAGCGCGCCACCGAGGCGGTCGGCCGGCACGGCCACCGCGTCAGCCTGGTGCTCAAGGCCGACATCCGGCCCGGCCGCACCGGCGAGATCACCGGCAAGGTCGAGCGGCTCGAGGCGGCCCTCGAGCGCCGCGACGCCGGCTGACTCAGTAGCCGGTCCCGGTCTTCACCCGGCTGCGGTCCCGCTCGTGCAGCCCGCCCTTCGCGTCCAGCGTCGCGCAGGCCTCCGCGAGGTCGTCGGCCAGCGTCTCCGCGAGCGACCGGCCCAGCGTCTGCTTCACCAGCGCCCGCATGATCGTCAGGTGCTCGGCGTTCGGCGGGAGTGTGTACGCGGGCAGCATCCAGCCGCGCTCGGCGGCGAGCTGGCCGGCCACGTCGAACTCGTCGTAGTCGTGGTCGCCGGCCAGCCGGAACGCGACCAGCGGCAGCTGTTCCGCGTCCTTGTCGCCGACCAGCTCGAAGTCGCCCGCCGCCATGACCCGCTCGGCCAGCGCACGGGCGTTGGCCTGCATGGTCTGCATGATGAAGCGGTAGCCGTCGAACCCGTAGCGGACGAAGTTGTAGTACTGCGCGAGCACCATGCTGGCGTTGGTCGAGAAGTTCAGCGTGAACGTCGCGTCGCGCTTGCCGAGGTAGTTCTCGTAGAACACCAGCTCCTCGGCCAGGTCGTCGCGGGTCCGGAAGATTAGCCAGCCGATGCCCGGGTAGACCAGCCCGTACTTGTGTCCCGACACGTTGATCGAGCGGACCTGCTCCAGCCGGAAGTCCCACTCGGTGTGCGGGTAGAGGAACGGCCAGACGAAGCCGCCGCTGGCGCCGTCGACGTGCAGCGGGACGTCGATGCCCCGCTCCTCGCGCAGCCGGACCAGCAGGTCGTTGATGCCGGAGACGTCGTCGGCATGGCCGGTGAACGTCGTGCCCAGGACCGCCGCGACGCCGATCGTGTTCTCGTCGACGTGCGGTTCCACGTCCTCGGGGCCGATGGTGTACCGGTCCGGGCGCAGCGGGATGATCCGCGGCTCGACGTCGAAGTAGCGGCAGAACTTCTCCCACACGACGTGCACGTCGCCGCCGAACACCAGGTTCGGCCGCTCCGTGCTCGTCCCCGCCGCCTCGCGGCGCTGCCGCCATTTCCACTTCAGCGACAGCGCGCCGAGCATGATCGCCTCCGATGATCCCTGCGTGCGCGTGCCGGTGGTCTCGCCGGGCGCGTGGAACAGCCGGGCGAGCATGCGGATGCACCGCTGCTCGATGACCGCGGTCTGCGGGTACTCGGCGTGGTCGATGTAGTTGCGGTGCAGGTTCTCGGCGATCACCCGCTGCGCCTGCGGCTCCATCCACGTCGTCACGAACGTCGCGAGATTGCGCATCGGGATGCCGTCGAGGACCAGCTCCTCCCCGATCAGGCGCATCGCGTCATCGGCCGGCATGCCCACCTGGGGCAGCCGGTCGTCCGGCGCCGCCCGCAGCAGGAAGGCGTTGCCGTAGCGGTCGTCGTAGGCGTCGACATGCATGCCCATGGGACGACGCTAGGAACTACGGGCCGCCGCTGACTCACCCAGAGCGGATGAGAGTGCTCAGCCGCGGCGGAAGATCTGGGCGAGTACGCGCAGGGCCAGGATCGCGCTGATGACCAGCATGTTGTAGCCGATCAGCGCGTACAGGCCGACCTCGTCGGTGAGCTGCGGGCCGCCGTCGGTGCCGATGAGCAGGACCGCCATGATGCCGGTGGTCGCGGCCAGGAAGGTCAGCAGCACCTCGTGCAGCATCGTGGTCAGCACGGCGCGGTCGCGCTCGTCGGCCAGCAGCCTGATGTTGACGCCCAGCCGGCCGTGCTCGGCGGCGCTGGCGATGCGCTCGACGCGACGGGGCAGCCGGCGCAGGATCGGCAGCAGCGCCGCAAGCTCCTCGGTGGCCGCCTGCTTGAGCCGGTCGGGCCCGTACTGCTCCTCGACGTAGCCGCTGGCCAGCGTGCGGGCGCCGCCGATCAGGTCGAACCGCGGCGTCAGCCGGGTCAGCGTGCCTTCGGCCGTCGCCAGCGCCCGGAACACCGCGGCGATCTCCGGCGGGATGGCCAGGCCGTGGTCGGCGACCACCCGGAACAGGTCGCCGAACATCCGCACACCGCTGCTGACCGGGCCGGACGTGTGCCGAACCATGAACCGGCCGATGTCGCGCTCGAGCCGCTGCTGGTCGATCTCGTCGGGACGGGGCACCAGTTCGAGCAGGGCGTCGCTGACGGCGAGCGGGTCACCCCGGTCGACGCCGACGAGCAGCCGCTGCAGCGCATCGCGCAGGGCGCCGTCGAGCCGGCCGACCGACCCGAAGTCGAGCAACCCGAGCCGGCCGTCGTCGAGCAGGAAGATGTTCCCGCCGTGCGGGTCGGCGTGGAAGATGCCGTCGATGACGATCTGGCGCAGCAGGCAGTCCAGCAGCGTCGTGGCCAGCGCGTCGCGGTCCAGCCCGTTCTTGCGGATGACGGCGTCGGCGCGGTTCAGCGGGGTGCCCTGGAGGCGGTCCATGACCAGCACCCGCTCGGTGCACAGGGCGAGGTGCGGCTCGGGCAGCACGACCTCGGGCTGCCGGCTGGGCGCCGTTGCGACCGCAGTGATGTTCTCGGCCTCGATGCGGTAGTCGAGCTCCTCGAGGATCGCGTCGGCGAGTCCGGCCGCCAGCGCCCGGACGCCCATGCGCCGGCCCCAGCGGGTGCCGGTCTCGAGCCGCCCGGCCAGCCGCGCCGCGATGTCGAGGTCGCGCTCGACGACCGGCCGGATGCCGGGGCGCTGCACCTTGACCACGACCTCGGCGCCGTTGTGCAGCCGGGCGACGTGCACCTGCCCGACCGACGCGGCGGCCAGCGGCTCGCGGTCGAACTCGGCGAACAGATCCTCGACCGGCGCATTCAGCTCGCTGACCAGCACCTTCTCGACGTCGGGCCACGGCACGGGGTTGGCGTCGTCCTGCAGCCGCGCCAGCTCGTCGGCGACCTCGGCGGGCAGCACGTCGCGGCGGGTGGCGAGGATCTGGCCGAGCTTCACGAACGTCACGCCGCCGGCGTTGAGCGTGGTCGTCAGCGCCCGGCCCAGCTGCGCCCGGCCCGACGGCGCGTCCAGCGGGCGCGATCGGGTGCCGCGCAGGTAGGAGCCGAGGCCGTGCCGCATCGCGATGCCGACGATCTGCCAGTACCGGCGGGCCCGGCGCACCCGGCCGAGCAGTCCTCGTCCCCACACCAGCGCCGGCGGCAGCGAGCCCATCGGCACGAACGCCTCGATGACCACGAGCAGCGCCATCGACGCGAGGATCGTCAGCACGCTGCCCAGCAGCGCGAACCAGAACGCGACCGGGCCCTCGCTCTGGTCGGTCAGGCCCTGCGGCGACAGCGTGAACTGGTCGAGCAGCGCGAACATGATCAGCGGGCCGACGAACAGCGCGAACGCGCCGGTCAGCAGCAGCCGGAACAGCCCCAGCCGCAGGCCGAGCAGCCGCTGCGCGATCAGCCCGAAGATCAGCGCCGTGACGACGGCGAACGCCGCGACGATCGGGAACGTCAGTACATCCATGGTGGGACGGGCCCCTCGGGGTTCGGCTCTCTTTCCGGCGACAGTGTCGCAGGCGAACCCCGAGCGGCCCGGCAGCCTCGCCTCAGGCGACGCCGTAGAGCCGCTGGATCCACTGGGTGACGCCGACGCCGTTCGCGTCGGTCAGCTCGACCTCGAACGACACGTGCCCGCCGGCGGCCGGCCGGTTGTCGACGGTCGCGACGACGGTGTCGCCGGCCAGCTCCGCGGGCACGGAGGTCCAGGTGGCGCCGTCGTCGTAGGACACGCGGGCGGCGGCCTCGACCAGCGCGCCGGCCTGGTACGACGGGGTCGCCTCGACGCCGATCCCGACCCGGAACCCGTCGACGGCCGCCGCCCGGTTCTCGACGTCGACGTCGACGTCGTAGGTGGGGAAGAGCAGCGGCAGCGCGCCACCGTCGTCGGCCGACGACGTGAACCGCCAGCGGGTCTGCGCCGACAGCGGCATCGACCAGGTCGAGAAGCCGCGGTCGTAGCGGACCAGGTCGTAGATCAGCTCGAGGTCGGTCTCGGCGGCCGGCACGTCCCACTCGCCCTGGCCGTACCAGCCCCACCGGCCCAGCGACTCGCCGTTCGCGATCAGCTCCATGCCGCCGAGGTCGTTGAGGCCGTTCCACGCGTAGTGGCCGTCCTGGCTGTCGGCCCAGGCCGGGAGGTTGGTCCAGATGCGGTTGCCGACCCGGCCCGCGGAGTCGAACCGGCCCTGGGCGTCGGCCGCGACGGCGGGCCGCAGCCCGGCGCCGAACCAGGTCTCGGCGGTGGTGCTGCCCGGCTCCAGCGGCCGGGTCGCCGACGACATCGGCGTCCCCCAGAACCACTGGGTGCCGTCGGGGTGCACCACCGTCTGCTTGATCGGCACGTCCGGCGTCACGTAGATCGTCCGGGCGTCCGGGACGGCGAAGGTGACGACGTCGCCGAGGCCCACGTAGGCCTGCCGTTGCGCGCTGTAGGCGTCGACGTACTGCGTGTAGCGGTCCGGCGCGCCGGGCGTGTGGTAGGTCGAGTCGATGCGGGCCAGGCGGTCCTGCTCGACGCGGTGGTTGAGGTCGCGCCCCGTGATGGTCCCGGTGTGCGGGTAGACGAGGTGGTAGTCGAACGGCTCCGCGGCGTCGTCGGGTGAGGTGTAGAGCCACGACTCCGTGACGTCGAACTCGCCGCGGGTCACGTCGCCCATGCGGCCCAGGTAGAGCGTCTTCAGCGAGTCGCGGAAGTACCGGGTGTTCGAGAGGATCCAGTTGTCCATGATGCGCGCGTAGGACACGGCGCCGCTGTGCATGCGGGCCGGCTCGTCGGTGCGGACGCGGACCGGCAGGGCACGCCGGGCGTCCAGTGTGACGGTCTGGTCGCCGGTCAGGGTGAGCTCGGGCTCGGCCAGGAACGCCACCTCGGTGACCTGGAACGTCTCCGGGTCCGCCTCCGTCACGGTCGCGGCGATCGAGTACGTCCCGGCTCGCAGTCGCAGGGTCGGGTCTGCGCCCTCGAGGGGGTGGCGCTGAGCGGCGATGCTGTCCAGGTCGAACACGTCGAGCGTGCTGAACCCGCCGGCCGGCTTCCCGTCGCGGCCGACGATCCGGAAGGTGACGTCGACGTGCTGCGGCTGCGCGTACGCGCCGATCGGGGTGACGACGGTGTCCGCGCCGGCCCGCGCGACCAGCCGCAGGCTGACGGCGCCATAGTGCCCGTACTCGAGCACGGACGGGTCGAAGGTGACGGGGAGCGACGCGGTGCCGCCGGCCGGGACGGTGAGCGTCGTCGCGCCCATGGTGGTCGCGGCCGCCGGCAGGGCCGCGCCGTTCTCGCCGCGGGCGTCCAGCTCGAAGCTGAGGGTGCGGCCGGCCGAGCCGGTGTTGGTGTAGACGACGTCGGTGGTGACGGCCTCCGCGGGCTCGTGCGGCCAGGCCAGCGTGCCGAGGTCGACGGTGGCGGGCCCGGTGAGCGTGCCGGTCGCGGCCGTCGCGACGTCGAGGATGCCGGCGCCCTGCTCGTAGACGTCGGTGTCGTTGCCGGGGCGGACCGTGCTCTGCAGCGCGGCCTTGACCTGCTCGGCGGTCCAGTCCGGGTGCGCCTGGCGGACGACGGCGGCGGCCCCCGCGACGTGCGGGGTGGCCATCGAGGTGCCGCTCAGGTTCGTGTACGCGGCGTCGCCCCGGCCGCCGGCCCGCGCGGCCGTGATGTCGACGCCGGGCGCGGCGATGTCCGGCTTGACGGCGTGCGTCACCGGCACCGGGCCGCGGCCGGAGAAGTCCGCCGTCGCGTCGGTCAGGTCCACCGCGGCGACGGTGAGCGCGCTGCTGGCACAGCCGGGGCTGGTCACCGTCTCGGACGGGCCGCCGAGGTTGCCGGCCGCGATGACGAACAGCGTGTCCGACGCCGCCGACAGCGTCTCGACCGCCTGCACCATGGGGTCGTCGCAGGCGCCCAGCTCGGTGTTGCCCAGGCTCATGTTGACGACGTCGGCACCCTGCGCGACCGCCCACTCCATGCCGGTGATGATCCAGGCCAGCTCGCCGAAGCCGTCGTCGCCGAGCACCTTGCCGACCAGCAGGTCCGCGCCCGGGGCGACGCCGCGGTGACTGCCGCCCGAGGCCGCTCCGGAGCCGAGCACCGTCGACGCCACGTGGGTGCCGTGCCCGTCGCGGTCGACGGCGTCGGGGCTGTCGGTGAAGTTCTCGGCCGCGACGACGGAGTCCGCGAAGTCCGGGTGCTCGGCGTCGATGCCGGCGTCGAGGACGGCGACCGTGCTGCCGGTGCCGTCGAACCCGGCCGCCCACGCCTCCGGCGCGCCGACGTACGGCACGCTCTCGTCGAGCACCGGCGCGACCCGGGCGTTCAGCCAGATCTTCTCGACCTGGCGCCCCAGGGTCGCGGTCCGGGGTGCGACGGCGTCCCAGACCGCCTGCGCGGCGTCCTTGTCCGCCTCGACGACGTCGGCGCCGATGGACGGAAGGTCGTCCGTGCGTCGCGCGCCCGCGGGCAGGGCGGCGGCGCCGCGGGAGGTAGCGGCGCCGCCGGCATAGGTGACGATGAGCGGCAGCGTGTCGCTGGACGCGTCGTCGAGGCCCTGCTCCACCAGTGCCGTCACGTTGAACAACTGCCGGTCCACGCGGTCGGCGGCCAGCGCCGGCTCGGCCGCCGCGGGGATGACGTAGACGTCCTCGCCCTCGGTGCGCACGTCGTAGCCGCCGGGGTCGTCGGACTCGACCCTCACCGCGGGCGCCTCGCCTGGCCCGTAGGTCAGCACCGCGACGTCGCCCGTGAGCAGCGTGACGGTGCGGACGCCGCCGGCCTCGACGCCGTCCGGGATCTGCGGCAGCGGCGTCATCGGCTGGTCGCCGCCGGGGCCGGGTGCGGCCTGACCGGTCAGCGGGATCGCGGCGAGGACGAGCGACGTGAGCGCGGCGGTGGCGCGGCGGGGGAGGGCAGGCACGGCGGCCCCGCTTTCGTGAGGAGACAGGCCATTCGTAAATCTGCCACGATCCAGGACAATGCAACCTGGCACGAATGCGTCATGGCCGGTATCCGCCAGCGACGACCTGCGGAAGGGGAGGCATCGTGTTCGATGTGCTCGGACTCGGTGAGACGGAGGAGTCGGCGTACCGCGCCCTCGTCGAGGTGCCCTCGGCCGACGTGGGGGCGCTGGCCGCGCGGCTGGGTATCCGCCCTGGTGAGGCCGCGGCGGCACTGGCCACGCTCGAGCGCCGCGGCCTCGCCGCCCGGTCCAGCGCCAGCCCGGAGCACTACGTCGCCTCGCCGCCGTCGGTCGCGCTGGTCGCCCTCGTGGTCGACCGGCAGGAGGAGCTGCGCCGGGCCGAGGTCGAGATCGCGGCGCTGACCGAGGCCTACCGGCGCACGGAGTCCGACCGCAGCGTCGGCGACGTGGTCGACGTCGTCTACGGCGCCCAGGCCGTCGCCCAGCGGTTCATGCAGCTGCAGGCGTCGGCCCGCTCCGAGGTGCTCGGCCTGACGAAGGCCGAGGTCATCGCGATCTCCGGCGAGGAGAACACCGCCGAGGAGGCCGCCGTCGAGCGCGGCGTCCGGTTCCGCGTCGTCCTCGAAAGGGCCGCGTTCGACCGCCCCGGCTTCGCGGCCGCCGCCGAGATCGCGCTGACCGACGGCGAGGAGGTGCGGGTCGCGCCGGAGGTGCCGATCCGGCTGCTCGTGGTGGACCGGCAGATCGCGCTGGTGCCGCTGGTGTCCGGTGAGGCCCGCGCCGTCGGTGCGCTGCTGGTGCACCAGAGCGGCCTGCTCGACGCTCTGATGGCGCTGTTCGAGAAGGTGTGGAACGAGTCGGTGCCGCTGGTCCTCGGCTCGGCCGGCGCGCTGGCCGAGCGCCCGCCGTCGGGCCTCACCGCCCTGGACGCGCGAATCTTCGGGCTGCTGCTCGCCGGGCTGACGGATCAGGCGATCGCGAACATGCTCGAGCTCTCGCTGCGGACGGTGCAGCGGCGGGTGCGGGCGCTCATGGACGCCGCCGACGCCGACACCCGGTTGCAGCTGGGCTTCCAGGCGGCCCAGCGGGGCTGGGCCTGACACCGTCGCGGCTCATCGACCACTCGGCCCGAATCTGCGGCGGCCAGCATCTCGTCGGCGCCCAAGGCTCCCGGCGGGACAGGAGGACTCGGCGGCCTCGCTGCTCAGCAGGCTCCGCCGAGCATCGGTCGAACGCCGAGGCATGCTCGGCTACTGTGCCATGTCCACGAAGCGGCTGTAGTGGCCCTGGAAGGCGACCGTGATGGTCGCCGTCGGGCCATTACGGTGTTTCGCCACGATGAAATCGGCTTCGCCTGCACGCGGTGATTCCTTTTCATAGGCATCTTCACGATGCAGAAGAATCACCATATCGGCATCTTGTTCGATAGAGCCCGATTCGCGAAGATCTGAGAGCATGGGCTTCTTGTCCTGCCGTTGCTCGGGACCACGGTTCAACTGGCTCATGGCGATGACCGGGACCTCGAGCTCCTTGGCCAGCAGCTTGAGCGCACGGGAGAACTCCGCGACCTCCTGCTGGCGGCTCTCGACGCGCTTGCCGCTGCTCATCAGCTGCAGGTAGTCGATGATGACCAGGCGGAGATCGTTGCGCTGCTTGAGCCGCCGGCACTTGGCCCGGATCTCCATCATGGTCATGTTCGGGGAGTCGTCGATGAACAGCGGCGCACTGGAGACCTCGCCGGTGCTGCGGGCGATGCGGTTCCAGTCGTCGTCGGTCATCTGGCCGGAGCGCATGTGGTGCAGCGGCACCTTCGCCTCGGCCGAGAGCAGCCGCATGGTGATCTCGTTGCGGCTCATCTCGAGCGAGTAGACGACCGACGTCAGCCCATGCTTGATGGACGCCGCCCGAGCAAGATCGAGTCCCAGGGTCGACTTCCCGACGGCCGGTCGAGCGGCCAGGATGATCAGCTGACCCGGGTGGAGACCGTTGGTGAGGGCGTCGAGATCGGTGAAGCCGGTGGGGACGCCGACCATCTGGCCGCCGCGGGACCCGATGGCCTCGATCTCGTCGAGGGTGCCCTCCATGATCTCGGAGAGCGGGAGGTAGTCCTCGGACGCCCGCTTCTCGGTGATGGCGTAGATCTCGGCCTGGGCGCGGTCGACGATGGCGTCGGCGTCGCCGTCGTCGCTGTAGCCCATCTGGGTGATGCGGGTGCCGGCCTCGACCAGGCGGCGCAGCATGGCCCGTTCGCGGACGATCTCGGCGTAGAAGCCGGCATTGGCCGCCGACGGGACGGAGGAGACCAGGGTGTGCAGGTACGGCGCGCCGCCGACCCGGCCGAGCTCGCCCCGCTTCTGCAGCAGCGCCGCGACGGTGACGGCGTCGGCCGGCTCGCCGCGGCCGTAGAGGTCGATGATGGCCTCGTACACCGCCTCGTGTGCGGGTCGGTAGAAGTCGGTGCCGCGGATGATCTCGACGACGTCGGCGATGGCGTCCTTCGACAGCAGCATGCCGCCCAGCACGGACTGCTCGGCAGCGACGTCCTGTGGTGGCGTGCGGCCGTAGTCGACAGGAGCTTCGTCCCGGCGATCGGGCAGCTCAGCGACGCTCACACGATCCCCTCCGGCACCGACTGGTCAAACACCTGTTCTAACAATACGCTCGAACAGCTGCCTCCGACTCGTCCTCCCACCAGTCTGGCACTCTCCGTCCGCTGTATCGCGAACCTACGACCTGCCTCGGCGCGTCGCCAAGTCGGTGATCCACAGGCGCTGTGGACGGCCTGTGGAAGCGCCGCGTAAACGATCATCCCCAACTGTGGACAACCCTGGGGACGACGGTCCGGCCGGTTGTTCACAGGCCGGGCGTCGTCGCAGATCACGCGTGACATCCGCCGTCCACCGGGTGTGGACGGAGATCCCCAGGGCAAGATCTCAGATGTCGAGACAGCCGGCACGCGATGTCATGCGTCACCCCTACCGTCGGTCCTGCCATGATTCGACACCCGTTCCGGCGGCACCGCGCCGACGGCGAGATCCTGCGGCTGGCGCTGCCCGCTCTGGGCGCACTGGTCGCCGAGCCGCTGTTCCTGCTCACCGACTCCGCCATCATCGGCCACCTGGGCACGCCGGAGCTGGCCGGGCTCGGCATCGCGTCGACCGTGCTCGGCACGCTGGTGAACGTCTCGATCTTCCTCGCGTACGGGACGACGGCGGCGGTCGCGCGGCGACTGGGCGCGGGCGACACGCGCGGCGCGCTGCGCTCCGGCATCGACGGGTGCTGGCTGGCCGTGCTCATCGGGGTCGCGACGGTCGCGGGCGGCTGGCCGCTCACGCCGTGGGTGGTGTCGCTGTTCGGCCCCGGCGACGACGTGGCCGGGCACGCGGAGACCTACCTGCGCATCAGCTTCCTCGGCATCCCGTCGATGCTGCTGGTCCTGGCCGCCACCGGCGTGCTGCGCGGCCTGCAGGACACGAAGACCCCGTTGTACGTCGCCGTGACCGGAGCGGTCGCGAACGTCGTGCTCAACGTCGTCCTGGTGTACGGGCTCGATCTCGGCATCGGCGGCGCTGCGCTGGGCACCGTTCTCGCCCAGACGGGCATGGCCGCCGTCTTCGTGCGGGGGGTGGTGCGCGGCGCCCGGCGCGAGGGCGTCGCGATCCGGCCCGACGGGCGCGGCGTCGCGCAGGCGTTCGGCGCGGGCGTGCCGCTGATCATGCGCACCGTGGCGATGCGGGTCGCCCTGATCGTCATCACCGTCGTCGCCGCCGGACTGGGGACGGCGGAGCTGGCCGCGCACCAGGTCGCGTTCACGACGTGGATGCTGCTCGCGCTGATCCTCGACGCCGTCGCGATCGCGGCCCAGGCGCTGGTCGGCCGCGCGCTCGGTGCCGGGGACGTGGCGGAGGCCCGGGCGGTCACCCGGCGCATGGTCCAGTGGGGTGTGCTGTCCGGGATCGCGCTGGCGGTGCTGCTGCTGGTCATCGGCAACGCCTACGCGCGGCTGTTCACGCCGGACGCCGAGGTGCGCGACCTGCTCGTCGCCGCGCTGGTGGTCGCCGCGGCGATGCAGCCGGTCGCCGGCTGGGTGTTCGTGCTCGACGGCGTGCTCATCGGCGCCGGCGACGGGCGCTACCTGGCCTGGGCGTCGGTGATCTCGGTGCTGGGATTCCTGCCTGCGGCCTGGGCGGTCGCGACGGCGGACCTGTCCGGGCGGGCCGGCCTGATGTGGCTGTGGGGCGCCATCGGGATCTGGATGCTGGTGCGGCTGGTCACGCTCGCGCTGCGCGAGCGCAGCGACACCTGGATGGTCACCGGCGCGGTCCGCTGATCGGGGTCAGGGTCGACCGGGCCACCGCCACCCGGCCGGGGAATACGTCGGCGCGGGTGGCGGCTGGCCCTTCGTATGACAGCAGTGCTGCCCACGACGCACGACGCCACCGTCCAGGCCCAGTGGGAGATGTCGTCGGTCCGACGGGCCCGGCTGGCAGCGGGCGAGGGGCTCACCGACGCGCCCGGATCCATGTGGGCGCTGGTCGCCGACGGCGCCGTCGCGGTCGAGACGGCGACGGGGCAGCGCCCGCTCAGCGCCGGCGACGCCGTCTTCGTCGATGCGCGGACGGCGTTCCGTCTGGTGGCCGCCGAGCCGGCGGTCGTCCTCGTGGCCGACCTGCGGCTGGTCGTCCCGGCCCACCGGCTGCCGAGCCCGCTGGTGGTGACGGCGTTCAGCGATCGTCACCGCGGAGTCGCCGGCCTCGTCCAGTCCTGCCCCATCGGCGACGGCCGGCACCCGTCGCTCTTCGTCACCAGTTATGCCGGCCTCGTGGGCGCGGCGATGACCTGTTCCTGGCTCGAGGACGAGCCGCGCGACGACGGCGCCGGCGACGAACAGGTCGCCTCCGTCGTGGCCGCGCTGGTCGCGCGGCCGGGCGAGCCGTGGACGCTGGACCGGATGGCGGGGCTGGCGCATCTCTCCCGCTCCGCGCTGACCGACCGGTTCCGCCGGGTCACCGGCCGCAGCCCCATGCAGGTGCTGCGCGACGTGCGGATGTGGGAGGCGCGGAGGCTGCTGGGCGTCGGCGGGCAGCCGGTGACGCGGGTGGCGTACGCGGTCGGTTACGGGTCCGTGGCCGCGTTCAGCCGCGCCTTCTCGTCCTGGCACGGCGTGGCGCCGCACCAGTGGCGCGGCCGGTCAGCGGGCCGGGACCCGGAGCAGGGCGAAGCCCAGCCCGGCGGCGACGGCGGCAGCGGCGCCGACGACGAACGGCGTCGCGACCCCGTAGGCGTCCAGCAGCGCGCCGCCCACGGCGGAGCCGAGCGTGATGGCCACCTGGAACGCGGTGACCTGCAGCGACATCGCTGACTCGGCGCGGTCGGACTCGACCCGCGTGACCCAGAGCTGGGTCGCCACGGGAATCATGGTGAAGGAGAGGCCCCACAGCACGATCGCCGCCGCCAGCAGCGGGAGCGAGGTCGCCGTCGCCGCCACGAGCAGGCTCGCCCCCAGCAGCAAGGGCGCCGTCGCCGCGAGCACTCGCAGCCGCCCCGCCGCGAGGCCGGCCAGGACCGTCCCTGCGACGCCGCCGGCGCCCCAGGCGATCAGCAGCCAGGTCGTGGCGCCGGCGTCGAGCCGTTCGGTCGCGATCCGGATGTACGGGTACGCCGCGAAGTTGCCGAACGCCACCAGGACGATGCAGCCGACCCCGGCCAGCAGCCGCCGGTTCCGCAGCGCCTCGCGCAGCATGCCGAGGCCCGCGCCGGGATGCGCCGGAACGGGCGGCAGCGCCCGGGCGATCCCGGCGGCCGCCACGGCGGTCAGGAACGCGGCGCCGCCGAACGCCGCCCGCCAGCCGATCCGGTCGCCCACCAGCGCCGCGACCGGGACGCCCACGACGGTGGCGAGGCTGACCCCGAACGCGATGGCCGACGAGACGGCGCGGTCCCGGCCGCGCATGGCGTGCACGCCCGCGCCGAACGCGAACGACCAGGCGCCGGCGATCGCGACGCCGAGCAGCAGCCGGCCGGCGAGCAGCACCGCGAAGTTCGGCGTGACGGCGACCACGAGGTTCGCCACGGCCCCCGCCACCAGCAGGGCGACCAGCATGGTCCGCCGGTCGGTGCGGGGCAGGAGCACCGCGATGCTCGGGGCGGTGATCGCGCCGGCGATCGCCGTGGCCGCGACGGCCAGGCCCGCGACGCCCTCGCTGACGCCGACGTCGGCGGCCAGCGCGGGGAGCACGCTTGCCGGCAGGAACTCGCTCGCGACGAGCATCGCCATCGCCGCGGCGAGCGCGACGATGGGTGTCCAGCTCGGGCGGTCGAGCGTGACGGCAGACGCCGGGACCGTCTGGGCGCGCGAGGACGAGGAGGGCACCCGCCCAGCATCGGCCCGCCGGCGCGGCGGTGGTTGATCGCGCGGACGACGTGGTTGATGCGGCGACCGGCGCCGTGCGTCAGGCGGTCGTCCGGAAGTCCTGGGTGCCGATCACCCGCAGCAGGTCCAGCGTGTCGGCGTCGGCCTGCTCGACGGGGAAGTACGCCAGCAGTTCGACGTCCTCGTCGGGGGTGAGCAGCACCTCGCAGTGCAGCCGGATCAGCCCGGCCTCGGGGTGGATGAAGCTCTTGACGTCGGAGCGGCGCACCGCGACGTCGTGCCGCTCCCAGAGCCCGCGGAACTCGGCGCTGCGTTCGAGCAGGTCGTGCACCAGCTCGGTGACGTCGCGGTCGCCGGCCCGGCGGGAGTACGTCGCCCGCAGGTCGCCGACGTGCGCCGCGGACAGGCGCGGCCAGTCGTCCTCAGGGGCGAGCTCGCGGGCCGCGGGGTCGGTGAACCAGCGCCAGTAGACGTTGCCCTCGCGGCCGGGCCGGACCTCCCGCTCACCCACGAGGGCCGTGAGCAGCGCGTTGCGCCACAGCACCGCGCCGATGTCGCTGAGGATGCAGACGGGGACGTCGACGAGGCGGCCGGCGAGGTCGATCAGTCTCGGGCTGACGTGGCCGCCGGCCCGGCGCGGGGGCGCGGACTGGCCGGCCAGGTGGAACAGGTGGTCGCGCTGGTCGAGATCGCACCGCAGCGCCCGGGCGAGCGCCGCCACGACGGCCGCCGAGGGCGCGGAGCCGCGGGCCTGCTCGAGCCGCGAGTAGTGGTCGGTCGAGACGCCCGCCAGCTGTGCCACCTCTTCGCGCCGCAGACCGGGGGTGCGACGACGGACGCCCGCGGGCAGGCCGAGGTCGGCGGGACGCAACAGCTCACGCCGTCGTCGGAGGAAGTCAGCGAGCCCGGGACGATCGATCACCCCTCCATGGTGCAACCCGGCCGCGACGGTATCCAGGGAGAGCTCCTCCCTGGATGGGTTGCGCCTGCCCCGGGCGGCCCGGCCGCGCCGAGGCTGGAGGCATGACGACAGCGACACTCCAGACCCGCACCCTCGGCCGCACCGGACCCGCGGTCAGCTCGCCCGGGCTCGGCTGCATGGGCCTCTCCGGCGCCTACGGCCGCACCGACGACGAGACGAGCATCCGGGTCGTCCACCAGTACCTCGACGCCGGCGGCACGCTCCTGGACACCGGCGACTTCTACGGCGCCGGCCACAACGAGCAGCTGATCGCCCGTGCCCTGCGCGGCCGTGACCGCGACGACGTCGTGCTCTCGGTGAAGTTCGGCGCCCTCCTCGCACCGGGGGCACCACCGGCCGGCTTCGACGGACGGCCGGCCGCGGTCCGGACCTCGCTCACCTACACGCTGCAGCGGCTCGGCACCGACCACGTCGACGTCTACCGGCCCGCGCGGCTGGACCGCAGCGTGCCGATCGAGGACACCGTCGGCGCGATCGCGGAGCTGGTGGAGCAGGGCCACGTCCGCCACATCGGGCTCAGCGAGGTCGGCGCCGAGACCATCCGCCGCGCCGCGGCCGTCGCACCCATCAGCGACCTGCAGATCGAGTACTCGCTGCTCAGCCGCGCCATCGAGGCCGAGATCCTGGCCACCTGCCGCGAGCTCGGCATCGGCATCACCGCCTACGGCGTCCTGTCGCGCGGACTGATCGGCGGCAGCGGCACGGCCGACGGCGCCCGCGCGATGGCGCCGCGGTTCCAGGGCGCCAACCGCGAGCACAACGACGCGCTGGTGGCGCGCCTGCGGGACCTGGCCGACGCCAAGGGGGCGACGGTGGCGCAGCTCGCGATCGCGTGGGTCGCGGCCCAGGGCGACGACGTCGTCCCGGTGGTCGGGCCGCGCCGCGTCGAGCAGGTGACGTCGATGATCGCCAGCACCGCCATCACGCTGGACGGCGACGACCTCGCCCGCATCGACGAGCTCGTCCCGCCGGGCGCGGCCCGTGGCGAGCGCTACCCGGCACGGTTCATGGCCGACCTCGACAGCGAGCGGTGAGCGCCGTCGCTACAGGCCCGAGGCGTCGACGAGGCGCTGGCCGACGGCGCGGGCGGTGTGCTGGAGCTCGACGCAGCCGACGATGCGGAACGAGACCGGCAGCTTGGCCAGCTGCTCGGCGTACCACCAGGGGTTGCTGGTGCTGCCGGTGAGCCGAGTCGTGTCGTCGTCGATCGCCTCGAGCGCGCCGAGCGTGCGCTGGACGCACGGCCGCACCTTCTCGAGCGGCCCGTCGATGATCACCTCGGTGTCGAACTCCCAGCCCTTCGCCAGGTGCGCCTCGAGCTCGGCGACGGCGTCGAGGTCGGCCGGCGGCTCGAAGGACGCCGCCAGCACCGACACCGTCGTCACCCGGTCGATCCGGTACGCCCGCCGCGCCTGCGCACCGTGCGACCAGCACAGCAGGTACCAGCGCCCGTGCCGCACGACCACGGCCCAGGGCTCGACGTCGGCGGACCACTCCGAGCCGGCCTCGGAGCGGTAGCCGAGGTGCACCGTGACGTGGTCGGCGCATGCCTGCACGAGCGCCGTCGCGATGTCCGGCGACGGGCGGGCGGCCGCGTGGTCGGGAGCGGGCGCCGTGGTGCGCCGGACCGCCTCGGCCTGGCGGGCGATCGGCTCCGGCAGCGCGCGCAGCAGCTTCCCGAGTCCGCTGCCGACGGGGTCGGAGGCGTCGGCCGCGGCGTGGTGGCCGTCGAGGACGGCCATGACCAGGCCGAGGACCTCGGCGGCCGAGAACATGAGCGGCGGCAGCCGGACCCCGCGGCCGAGCCGGTAGCCGCCGTAGGGGCCGCGCATCGAGTCGATGGGCAGGCCCGCCTCGCGGAGGATGCCGACGTAGCGGCGGGCTGCCCGCTCGGTGACGCCGAGCTTGTCGGCCAGCCGCTCGGCAGTGATGCCCGGCGCGCCCTGGATGAGCTCGAGCGCGAGCAGGGCCCGCGCGGTGGGGCTGGTGTCACCGTCCACGAGAACCGCCGATCCGGAAGCGGAACGTCCGGAACCCACTCTACCGTGCCTCTCATGGACCTCAGTGAGATGACCGTGATCCACGAGTCGATGGACGGCGACGAGCTCGAGATGCAGATGTTCATGCTGGAGCGCGCCCGGGCGCAGTTCGCCTGGAAGTGCGGCGGCCTCGACGCCGAAGCGCTCGACAAGCCGTTGCCGCCGTCGACGATGACGATCGGCGGACTGCTCAAGCACGTCGCGCTCTGCGAGGACATGCGCATCGCCGAGTTCCTCACCGGCGACCACATGCCCGAGCCGTGGAAGCAGGAGAACTTCGACGCCGACCCGCAGTGGGACTGGCACTCCGCGGCGAACGACACGCCCGAGGAGCTGTACGCGCTCTGGCGCGCCTCGGTGGAGCGCTCGCGCGCGGCTTGGGCGACGGTGCTCGAGAACGGCGGCCTGGACCAGCCGTCGATCTTCACCACTGAGGAGGGCGGGCACCCGAACCTGCGCCGCGTCCTGGTCGACGCCACCGAGCACTACCTGCGCCACACCGGGCACGCCGACCTGCTCCGCGAGAACATCGACGGCCTGGTCGGCGAGGACCCGCCGCAGCCGGCGCAGCCCTAGGCCCGTGAAGGAGCCGATCACGGCGGACCAGGTGCGGGTCGTCCCGGCGAACGAGGCGTCCTGGCACGACCTCACCCTCGTCTTCGGCACGGCCGACTACGCCGCGCGCTGCCGCTGCCAGCGGTTCAAGGTCCTGGGCTGGTTCTGGAGCGAGACCACGCTCGACGAGCGGGTCGAGCGGCAGCAGGCGCAGACCGGCGCCGGCGACCCCGGCGCCGAGTGGACCAGCGGGCTGGTCGCCTACGTCGACGGCGAGCCGGCCGGCTGGGTCGCCGTCGAGCCGCGCACCGCGTACCCGACGCTGATCCAGGGCCGCAGCCCGGTGCCCTGGAAGGGCCGCCAGGAGGACCGCGACGACGACGGCGTGTGGGCGGTGACCTGCACGATCGTCCGTAGGGACTATCGCGGCCGCGGCCTGACCTACCACCTGGCGCGGGCAAGTGTCGGCTACGCGCGCGACCGCGGCGCCCGTGCGCTCGAGGCGTACTCGATGATCACCCAGCCGGGCAAGGAGATCACCTGGGGCGAGCTGCATGTCGGTGCCCGGCAGGTGTTCGAGGAGGCCGGCTTCACCGAGGTCAGCCACCCGACGAAGCGCCGTGCCGTCATGCGGGTCGAATTCGGGACCTGATTCCTCGCCGGAGGTGTCGGATCGCGGTGCGCCCACTCGTCGTAGGGGCGTACCGCGATGATGAGACCGCACCCGGCGAAGGAGAACGCACCATGAAGTACCTCATGTTCGTCTGCACCGACCCGGACCACACCGAGGCCGACGCGAAGGCCGCTCCGGACATCGAGGAGTGGTTCGCCTACGTCAGCGGCGCCGGCAAGCACGTCATCGGCGACCGGCTGCGCCCCGCCTCGGCGGCGACGACGGTGCGCGTGCGCGACGGCGAGCTGCTGGTCACCGACGGCCCGTTCGCCGAGGCCGCCGAGTGGGTCGTCGGCTTCGACGTGCTGGAGTGCGCCGACCTCGACGAGGCGATCGAGATCGCGTCGAAGCATTCCATGGCCTACACCGGACGGCTCGAGCTGCGGCCGTTCTGGCCCCTCGACGGGTGACCGACGGCGGCGCCGCGGCCCGCGCGGCCCTGGCCGACGCCGTCGCCGCCGAGCGCGTGCGCATCGTCGCCGCGCTGATCCGGGTCACCGGCGACTTCGACCTGGCCGAGGACTGCCTGCAGGACGCCGTCGAACGGGCGCTGGAGCACTGGCCCGCCGACGGCGTCCCGGCCAACCCGGGCGCCTGGCTGACGACGATCGCCCGGCGCCGCGCCAACGACGTGCTCCGGCGGCGGCAGACGGAGCGGGCGAAGCTGCGCGAGGCGCAGGCACTGGCCGAGCTGGAACGCGACCTCACCGCCGACGAGCCCGGCCCCTACGGCGACGACCGGCTGAAGCTGCTGTTCACCTGCTGCCACCCGGCGCTGCCGATGGCCGGGCGGGTCGCGCTGACGCTGAAGTCGGTGGGCGGGCTGTCGACGCGGCAGATCGCGCGGGCGTTCCTGGTCGGCGAGGCGACCATGGGGCAGCGGCTGCTGCGCACGAAGAACAAGATCGAGCACGCCGGCATCGGCTTCCGGGTGCCCGAGCCGCATCGGCTGGCCGAGCGCACGGCCGCCGTCCTCGCCGTCGTCTACCTGATCTTCACCGAGGGCTACGCCGCCACCGAGGGCGAGCCGTTCCGCGACGACCTCGCGGCCGAGGCGGTGCAACTGAGCGGGCTGGTCGCGCAGTTGCTTCCGGACGACGACGAGGCGCTCGGGCTGCACGCCCTGCTGCTCCTGCAGCACGCCCGCCGGGCCGCCCGCACCGACGCCGGCGGCGAGCTGGTCACCCTGGAGGACCAGGACCGCGGCCGCTGGGACCACGACCGGATCGAGGCCGGACTGGCCGCCCTGTCCGCGGCCCGGGCCACGGGCCGCGCGCCCGGCTACTACCGGCTGCAGGCCGAGATCGCGGCACTGCACTCGACCGCCGCCCACGCGCGCGACACCGACTGGGCCCGGATCGTGGCGGCCTACGACGCCCTGCTCGCGCTGCGCCCGTCGCCCGTGGTGGCGCTGAACCGCGCGGTCGCCGTCGGCTTCCGCGACGGCCCGGCTGCCGGGCTGGCGGCGCTCGACGACGTCGCGGGCGACCTGGGCGACTATCCGCCGCTGACCGCCGTCCGGGCCGACCTGCTGCGCCGCTCCGGCCGGCCCGCCGAAGCGGCCACGGCGTATCGGGAGGCTGCCGCCGTCGCCCGCACCGAGCCCGAACGGCGGTTCCTCGAGCGCCGCCTCCGCGAGGTCAGTGAGCCTTGACGCTCAGATCGGCATGCTCAACGTGGCGAAGCTCTCGCACCTCACCGAGTGATGGGCCTCCTCGATCCAGTACGAACACACCACCAGGGAACTGGGTGGATGGATCGACCCAGGAATCGCGCCGTACCACAGGTTGTCGAAACCGGGCCGCGACGCACGCCTTGGTAGGGATCGTCGGACCTGGTCAGCACCCACGCAGTCACATGCACGCGCAGGTCGTCATCGGGGTTCTCGAGAGCGATCCATCGGTCGAGTCCGTCGATGAAGTTCGACAGCGTCCACCGCCGAGCGGAGTCACCCATTCAGGTACTGGTGAAGCCGTGTCTGCAGTGCGTCGTAGTCGTCGCCGGTCGGCGGACTCGCCGGTGCCTGGGCGCTCTGCAGCCAACGGGACACGTCGTCAGTGTCGAGGAGCGGAGCGTCGTCGGAGTCGGCGGCACCCCCTTCTTGGAAGTACTCCACGAGCCAGGCCCGCTCGATACGGAAGCTCCCGTGCGGCTCGCGTTGTGCATCCGCGCGCTGCCACGGCGTCTCGCTGTGCGTCAGGTGCTCAAGGTCTCTGCCGGTGAGCCGGCCGTATCGACTGACGACGTAGCCAATGGTGTTCAGCGCACCTTCCGGAAGGTCTGTGCGCGTCGACGGGGGCGTCCCCTGCTTCTCCGCGAACCAGAGCGTGCCGACGACCGGTCCCATGTCCCAGGCGGAGATCGGGTCCTCGAAGAGCGGCTCACCAAACGTGGCGAGGTGGTGGCCTTGGCAGTAGTAGAGGAGCTTGTGGAGCTTCTTCGTAGGCAGGCCGGGTATCCGCGCGCGTAGCGCTGCCGCGACATCGTGCGACGAGACTGCCATACTCGCAGAGTACCGCCGGGGGCTCGCGGAATCCGGTTGGCTGACAGGCGATTCTTCTCCGTACATGAGTTCGATTCTAAGTCGGTCTGAAGACGCTTGTCCAAAGGTGGCGGAGCGCCGCCTCCGCGAGGTCAGTCCGCCAAGCGGCGATAGCCGACGGTGAAGTCCGTCGACCAGGTCCGGCCGTCCGGCGAGGCCTCCCAGCGCCCGTCGATCGTCGTCCCGTCAGCGGCGACGGTGCCCTCGAAGCGCTGGTGGAAGTCCTCACCGGGACGGGAGGTGAGCGTCCACCGCCCGTCCTCGAAGCCCATGCCGTAGGTGCGGCAGACACCCCGCGCGTCGGCGAGGAGCATGGTGAAGGCGCCGGAGTAGTCGTCGAGGCCGATGACGGTCTCGGTCCACTCCGGCGCCGCGCCCTGCCACTCCGGGACGAGGTAGGTCTGCGGATCGGTCCGCTGGGCGAGGAAGCCGCCGGCGTCGAGCCAGCGGAACGTGGAACGGGCCCGGCTCATGACCCGGCCCTCGATCGCCGAGGTCACCTCCCAGGCGCCCACCAGCACGTCGAGGCGGGCCAGCCGAGGATTCACGAAGTTCTCCATGACCCTCAGACTGGCCCACCCGGCGGAATTCATCGAGCCAGCGCGGGCTCCGGCTCCGGCGACTCGGCCGACGGCGACGGCTGCGGCTCCGGCGCGGACTCCGACAGCGCCAGCCGCTCGTGCACCCGGCGCAGCGGCCGCGGCAGCCACCAGTTCCGCGATCCGAGCAGCGTCATCGTCGCCGGGACCAGGAGCATCCGGACCACGACGGCGTCCAGCGCGATGGCCAGCACCAGCCCGAGCCCGATCGCCTTGATGGGCGCGAACCCGCCGAACACGAACCCGGCGAAGACGACACCGATGATCAGCGCGGCCGCCGTGACGATGCCGCCGGTGCGCTGCAGGCCGGCCACGACCGAGCCCGACGCGCCGTCGCCGGCCAGCCAGCGCTCGCGGATCCGCGACAGCAGGAACACCTCGTAGTCGACCGAGAGCCCGAACGCGATCGCGCCGACCAGGATCGGGACGGTCAGGTGCAGGTAGCCGAGGCCCTCGGCGCCGACCAGCCCGGCGAGGTGGCCCTGCTGGAACACCCAGACGACCACGCCGAGGGCGGCGCCGATGCTCAGCAGGTTGGTGAGGATCGCCTTGACGGGCAGCAGGATCGACCCGGTGAAGGCGAACAGCAGCGCCAGCGTGCTCAGCGCCACCAGCGCGATCGCCCACGGCAGCCGGTCGCCCAGCATGGCCTGGTAGTCGACCAGCGTCGCGGTGTCGCCGCCGACCTGGACCTCGTACGGCAGGTCCATCGCACGGACGGCGCGGACGGCGTCCTGGGCGGCCTGGCTCTCGGTGTCGCCGGACGGGGTCGCGGCCAGCTCCGTGAGGTCGTCGGCCAGCGGCCGCACCGTCACCGACGCGATGCCGGGCAGGTCCTCGACGGCGGCGCGCAGCCCGTCGACGGAGGTCACGGGGGCCGACGCCACGATGTCGATGTCGTCGCTCCAGGGCGCCTGCTCCGGGAAGTCCGCACCGAGCCGGTCCCACAGCTCGCGGGTGTCGGTGGACGTCGGCAGCATCCGCGGGTCGCCCTGCGAGATGTGCATGTCGGCGACGGGTACGGCCAGCGTGACCAGCGCGGCGGCGGTCGTCACCAGCGTGAGCACCGGCCGGCGCTGCACCCACCGGGCGACGCGGGCGAAGACGCCGTCGCCGGAACGCTCGCGGGACGGCGAGATCCGGTGGCCGAACTTCGCCAGCAGCGCCGGCAGCAGAGTGAGCGCGGCGCCCATGTCGGCCAGCACGACGGCGGACCCGGCCAGCCCCATCGAGCGCAGGAACGGGTCGTTGAAGACCACCAGCCCGGCCAGCGCCACGGCCACCGTCAGGCCGGAGAACACGACCGTCCGCCCGGCCGTCGCCGCGGTCCGCAGCACCGCCTCGCGCACGTCGGACACCGTCCGCCGCTCCTCGCGGAACCGGCTGACCATCAGCAGCGCGTAGTCGACGGCGAGCCCGACGGCCAGCATCGTCGTGATCTGGATCGAGTACACCGACACGTCGGTGACCTGGCTGAACGCGAACAGGATGCCGAACGTCGCGCCGACGCCGACGGCCGCGATCAGCAGCGGCAGCCCGGCGGCGAGGATCCCGCCGAACACCACGAGCAGCAGGATCAGCACGACCGGCATGGACAGCATCTCCGCGCGGGCGACGTCCTCCTGCGCGGTCTCGGCGAACTCGACGTCGGAGAGCGGCCCGCCGGAGACGACCACGGACGAGGCGTCGACCGCCTCCAGCCGCTCGGCCGCGGCGGCCGCCTCCTCCTCACCGTCGTCCTCCAGCCCGGGCGTGAGCGCGACCTCGACGAGGACCGCGTGGCCCGCGTCCGACGGGAGCGGCGGCGAGACCGACTCGATGCCCGGCAGCGCCGCGACGTCGGCGATCGCGGCGGTCAGCCCGGGATCGTCGGCGGTGACGCCGGTGAGGACGGAGGTGATGGTGTCGGGCTGCGGGGCGGCGGCGTCGGCGCGCTCCTCGGCCTGGGCGGACTCGCTGCCCGGGACCGTGCCGACGTCGGAGGTGAGGCGCTCGAAGACCCCGGTGCCGATGCCGAACCCGGCGGCGAGGACGGCGACCCAGGCGAGGATGACGACGAGGGGCCGCCTGACGGCGAACCCGGTGATGCGGCGCAACATGGCGGCCTCCAGCGATCGAGAACTGCATCCGATGGACTGGATCGATCGTCCTGCTCGGACCCCGGCCGGCGGATCGCCGTGAAGAGCGGAATCGCGGCTCGCTCACAGGAGCGGCCGCCTCGCTCTCAGGAGTGAGAATGCCCGGTGGCCGGCCGGCGAGGTCATGCGCCAGCGGGGGATGGCCGGTGGCCGGCCGGCGAGGTCACGCGCCAGCGGCGGTGGAATCGCCCGGTGTGACCAGGCCGGTCTCGTACGCGAGCACGACCGCCTGGACGCGGTCGCGCAGGCCGAGCTTGCTGAGCATGCTGCTGACGTGCGTCTTGACGGTGTGCTCGGTGACGAACAGCTCGGCCGCGATCTCGGCGTTCGACAGCCCGCGCGCCACCTGCCGTAGCGTCTGCGTCTCCCGCGCCGTCAGCACGTCCAGCCGCCCGTCGGCGGCGCCCTGACCGCCACCCGGAGGCGGGCCGCCGCGGCCCACGACGTCGGCGATGAGCCGCCGGGTGACCGACGGCGCCAGCAGCGCCTCGCCCGACGCGACGACGCGCACCGCCTCGACCAGCTCGTCGCGGCGCATGTCCTTGAGCAGGAACCCGCTGGCGCCGGCCCGGAGCGCGTCGTAGACGTACTCGTCGAGGTCGAACGTGGTGAGCACGAGCACCCGGGCGTCGGTCTCGCGGCAGATCGCGGTGGTCGCCTCGATGCCGTCCATGGTCGGCATCCGGACGTCCATGAGCACGACGTCGGGGCGCAGCTCGCGGGCGGCGGCGACGGCCTGTACGCCGTCGTCGGCCTCACCGACGACGGCGATGTCGGGCTGCACGTCGAGGATCATCGCGAAGCCGCCCCGCACCAGCGCCTGGTCGTCGGCGATGAGGACGCGGATGGTCGGCTCGGGCACGGCTCAATCTAAAGGCACGGAGGCGGTCACACGGAACCCCACGCCGCCCGGCCCCGGTCCCGCGTCGAGCGACCCGCCGGCGGCAACGACCCGCTCGCGCATCCCGATCAGCCCCTGCCCGCCGCCGTTGATCGACGACGACGCACCGGCGCCGTCATCGGTCACCTCGATGCGCAGCGCGGCGTCCGTCCAGGCCAGACGGACGTCGACGTGATCGGCGCCGGCGTGCTTGACCGAGTTCGTCAGTGACTCCTGGACGATCCGGTACGCCGTCGCCGCGAGGTCGGGCGGCACCGGGCGCGGGTCGCCGTCCTCGACGAGTGTCGCGGCGAGCCCGGCGTCGTTCACCCGCCGGACGAGGCCGGGCAGCGCCTCGAGGTCCGGCGTCGGCTCGCGGCCCGGCCCGTCGGTGCGCAGGACGCCGAGCACCCGGCGGAGCTGGGCCAGGGCGTCGCGGGCGGTGACGGAGATGGTGTCGAACATCTGCTCCGCGCGGTCGGGATCGTGCCGGACGGCGACCGGCCCGGCCTCGGCCTGCACGACCACGAGGCTCATCGAGTGGGCGAGGATGTCGTGCATCTCGCGGGCGATGCGCTCGCGTTCGCGGGTCGCGGCCGCCTCCTCCTCCCTGGCGTGGCGGAGCGCCCGCTCCTCGAGCATGGCGATGCGGTCGCCGCGGGCCCGGGCCGAGACGCCGAGGGCGTACGCGCCGGCGAAGAAGATGCCGACGACGCCGAGGTTCAGCGCCTCGTCCTCGGGCAGCAGGATGGACACCGAGATGCCGACGACGGTCGCGGCCACCGCGATCAGCCGCTTGAGCGGCGGCGACAGCGCGGCGAAGGTGTAGGTGGCCACCAGCTGCGCCACCGGGACGTCGTTGAGCCCGCCCGTCATGGAGAGGATGGTCGTGCTGATGCCGGTGATGCCGGCGACGGCGAACGGGTACTGCCGCCGCCACAGCAGCGGGAGCACGTTCGCGGCGGCGCCCAGCGGCACCCACCACACGAACCGGTCCTCGACCCCGGCGTCGAAGATGACGTACAGCGCGCACAGGATCGCGATGACGGTGTCGACGGCGATCGGCGGCAGGCCGCGGGCCCACGCCGACAGCCGGTCGCCGTACTCGTCGAATCGCGTCACGCCCTCAGTATCGGGGCGGCCCGGCGGCGGCGTCCTCACTCGCAGGAGCGAGAAATCACGTCGGCGCCGAGTCAGGCGGGACCATGGCCCGGCGCTCCGCCGCTCACGCGGCCGGCCGAATAAAAGGTTGCCGTGGACATAGTGTCCACGTACAGTTTTTCGGGTGATGAAGAAGAACCCGACCGCGGGCTACCTCGTGTGGCGGCTCGCGACCAAGTGGGGCGCGCTGCTCGACCGGGCGCTCACACCGTTCGGGCTCACCCAGGCGCAGTTCTCCGTGCTCGCCACGCTCTACGGCGTCAGCCGGGCCGGCGGGCAGCCCAGCCAGCGCGAGCTCTCCGACCACACGGGCCTCGACCCGGTCTTCGTGTCCAAGCTGGTGCGCACGCTCGAGGGCAACGGCCTGCTGCGCCGCACCACCGACCCGGCCGACTCGCGCGCCGTCCGGCTCACCCTCACCGACCGCGGCGCCGAGGTCGCCGAGGCCGCCACCACTCGCGTCATGACGCTGCAGGAGCAGCTCGCCGAACCTCTCGGCGGGCCCGGCAGCGAGCAGACGCGCGAGTTCATCGCCGCCCTGACCGTCCTGCTCGACGCGCCGCCGCCGCCCGACCCCGGGAGGACCCCATGACCACCCCGCTCCCCGGCGTCGACATCGGCGACGCCGCCAAGGCCGTCCGCTCCCTCCTCGACGTCGTGCTCGACGCGCGGGACGTCACGTTCGCCGAATGGGTCGCCCTGCGCACGCTCGGGACCTCCGTCGAGCGGGTGTCGCAGCCGGCCCTGCGCGACGGCGTCGTCCTGGCGCTTGACCTCGACGCGGCCGAGGCGACGGCGCTGCTCTGCTCCCTCGAGGCGCGGGGGTTGCTGTGCTACGACGGGTTCGAGCAGGTGGGCCTGACGGTCGACGGTGCGGTGCTGTTCGATGAGATCCAGGCGGGGGTCGCCGCCATCACCGCCGAGGTGTACGGCGGCATCGACGCCGGCGAGCTGGCGACGACGCGGCGGGTGCTCGCGTCGGTGGCGGCGCGGGCCACGGAGCTGCGGTTACGCCTGTGACCCGATGATCACGGCAGCGGCAGGCGGCGGGGACGGTCCGACGCCGGCCAGACGTAGGGGAGATCGGGCGGAACACCGGGGAACAGGTGGCCGTAGTGGTCCGGGTCCTTGCGCACCAGCGCCGACCGGTGGCTCCGGTGGAACTCCTCCTCGCCGAGCCAGGGCGGGACGTCGCCGTCGGCCGTGAGCCTCGGCTGCGCGCGCACCGCCGTCAGCCCCGTCGCCGCCGCGAGGTCCGCCGTCAGCGACGCCGCGACCGAGTCGCCGTGCCCGAGCGAGCGCCAGACGGCGCAGACGTCGAGGCCGTAGCGGGTCAGCGCCTCCTCGTAGCCGGCCCACATCGCCGCGGCCGGGTGGTGCCGCCAGCCGTAGCCGGGACGGATCAGGGCGCGCAGCACCTGCAGTGCCTCGACCCGCTGCTTGCCGAGCCGGCGCCGGTCCAGCACCGTCGCGCTGGCGCGGAAGTCCGCGTACGGCAGGAACGTCTGCACGTCAGCCGGACGACAGGTCGGAGGGGGTCGCCTCGTGGCCGGGCTCGCCGGCGCTGCGGCGACGGCGCTTCAGATCGGCCTCGTACAGGTGCGGCCGCCCTCCGACGAGGTCGCGGCCGGCCCGCTCGAGCGCCTTGAACGGCTCGTAGTACGTCTCCTCGTAGTCCTCGACGACCTGGAACGTCCACCGGCCCGGCAGGACGTTGCGGCCGAGCAGCTCGCGCCGCAGCCGGGCCGCGAACTCGCCGTGCCCGGCCTCCTCCAGCTTCTCGATGGCACTCTCGAGCTTGAAGTCGGCCGACCCGGTGAGCTGGTGGAACGCGAACAGGTGACCACGTGCCACCTCGGTCGTCTCGAGGGCCTCGGTCAGCTCGCCGACGGCCACGACGGTGGCCGGGTCGGCGTCGTCCGGCGGGGCGGGAAGGTCGTCAGTGGGTCCGTTCATGCCGCCTCCATACCCGAACCGGGCCGTTCGACTTGACCTCAACTATGGTTGAGATTGAACGCTGGCTCCGTGACCACCACCGAACCCGCTCGCCGGTCCTGGGCCGGACTCGCCGTCCTCTGCGTCGTGGCGCTGCTCGCCTCGCTCGAACTGACCGTCACCCACCTCGCGCTGCCGGCCATCGACGCCGACCTGCGGCCGTCCGGGACGCAACTGCTCTGGATCGTCGACGTGTACGCGTTCCTGCTGGCCGGGTCGATGCTGGCGCTGGGCGCCGTCGGCGACCGGATCGGCCGGCGGCGGCTGCTGATGATCGGTGCCGGCGCGTACGGCGTGCTCTCGGTCCTCGCCGCCTACGCGCCCACCGCCGAGCTGCTCATCGCCGCGCGGGCGCTGCTCGGCGTGGCCGGCGCGACGCTGATGCCGTCGACGCTCTCGCTGACGGCGACGATGTTCCGCGACGCGCGGCAGCGGGCCGTCGCCGTCGGGATCGTCATCGCCAGCGTGTCCGGCGGCACGGCGGTCGGGCCGCTCGTCGGCGGGGCGCTGCTGGAGCGGTTCTGGTGGGGTTCGGTCTTCCTGCTCGGCCTGCCGGTGATGGTGCTGATCCTCCTGCTCGGCCCGGTGCTGCTGCCGGAGTTCCGCGGCCCTGGAACCGCGCGGATCGACGTCGTCAGCGTGGTGCTGTCGCTCGGTGCCGTCCTGCCGCTGGTCTGGGGACTGAAGGAGATCGCGGCCGACGGGGTGGGCGCGGCCGCCGCGGGCGCCGCCGTCGCCGGGCTGGTGGTCGGGACGGTGTTCGTGCGCCGGCAGTGGTCGCTCGCCGATCCCGTCGTCGACGTGCGGCTGTTCCGGGAACCGGCGTTCGCCGCCGCGGTCGCGACCCTGGCCGTCGGCATCTTCGTGCTCTGGGGCGCGAACTACTACCTCGCCCAGTACCTGCAGTTGGTGCAAGGACTCGACCCGCTCGAGGCGGGACTGTGGACGGCGCCGTCGGCGTTCGGCGTGATCGTGGGCTCGCTGCTGGCGCCCCGGCTGACCCGGCGGCTCCGGCCGGGTGTGGTGATCGGCGCCGGCCTGACGGTGTCGGCTGCCGGTTTCGTGCTGCTCACCCAGCTGACCGCGACCTCCGGACTGGGCCTGCTGGTGGCCGGGTCGGTGACGGTGTCGGCGGGACTCGGCCCGATGATGGCGCTGGCCACCGACGAGGTGGTCGGGGCCGCGCCGCCGGAGCGGGCCGGTGCCGCCGCGGCGCTGTCGTCCATGGCGCCGCAGCTCGGCGGAGCGCTGGGCATCGCCGTCCTGGGCAGCGTGGTGGCGGCGGTGTTCCGGGGCACGGACACCGGGGCGGACACGCTGGGCGCGGCCGTCGCGTCGGTCGAGGACCAGGTCGTGCTGGCGGCCGCGCGCGAGGCGTTCACCGACGGCATCAGCGTCGCCGCGACGGTGAGCGCCGCGCTGGTCTCGGCCTTGGCGATCACGGTTGTCGCGCTGTCGGCCCGCCGGGATAGCGTCGTTCCGACGCATCGACCCCGTGGGAGTTCCGCATGACCATCGCCCAGCTCGCCGACGAGCTCATCGACGTCCTGTTCGACGCCTACCCGGTCGACGCCTCACTGCTCGGCCTGCGCGACCGCGAGGACCGCCTCACCGACTACACCGAGGCCGGCCAGGCCGCGATCGCCGACCGGCTGGCCTCCGTGGCCGCCCGGGCCGAGGCCGTCGACCCCGCCGGCCTCGACGACGGCGAGCGCATCACGCGTGCGGTCATCCTGCAGCAGGCCGAGTCCGAGAGCGACCACATCGCCACCCGCGGCGTCGAGTACACCGTCACCGACTCCTTCTTCGCCGCGGCCAGCGCCACACTCTCGTCGCTGACCATGATCGGCATCACCGAGCCCGCGCACGCCGACGGCTACCTCGCCCGGCTGGCCGGGCTGCCGGCCCTGCTCGACGCCATCGCCGAGCGCCACCGCGCCGGCATCGCCGCCGGCCGGCTGCCCGTGCGCCGGCTGGCCGAGGCCACCGCCGAGCACTTCACCCGCTACGTCGCGAAGCCCCAGGACGACCCGCTCCGCCGCCCCGAGCCGGCCGCCGGCAGCGGCACCGACACCGCCGCGTTCCGGGCCGAGCGCGACCGCCTGCTCACCGAGGTCGTCCATCCCGCGATCGCCCGCTACCGCGACGCGGTCGCCGCCCACGTCGTCCCGCACGGCCGTCCCGACGACAAGGGCGGGCTGTGCTGGCTGCCCGGTGGCGACGAGTTCTACGCCCGGCTCACCCGCGCCCACACGACCACCACGCGCACGCCCGACGAGCTGCACCAGACCGGCCTCGACGTGCTGGCCCGGCTCACCGACGAGTACGCCGAGGTCGGCGCCAGGGTCTTCGGCACCGGCGACCAGGCCGAGATCCTCGAGCGGCTGCGCACCGACCCCGCCATGCGCTGGCGCGACGGCGACGAGCTGCTCGCGGCCGCCCGCGCCGCCATCCAGCGGGCCGAGCAGGTGGCGCCCCAGTGGTTCGGCCGGCTGCCGTCGCAGAGCTGCGTCGTCGAGGCGGTCCCGGCCGCCGAGGCACCCGGCGCGCCGGGCGCCTACTACATGCAGCCGGCCATGGACGGCAGCCGGCCCGGCACCTACTTCGCCAACACCCACGAGGCCGAGAAGCGCGACCGCTACAGCGCCGAGGCCGTCGCGTTCCACGAAGCCGTGCCCGGGCACCACTTCCAGCTCACCATCGCCCAAGAGCTCAGCGACCTCCCGCTGCTGCGCCGGCTCGCCTCCATCACGGCGTTCGACGAGGGCTGGGGCCTCTATGCCGAGCGGCTGGCCGACGAGATGGGCCTCTACTCCGACGACGTCGCCCGGCTCGGCATGCTCAGCGAGGACTCCATGCGGGCCTGCCGGCTGGTCGTCGACACCGGGCTGCACGCCAAGGGCTGGAGCCGGCAGCAGGCCGTCGGCTTCATGGTCGACAACACCGCGACCAGCCGGGTCGAGATCGAGACCGAGGTCGACCGGTACATCTCCGCACCCGGCCAGGCGCTGGCCTACATGGTGGGGCGGCTCGAGATCCAGCGCATCCGGGCTGCCGCCGAGGCCACCGCGGGCGACCGGTTCGACCTGCGCGGCTTCCACGACCTCGTGCTCGGCAACGGCCCGCTGCCCATGGGGGTGCTCGACGAGGTCGTGGGTGCCTGGGCCGCCCGGCAGGACTGACCCGTGGACCACGCGGAGCTCATGCGCCGGCGGCTGAGCACGGTCGGCCTCGGCGCTCCGCTCGAGGCCGAAGGGCCCGCCGGCGTCGTCGCCTGGTTCGGCGCCGTGCAGTCGCAGGACTACCACTCGGCGAAGTGGGGTGTGGGCCAGCGGCTCGCCGGTACGGTCACCGACGCCGGCCTGGACCAGGCGTTCGCCGACGGCGAGCTGCTCCGGACGCACGTGCTCCGGCCCACCTGGCACTTCGTCACGCCGGCCGACATCCGCTGGCTGCTCGGGCTGACGGCGCCGCGGGTGCACCAGCTGAACGCGTACTACAACCGGCAGAGCGAGCTCGACGAGCCGCTGCTGCGGCGGGCCGCGGACCTGATCGCGGCGGCCCTGTCGGGTGGGAACCACCTGACCCGCACCGAGGTCGCGGCCGAGCTCGAGCGGCACGGCATCGTCGCCGAGCGGTTCCGGCTCGGCTACATCCTCATCTACGCCGAGCTCGAACAGGTCATCTGCAGCGGCCCGCTGCACGGCAGGCAGCACACCTACGCCCTGCTCGACGAGCGGGCGCCCGCGGCCGATCCGCTCGACCGCGACGAGGCGCTGGCCCGGCTGGCCACGCGGTTCTTCACCAGCCACGGCCCGGCCACCGTGAAGGACCTGTCGTGGTGGTCCAGCCTCACCCTCACCGACCTCAAGGCCGGTATCGCCGCGGCCGGCGACGCGCTCGAGAGCATCGACGTCGACGGCGTCACCTACTGGTGCGCGGCGGGCGCGTTCGACGCCGTTCCCAGCCACGTCGACGAGACCGCCGTCCACCTGCTGCAGCCGTACGACGAGTACCTCGTCGGCTACAGCGAGAGCAAGCCCCTGCTCGACCTCTCCGGCGTCGTCGCCGGCACCCGGCTCGACTCCGCCGCCAACGGGGTGCTGCTGCTCGGCACCCAGGTCGCCGGGCGGTGGAAGCGGACGCTGCGCTCCGGCGAGGTCGCGCTCGACGTCGGCCTGTACGAGCCGTTCCATGACGCCGTCACACCCGGGCTGCAGGCGGCCGCCGACGCGCACGGCGCGTTCGTCGAACGGTCGGCCACCGTCGCGGTGAGCCTGCTGTGAGCATCGGCAGGGTCGTGACCGACCGGCTCGAGCTCGTGCCGCTCCTGGTCGACGACGCGGCCGACATGGTCGACGTGCTGGCCGACCCGGCGCTGTACTCGTTCATCGGCGGCACCCCGCCCACGCTGGCCGAGCTGCGCACGCGCTACACCCGGCTCGTGGCCGGCTCGCCCGACGACCGGCAGCAGTGGCTCAACTGGATCATCCGGCGCCGGCCCGACGGCCGAGCCGTCGGCACCGTCCAGGCCACCGTCACCGACGACGGCACGCGGGCCGAGATCGCCTGGGTCGTCGGCACGGCCTTCCAGGGCCAGGGGTACGCGACGGCGGCGGCCGCGGCCCTGGTCGGCTGGCTCGACGGGCGCGGGGTGCGGACCATCGTCGCGCACGTGCACCCCGACCACACGGCGTCCGCGGCGGTCGCGCAACGGGCCGGGCTGCGCCCGACCGACCGCTTCGACGACGGCGAACGGCTGTGGGTCCGGGCGGCCGACGTGCCGTCGTAGGGTGAGCGGGTGGCTGAGCTCGCGGCGGTGGTGTTCGATCTCGACGACACGCTCTTCGACCACTCCGGCTCCGCCACCCGCGGCTTCGGCACCTGGCTGGCCGGCTTCCACGGACCGGCGACGAGCGAGCTGACGGCCGCCTGGTTCGAGCTGCAGGACCTGCACTTCGGCGCCTGGCGGGCCGGCCTGGTCAGCATGGCCGAGCAGCGCCGGCGTCGGATCGGCGGGCTGCTCGACCTGCTCGGCCGGCCGGCGCTGGAGCCGGCCGAGCTCGACGCGCTGTGGGGCGACTACTTCCTCGCCTACCGCTCCGGCTGGCAGCGCTTCGACGACGCCGAGGCGGCGCTCGCTCTGGTGGCCGCGGCCGGTCTGCGTACCGGCATCCTCACCAACGGACCCGAGGACATGCAGCACGACAAGCTCGCCGTCATCGGCCTGACCGGCCGGGTCGGCCCGGTCCTCACCGCCGAGGGGCTGGGGTGCGCCAAGCCCGACCCGCGCGCCTACGCCGGTCTGTGTGCCGCCCTCGGCCTCGACCCGGCCGCCGTCCTCTACGTCGGCGACGACCACGACCTCGACGTCGTCGCCGCCCGCGCGGCCGGGCTGCGCGCCGTCCACCTCGACCGCCGCGGCACCGGACCGGCCGGCGAACGCGACCGCATCGCCTCGCTCCGCGACCTCGCCGCCCACCTCTCCTAGACGGGGCACCTGATCGGCCGGGTGTCGTCGATCGGGCTGCTCGGCGAGCTGGTGCTGGTGCCGCTGGGCTCCGTGCTCGGCGGGCGGGCGGCCGACCGGATCGGCGCGGAGCCGGTGCTGTGGGGCTGTGTGGCCGGTCTGACGGCGTGCACGGCCGCGTTGTTCGCCGTCCGCGACATCCGCACGCTGACTTGGCGATCGGGGCCCGAAGAGCACAAGGTGGAACGGTGACGACGTCGACGAGCCTGCCCGGGCCGGCCGCGGTGGCCGCGGCCCAGGCCACCATTGCCCCCTACATCCGGCACACGCCGCTGCTCCGCGCCGAGGTCGACGGCCGGCCGTTGGTGCTCAAGCTCGAGCACCTGCAGCTCAGCGGCTCGTTCAAGCTCCGCGGCGCGCTGACGGCGCTGCTCGGCGGCGACCGGCCGGACCACGTCGTGACGGCGTCGGGCGGCAACCACGGACTCGGCGTCGCGACGGCGGCGGGGCTGCTCGACCTGCCGGCGACGGTGTACGTGCCCGAGACCGTGCCGGAGAGCAAGGCACGGCGCATCGAGCAGGCCGGCGCCCGGCTCGTCCGCCACGGCACCACGTACGCCGAGGCGGCCGCGGCGGCGACGGACGCCGCGACCGAGCCGGGCGCACGGTACCTGCCCGCCTACGACCACCCCGACGTCATCGCCGGGCAGGGCACCGTCGCGGCCGAGGTGGTCGCCGAGGCGCCGGACGTCGACGCGGTGGCGATCGCCGTGGGCGGTGGCGGGCTGGCGGCCGGGACGGCGCTGGCGGCCGGCGGGCGCACCATCGTCGCCGTCGAGCCGGAGCACTGCGACGCGCTGCACCGGGCGCTGGCGGCGGGAGAGCCGGTGGACTCGCCGGTCGACTCCGTCGCGGCATCGGCCCTGGGCGCGACCCGGGTGGGCGACCTGCCGTTCGCCATCTTGTCGGCGGCCCCGGTGGTGTCGCTGCTGGTCACCGACGACGAGCTGCTCGCCGCCCGCGACCGGCTCTGGGACGAGTTCCGGCTGCTGGTCGAGCCGGCCGCCGCCGTGCCGTTCGCCGCCTGGCTCGCCGGCCGCCTGCCCGGCGAGCTGCCGTGCATCGTCCTCTGCGGCGCGAACACCGACCGCTGGGCTCCGTCGCCATGAGCATCCACATGCACCGGCGCGTCGAGGCGCTCATTGCCAAGGCCGCCTGCGCCATTCCCCGTGGCCGGCGGGGTCGCCATACTGTGCCGATGATCCGGTCGGCGATCGTCGTGATGGTGCTGCTGCTCACCGCCTGCTCGGCCTCCTCGGACGAGCCGTCCGCCACTGACACGCCGACTCCGTCGGCGACGCAGCGCGAGACGGACGAGGGGCTGCGCGCCGAGCTGCTGGAGATGATGGAGGAGGACCAGGCCGAGCGGTCGCCCGAGTACACGGGCGAGTGGAACGACCAGGAGCGCACCGACCGGCTGAGCGAGATCATCGAGGAGCACGGCTGGCCGGGGTCGGACCTGGTCGGTGACGACGGCGCCACCGCGGCCTGGGTCATCGCCCAGCACTCCGACCTCGACCCCGAGTTCCAGCAGGAGGCGCTGGAACTGATGCGGCCCGCCGTCGAGGCCGGGCTGGCCGACCCGACCGAGCTGGCCTATCTCGAGGACCGGGTCGCGCTGAACTCCGGTGGCGAGCAGGTCTACGGCACCCAGATCGGCTGCGTCGACGGCGTTCCGCAGCCGGCCCCGCTCGCCGACCCCGACACGGTCGACGAGCGGCGGACGGAGGTCGGGCTGGAGCCGCTCGCCGACTACCTCGCCACGCTGGAGGAGGCCTGCGCCGCCGAGGCGGCGGCCGGCGCGACCCCCGCCTCCTAGGACCGGCCGAACGGCACCCAGCCGCGCGGCTCGAGGTCGTCGAGACCGTTGACCTGCACGCCGTCCTGCCAGACGGTGTAGAGGCCGTCGCCGACGACGATGCTGCGGCGCAGCTGCGCCCAGCCGTCGCGCGGCGTCTCGGTGCGGGTGACCTGACCCTGCTCGGTGACGGTGTCGGCGCCGAGCCGGACGACGAGCGCGCTGGGGCCCGTCATCGTCTCGAGCGGCACGACCACCTGGTCGGTGTCGGCCCAGAACAGGAACGCCTGCGGGTCCCATTCGGTCTGCGACCACGCGTCCGGCACGACGTGGCCGTCGAGCTTCGCGGGCGCGCTGGGGTCGCCGACGTCGAACAGCGAGACCTGCGCCCCGACGCTTCTGCCGTCGGCGGTGGCCTCCTGCCCGACCCCGATGAGCCGGTCGTCGCCGCCGTCGTGCAGGTAGGACGAGTAACCGGTGATCTTCAGCTCGCCGGTGACGGCCGGGTTCGCGGGGTCGGAGAGGTCGAGGACGTAGAGCGGGTCGACCTGCCGGAACGTGACGACGTAGCCGGTGTCGCCGAAGTAGCGGACGGCGTAGATCTGCTCGCCCTTGCCCAGCCCGCCGACCTGCCCGAGCGGCACCAGCTCGCCGTCGCGCTCCTCGAGCGTGTAGAGCACGCTCTCGCTGGTGTCGGTGGTGCCGGTCCACGAGTCGAGGGTCGTGGCGACGCGCAGCACGCCCTCGTGCTCGGACATGGCGTACCGGCCGATGATGCGGCCCTCGACCTGGCCGGACGCGAGGTACTTCGCGGGCACGTTGCCGGTGATGTCGAACGCATGGATGCCGGTGGTGACGGTGGTGGCCTCCGGAGCGGGCCGGACCGGTCCGGAGGGGTCCGGCAGGACGGCGAACGGGTCGCCCCAGCGCGTGGTCGCGACGTAGAGCCGGTCCTCGCTGGCATAGACGGTGTCGCCGTCGGTGAGCACGCCGACGGCGCCGTCGGCGGTCAGGCCCTCGGCAGGGTCGAACGTGAGCACGCCGAGCGTGGTGAACCCGGCGAACTCGTCGGGCCGGCTCAACTGCTCGCAGCCGAGCAGCTGCCCGGTGACGGGGTCGTCGTCGCCCTGGGTGAAGGTGTAGGACGGCAGCCAGTCCTCGATGGTGGAGTCGGCGACGATGGCCTGGTTGCGCTCGGTGAGCTCGGCCTCGGGCCGGTTCCAGTCCTCCTCGGTCATGGGGAACTGCAGCGTCGGGTGCGAGCTGACGACCAGCCGGACCGTGTCGTCGACCATGCGCGCGTCGACGTAGTCGCCGTCGACGACGAGCTTCGACTCGACCGCCGGCTCGGCCGGGTCGGAGAGGTCGACCAGCAGCACCGTGGTCGTCATGGGCGGCGCGCCCCCGGCGGGGTACGTGGTGCCGGCCATGTCGTAGGCGATCCAGGCGTTCTGCCGGACCAGGACGACGGCGCGGTCGCCGGCCAGGAACACCGACGCGTCGACGTAGCTGTGGTCGGGCGCGACGAACGGCTCGGGCTGGCCGGGCTTCGACGGCTGCTGCGGGACGGGCTCGGCCAGCGCCAGCCGGCCGACCTCGCGCGGGGCGTCGCCCGTGACGTCGATGATGCGCAGGTCGCCGCCGGCGGTCGTGACCAGCACCCGGCCGTCGGTCTTGGCGATGTCGGGCTCGTCGACGCCCGCCTCCTGCACGTTCGTGGTCGAGTGCGGCTGCCGCGCGGCGCCGCCCTCGGCACCGTCGGCCGCCTGCGGGAGGGCGGCCGCGGCGCTGTCCTCCATGGCGAAGGTGCCGCCCATGGCGTACCCCCAAGGGTCGCCGTTGCCGAGCCCGTACGGCCCGACGCGGTCGTGCGCCTCGGTCTTCAGGTGCTCCAGGACGCCCTCACACGCATCGAAGGACGTCAGTCCCATGACGGCGATCGGGCCGTCTTCTTCATCCGGACGATCCGAACCGTCCGAACCGAACGAGCAACCGGCGAGCATGCCCAAAGAGACAAGGCCGGCAAACCACCGCCTCATGCCCGATTCGACGGCGGCCGGGTCCCGCCGGTTCCGCGACCGGCCGCGTCAGCCGACGTAGCGGTCGAGGAAGTCGTTGCCGAACGTGGCGTCGGGGTCGTAGTCGGCGCGCAGCCGGCGGAAGTCGGCCAGCCGCGGGTAGCGCTCGCGGACCTCCGCGGGATCGACGGTGAACAGCTTGCCCCAGTGCGGGCGGGCGTCGTACGGCGCCAGCGCGCGCTCGATCTCGGCCATCACCGGCCGGACGCCGCCGGGATCCTTCTTCCAGGTGAAGTGGAAGCCGGCGACATCACGCCCATAGGACGAGCTGAGCCAGAGGTCGTCGGCGGCGACGGTGCGGATCTCGGAGATGTGCAGCACCGGCGCGATGCGGTCGGCCAGCTTCGCGACGGCGCCGAACGCCTCGACCGCGTGTTCGCGCGGCACGAGGTACTCCGACTGCAGCTCCTCGCCGCTGCTGGGGGTGAACTCGAGCCGGAAGTGCGGCAGCCGGTCGTACCAGGGCCCGGCCACGCCCTGCTGCTCTGTGCAGAACTCGGCCGGCATGCCCGGGACGGGGTGGCGCGGGCCGTCGGCCAGCCGGGCGCCCATCCAGATCGGGTCCGGCGTCCAGTCGTCGCCGTCGGTCACCCGGTGCTTGACCCAGCTGAGCGCCGTCCCGCTGGCCCAGTCGGTGAAGATGCTGACGCTGTAGGCGGTGGCGAAGATGTCGTCGAACCGCTCCGCGGCCGTGCTCAGCGCGAGGTCGTCGTAGACCACCTGCCGTACGTCGAACGCCGGCTCGAGGTCGAGCGTGAGCGACACGACGACGCCCAGCGCGCCCAGCGCCACGACGGCGCCGTCGAAGTCCGGCTCGCCGCGGCGCAGGGTCACCAGCTCGCCGTCGCCGCCCACCAGCTGCACCGCGGACACCGCCGTCGCGAGGTTGCCGTTGGCGTCGCCGGACCCGTGCGTGGCCGTCGCGACCGCCCCGGCCACCGAGATGTGCGGCAGCGAGCCGAGGTTGTGCAGCGCCCAGCCCTTGCGCTGCAGCTGGGTGGCGAGGTCGCCGTAGCGCAGGCCGGCGGCGACGGTGACGGTCCGGTGCGCGCGGTCGACCTCGATGCGCGAGGGCAGACCGGCCAGCGACACCAGCTCGGCCGTCGTGTCGGCGACGTCGCTGAACGAGTGCCGGCTGCCCAGCGCCCTGATGCGGTCGCTCTGTGCGACGAGGTCCTGCAGCTCCTGCACCGACGACGGGGTGTGCACCCGTGCGGCGGCATACGTGAGGTTGCCCGCCCAGTTCGTCCGTTCCGCGATCACAGCGAGCAGCGTACGGCCCGGGTCCGGGCAGCGCGTCGGCGGCCGGGTCGGCAAGATGGTCGCATGAGGCCCTGGCTGCAACAGTGGATGGACGATCTCGTCAACGAGCGCTACGTCGAGGCCGACGAGAACGTCCACTTCACCGAGAACCTGGCCGAGACGGTGATCGCCGAGTACTCCCTGCCCGGGCAGGTGGTCCTGGACCCGTTCACCGGCTTCGGCACCACGCTGGTCGTGGCCGAGCGCATGGGCCGCTCGGGGCTGGGCCTGGAGCTGCTGCCCGAGCGCGCTGACATGGTGCGGCGCCGGCTGGGCGGCCGAGGCGAGGTCATCACCGGCGACGCTCGCAAGGTCGCGGCGCTGGTCGATCGGCCCATCGACCTGTGCCTGACGTCACCGCCGTACATGACGCTGATGAACCACCCGGAGAACCCGCTCAACGCCTACGAGACCCTCGACGGCGACTACGCGACGTACCTGTCCGAGCTGGAGGGCATCTTCGGCCAGGTGGCCGGCCTGCTGCGGCCCTGGGGGCACCTCGTCCTCAACGTCGGCAACATGATCGACGACGGCGTCGCGACCACCCTCGCCTGGGACATCGGGAAGATCGTCGGCCGGCAGCTGACGTTCCGGCAAGAGACGTTCCTGTGCTGGGACGAGCAGCCGGAGTGGCTCACCGGCGACTACTGCCTGGTGTTCCAGAAGACCGCCTAGAGGGGCTTGTGCCAGATGAGGAAGTCGCACGGCGTCGCGAGCAGCGGCGCCAGATGCGGATGGTCCTCGTCGATGGTCCCGCGGCGCACCACGCGGTACCCGCGGCGCTCGTACCACTGCGCGAGGAACGCCTTCGCCGGGTGCGTCCACGTGCGCGGCACGAGCAGCTCGAGCCGCATGGTCGTGCGGCCCTCGTCCCTGCTGTGCTGCTCGGCGAAGTCGACCAGCGCCCGTCCCACGCCGCCGCCCCGGTGATCGGGGTCGGCGGCGAGCATGCCGAACTCACCGGTGCTGTCGTCCCAGCGCTGGATCCGTGCGCACCCGATGGTCCGGCCCTCGCTGCGGGCGACGGCGATCTCTCCGGCCCGCACGAACCGCGCGATCTCGGCCGCGGACGTGCGGCTGGCGCCGTCGTTCCACAGTCCGGCCTCGGACGCCGCATAGACCTCGTTGACCAGGGCGGTCAGGCGCTCCACCAGCGCGGCGTCGTCCGCCGCGCCCGGTGCCAGCAGCTCGATGGTCAGCTCACCCATGGCCCCTTGTCTATCAGCCGGTCGCTCACGCGATCGTGTTCCCCGACGGTCGCTGCAACGCCGCCAGGGAACACGACCACCGGAGTAGGGCGCCTCAGGACGATCGGCGCATCGCCCGGGTGCCCACCGCCAGGCCGAGGGCCGCGACGGCCACCGACGCCACGACGGCGGCCAGGACGGTCGACGCGGGGAACTCGCCGTTGAAGAGGGCCCGCTGGGCGTCGACGACGTAGGTCAGCGGGTTGGCGCTGGACAGCGCCCGCAGCCAGCCGGGACCGTCGTCGACGGGCAGGAGGATGCCGGCCAGGAGCAGCAGCGGGAACAGCACCGTCTGCTGCACGGTCCAGAACAGCCACTCGGTGTTCTTCGACGCCAGCGCCAGCGTGTACGACAGCGCGCCCAGCCCCACGGCCATGACCGCCAGGATCAGCACGCCGACCACGACACCGCCGAGGTGCAGGTCGAAGCCGAACGGGGTGCAGACCGCGACGATGATCGCCGTCTGCACGATCATCGGGACGATCTCCTTGAGCGCCCGCCCGACGATCAACGCCGGCCGCCGCAGCGGCGTGACCAGCATCCGCTCGTGCGCCCCGGTCTGGATCTCGAACAGCAGGTTCGACCCGGTGAACGAGGTGCTGAACAGGCACGACATCACCACGATGCCGGGGACGAACCACTGCAGCGCGGACCCGCCCTCGACCTCGGGGAGGAGCGGCGTGAACAGCCCGAGGAAGACCAGCGGCTGGATCATGCTGAACACGACGGAGAACGGGTCGCGCAGGACGGGCCGCAGCTCGCGGCTGAAGACGGTGACGGTGTCGGTGACCAGTGTCGTGCTGCTCATGCTGCGACCTCCTCGTTCGACAGGGAGACGACGCCCTCGCGCAGGCTGCGGCCGGTGAGGTTGAGGAACACGTCGTCCAAGGTGGGACGGCTGACGGCGGTGGACTCGACGGCGATCCCGGCGGCGTCGAGGCCGCGGAGGATCCCCGGGACCAGCCGTGGTCCGCCCTGGGCGCGGACCTCGACCTCGACGCCGCCGGTGCTGACGACGGCGCCGTCCAGCCCGCCGAGCCGCGCGGCCGCACGCGCCGCGTCGGACGCCGACCCGAAGCCGAGCGTGATCCGGTCGCCCGCGTGGTCGGCCTTGAGCCGGGCCGGGGTGTCGTCGGCGATGACGGCGCCGTGGTCGATGACGATGACCCTCTCGGCCATCGCGTCGGCCTCGTCGAGGTAATGGGTCGTCAGCACGATCGTCGTCCCGTGCTCGGCGCGCAGCTTGAGGATGTGCTCCTGCAGGTTGGCCCGGTTCTGCGGGTCCAGGCCGGTCGACGGCTCGTCGAGGAACAGCAGCCGTGGGGCGTGGATGAGGCCCATCGCGATGTCGAGACGCCGCTTCTGCCCGCCGGACAGCGACGACGTCGGCCGGTCGGCGACGGCGGCCAGGTCCAGCGAGGCGATCAGCTCGGCCGCGCGCGCCTTCGAGTCGCGGACGCTCATGCCATAGGCGCGGCCCTGGCTGACCAGCTCGTCGCGGCCGCGCTGGCTGAGCGCCGCGCCGTTGCCCTGGCCGATGTAGCCGATGACCCGGCGGACCTCGCGCTGCTCGGCGACCACGTCGTGGCCGGCGACCACGGCGGTGCCGGAGGTCGGCGGGATCAGCGTCGTCAGCATGCGCAGCGTCGTCGACTTCCCGGCGCCGTTCGGTCCCAGCAGGGCGACCAGCTCGCCCTCGTCGACGCGCAGGTCGAGCCCGCGGACGGCTTCGACGATGTTCTTCGAAAAGCGGGCTGCTCGCGGTGCGCGGGCCCGCTGCCCCTTGACGGTGAAGTGCCTGGTCAGACCGGTGGTCTGGATCATGGTGGCGTTCATGTGAACCACGCTAGAATCCATTCCGGTCATTTTCTGACCTCAATTGCGAGGACTCTGGAGACATGGCGAACACGAGTGCCCGGATGCTCCGGCTGCTGTCCCTGCTGCAGACGCATCGGTACTGGCCGGGGGAGGAGCTGGCCGACCGGCTCGGCGTCAGCCCGCGCACGCTGCGCCGCGACGTCGACCGGCTGCGCGCGCTCGGCTACCCCGTCGACGCCGCCCGCGGGGTGGCCGGCGGCTACCAGCTGCAGGCCGGCGCCGCGCTACCGCCCCTGCTGCTCGACGACGAGGAGGCCGTGGCCATCGCGGTCAGCCTGCGCACGGCCGCGGGCGGCGCCGTCGCCGGCATCGAGGAGACGTCGGTGCGGGCGCTCACCAAGGTGGTCCAGGTGCTGCCGCCGCGGCTGCGCCGCCGGGTCGACGCGCTGCACACCTACACCGTCCCGTCCATCGCGGGCGGCGGGCCGCGGGTCGACTCCGCCGCGCTCACCGTCATCGCACAGGCCTGCCGCGACGACGAGCGGCTGCGGTTCCGGTACCGCTCCCGCGACGGCGACGACACCGGCCGGCTGGTCGAGCCGTACCGCCTCGTGTCCCGCGGGCGCCGCTGGTACCTCGTCGCGTGGGACGTCGAGCGGCACGACTGGCGCACCTTCCGCGTCGACCGGCTGTCCGATCCGGCGACGACCGGGCAGCGGTTCCGCCCGCGCGAGCTGCCGGCCGAGGACGCCGCGACGTTCGTGGACGAGCGGCTGGCCGCCATCCCGACCCGCTACCAGGTGGTCGTCGACGTGCGGGCGCCGGCGGCCCAGGTGAAGCAGCAGGTCTGGGACTGGGGGACGGTCGAGCCCACGGGCGACGGCTCCTGCCGCCTCACCATGAACGTCGACACGCTGGACTGGCCGGCGTTCGCGCTGGGGGCGGTCGGCGCCGAGTTCGACGTCGTCGCGCCGGCCGAGCTGCGCGACCACCTCCAGCGGCTCGGCGAGCGGTTCCTCCGCTCCGCCTGACGACGACGGCGTCAGGCGCGCGACAGCCCGGGCACGCCGTCCTCGACGACATACGACGTGACGGTGCGCGCCGCGGACGTGCGCGCCCGGACCGTGTCGACCACTCGGTAGTCGGCCCGCGCCAGCTCCGGCGTGACGGTGATCAGCACGTGGCCGCGGCCGGCGCCGGCCATCCGGAAGTGCGGGTTCTCGGGGTCCGGGTCGTGCCGGACGGAACCCGCGACCTGCCCGCCGCTGGTGATCGAGGTGCCGGTGAACTCGACGCCGACCGTCGGCGACGAGGGGTCGTCGAAGTCGAGCTTGAGGTCGGCCGCCCGGTTGGCGTGGATGTCGCCGGAGAGCACGATCGGGTTGCGCGGCCGGCCCGACGCCATCGCCTCGAGCACCTGCTGACGCGAGACGCGGTAGCCGTCCCACTTGTCGTTCTCCGCGCCCACGTCGGGGTCCTCGAAGAACGGCACCTGCTGGGCCAGCACGTTCCACCTGCTCGTGCTGCCGTCGAGCCCGTCGAGCAGCCACCGGGTCTGCTCCGCGCCGAGGATGGTGCGGCCGGGCTCCCACGCCTCGGGCCCGTCGGCCTCGATGTCGGCGACGTGGTCGGAGCGGTACTGCCGGGTGTCGAGGATGTTGATCGTCGCCAGGTCGCCCCACTGCAGCCGGCGGTAGAGCTGGATGCTCGGGCCGTCCGGGCGTTGCGCGGCGCGGAACGGCATGTGCTCCCAGTACGCCTGGAACGAGGCGACCTTCAGGGCGGCGAACTCGCCGGCCGGGCGGTCCGGGTCGGCGTCGTCGCCGGCCCAGTTGTTCTCCAGCTCGTGGTCGTCCCAGGTGATGCCGAACGGGACGGCCGCGTGGATCGCCTGCAGGTCCGGGTCGCTGTGGTACTGCCCGAGCCGGACGCGGTAGTCGGCCAGCGTGGCCAGCTTGGCGTCGGGCAGGTGGCCGCGGCCGAGATTGCCCTGGCCGCCGCCCTCGTAGATGTAGTCGCCGAGATGGAACACGATGTCCGGGTCGCCGGCCAGCATGTCCTGGTAGGCGGTGTAGTAGCCGGCCGTGTAGTTCTGGCAGCTGGCGATGGCGAAGCGCCACGACGACGGCAGCGTGCCCGGCGCCGGTGCGGTACGGGTGCGGCCGACGGGGCTGAGCTGGCCCTCCGCGCGGAACCGGTAGAAGTACCAGCGGTCCGGCTCCAGCCCGGCGACGTCGATGTGCACGCTGTGCGCGTCCTCCTGGCGGGCCATCGTCATGCCGCGGCGGACCAGCCGGGAGAACTGTTCGTCGTGCGCGACCTCCCATGACACCGCGACCGGCCGCGCGGGCATGCCGCCGGCGCCGTCGAGCGCCACCGGGTCGGCGGCCAGCCGGGTCCAGATGACGACGCGGTCGTGCAGCGGGTCGCCGGAGGCGACGCCGAGCGTGAAGACGCCGTCGCTCAGCTTGGCCGAGGCGGGGGTCGGCGAGGCCCAGGCGATCCGGCCCGTGGCGGCGGTGCCGGCCAGGGCGGCGGCGGTCGCGCCGCCGAGCTGGAGGATCCGGCGGCGGGTGAGCTGCTGCTCCATGGGGGCGGTGTCCTCTCTCAGCCGCGCAGCCGGCGGGCCGCGGGGATGCCGTGCGGGGGTTCGTCGCGCAGGATCCAGAACGGGTTGCTCTCGCCGATGACGCGGTCCTGCGCGTCGCGGGCCTGCAGTCGCACGAAGGCACCGTCGCCGGGCACCACGAGGTGGTCGACCCGGCCGTCCTCCAGCTCCCCGGCCGGCACGACCGTGCTGGTCGTGGCCGGCGACGGGTCGGCCACGCCGGGGTAGTCGACCGGGCTCTCGACGATGTGCAGCGCGCCGCCCGCGGGCAGGCCGGTCGCCGTCAGCCGCACGTTCAGCCGGGCCGCCCGGGTCACCAGCGCCGAGCCGAGCACGCGGCGGCCGGCCACCTCGATGTCCATCGCGCCACGCCAGCGGACCGGGTCGACCCACCATGCGCGCCCGGCCCGCAGCGCGTCGACCAGGTCGTTCATGGCCGTCGACGCGGCCCACACGTAGGTGATGTTGTTGTCGGCGAGTCCGGCCCAGTTCTGCCCGCCGTGGTCGTCGCTGACGCCGACCCCGGTGATGAACAGTGCGTTGCGGGCCGCGGCGTCGAACACGCGCCGCAGGTCCTCGAACGGGGTGCGGCCGATCTCCATGAGGTCCGCGCCGAGGCAGTTGCGCTCGATCATCAGACGTACCAGCTCCTCCGGCGTCGCGACGTCCAGCGGATGGTTCCACTGGGCCAGCGCGCCGTGGGCGTGCATGAACTCGATCATCTCGGCGGTCAGGTCCGGGTCGTTGTTCCGCCGCGGCGGGCTGGGCAGCGCGGGCATCGCCAAGTCGCCGCCGATCCAGTTGAGGTGCCGCACCAGCGACACCTCCCACGCCTCGTAGTGGACGACGTCCGGGAACTCGTCGGCATAGCGGGCGAGGACCTCGCGCCGCAGATCGGCGCCCGTGGCGAGGTTGCGGCGGCCGTAGTCGATGCGCAGCCGGTCCACGACCGCTCGCGTCGGTGCCTCGCCCGCGACCCGGACGCCGAGGCGCAGCTGGTGCATCGAGTTGTCCGATGCCACCAGGTCCGGCCAGATCGCCTGCAGGTCGTCGACCGGGCGGAACGTGACCCGCTGCCACCGGCCCTGCGGTGCCGGGATCTCGACATGGCCGCGCAGGCCCTCGGCGCGGCGGACGATCTCGCCGGAGGTGCTGCCGCCGATGCGGTACTGCAGCAGGTATCGCCCGGCCGCGCGGCCGCCGCGCGCCGGGTGGTAGGAGCTGTTGATCTCGACGACCAGCTCGCGGCCCGGGCCGGTCTGCTCGGCCAGCACGTCCAGCTGGATCGTGGTGTCGGCGAGCGAGCCGGTGTAGGTCTGGTTCCACGACGCCGCGGAGTACCAGAGGATGCCCCAGCCGGTGCCGGTCGCCGTCAGGCGCATGGCCTTGCCGGGCTCGTCCGGCGAGTGCGGGTCGTCGACGAACTCGGCCGTGCCGCTGGTCACGGCACCCTCGGTCGCGCGGGTCCAGGTCCACTCCATGGTGTTGACGACCTCGCGCAGGCCCTCGAAGCGGACCTCGCGGCGGTGGTCGTGGGCGCCGACCCGGAACTCGTGGTCGGTCCACCAGATGACGTCGACGGCGTTCAGCCGCGCCTGGCGCAGGTGGGTCTCGTAGCTGGCCGGGCCCTCGCTGAAGGAGCCGTGGATGTGCATCGCCATGCTCACCGGGCGCATCGACCGGGCCGGGACGGCGGCGGCGGGCACCGCCTGGACGAGCGGGAGGGCGAGCCCCGCGGCGGCCGCACCACCGGCCGTCGCCAGCAGGGTCCGGCGCGAGACCGTCCCGTCGTTCTCCGTCGTGGCAGCGTCGCGCATGCCGGCCTCCGTGATCTCTGCCCGGTCGATGGTCGGAGATCACCGTAGGAACCGGACACGACGCCGCAGAAGGGACGTATCGAGGATTCACCGACCCGTCGAGCAGGGGTCGCGGAACGTTCGCCGTCAGACGTCTGCCCTCGACGCCGCACCCCTGCCGGCCGGCGCAGGATCAGGTCCAAACGGTTGAAACCCGGTGGATCGCCGGGTGGGACCTGCGACGACGCGCGAGAATGGCCCCATGCCTCGCCTGAGCGCCCCCACGCGAGTCCCACTCGGTACGCAGGTCGTCGTGCACGGCACGCCGGCCGACGCCGCCGCGCCGGGCTCCGGCCGTGGTCTCGCCGGACGCATCGTCCGCGAGGCCGACGGCACGTACACCGTCGCGCTCGTCGACGGCCACTTGGTCGAGGCCGACCCGGACCAGCTCACCACGCTCGCCGACCCGCTCTCCCGGCTGCCCGAGCCGGTGCGCTCCGGCGGCGCGCGCGACCTGGTCACCAACCGCACGCTCTACGCCGCCGCGGTGGGCCGGCCGCCCGGCGAGCCCGGCGAGCCACTGAACGTGCGCGGCGTCTTCCAGGCGCCTACGGCCGCGTTCTGGTCGCTGCGCAAGCCGCCCGAGCAGCTCGCCGGGCCGACGCCGTCGTGGCTGTCGTGGGAGGTCGAGCACTTCTGCCGGCTGGCCCTCGACGCCGACCCCGGCTGCCTCGAGCTGCTGTGGTCGGCCCGGCCCATCTGGGTGAGCGAGACCGGCCGCGAACTGCTCGACCTGCGCCCGGCGTTCCTGTCCCAGACCATCTCCGCGGCCTACGCCGACCACGTGCTGGCGGAGTTCAAGCGGTTCGACGACGAGCATGTGCAGGGCGAGCCGCGGCACACCGGCGCGGCCGACCTGCTGCGGCTGCTGGTCGACGGCCTCGCGCTGCTGCGCACGGGCGACACCGGCACGCCGTCGCCCGAGCACCAGGAGCGGCTGGCATCGGTGCGCGCCGGTGCGCTGCCCTGGGACCAGGTCGACTCGTACCGGCTCGAGCTGCAGCAGCAGCTCGACGACGTCGCGGCGACGTCGTTCCTGCCGCCCGGTCCCGACACCGCGCGGGTCGACGCCTGGCTCAGCGACCTGCGCCGGCGCGATCTCCGCTCGAGCTCCTAGGTCTTTGGCCCGATTGGACGGTGATGCGCCGGGTAAGTCCCGGTGCGTCACGAAAGTCCACTGACGGGGACGAAGGAGCTGGGATGATCATCCTGGGTGTCGTTCTACTGCTGATCGGGTTGTTCGCGGGTGTGGGCATCCTGACGACCATCGGCATCATCCTGCTGGTCGTCGGCGCAGTGCTGTACATCGCGGGAGCCGCCGGCCGGCCGCTGGCCGGACGCCGGCACTACTGGTAGGGACCCACGACGACCGGCCGGGGCTACAGGCGGCGGTACATGATGTGCAGCCCGACGTAGCCCCGGTGAGGGTGCCGGAACGCCTCCGGCAACGTCCCGATGACCTCGAACCCGAGCGATCGCCACAGGGCGATCGCTCGGGTGTTCGTCTCGACCACCGCGTTGAACTGCATCGCGCGGTATCCGGCTGTGCGCGCCCAGTCGAGGACGTACCGGCCCAGCGCTCGTCCGACGCCTTGCCCGGAGCGTTCCGGCGCGACGATGAAGCTCGCGCTGGCGATGTGGTCGGCCGGGCCCAGGTGGTTCCGGTTCATCTTCGCCGAGCCGAGCACGGTGCCGTCGCCGTCGACCGCGACGACCGTCCGGTCCGGCGGCGCCAGCAGCCAGATGCGCCGCGCCGTCTCGGCGTCGAGATCGCGCGGCAGCGTGTACGTCTCGCCCGCCGCGACGATGTCCCGCAGGATCGGCCAGACGGCCGGCCAGTCCTCGTCCCGCGCCTCCCGGATCTCCATCCCGTGAGCCTAGGCTTCCTTCGAGGGGACGACAGCAGCCAGGCCCGAGGAGCCCGCGTTGACCAGCCTGTACGACATTGCACTGCACACCATTGACGGAGCCGAGGCCTCGCTGGGCGACCACAAGGGCAACCTGCTGCTGCTCGTCAACGTCGCCTCGAGGTGCGGCCTGACCCCGCAGTACGAAGGCCTCGAGCGGCTGCACGAGCGCTACGCCGGCCGTGGGTTCACGGTGCTCGGCTTCCCGTGCAACCAGTTCGGCGGCCAGGAGCCCGGCACCGCCGACGAGATCCAGGAGTTCTGCTCCACGACGTACGGCGTGACGTTCCCGCTGTTCGAGAAGGCCGACGTCAACGGCGCGTCGCAGCAGCCTCTCTACGCGGAGCTGACGCAGGTCGCCGACGCCGGTGGTGAGGCCGGCGACGTCCAGTGGAACTTCGAGAAGTTCCTGGTGTCCGCCGACGGCGCCGTGCTCGGCCGGTTCCGCCCGGGCGTGCAGCCGGAGTCCGGCGAGCTGGTCGCCGCCATCGAGGCCAACCTGCCGCGCTGACGGGGATCGGTCACCGGCTAGGGTCCGATCTCGTGGAGACGCGACAGTTGGGGCGGACCGGCCGGCAGGTCGGGGTCATCGGGTTCGGCGCGTGGCAGATCGGCGCCGACTGGGGCACGGTCGACGAGGACGCCGCGATGGCCGCGCTCGAGGCCGCGGTCGACGCGGGCGTGACGTTCATCGACACCGCTGACGTCTACGGCGACGGCCGCAGCGAGCGGTTCGTCGGCGAGCTGCTGCGGCGCCGGCCCGGCGCCGGGCTGACGGTGGCCACCAAGATGGGCCGCCGGGCGAATCCGCACGTGCCGGGCGCGTACACGCTTGACGCCTTCCGCGCGTGGAACGACCGCAGCCGCGAGAACCTCGGAGTCGACACCCTCGACCTGGTGCAGCTGCACTGCCCGCCCACCGAGGTGTACTCGCGCGACGCCGTCTTCGACGCACTGGACACGCTGGTCGAGGAGAAGCGCATCCAGGCCTACGCCGTCAGCGTCGAGACCTGCGACGAGGCGCTGGCGGCCATCCGCCGGCCGGGCGTGGCCAGCATCCAGATCATCCTCAACTGCTTCCGGCAGAAGCCGCTGGACCAGGTGCTGCCGGCGGCCGCGGCGGCCGGGGTGGGCATCATCGCCCGGGTCCCGCTGGCCAGCGGCCTGCTGTCCGGCCGCTACGACGCGTCCACGACGTTCGGGCCGAACGACCACCGCACATTCAACCGCGCCGGCGAGGCGTTCGACGTCGGCGAGACGTTCGCGGGCGTCCCGTTCGAGGCCGGGGTCGAGGCCGCGCGCGAGATCGCCGCACTCACGCCGCCGGGCGCCAGCACCGCCCAGCTGGCGCTGCGCTGGATCATCGACCAGCCGGACGTCTCCGTGGTCATCCCGGGCGCACGCAACCCGGAGCAGGCCCGGGCCAACGCGGCCGCGGCCGGCCTGGCGCCGCTCGACGGGGCGACCTCGGCCGCCATCGGGCGCATCTACGACGAGCGCATCCGCCCGCTGGTGCACGCCCAGTGGTGAGCAGCTCGCCAGGAGCCGGCGTCCGCCGTCAGTGCGCGGGCGCCGGGCCGACCCGCGGCGCGACGTCCAGCAGCGACGGCGCGAACGCGTCGGCCAGCGCGACGAGGTAGTCGCGGTCGCGCTCGGGGTCGTGCGGAACGTGCAGGAGGTACATGCCGACCTGCCGGTGGCCCATCCAGAAGTAGACCCGGCCGCTCGGCAGGTACACGCCGTTGTCGCGCAGCCCGCCGATGTGCACCACCTCGGCGCCCGGCCGGTCCATGGCCCACACCCGGCCCATCTCGTCGCCGTGCCCGCGCACCGTCGCCGTCAGGACGGTCTCGCCCGCCCGCCACTCGCAGCGCAGCTCGTCGCGGGTGAGCGGGTCGCGGCGGACGGTGGCCGGCTCGCCCAGCACGGCCTCGGCCTGGGGGGTGACGGCGTCGCAGGCGGGCTGGGTGCCGGGCTCGGCCCCCGGCGGCAGCTGGGCCAGCCGCGGGACGACGAGTGCGGCGAGGCTGATGGCGTTCTCGTCGCCGCCGCCGTGGATGCGCAGCACGCGGCCTTCCGCGTAGACCTGCAGGAACCCGGGCGTGACGAAGTACGCGGCGTCGCCGAGCCCGTGCACCTCACTGGTCGGCCCGAGGTCGTCGTCGGCGTGGTCCTCGAGCATCTCGAGGTGATCCGCGGGCGTCACCGGGTCCATGGACACCTGCAGCGGGAACGGGCGCGGCGGGCGGGTGGTGGTGCCGTGGTCGACGGTGATGAGGCAGCTGTCGAAGGACGGGTCGCCGACCGGGCCGGCGTAGTCGGTGAGGTGCACCTCACCGCCACCGTAGATGTCGCTGACCTCCGCCGGGTCGAGCAGGTCGCACGCACGCGCGACTGCCCGCTCACCGCCGGTCTTGGCGGCCGGCGCGGTGTGGGAGACGGGACTCGCGCCGGAGCCGCACGCGGCCAGCACGAGGGCGAGCGCCGCGATGAACCGCACCCGCATGCCGAACCGCCTCCCCGTCACCGTCGAGCCCGCCTAGCAGGATGACGCATCGGCGGCACTCAACGGTTGCATGACCACTGTGCCACCATCGTCCGATGACAGCGGCCTCCGAACCGGTGGTGCTGCGACACGCGCTCGGCCGGGCCGTGGCGGCCTTGGGCTGGCTCGCGGCCCTCGGCTGGCTGGCCGCCGCCCGGCCGCCCGGTGGCGCCGGCCTGCTGTTCGCCGCGGGGGCGAGCGGGCTGCTCTGGGTGCTCTGCTGGCGGCCCGCCGTGATCCTCGACGACGACGCCGTCACCGTCCGCAATCCGCTGCGCGACGTGCGAGCCGGCTGGGCGGCGCTCGACGAGGCCGGCTTCGGCTGGTCGCTGTGGCTGCGCGCCGGCGACGTCACGTGGCATGCGGCCGCCGCTCCCGGGCCGGCGTCGATGTCGGCGCTGTACGACCGGCACGTCACCGCCGGCGGGGTGCTGGAGCGCGACGCCGTCGCGCGGGCCGGGCAGCGGCCGGCGCCGGCGCTGCTGGCGGTGCGGCAGCGGTGGGAGGCGCGGCGGGCCGTGGCGCCGGGCGGGCTGACGGTGAGACCCGCGGCGGCGCGCATCGCGGTGCTGGCAGTGTCGCTGGTCCTGCTGGCCGTGGCGGCGCTCACGGGCTGACGGCGCCCCGGTGGCAGGATGGAGGGATGGATGCCGGTGACACCGTCGACGACTTCGTCCTGCCGGACCAGTCCGGCACCCCGCGCCGGCTCAGCGAGCTGCTCACCAGCGGCCCGGTGGTGCTGTTCTTCTATCCCGCCGCCATGAGCCGCGGCTGCACGGCCGAGGCCTGCCACTTCCGCGACCTCGCGGCAGAGTTCTCCGTCGCCGGGGCGCAGCCCGTCGGCATCAGCGCTGACGCCGTCGAGCGGCAGCAGGCCTTCGACACCGGCAACGACCTCGGCTTCCCGCTGCTCAGCGATCCTGAGCGGACGGTGGCCGCGCGGTTCGGCGTCAACCGGCGCATCGGCGGGCTCCCGGTGAAGCGGCACACGTTCGTCATCGACACCGACTCGCGCGTGCTCGGGGTCGTCCGCAGCGAGCTGGCCATGGAGAAGCACGCCGACCGCGCCCTCGACATCCTGCGCGCCGCCGCCTGACCGCTCAGGCGATCCGCCGCGCGAGCGCCGGGTCGGGCTCGCCCGCCGCGTCGGGGTGCAGGATCGCAGCCAGCGCCTCGACGCCGTCGACCAGGCGCGGGCCGGGCCGGGCGAAGGAGGCGTTGGCGTCGACCGCCCAGACCGGCACGTCCGGCAGGCCGCCGCCCCGGACCAGCTCGGCTGCGAGCCGCGCGGACTCGTCCAGGCCGAACCCGCACGGTGCGCAGACGACGACATCGGCGCCGCAGGCCGCGAGCACGCCAGGATCGAGGCGGTAGGAGCGTTCGCCCGCCACGCCCAGCACCGGCGTGCCGCCCGCCGCCGTCACCATGTCCGGGACCCAGTGCCCCGGGGCGAACGGCGGGTCGGTCCACTCCAGCACGAGGGCGGGCACCGGGGCGCGGTGCGCGACCTTCGACCGCACGACGTCGATGCGGCCGGTCAGCTCGTCGACCAGCGCGTCCGCCCGGGTTCGCGCTCCCACGGCGTCGCCCAGCAGGCGGATGGACCCGAGCACCTCACCGAAATCCCGCGGGTCGATGGTGAGCACGTCCGCGGTGCAACGCAGGTGGGCCAGGGCGTCGCGTACCTCGGTGACGTCGACGGCGCACACCGCGCAGAGGTCCTGGGTGACGACCAGGTCGGCGTCGAGCCCGGCCAGCGCGCCCTCGTCGAGGTGGTACAGGTCCTCGCCGGCGGCCATGCGCCGGGCCACCAGCCGGTCGATCTCCGCCGGCCCGAGGCCCTCCGGAAGCGTGCTGGTCGACACGATGCGCCGGGTGCGCACCTCAGGCGGGAAGTCGCACTCGAACGTCACGCCGACGACGTCGTCGCCCGCGCCGAGGGCGAACAGGATCTCCGTCGTCGACGGGAGAAGCGACACGATCCGCACCCGCCCACGGTAGCGGCAATCTCCATGCCGTTCGGAGGTGTCGAAACCATGATCGATGTGCCAGGCTGCCGCCCATGAAGCGAATGAGACCAGTGCACGCTCTGGCGGTGGCCGCGATGGCGGTGGCGCTGACGGGGTGCATGAAGATGGATATGCAGCTGAACATCAGCGACAGCGACACCGTCGACGGCGAGATCATCCTCGCGCTCAACCGCGAGGCGTCCGCCATGGCCGAGGCGATGGGCGAGGACCCGAGCACGGTCTTCGACGAGCTCGGCGCGGACCTGCCCGAGGGTGCGCAGGCCGAGGAGTACGACGACGGCGAGTTCGTCGGCCAGCGCTACACCTTCGACGACATCGCCCTCTCGGAGTTCTCGGCTGAGGAGTCCGGCTTCGGCATCACCCACGAGGGCGAGGAGATCGTCGTCGACGGCAGCCTCGACATGACCGGCCTGGACCCCGAGGCCATGGCCGGCGAGCTGGGCGGCGACGTCGGTGAGCTCGGCGACGTGGACCAGCTGATGGAGTCGCTCGAGATGAGCGTCAGCATGACCTTCCCGGGCGAGGTCACCGAGCACAACGGCGAGCTCGACGGCACCACCGTCACCTGGATCCCGGTCCCCGGCGAGGCCAACGACATCAGCGCCCGGTCCGCCGACTCCGGCGGCGGGGGCGGCGACGGCATCCCGGTCTGGATCTGGATCCTCATCGTCGTCGTGGTGCTGGGCCTCGCGGCGCTGCTGTTCTTCCTGTCGCGCAACCGCAACCAGACGCCGCCGGCCGACGAGGCTCCCGCCGCGGGCCATGCCGGCAGCGTCCCGCCGCCGCCCGGTGGCGCTCCCTTCGGGGCGGGCAGCGGTCCCGACGCTCCCACCGTCACCACCGAGGCGCCCACCGCGGTCCAGCCGCCGGCGCCCACGCCGCAGCCGCCGCAGGCACCGGCAGAGCCGCCGTCTCAGGCACCGGCGGAGCCGCCGACGCAGCAGCTGCCGGAGCCGCCGGACCAGCCGCCCGCCGAGGGCGGCACGCCGGGCCAGGAGCCGCCGGCCGCGTCGCGCTGACCCGTTCGCTTCACGAACCGGCGACGGCGCCCGTCGTGTGCATCACCGCGCGATGGGCGCCGTCGTTCGTGTGCCGGGTCAGCTCCTGGCGAGCGTCAGCAGGAACTCCACCGTGCCGCTGTCCTCGACCCGGACGAAGCCGAGGTCGGGCGGGTCGACGTCGAAGTCGGCGAACCGGATCTCGCCGGAGCCCGCCACCTGGACGCCGTCGCCGGAGCGCTGCACGTCGAGCTGGACCTCGATCGAGTGGGTGACATCGCGCACCGTCAGGTCGCCGGTGGCGGTCAACGTTACCGGGCCGCCGTCGTCGAGGCCGTCCAGCGAGACCGGCGAGGTGAGCGTGAAGGTCGACGTCGGGAACTCGTCGGTCTGCATGATGGGACCGCGGAACTGGCTGTCGCGGCTGCCGCTGTCGGTGGTGATGGTCGTCATGTCGACCGTGATCTCGCCCTCGGTCGCGGCGCCGCCGGCGACGGTGAGCTCCCCCGTGACGTCGCTGGTGCGGCCGACGACGGTGTTGTCCTGGCCGTTGAGCACCTCGTCGACCCGGTAGCCGGCCTCGGACCCGTCGGCGACGGTCCAGGTGCCGTCGAGGTCCAGGTCGCCACCGGAGGCGGCCGGCGGGTCGGTCTCGAGGGCCAGCGGATCGGGCGCGTCGCCGCTGATGACGTTGACGTAGAGATACGTCCCGCCGACCACCAGGACCACGAGCGCGGCCAGGCCGCCGACGCCGATGAGAACCCGGCGGCGGGTGAAGAACGACATCGGAAAGACCTCCAGCGGTGTGTCGACCCTGCCTGTTATACGAGGAACTGCGTGACGGGGATGGTGGTTCCGCGAGTCGCGGCCGTCACACCTGCCGCAACCGGGCCCGCGTTCGCTACTGTGCGGACCGTGAGGGCAGCGGTACAGACGGGGTACGGCGGCCCCGACGTGGTGCGTCTCGCCGACGTGGAGCGGCCGGTCGCCGGTCCGCGCGACCTGCTGGTACGGGTGCACGCGACCACGGTGAACCGCACCGACACCGCCTACCGGGTCGGCACGCCCGCGTTCCTGCGGGTGCTCCGGGCACGTGGACGGATCCTCGGGACGGAGTACGCCGGAGTCGTCGAGGAGGCCGGCGCCGAGGTCACGGGCTACGCCGCCGGCGACCGCGTCTTCGGCTACAGCGAGGGCCCGTTCGGCGCCCACGCCGAGTACCTCGCGGTCCGCGCCGACGGGTTCTTGGCCCCCATCCCGGACGGCCTGACGTTCGCACAGGCGGTGCCCGCGACCGAGGGCGCGCACTACGCGCAGTCGTGCATCCGCCGCGCCGGGATCCGGCCGGGACAGACGGTCCTGGTGTACGGCGCGACCGGCGCCATCGGCTCGGCGGCCGTGCAACTGCTGGCCGCCATGGACGTGGCGGTGACGGCGGTGTGCGCGACTGCGCACCTGGAGCTGGTGCGGTCGCTGGGCGCAGGTCACGTCATCGACTACACCGCCGAGGACTTCACCCGTTCCGGCGGCCGCTACGACGCGGTCATCGACGCCGTGGGCAAGTCCACGTTCGGCGCGTGCCGGCGGCTGCTGGGCCCGCGCGGCGTGTACGTCAGCGGCGACCCCGGCCCGTTCCTGCAGAACGTCGGGCTGGCGCTGGTGACTCCGCTGCTGCGCCGCCGCCGGGTGGTCTTCCCGGTGCCGCTGCAGCGCCGCGAGATGATCGAGGAGCTGCGAGCCCTGCTGGCCGACGGCCGGTTCCGCCCGGTCGTCGACCGGCACTACCCGCTGGCCGAGATCGCCGAGGCGCACCGCTACGTCGACACCGGCACCAAGGTCGGCAACGTCGTGATCGACGTGGTCACACCCTAACCGGCCAGCACTCGTGTCTCGGCCGCCGGCAGCCCGGTCCACCAGCGGTCGTAGCGGCGGTACACCGTCGGGTCGCGGCGGGCCAGCAGCCCCGTCAGCGCCGCCGCCTCGGCCGTCAGTCCCTCCCAGTCCGCCGCCGGCAGCGGGTGGAACGCGGTCGCCTCGATGCCGCCGCCGTCGGCAGGGCGCCACACGCCGGCCACGTACCCGTCGACGAGCAGCGCCGGCAGCGTGTCGCCGTTGCTGCGGATGACCAGCGTGCGGTAGCCGGGCGGGACGATGCGGCCGCGGTCGGCGTGCGCCAGCAGCACGCTGTCCCACATGCCCAGCAGCCGCGGCGGCGCCGGGGCGTCCTCGCCGGGCCGGGGCGCGCCGGGCAGGTCGTACAGGACGGTGCCGCCGGGTCCGGCCAGCTCCTCCAGCTCGTCGGCGACGGCCTCGACGGCGGCCTTCGCCGCGGGCCGGTAGAGCAGCGCGAACTGGGCGAAGTCGGGCATCGACACCGGCCCGAACGCGGCGACGTAGCGGCGGAACAGCGTGGCCAGCGCGGCCGCGGCGGTCTCGGCGTCGGCGATGCCGGGCGGGTCGACGGGGGCGGCGTAGGCCGGGCGAGTGCCGAACGACCACGGCGGGCCGGTGGGGGCGTGCACCACCGGCCCGAACTGCCGGAGCGCCCACCACAACCCCTTCATCGGCGCGCCGTGGCGCTCGCTCAGCCACGCCTCGCACTCGGGCCCGCCGCGCGGCGTGGCGAGGAACTCCAGCAGGCCGGGGATGGCGGCCTCAGCATCGGCGTGGCTCAGCCCGGTCATCGTGAATCGGCGGTCGTTGAGCCGGGCGCCACGCAGTGTCGGCTGCATGGCCTGCTTCACCACCGCGTGGTCGGCGGCGTGCACCACGTGCAGGGTGACCCGCATCAGCGTCGCCTTGACCAGCGTGCGACGGGCGAACGCGGCGTCGAGGTCGGCGGGGTCGAAGCCGTCGATCCGGTTCCACAGCGCCAGGTACGGCGACGCCGGGTGTTGCGCCTGCAGCGCGACCAGCCGGCGGACCGCGTCGGCGACGTCGGTGGACGCGCGCTCCAGCAGCAGCTGCCGGGCGAGCGTGGCGCGGTTCAGCTCGCGCAGGGTCAGCGCCATGCCGGGCTCAGCCCTCGGTCTGCTCGCCCTGCACCGGGCCCGGCGTCGCCTCGAAGTCGGCCGCGGTGTCCTCGCCCGCCCGCGCCGGCAGTCCGCGGGCCCGGGCGTCGGGCCAGGCCCACTCGGCCACCTCGGGGATGTCGGTGCCGTGCTCGCGGGTGTACAGGCGGGCACGCAGTCGCGCGTCGGCCATCCGCTGACGCAGCACCGCCTGCTCGGCGGCCAGCCCGGGCACGCGGTCGATGACGTCGATGACCAGGTGGTAGCGGTCGAGGTCGTTGAGCATCACCATGTCGAACGGCGTCGTGGTGGTGCCCTCCTCCTTGTAGCCGCGGACGTGGATGTTGTCGTGGTTGGTGTGCCGGTACGTCAGCCGGTGGATCAGCCACGGGTAGCCGTGGTACGCGAACACGACCGGCTTGTCCGTGGTGAACAGCGCGTCGAACTCGCGGGCGCTCAGGCCGTGCGGGTGCTCGCGCTCGTCCTGCAGCCTCATGAGGTCGACGACGTTGACGACGCGCACCCGCAGCTCCGGCAGGTGCTGGCGCAAGAGGTCGGCGGCGGCCAGCGTCTCGACCGTGGGGACGTCGCCGGCGCAGGCCAGGACGACATCGGGCTCGCCCTCGCCGCCGTCGCTGCTGGCGAACTCCCAGATGCCGATGCCGCGGGTGCAGTGGGCGATCGCCTCGTCCATGGTCAGCCACTGCGGCCCCGGCTGCTTCCCGGCCACGACGACGTTGACGTAGTCGCGGCTGCGCAGGCAGTGGTCGTACGTGGACAGCAGCGTGTTGGTGTCCGGCGGCAGGTACACCCGGATGACGTCGGCCTTCTTGTTCACGACGTGGTCGATGAAGCCGGGGTCCTGGTGCGAGAAGCCGTTGTGGTCCTGGCGCCACACGTGCGACGACAGCAGGTAGTTCAGCGACGGGATGGGCACCCGCCACGGGATCTCGCGGGTCACCTTCAGCCACTTCGCGTGCTGGTTGAACATCGCGTCGATGATGTGGATGAACGCCTCGTAGCAGTTGAAGAGGCCATGCCGGCCGGTCAGCAGGTAGCCCTCGAGCCAGCCCTGGCACTGGTGCTCCGACAGCATCTCGAACACCCGGCCGGTGGGCGAGAGCGAGTCGTCGGTGGGCAGCGTCTCGCCGAGCCACCGCTTGCCGCCGGCCGCCACCGCCGCCGACAGCCGATTGGACGCCGTCTCGTCCGGTCCCATGATCAGGAAGTTGTCCGGGTTGCTGGTGACGACGCCGGCCAGCCACCGGCCGAGCACCGTCGTCGGCTCGTCGATGACGCCGCCCGGCACCGGCACGTCGACGGCGAACTCGCGGAAGTCGGGGAGGTGCAGGTCGCGGGTGAGCAGGCCGCCGTTCGCGTGCGGGTTCGCGCTCATGCGCCGGGGTCCCGACGGCGACAGCTCGCGCAGATCGGGGTGGAGCCGGCCGTCGTCGTCGAACAGCTCCTCGGGCCGGTAGGAGCGCATCCACTCTTCCAGCAGGCGGGTGTACTCCTCGTTGCCGCGGACGGCGCTCATGGGCACCTGGTGCGAGCGGTAGGTGTTCTCGACCTGGTGGCCGTCGACCTCGCGCGGGCCGGTCCAGCCCTTGGGGGTCTTGAACACGATGGCGGGCCAGGCCGCCCGGCCGTCGAGGGTGCCCTCGCGCGCGTCGCGCTGGATGGTGGCGATGTGGTCGAGCACCTCGTCCAGCAGCGTGGCGAACCGGCGGTGCACCGACAGGTGGTCCTCGTCGTCGAAGCCGGCCTCGAACCAGTACGGCGTGTGGCCGTAGCCGGCCATCAGGTGCTCGAGCTCGCGTCGCGGGATGCGGGCCAGCACCGTGGGATTGGCGATCTTGTATCCGTTGAGGTGCAGGATCGGCAGCACGGCGCCGTCGGTGGCGGGGTCGAGGAACTTGTTGCTGTGCCAGGCCGTGGCCAGCGGGCCGGTCTCGGCCTCGCCGTCGCCGATACACGTCGCCACGGTCAGCCCTGGGTTGTCGAAGGCGGCGCCGTAGGCGTGCGAGAGCGCGTAGCCCAGCTCGCCGCCCTCGTGGATCGAGCCGGGCGTCTCGGGCGCGACGTGGCTCGGGATGCCGCCGGGGAACGAGAACTGCCGGAACAGCTCGCGCAGGCCGGCCTCGTCGTCGCCGACGTTCGAGTAGACCTCGCTGTAGGTGCCGTCGAGCCAGGCGGCCGACACCAGCGACGGGCCGCCGTGACCCGGCCCCGAGATGTAGATCATGTCGAGGTCGCGCTGGATGATCGCGCGGTTGAGGTGCGCGTACAGGAAGTTCTGGCCGGGCGAGGTGCCCCAGTGCCCCAGCAGCCGCGGCTTCACGTGCTCGGCCCGCAGCGGCTCGCGCAGCAGCGGGTTGTCGAGCAGGTAGATCTGGCCGACGGAGAGGTAGTTGGCCGCCCGCCACCACGCGTCGATGCGGGTCAGCAGGGCGTCGTCGATGGTCTGGCGGGCCTCGTCGAGCATCGTCGCCGCTCCTTCGGTGGGCTGCTCGTCAAGGACCAGCATGTACCCGCAGCCCGCGGACTCATACAGGTTTCTCAGGACCGTCTCCGGATGTTCTCAGCAACGCCGGACAGGATCGGTCCCACGAGCGAACGACCCTCACCCGGAGGCGGCATGTACGCGATCCCCACAGCGGCACACATCCTCGGCGTCACCCCCGCGGCCCTCGAGGCCGCCCTCCAGCGCGGCGAGACCATTCGCACCCTGGCGCTGGCCTGCGGACTCGACCCGGACCTGATGACCGAGGCGATCGTCGACGCGGAGACCGCCGACGTCGTCGCCCTGGCGTCGATCGCCGGGTTCGGGCAGGACGACGTCGCCGAGTTCACCCGCGAGCTGCGCGCCTACCTCGTGGCGTTCGTCGACGAGGGCGAGCCCGTGGCCGACCGGCTGTACGAGACCGCCACGCTGCTTCCCGCCTGAGGCCGAGGAGCTGCCGGGTGGCCGCGGGTCACGCCCCTTGCGCCTCGGCCACCCGGCGCATCCAGTAGCGGAACCAGCTGTCGCCGTACGGCGCGTAGACGCGCACCGGGACGCCGCGGCCGGCCAGCTCGCGGGCGTCGTCCTCGCGCACCCCCAGCAGCATCTCGACCCCGGCCCCGGGCAGCGCCTCGAGCAAGGACTCGCGCAGCACGCGGTCGTGGGTGGCCAGCACCGGCGGCGTCCCACCGGCATGCACCCGGTGGGCCAGCTTGACGAAGGCGACGCCGGTCTCGTCGCCCCAGCGGTGGGCGACCTCGGACGGCTCGAGGTAGGCGCCCTTGACCAGCCGGACCGGCACCCCGGCGGCCAGCAACCGGTCGACGTCGCCGGGACTGCGGCGCAGGTTCGCCTGGACGGTGGCCAGCACCGGCGCGCCCGCCTCGGCCAGGGCGACCGTGAGGTCCACGATGTGCGGCGTGCGGGCTGCCTCCTCGGCGCTGATCTCGAGCCGCGACCCGGCCGGCAGGATCTCGACCAGCTGCTCCACGTGCCGGCGGCAGACGTCGAGGCCGAAGTCGAGCCCGAGGTGCGACGGCACGATCTCGAGGTACACGTCGCCGCCGACGCCGGCCAGCGCGGTCGCCGCCTCGCGGTAGCCGTCAACCGTCGCCGCCAGCGCCTCCTCGTCGGCCGCGCCCTCGCCGAACAGGTCCAGGCTGACGGCGAGGCCGTCGCCGGTGAGGCGCCGGACGGTGCTCAGCGCCTCGTCCAGTGTCGTGCCGGCCACGTACCGGCGTGCCTGCGAGAGCGCGAGGTCGTGGGCCGGCGGGATCGCGCGGACCAGCGACTCCAGCTCGGTGCTGGTGGCCAGCGCGTACAGCCCCCGGCGGGCGAGCGAGGCGATCACAGGCCCGACGGTAACAGGCGCAGGCCGTGGAGCTTGTCGGGGTTGGTGACCATGAACACCGCCGAGATGCGGTCGCCGTCGACGCTGAAGGTGAGGACCTGGGGGCCGCCGCTCAGCGTGAGGATCGCGCCGGGGGCGCCGTTGAGCTCCAGGAGCTCGTGCGGCGGACGGCCGCGGGTGTGGATGCCGGCGAAGAAGCGGGCCACCCGGTCCGCGCCGGACACCGGGTTGCGAGCCGCCTTGGCCCGGCCGCCGCCGTCGGTCCAGGCGACCGCGTCGTCGTGCAGCAGGGACCGCAGGGTCGCCAGGTCGCCCTCGCGGGCCGCGACGAGGAACCGCTCCAGCAGGACGGCGTGCTCGCGGCGGCTGGGCGCGAACCGGCGGCGATCCTCGGCCAGCCGGGCGGTCGCGCGGCGGTAGAGCTGGCGGCTGTGCTCCGGCGTGCGGTCGACGATCCCGGCGATCTCCGCATAGGGCAGGTCGAACGCGCTGCGCAGCACGAACACGGCCCGCTCGACCGGGTCCAGCCGCTCCATCAGATGGAGGGTCGCCGTCGACACCGAGTCGCGCTGCTCCACCGTCTCGAGCGGGTCGAACGGCGGCGGGGCCGTGGCCACCGGCTCCGGCAGCCACGGCCCCACGTAGCTCGCGTGTGCCTTGCGCTCGCGCAGCCGGTCGAGGGCGAGCCGGGTCACGGTCCGTGACAGGTAGCGGCGCGGCTCGCGGACCTCGGACCGGTCGACGTCGCGCCAGCGCAGGTAGGCGTCCTGCACGACGTCCTCGGCGTCGCCGGTGGAGCCCAGCATCCGGTAGGCCATGCCGAGCAGCATCGGCCGGTGCCGCTGGACCTCGACGGCGGCGTCGGCGGGTGCCCCGCCGTCGGTCAAGCCGTCGTGGGCGGCTCGGCCCGGGTCGGTACGGTGATCCGGTTCCACACGTTGATTGTGCCGATCGTGAGCAGCAGATCGGCCAGTTCCTTCTCGGTGAACAGCTTCGCGGCCATGTCCCACACGTCGTCGGGCACGCCGCCGGGCCCCAGCCGGGTGGCCGAGTCGGTCAGCGCCAGGGCCGCTCGCTCGCGCTCGGTGAAGAACGGCGCGTCCTCCCAGGCGCCGACGGCGAACAGCCGGCGCGAGTCCTCGCCTGCGGCCAGCGCGTCGCGGCTGTGCAGGTCGACACAGTAGGAGCAGCCGTTGATGATCGAGGCGCGCAGCTCGATCACATGCATGAGTGTCGGGTCGACGTTGGCCTTCACGTACGCGGCCAGGCCGGCCACCGCGCGGTAGCCCTCGGGCGCCACTGCGGCCACGTTCATCCGTTGCGTCATCGTCGTTCCTCTCGGTGTGGGACGGGTGTGTCACCGAGACGACGGAGCGAGACCCGGCCGGCGTGACGGAACCGGGTGTGATGCCGCTGACACGAGCGGCGGCCAGGGCCTAGAAGCCCAGCAGGAGGCCGGCGAGCACCGACGCATACCCCAGGCACAGCGCGGCGATGCCGACCTTGACGGCCGTGGCGCGCCGGCTGGGCTGCGAAGGCGGTTTGAACACGCGGACCTCCGACGGTGGAGGGCGCCGGCCGGCTGCCGGCGCCCTCGCGAGCAGGGTCAGGGCGTGATGAGCCCCGAGGTCTTCGTGCGGGCCGTCTCGAAGCGGGTCGCGACGTCCGGCCAGTTGACGATGTTCCAGAACGCCGCCACGTAGTCGGGCTTGACGTTCTTGTACTGCAGGTAGAAGGCGTGCTCCCACATGTCCAGCATGAGGAGCGGGACGGTGCCGGCCGCGAGGTTGCCCTGGTGGTCGTAGAGCTGCTCGATGACCAGGCGCCGGCCGATGCTCTCCCACGCCAGGATGGACCAGCCCGAGCCCTGGATGCCGAGCGCGGCCGCGGTGTAGTGCGCGCGGAAGGCGTCGAAGGAGCCGAAGAACTCGTCGACCGCGGCGCCCAGCTCACCGTCGGGCTTGTCGCCGCCCTCGGGCGACATGTTGTTCCAGAAGACGGTGTGGTTGACGTGGCCCGCGAGGTTGAAGGCCAGGTTCTTCTGCAGCTGGTTGACCGTGTCGAGCTTGTTGGTGGCGCGTGCCTCCTCGAGCTGCTCGAGCGCGGTGTTCGTGCCGCTGACGTACGTCTGGTGGTGCTTGGAGTGATGGAGCTCCATGATCTGACCGGCGATGTGCGGCTCGAGCGCACCGTAGTCGTAAGGGAGATCCGGCAGAGAATAGGCGGCCATGCTTTTGAGCTTCCTCTCGACGACATCGTCAGGCGCGGGTCCTGTCATTGGCTAACCTACGCCTGCCCACAGGGCGCGACCACAAACGGACCGCAGTCGGTGGTGTCGGCCTGATCACGCCTCGGCGTCCGGTTCGGACAGGGTGATCCGAACCGCCCGGAATGTCGCCGGCGTGGCTCGGAGGACGGCGAGCTTCGGGTCCGGCACGGCCAGGTGCGGCAGGCCGCCGGCGCGGTCGCGGAGCCCGGCCAGCGCCGTCAGCCGGCGATCGGCGAGCACGTGGTCGACGGCGGCGCGGTCGCCCCCGGTGACGACGGCGTCGAGGTCGGCCACGTGCGGCAGCAGGATGCGCGCGGCGACGTCGGCGGCGGCCTCGAAGGCCTCGCGGGTCTGCTTCTCGCGCCGCCGCGCGAACCGCTGCTGCGACTGGCCGCCGGCGGCCGTGCGGCCCTGGACGTGCCGCGAGCCCACCTTCGACGCCACCAGCCGGGTCCCGGCGAAGACGCCGGCCGCGTAGCCGCCGCGGCGCACCAGCAGGACGGCGACCCGGCGCTCGCGGGCGGTGTGGGCGAGGAGACCGCCGTAGGGCGCCCCGGTGTCGAGCGGTTCCAGCGGCGGGAACGGGACCGCGCAGCTCGCCACCGCGCCATCGGCTGCCTCCACGACGACGGCGTCGGGCCCGGCCCGGTGCGTGGTGGTGCCGTGCCGGGTGGCGAAGCCGGCCAGCCAGCCGCCGAGGCGCTCCGGCGAGACGGTGAGGACGCGTTCGGGCATGCGACGAGGATGCCCTGTCAGGGCTCGGACGGGTGCGGGTGGTGCGGGAGGTTGCGACCCCGGCCTCCGCAGCGAGCCGGGGCCGCAACCGGTACCCGAACGTTGCCGCGGATCCGGTGGGTCGGCGGCTCTTTCTTGACCCCCGCCGGTTCGGACTCCACGGCACTCGTCGACATGGACCGTGATGTGACTTGGTCTGGGACACCGGGCCTCCACCCGATGCCGTCTGTGGTCCCTTCGGGCCGGTGGTCGACCGCCGGAAGGGCGAGAACGCGCCGACGACGACACGATCTCTCATTCGATTCCTACACCATACCGGACAGATCGTCGAGGTCCAGGTCACGTTCACCCGCTGATCATCTCGATGTGCGGGCGCGGCGCCGCCCTCGGCGTACGTCACGTACGTGACCTCGGCGTGGTGCAGCCGGCTGCTCGGCAGGTCAGCGCGAGGCGTCGGCGGCGATCGTGCGGGCGGCCGAGACGTAGCGGCGGGTGGCGATCGCCTGGGCCCGGCGGGTCAGCGGCCCGCCGAGCCGGGCGTACCACGTCGCCGCCCGGCTGAACGCCGTCACCGTGAACCAGAGGTCGTCGTGCTCGTCCAGGTCGGCGACGAAGGACTCCTCGCCGCGCTCCGGGTGGCCGGGCAGCGTGCCGTAGGCGTATCCGCCGCGGCGGTCCTCGTCGAGCACCCAGACGACCTCGCAGGGGATCCGCAGCAGCCCCGCGAGGGTGCTGGTCACGCGGACGCCCACGGCGGCGCGCGGTTGCGACGTGGCGACCCGCAGGCCGATGCTGCGGTGCAGCTCGAACGTGACGACGCCCTCGACGACGGCGTCGAACGCGGCCCGGCCGTGGCCGATCCGCTCGCGGACCCGGACGTGGTGGTAGCCGGCCGGCAGCGGCCCGCCGTCGCGGGTGGCGCCGACCTCGGGATAGGTGAAGGACATCAGCGCCCGACTCTGCCACAGCCCGATGTCACAACCGGGCACCTGTGCGTGTCTCAGGGATATGGCACGCATCTCCCTGGAACCGAAGCCCACCCTCGGCAACCGGCTGATCCGGCTGTTCCTGCGCCGCCGCTACGGCGTCGTGCTGGACCCGATCGCGGCCGCGGCCCACCAGCCGCACGTCATGCGAATCCTCAGCCGGCTCGAGGCCGGCGCGGAGAGGTGGCGCGTGCTCGACCGCGACCTCACGGCGCTCGCCCTGGCGACGTCCGCGCGGACGGGCTGCGCGACAGCGATCTCGCCACTGCGCGGGAGCGCCGGGTGACGGCCTGCGCCGAGGCCGTGACCGCCACGCCATCGGAGGTGACCGACGCGATGGTGGCGCGGCTGCGGGCCGATCCGAGCGAGGCCGAGCCGGCGGAGCTGACGGCGACCCTCGCGCTGGAGAACCTGCGCGACCGCGACGACGCCGCGCTGAGGCCGACCGGCCAGGGGTTCGAGGACCGCTGCGAGGTGCCGGCGCCGTGACGGTCGACGATCCCTTTCAACGGCACCGCGGCCTGCTGTTCACCGTCGCCTACGAACTGCTGGGCAGCGTCGCCGACGCCGAGGACGTCGTGCAGGACACCTGGCTGTGGTGATCCGCCGACGATCGCGGCGACGTCCTCGAGCCCAAGGCGTACCTCGTGCGCATCGCCACGCGGCTGGCGCTGAACCGGCTGCGGACCCTGCGCGCTCGCCGCGAGACCTACGTCGGGCCGTGGCTGCCCGAGCCGCTGCTCACCGGGCCCGACGCCGCCCGCCCGGTCGAGATGGCCGCGGACGTCTCGATGGCGATGCTGGTCGTGCTCGAGACGCTCACGCCCGTCGAGCGGGCCGTGTTCGTGCTGCGCGAGGTGTTCGGCTTCCCGTATGACGAGATCGCGACGTCGCTGGACCGCAGCGAGGCGTCAGTGCGGCAGGTCGCGCACCGGGCCCGCGACCACGTGCGGGCGCGGCGGCCGCGGTTCGACGCCGACCCCGGTCAGCGGGCCGAGGTCACCGAGAGGTTCCTGCGGGCCTGCTTCGAAGGCGACCTGACCGCCCTGCTCGAGGTGCTGGCGCCGGACGTGGTCATGACGAACGACGGCGGCGGCAAGGTGCGGGCGGCGCTACGGCCGGTCGTGGGCGCCGACCGCGTGGCGCGGTTCATCCTCGGCATCCGCGACCGGGGTGAGCTGGCCGGCTTCCGCTTCGAGGCGGTGGAGCTCAACGGCCGGTCCGGGTTCGTCGGCTGGGTGGGCGACCAGGTGGAAGTGGCGGCGATCGTCGAGACCGCGGACGGCCGGGTGACCCGGCTGCTGTCGTTCCAGAACCCGCAGCGGCACAGCGGTCTCGGGCGGGCCGCCGACTAGCGTCCCGCTCCGGCCGGCCGGCATGGCGGATATTGACACAACCTGATGCCGGGCGACCGGATGCCGGGACGTTCGGTGAGGTTTTGCGGCTATTTCAGAAAGGCGACCGGTCAGAGCCGGGTCACCTTGGGGTTCGGCAGGGCGATGCGGCGTACCGCGGTGCCGAAATCGACGTGCACCTCGTGCTCGCCGGGGACGCTGACCACGCGGCCCAGGCCGTGACGATCGTGAGTGAGCAGGTCATCGACGGAAAACTTCTGGACGGGGGGAGGAGCGACGGGGCGGAACGGACTCGAAGGAAAAACAGGCCTCGCGGCCGGTGTACGAGAGGTCATTCTGTCAGTCTGCCGTTCTGGGGAGCAGATGTGTAGCCCTCTTTGGAAGACTATGTCAACTCTTGACCATCAGTTCGGCGGGCAACGTTGAACACGTGTTCGCCGTCGTGCGGCAGTCTGCTGTGACAGCAGCGAACTGCTAGGACGCCGCACCCGAGACCCCGGCCGTGGTGGTCCGGCCGGAAATCCTCCCGGTGGCCGACGGCGCCCGGCTGGCGACCTGGTGCGCCACCAGGATCGCCGCGAAGGCGAGCGCCGTCACCGCCACCACCCCCAGCGCGGCGCCCACGTACGCGGTCGCCAGATCGGACCGCTCGGTGACCGCGCCGGCGGTGTTCAGGACGTCGCGGGTGCGCAGCAGCGCCGAGGCGGCCATGGCGCCGGCGACGCCGCCCGCGACCACGAACAGGCCCGTGACGACTGCCGTCGGGGTAGTGCCGACCGGCAGCACCGGCATCTTCTCGGGGCTGCTGACGGCGGTGAGGACGGTCGTCAGCCCGGCCCACGCCAGCACGACGGTGATCGCGGCGACGACGTCGGACGGACGGTGCCAGCCGCCGACCATGGTCGAGACGCCGGTGAGGGCGGTGTACCCGGCGCCCACGACAGCGACCGCCGGCCGCGCCCGTCGCGGCACCACCAGCACCAGTGCGGCCGCGACGCTGGCCGCCACCGTCGTGTGCCCGCTCGGCAGCGAGTTGCCCAGAGGGCCGGTGTCCTCGGCCAGCCGCGGCCGGTCGAGCACCGTGCGCTTGAGCACCTGGGTCGTCAGGTTGGCGCCGCCGACCAGGACGATCACCTGCAGGGCCAGCAGCCAGCGCTGCCGCAGCAGCGCGATCAGCGCGGCGGCGCCGAGCACGACGACGACGAAGGGGACGGACACGATGTCGAGCACCTGCTCCGCGCCGGACCAGAGCGTCGACCTCCCGATGCCGGAACCGCGGAAGGCCACCTGGTCGATGCGCTGCCCGACGGCGGTGTCGACGAACCAGCGCCAGCTCGCCCACGTGCCGAGCGCGCCGGCCACGAACACGAGCAGGCCGAGGACGACACCGCCAGGCCGGGGCGAGTAGGCACGCATGCTCCGAGGGTAATCAGGCTTCCTGTGAATCCCGGTCGACCGACCCGCCGCGCGTCACCTGACCTGGGCGAAGAACGCCCGGATGTCGGCGACATGTCCGGCCGGCTCCTCCATCGCGACGAAGTGGTGCCGCCCCGGGTTGCCCTCGGGCCAGTGCACGATCGTGTTGTCCTCCTCCGCGAGCCGCCGCATCAGCGGGGAGCCGCCGCCGTAGACGCCCGACGGCACGGCCTTCTGGCCCTCGGGCCACTCGAACCGGGCGCCGCCGCCGTCCGCGCCGGCCAGCCCTTCGTACATGGGCCAGGACGAGGTCGCGGCCGTCTTGGTGAACCAGTAGACGCTGACGTTGTCGAGGAACAGGTCGCGGTCGATCACGTCGAAGAGCGGCTGGTCGGACATGGAGAACTCGTGGAACTTGTGCGCGTGCCAGGCCAGCAACGCCACCGGTGAGTCGTGCCAGCCGTAGCCGAAGGTCTGCGGCGCGACCCGCAGCAGCGCGTGGTGGTCGACGCCGCCGGCCATCCACTGCTGCATCATGTCCCACTCGGCCCGCTCGGCCTGCGTCATGCCGGGCACGTCGTCCTCGGTCGGGAAGCCGAACCCGCCGTCGATGTGCACGCCGACGACGCGGTCAGGCTGTCGCCGGGCGAGCTCCGGCGCGACGTACGCGCCGAGGTCGCCGCCCTGCGTCCCGTAGCGGTCATAGCCGAGCCGCTCCATCAGCTGCCCGTACATCACCGCGACCGAGCCGATGCCGAACCCCGTCGTGCGCGGGGCCGCCGAGAAGCCGAAGCCGGGTGCCGAGGGGACGACCACGTGGAACGCCTGCGCCGGGTCGGCGCCGTGCGCCCGCGGATCGGTGAGCAGCGGGATCGTGCGCACGAACTCGACGAACGAGTTCGGCCAGCCGTGCGCCAGGAGCAACGGCAGCGCGTCCGGCTCGGGCGAGCGCACGTGCAGGTAGTGCAGGCCGAGGCCGTCGATCTCCTCGACGAACTGCGGGAACGCGTTGAGCCGGGCCTCGCGGGCGCGCCAGTCGTAGCCGGTGCGCCAGTACTCGGCCACGTCGCGCACCCAGTCCGCCGGGACGCCACGCTCCCAGCCGTCGCCGGGCAGCTGCGGCGTCCACCGGGTGCGGGCCAGCCGCTCGCGCAGGTCGTCGAGGTCGGGCTGCGGGATGTGGATGCTGAACGGTGTCATGGTCGTGACGCTAGGACGCATCTAGGTCTGCTCATGTCCTAGTTCTGCGTCATCCTGGTCGTCATGAGCGATACGCCCGGGCGGCTGCTCGCGTTGCTGTCCCTGCTGCAGACGCCTCGCGAGTGGCCGGGCAGCGAGCTGGCGCAACGCCTGGGCGTCAGCCCGCGCACCGTCCGCCGCGATGTCGACCGGCTGCGCGACCTCGGCTACCCGGTCGAGGCGTCGCTGGGCGCGGCCGGCGGCTATCGGCTGGTCGCGGGCGCGGCGCTGCCGCCCTTGCTGCTCGACGACGAGGAGGCCGTCGCCATCGCCGTCGGGCTGCGCGCCGCCGCCGGATCCGCCGTCGCCGGCATCGAGGAGGCGTCGGTGCGGGCGCTCGGCAAGCTCGAGCAGGTGCTGCCGGCCAGGCTGCGGCACCGGGTGCGGACGCTCGGGGCGGCGACGCTGCCGATCGGGGTGGACGGACCCGTGGTCGACCCCGAGGTGCTGACGGCGCTGGCCGCGGCCGCCGCGACCCGCGAGCGGGTCCGGTTCCGCTACACCTCCGCCGACGCGTCGGAGTCGGGCCGGCTGGTCGAGCCGCTCGCGCTGGTCCCCTCAGGCCGTCGCTGGTACCTCGTCGCCTGGACCGTCGACCAGTCGCCGACCGGACGGTCCTCGTCCGGGCCGTCCTCCGGACAGCCTGGGGCTGGAGAGTCTGGGGCCGGTCGGTCTGGGGCTGGAGAGTTTGGGGCCGGTCGGTCTGGAGCTGGGCAGTCCCCGCCCGGTTGGGAGGGTCCTCCTACCCTACGGGCGGGTACCGACACGCTCGGCCGCGTCACCCCCGGCGGGCCGCGACGCGACGGCGACGCCGGCGACTGGCGGACCTACCGGGTGGACCGGATCGCGCGCGTGCAGCCGACCGGCGTCCGCATCCGCGAGGAACGGGCGCTGCCGGCCGCAGATGCCGGGGCCTACGTCGCCGGGCGGCGGACCGACTGGGGCACACCCGAACTCCACGTGAAGGTCTCGTTCGACGCGCCGATGAGTGCGGTCGCCGGCCGGCTCGGCGACGGGCCCGGGCAGGTGATCGCCGTCGACGAGGCGAGCTGCCGGCTCGACGCCCGCCGCGACGACTCGATGCCCTGGCTGGCCGCCCGCTTGGTGATGCTCGGCTGCCCCTTCACCGTCGAGTCACCGCCGGAGTTGGTCGCCGCCGTGCGCGCCCTCGCCGGCCGCGCCGCCGCCGCCGTCCACCTCACTCCTGAGTCGATCTTGGAGTAGTGCGACGATCGCGGGGCGAAATGTCCGATGGATGCCGCGGTTGCTCCACGATCCACTCCGCGATGGGGGGGGTCAGCGTGCCCGCGCAGCGGCCGGTCGTCGAGGTAGTACTCCGGGCCGATGGCGTGGTGCTCCAGCGTGTCATGGCCGCGCCGGGCCAGGAGCCGTCCGGCCAGGTCGAGGTAGCGCTCGCGGCCCGTGACCCGGGCCGGCTCGACCAGCGCCGCCTCGACCTCGGGGTGCCCGTCGATCCGCGTGTCGTCGTCGCGGCCGAACGTCTCGACGGCGTGGTCGGCGGCGGCCAGCGCGGCCGCCGTCAGGTCGTCCTCGGCGCCGCCGCGCAGGCGCGCCACGCCTGCCTGAATCAGGTGGCCGTAGCAGTACAGCTCGAAGCCGTGACTGAGGTCGGTGTACTTCTGCCATATAGTCATACAAAATGATGAATGGTAGGTTGCGGCGGGTGAGCTCTGGAGAGACCGAGGCGGTTCTGGCGCCTCGGTACCGCGGCCGCGTGGCGCTGGTGACCGGCGCCGCATCGGGCATCGGGGCGGCGACGGCGCAGCGGCTGGCGGCCGAGGGCGCGCACGTCGTGCTCTGCGACGTGTCGGAGGTGTCCTTGTCGGCCGCCGTCGATCTGGTCGTGTCCGCGGCGGACCGGTCCGGGTTCGGCGGGTCCGCCTCGGGTGTGCCGCTGGACGTCGCCGATGCCGACGGGTGGACGGCGTTGGCCGCGCGGCTGGCGGACGCTCACGGGCGGCTGGACCTGTTGCACTCGAACGCCGCCATCGCGGTCATCGAGCCGGCCGACCGGCTGAGCGTGCCCGACTGGGACCGGCAGATCGCCGTGAACCTCACCGCCTCGTTCCTGGCGGTGCGGGCGCTGGTGGAGTTGCTGGCGCGCAGTGGCGGGTCGATCGTGCTGACGTCGTCGGTGCATGCCCACCGGGGCCTGCCCGGGCGGCCCGCGTACGCCGCGACCAAGGGGGCCCTGTTGTCTCTGGGTCGCCAGCTCGCCGCCGAGTACGGGCCCGACGTGCGGGTGAACACCGTCGTCCCCGGCCCCATCCTGTCGCCGGCGTGGGACCAGGTCAGCGAGCCCGACCGTGCACGCAGCATCCGCGCGACGACGCTCGAGCGGTTCGGCCGGCCTGAGGAAGTGGCCTCGGTGGTGGCGTTCCTCGGCTCCGCCGATGCGTCGTACGTCACCGGGGCGAGCCTCGTCGTCGACGGCGGCTGGAGCGTGACGGCGGACTCGGCATGATCGACGACGGCGGCCGCTTGGGTGCCGCCGACCGGTGGTCGGTCCCCGCCCGGCCGGGTGGGAGGCCCACCCTACGGGCGGGCACCGACGAAGGCGCGCACACGAACCGGCCCGCACCTCCTCGCGCCACGCCGGTCACACTGCCGGCCGGATCTGCCGACGGACTTGCAGACGGGCTTGTTGCGGGCCGGGCCTCGGATCGGGGGCGGCCGGCGTGAGCGGGTCGCCCTTTCGCGGCATCCACGGCGCCGTCGTGGCGCATCTCGGCGAGCTGATCGTCCGCGGCGACGTCACGCCCGGAGCCACGCTGGACCCCGCCCTGCTGGAGCGCGACCTCGGCGTGAGCCGCACCGTCGTCCGTGAGGCGCTGCGTGTCCTGGCCGCCAAGGGCCTGGTCGACGCCCGGCCGAAGCGCGGCACCGTCGTCCGCCCGCGCGAGGAGTGGTCGCTGCTCGACGGCGACGTCCTGCGCTGGCAGGCGCAGCACCACGCCGACGACGCGTTCCTGGCCGATCTCGCCGAGGTGCGCGACATCGTCGAGCCGGCCGGGGCACGGCTGGCGGCGGCCCGGCGGACCGACGCCGACCTCGCGACGCTGACCGATGCGCTCGCGATCATGGCCGATCCGGACGCCTCCGTCGACGCCGTCGTCGAGGCGGATCTGGTGTTCCACCGGGCGTTGCTCGCCGCCGCGGGCAACCAGCTGCTGCGGCAGATGGAGCAGGTCATCGCGACCGGCCTGCGCGCCCGCGACCTGCTGGTGCACGGCCGGGGACCGTGGGCCGACAGCGTCCCCGCCCACCGTGCCGTCCGCGACGCCGTCGCCGCCCGCGACGCCGACGGCGCCGAGCGCGCCATCCGTGACCTGCTGTCCCAGGCCGACCGCGACGTCCGGGCGATCGCGTCCGGAAAGGAGTCCGAGTGAAGATCACCGAGATCGAGACGTTCCTCGTCGCGCCGCGCTGGCTGTTCTGCCGCGTCGCCACCGACGAGGGGGTCGTCGGCTGGGGCGAGCCGGTCGTCGAGGGGCGGGCCGACACCGTCCGCACCGCCGTCCATGAGCTGTCGGACTACCTGGTCGGCCAGGACCCGCTGCGCATCGAGGACCACTGGCAGGTCATGACGAAGTCGACGTTCTACCGCGGCGGGCCGGTGCTCTCCAGCGCCGTCGCGGGCCTCGACCAGGCGCTGTGGGACATCGCCGGCCAGGTGTACGGGGCCCCGGTCCACGCCCTGCTCGGCGGCCCGGTGCGCGACCGCGTCCGCATGTACACCTGGGTCGGCGGCGATGAGCCGGCCGAGGTCGCCGACGGTGTCGCGGCGAAGGTGGCCGAGGGGTTCACCGCCGTCAAGATGAACGGCAGCGCCGCGCTGGGCCCCATCGCCACCAGGGCCGAGACCGACGACGTGCTGGAGCGACTGGCCGCGGTCCGTGAGGCGCTCGGCCCGGATCGCGACGTCGCCGTCGACTTCCACGGCCGGGTCTCGCCGGCCAACGCGCGCCGGCTGCTGCCGCTGATGGCGCCGCTGCATCCGCTGTTCGTCGAGGAGCCGGTGCTGCCGGAGCTGGGCGCGCAGTTCGCGTCGGTCGTCGCATGCAGCTCGGTGCCCATCGCGACCGGCGAGCGGCTGTTCGGCCGGCGCGAGTTCGTCGAGCCGCTGGCCGCCGGGGTCAGCGTCGTGCAGCCCGACATCTCGCACGCGGGCGGCATCTCCGAGGTCCGCCGCATCGCCGCCCAGGCCGAGGTCGCGGGCGCGACCCTGGCGCCGCACTGCCCGCTCGGCCCGATCGCGCTGGCCGCGAGCCTGCAGGTGGCGTTCGCGACGCCGAATTTCCTCATCCAGGAGCAGAGCCTCGGCATCCACTACAACGTGGGCAACGACCTGCTCGACTACCTCGTCGACCCCACGGTCCTCCGGTTCGTCGAGGGGTATGTGGAGCGGCCGACGGCGCCCGGGCTGGGCATCGCGGTCGACGAGGCCGCCGTCCGCCGCGCCGACGAGGCCGGGCACCGCTGGCGCGCCCCGGTGTGGCGGCACCGGGACGGCTCCTTCGCCGAGTGGTGAGTGTGCCGGACGCAAGCTCTACGATGCGCTCGTGGCGACCCGGCTGGGACTCGACGGCCATGTGACGCTGCTGCGGCACAGCGGCGCGGTGCTGCTCGACGCCGCCGCTCGGGCCGGGCTCGGCGCACCCGTCCCCACCTGCCCCGCGTGGGACGTGCGGGCGCTCGTCACGCACCAGGGCATGGTGCACCGCTGGGCCGCGGCGCACCTGCGCGGCGAGAAGGACCACGACCCGAAGACCTCGGTGGCGGCGGCCCAGGCGGCGCCCGATCTGCTGGCCTGGTTCGCCGACGGCCTCGAATCGTTGATCGGGACCATCGCGGCCACGCCCGACGACGCCGAGGCCATGGTCTTCCTGAAGGACGCGCCGCCGCCGCGCCGCTTCTGGGCCCGCAGGCAGGCGCACGAGACCACCATCCACAGCGCCGATTCGCTGGCGGCGGCGCTCGGCCGGGCGCCGACGGCGTCGGACGTCACCATCGCGCCGGAGCTCGCGGCCGACGGCGTCGACGAACTGCTGTGCGGTTTCATCACGCGCGGCCGCGGCAAGCTGCGCACCGACGAGCCGTACACCGTCGCCGTCCGGGCCACGGACACCGGCGACGCGTGGACGCTGCGGGTCGAGCCGGACGCGCTGACGACGACGGCGGGCGCTCGGGCGGGCGCGCAGCCCGACGCCGAGTTCGCCGGTACCGCCGCACAGCTCTACCTCGGCCTGTGGAACCGCGGCGCCGAGCTCACCGCGACCGGGCGGCCGGACGTGCTGCGCGACTGGCGGTCGCAGGTGCGGGTGCGCTGGAGCTGAGCCGGGTCAGCCGACGGCGGACGAGCCGTTGAACTGCTGCGGCAGGTCGTCCGAGGACCCGCCCTGACTCATGATCGCGACGACGGCGCCGACGGCGATGGCGATGCCGATGAGGATGACGACCGCCAGCTCCGTCCGGTAGCGGCGTTCTTCCGTTGCCTTGTGCTGACTCACGGTGCCCCCCGAGCAGTCCACGTACTGAGAAGAATCGTGCCAACCTCATACATTACGGACACTGTCAACCGGATCACGGAGATCGTTCCCGTTCCGTGGTCCGATGAATCCCGGACATTCCGACGTTGTCGGACGGCCGTGCGAGGATCGGAATCGTGCTCACCGTCAGCCCCGAACAGCGCCGCGTGCGCCTGCTGCGCCGCCACCACCTGGCGCGCGAGACCGCCGCCGCGTCGGTGGCCGAGGCGGTCGCCGGCATGGTCGTCCTGCACGCCACCGATCCCGCGTCGGTGTATCTGTCCGCGCTGGCCAGGGTGCCTGCGGCCACGCTCGGCGACGTGTCGGCCGCGCTCTACGACGACCGCTCGGTGGTCAAGCTCATCGCCATGCGCCGCACCATGTTCGTCGCGCCGGCCGACTTCGTGCCGGTCGTCCACAGCGCCGCCGGGCTGGCCATCGCCCAGCGGCTGCGCCGCCAGCTGGTCCAGCACCTCAGCACGTTGCCCACCGACCCGCCGCTCGAGGGTGACGTCGCGGCCTGGCTGGCCGACGTCGAGACCAGTACCGAGAAGGCGCTCGACGAACGCGGCGAGGCGCTGGCCACCGAGCTGGCCAAGGCCGAGCCGCGGTTGCGCACCGCCGTCCTGCCCACCACCGACAAGAAGTGGGACGTCAAGCAGAACATCACCAGCCGGGTGCTCACGCTCATGGGCGCCGACGGCCGCATCGTGCGCGGGCGGCCCGCGGGCACCTGGCTGTCGCGGCAGCACCGGTGGGCGTCGGTCCGCCGCCTCTGGCCCGACGGCCTGCCCGACATCCCCGAGGCCGAGGCCAGGGTCACGCTGGCCCGGCGCTGGCTCGAGGTGTTCGGCCCGGCCACCGTGGCCGACCTGCAGTGGTGGACGGGGTGGACCCTCGGCGTCACGCGCCAGGTGCTGGCCGCACTCGACACCGTCGACGCCGACCTCTCCGGCGTCGCGGGCGTGGTCCTGGCCGACGACACCGAGCCCGCCGCCGACGTCGCGCCCGTGGCCACGCTGCTGCCCGCCCTCGACCCCACGCCCATGGGCTGGCAGCAGCGCGACTGGTTCCTCGGCCCGCACCGCGACGCGCTGTTCGACCGTAACGGCAACATCGGCCCGACGGTGTGGTGGGGCGGGCGGGTGGTCGGCGGCTGGGGCATGGGCGGCGGGACGATCCGGTGGCGGCTGCTCGAGGACGCCGGCACCGAGGCGGCTGCCGCCGTCGAGCAGGCGGCCGGCGACCTCGAGGCGCGGCTGGGCGGCGCCACGGTCATCCCGAGCTTCCGTACCCCGCTGGAACGCGAGCTCGCCGGCTGACGTCAGGGGGTGCCGGTGGCTGGGCCGGTGCTGTCCTGGTTGTGCAGTGCCAGCCAGCGGCTCCGCTCGAAGACGAACGTCACGCCGATGACCAGCGGCTCCGGGTCCGCGCCGGGCGACGGCGTGTAGACGGAGTCGAAGAGCACGAAGCCGGTGCTGCAGCCGCGGACCTCGCGGGTCAGCTCCTGGAAGGTCTGCGTCCAGTCCGGCGCGGCGAAGAACCGCTCGATGAAGCCCATTGTCTGGTCCTTGCCGTACAGGACGTCGCCGGTGGCGAAGATCGCGGTGACGTCCTCGTGCAGGACCGCGGCGAACCCGTCGACGTCGCGGTCGTGGGTGGTCTGCACGTAGGCGTCGACGGCGCGGTCGAAGGCCTTCGCGCACATCCGGTGCGGCAGGCCGGCGGTTGACACCTCGGCGGCGGGGTCGGCGTGCGAGGCGGCGGGCAGCGCGGCGGCGGCGAGGACGGCGACGGCGGGCAGTGCGGCGCGGGCGCGGATCTTCATGGGTGCTCCTCTCGGGACGGTGCACCGAGTCAAGAGCAGTGCCGGGCCGGGTCCGAAGAGATTCGACCTGGGTCGAATCGGGACGAGGAGGGCTATCGTGCACCCGTGATCCTGGTGGACGTCGACAGCGCGAGCCTCGCGAGGGTGAGGTTGACGCCGTCGCCGGCCTATGAGCTGATCGGCTGGCTGATGCTCGCGGCGCAGGGGCGTCGGCACCCGGTGTTCGGCGACCCGGGCCCGGCGGCGCGGACGGCCCTGCGCGACCCGCGGACGGCGCTGGTCGCGGCGGTCCTGCCGCAGGCAGGCCGCGGCTACATCCCCGATCTGCTCACGCCGCAGCCGCCGGCCGGGCGTCGGTCGCGGCTGCTCGAGGCCCAGCTCGACGCCGTCGCCGCCACGCCCTCCGGCGTCGTCGCGCAACAGCTGGAGTGGTGCGCGGCCGAGCGGGAGCTGCCCGGCGAGGCGCGCGCCGCCGTCCGCGCCGGCACCTTCGCGACCCGTGTCGCCGAGGGCATGCGGGCGTTCTGGCGGGCGACGCTGGCCGACGGCTGGAGCGCGCTGCACGGGACGCTCGACGCCGACATCCGGGCCCGCTCGCACCGGCTGGCCGAGTACGGCGTCGGCGACGTGCTCGCGTCCCTGCACGGCGACCTGCGCTGGGCCGGCGGACGGCTCGAGGTCCGCAAGCCGTATCGCGAACGGCTCGCCTTGCGCGACGACGAGCTGGTGCTGGCGCCGTCGGCGCTGCGCTGGCCGGCGCTGAGCGTGCAGATCTGCGCGCCCGGCAACGCCGTCCTCTGCTATCCGGCCGACGGCGTGGGCGCGGACGGCGTGGGCGCGGGTGCGCCCGCCGCGGGCGCCGCCGCCGGACACCGTCGTCGCCGGGCCGTGTCCGCGCTGCTCGGGACCACGCGCGGCGTGCTGCTCTGCGACCTCGGTGAGGCGCGGTCCACCGGCGACCTCAGCACCCGGCACGGCCTGGCCCCGGCCACCGTCTCGCACCATCTGGGCGTCCTGCTGCGCGCCGGGCTGGTCCACCGGACCCGCGACGGGCGGGTGGTCCGCTACCAGCGCAGTGCCCGCGGCGACGTGCTGGTCGGAGACTGACGGCGACTGAGGGCGTGCACGCTCTCGGCGGCTGCGCCTAGGCTCGGGGGCATGTGCCGCAACATCAGACCGCTCAACAATCTCGCTCCGCCGGCCACCAACGACGAGGTGTACGACGCCGCGCTGCAGTACGTGCGCAAGCTGGCCGGCACTCGCAACCCGTCGCAGGCGAACCGCGAGGCGTTCGACCACGCGGTCGAGGAGATCGCCCACACGACGAGGCATCTCCTCGACGCGCTGGTCACCAACGCGCCGCCGCGCGACCGCGAGGTGGAGGCCGCCAAGGCCCGGGCGCGCTACGAGGCCCGCATCGCAGCCGGCGCCCCGCGCTGACGACGGCCGGTCACACCCCGCCCCGGCGCAGCTCGTCGTGGAGCGCCGGGCGCCGCCGGTGGCGCTCGCGGAGCTCGGCGAGATACGTCGCGAACTGCGCCGACCGGTCCGCCTTCGTCGCGGTGTCGCGCATGTTCCGCAGCAACCGTGCGGCCGTCCGGTAGTTGCCGCGATCCCCGGCGAGCACGCACTGCTCGACGAGACGGCGGTAGTGCGGCAGCGTCGACGCCGGGTCGATCCGCACCCGTGCGCGGAACAGTCGCCGCCACAGGTCCAGGCCGACGCGCTCCGGCATCGTCTCCGCCGCTGCCCACGCCGCGGCGGAGTCACCCTGGCGCAGCAAGGTCGAGACCCAGCCCGGTGGATCGGCCGCCGCCAGCACGGGGTCCGCGCGCTCGCGCTCGACCTCCCAGCTGCCCGCGGCGGTGGCCGCCCGCTCGAGCGCGGCGTAGGTGGTCGTCGACGGGCGATGGTGGAAGTCGTCCGCACGCAGGCGGGCGGCCTCGTCGACGGCGCTGCGGCGCAGTGCGTCCGTGACCAATCGCTCGACGAGCGGAGCGGCGTACGGCGACCGGGGATCCGCGGCCAGGCCCGCCCGGGCGTGTGCGAGGGCCAGGTCTGCGTGGCCGGCGTCCTCCAGCGCCCTGGCCAGCTCGTCGACGAGGAACGCGCGGCTCAGGTCGCCGCCGAAATGAGCCCTGATCTGCTCCGCGTCCCTGCTCAGGATCGCCAGCCGCCCGCGCGCATGGCGCAGCGCCGACGCGTGGCCGTCGCCGGTCCGGTCGAGCAGGCGGCGATAGAGATCGATTCCGGCCGGCCCGACGGCGTCGGCGTACTGATCGATGTCGACGGTGAGGAAGTCCTGCGGTCCGGCGAACATGAAGCGGTACAGCCACCGGGCCAGCGCCGTCGCGGACTTGCGGTCGAGCGACGCGTGCCGGGCCGTGTTCCGGTGGGCGTCGAGCAGCCGGTCGATCTGCATGCTCTGGCCGCCGGACGAGTCGTCGCTGCGCAGGATCGTGCGCACCGCACGATCGATGGCGGCCTGCACGATGGTCAGCAGCCCAGCCGATGGCGCTCGGCGGCTCCACTCCTCGAGGAGGCCGGTCGTCGCCTCCGCGGCGTCCGCATAGGCGTTGGCCTGGTCGTAGTCGTAGTAGCGGCGACGAGGGGTGAACACTCGCGCCACCTCGTCGGCGAGCACCGCGAGGTCGCCACCGGCCCGGACGTCGAACGGGTCGAGCCCGGCGGGTTCGCTTGCCCGAGCATGGTCTCCCGCCGCCCGGATGGCGACCGCCACGCAGTGCTTGCAGAACGCGCCGGTGACCCCCACCGGGCAGTCGCAGAACCAGCGCAGCTTCGTCGCGACCAGCTCCACCCGGTAGTCGTCCGTGCCGCGGACCACCGCGGTGACCCGGTCACCGTCGTCGGCGAGGTCGACGACCAGACCACGGCCGGCGTAGTCCTGGCCACGGCGCATGGTGCGCGTGTCAGTCAGCTCGCCGAGGCGGTCGACCCACGACATATCGGGTGTCAGCCGAGGTTCAGCGTGACCGGAGTGCCGATCTGGACGGTCCGGCTCACGGTGCACAGGCGGTCGTGCGTCTTCTTGACGGCGTCGGGCAGCACCTCGCGTGCGGCGTCGCCGCCCTCGCCGTCGGGGAACGTGATGCGGATCGAGACCTCGATGTCCTCGAGCCGGTTGCCCTGCTCGTCGCGGATCTTGGTCGCGGTCGTCACCATCTCGAACTTCTCGGGTTCGGCGCGGCGCGACGTGATGAGGTCGATGTCGATGGCCGAGCAGCCGGCGATCGCCGTGAGCAGCAGTTCGACGGGCGTGAAGTCGTCGCCGTCCTCCCCGACGGTCAACTCGCCGCCGCGGACGTTGGTCGCGACGTAGCGGCGCTCGCCGACGCGCCGCAGGAACACCGTGCGTAGTGCGTTCTCAGCCATGCGGCCAAGCCTGTCATGGGGCCCGATCAGTCGTCGGCGGTGGTCGGGCGAGCGCCCGCGTGGTGCTCCAGCAGCTCGCGGGCGAGGGTCCGCCCGGCGTCGGCCAGCACCGGCGGATCGGTGACGAACGCTTCGGGCCCGGCGGTGAGCAGCAGGATGCCGAGCCGTCGCTCGACCGGCGGCAGCAGCCGCACCCGCAGCAGGACCGACTCCGCGTCCTCGGCGAGCACGTCGGAGCCCTCGGCGAACCGGTCGACCGCCCAGCGCGCGTCCTGCGGCACGACCAGCTCGACCTGCTGTTCGTACCGGCTGGTCGCCAGCCGGTCGTCGATCTCCGGCGTGCGCTCGAACGTCTCGTCGAGCACCGTCGCCTCGCGGATGCCGGTCAGCAGGAAGCTGCCCACCACGCGGCCGTCGGCGGACATGCCGGCGTCGACCTCCCAGCCGCGCCGGGTGCGCAAGAGGCGGTACGGCGCGATGCGGTGCTCGCGGCTGTCGTCGCGCCACACCGGCGTGTAGTCGATGTGCACCCAGCGGCGCCGCTTGATCGCCTCGACGAGCATGGCGGCGAGCTCGGCCTTCCAGTGGTCGTCGACCGGCCGGATGCCCTGCAGCATCGTGTCGCCGAGTGCTCGCAGCGCGCCGTCGAGCACGTCGTTCTCGGGCTCGAGCGACAGCAGCGCCTGCCCGGCCCGGTAGATGTTGGCCAGCTCGGCCGGCGAGGTGTGCACCACGCCGATCTCGGCCGCGGGCCGCTCGGTCGACGCGCGCACCAGCTCGGCGACGGCGGGATCGGCGTCGTCGACCCCGCCGTCGCGGTCGAGGAACTCGATGCGGACCTGCCGCAGCGGGCCGGGGTCGAACGCGGCGCTGTCGGCGCAGTAGAACGCGACGATCTCGGCGCGCAGCGTCTGCTCGTCCACGTCCAGCTCGGCCGCGAGCCGGCTCAGCGGCACGCCGTCGGGGTGCATGGTCAGGATCTGGAGGGCGTGCGCGACCCGTTCGAAGCGGCGGACGAACACGGGCGTGGTGATGGTCATGGGTCAGTCCAGGAATGATTCCAGCTCCGCGAGGAGCTCGCTGCGGATGCTCTCGGGCCCGAGCACGCTGACGCGCGGGCCGAGCTCGTAGACGCGGTTGCGGAACGCCGACCGGTGCGTCACCCGGATGGTCAGCCGGACCACGTCGTCGTCGACCTCGTGGTACGACGGCGTGCCCAGCAGTGTCTCGACCTGGTTGCGGTGCTCCGGCGTCGTCTCGACGGTGACGTCGACGGGCTCGTCGACCCCCCAGGTCAGCGGGTCGAGCTCGTCGCGGAACGGCTCGTGCCGCGGGTGGGCGGTGCGCGGCAGGTCGACCCGGACGGCGGACATGCGGTCGGTGACGAACCGCTTGTCCTTCTCGCTGCCGTCCTCGTGGCCGACCAGGTGCCAGCCCGACGTGCCGGGATAGACGAAGTGCGGATGCACGACGCGATGCCGCTGCTTGTAGACGAACCGCAGCCGGCACCGTCGTTCCAGCGCGTACAGGACCTTGTCGAGGGCGTCGTCCTGCCCGGCCCGCTGCGCGGTGCGCAACTCCGGGATCGGCTCCGCGCGTGTGCCCTCGATGCCGGCGCGCTCGGCGAACTCGGAGTCGCCGGCGATGAGCGCGGCGCGCGCGAGCTCGGCCTGCTGCGCCGGAGTCAGGGTCAGCCGCAGCCGATTGTCGCCGGCGAACGCGCGATAGACGGCGGTCTGCCCGGGCGGCGCGGTGTTGCGGATGTCCCACCCGGCCGTGTTGAGATCTTCGATCAGCCGTTTCAACTGCCGTACATGATGTTCTTCTCCCCCGCCGAACGCCGCGATCTTCAGCAATCGCGGAGTAGGGATCCCCTTCGGCTCGGCCGCGACCAGCGCGACCAGCACCCGAGTCACCCGTTCCAATGGACCGAGTTGGTCCCGTCCTCCAGCCATGGCGCCCCTCCACAGCAACATCGGACGATCATGCTATGCCCGTGTCATGTGAAAGGCCAGGGTAGTTCGCCATTTCTCATTTTGGACCGAATTACCGTGGTGTATTGCCCCAACTGCCGGTTAGCCACGGAGGTTTCGATAGGCACAAGGTGGTGACGGTTTCACCAGATGAACCATTTACTCGTCCTGCTGTGGTTCACGCGGTCGCGGGCGGTCAAACTCGTGCAGACGATCCCACCATCTCCCCGGCGCCGGCAGCCGGACCTCCGTCAGTCCTGCCGCCACGCGCCGCACCCGCGCCTCGGTCTGCGCCACCGTGCCGGCCGTGCCGTGTTCCAGTTCCACCCAGGTGCGCAGCAGTCCCTCGACGGCTGACCGCAGCCCGCCGCGGTCGGTCGAGTTCGGCGGTGCCGCGGTCGCGACGATGACGGCCGCCTTGCGCCAATGCAGTGGACCGCTCAGTCCTCGTCGCGCTCGAGGGAGTCGCGGAGGAGCCGGCGGATCATGACCTCGACGAGCATGCGGTCGTCGTCGCGCAAGAGCTTGAACAGGTCGACGAGGTCCTCGGTGCGGGCGGGCCGGGGCCGGTGCTCGACCTCGGGCTCGCGCGACGGCGCCGGGCCCTCGAGGTGCTCCATGCCGGCCGGCAGCGGCGCCGAGTGGAAGACCGCCAGCGACTGCGTGCACCGGGTCATGGCGACGTACAGCAGCCGCCGCCCGAGCTCCGTGTCGTCGCCGATCTCGGCCGGCTCGACCAGCGCGACCGCGTCGAACTCCAGGCCGCTGACCTGGTCGGCCGGCAGCAGCGTGACCGGCTGCGCGAGGTCGCCGTCGCGGCCGTCGCCGGCTTTGATGCCGGCCGAGCAGCAGTAGCGCAGCACCTCGTCGTAGCGGGCCGGGGCCACGACGACACCGACCTTGAACCCTGTGCCGGCCGCCGCCTCGCCCGCGGAGATCGCGACCGCGACGGCGTCGCCCGGGTCGACGCGGCGGACCAGCGGGGTGCCGAGACCGTCGCGCAGTGACTGCGCGAGGTCGAGGGTGCCGCCGTCGGGCAGCTGCCGGCGCGACAGCTCGACGACGGGACGCGGGACGCGGTAGCCGAGGCTCAGCGTGGCCTCGCGCGCCTCGGAGGCGAAGTAGCTGGTCAGCTCGCTCCAGGAGTCGTGCTTGCCGGGGCCGGTGGAGCATTCGAGGTCGCCGACGAGCGTGACGTTGCGGCACCGGCGGGCGATGGCGCGTGCCTGCATGGGCGAGAGGTTCTGGGCCTCGTCGACGACGGCGTGCCCGTAGCGCGGCGGCGCATGGCCCAGCAGGTGCGACAGCTCGTCGAGCAGCACGAGGTCGTCGACGGTCCACGGCTCGTCGTCGGCCGACGCGGCCGGCTCGCGGTACAGGACGTCGCGCTGGCCCACCTTGAGGAGGTCGTCGGCGAGGCGCTCGAGCAGTGACGGGTCGCCGTAGAGCTGGCGCAGCAGGTCCTCGGGTGTGCCGGGGTCGCCGGCCGACTCGACCAGGCGGCGCAGCACCATGGCCATGACGGCGGAGCCCTTGACCCGTGCCGCCTCGGCCTTCGTGTCGCGGCCGCGGCGTCGGGCCGGGCCGCCGTAGAGCGAGGCGATGTCAGCGGTCAGCGCGTCGACCCCCAGGCACGGCAGGGCATCGCCGATGTAGCTGCGCAGGGCCGGGGTCGGGACCACGAGCAGCAGGCCGGCCGAGCGGACGCCGTCGTCGTGGGCGGCCAGCCAGGCGGCGCGGTGCAGCGCGGTGATGGTCTTGCCGGTGCCGGGCCCGCCCCGGACGACCAGGACGCCGTCGCCGGCCTCGCGGACGATGCGGTACTGCTCGGGCCGGAGGGTCGCCGTGGCCTCGGCGATGGTGCCGGTGCGGAACTGCTCGAGCGCGGCGACGACGACCTTGCCGACGACGGGGCGGTTGTCGCGGCCGGGGCTGACGTCGGCGGGAGCGCCGCCGGCGATCTCGTCGTGGACGGCGATGACCTGGCGGCCGCTGACGGTGACGACGCGTTTGAGCGTGACGCCGGCCGGATCGGTGGCGCAGGCCTGGTAGAACGCGCCGGCCTCGGGCGAGTGCCAGGCGATGACGACGGGGTCGCCGGAGTCGTCGCGGACCTCGAGGCGACCCACGTAGCGCGAGCCGCCGGCGTCGTCGACCCGGCCGAAGATCAGCGGCCGGTCCGGCGCGTCGTCGCCCAGGACGGCGTACGAGCGGTCGAGCCGCTGCTGCTCGTCGTCGAGAGCAGGGTGTGTCGTCACGTCAGTCCCTTCCTCACCACGGTGTGCCGGGTTCGACGTCGACTACTGGCGACCTACCCCGCGGAACCTCCCGCGCCGTTGCGGTATTTGACCATGATTGCGCAGATCCCCTTCCGGGTCAGGCGAACGACCGGAAAGGTATCTTCCAGTGACCTTCACCAGGGCGTGATCAGGGAGTCGGCACCGCGCCACCGTCGTGCCGGCCGAGCACGAACGCGATGCGCTCGGCGTCGGCGTCGCGGCCCTCGAGCCCCAGCTCGACGGCCCAGCGGTGGATCGCCTCGACGTAGGCGCGGTAGCGGTCAGCGCGGCGGCGCGAGCTGGCCAGCCGGGTCGTCCCGCCGATCATGAGCGTTCGGTTCAGCGTCGCGTACACCCGGTCGTCGAGGATCAGCGGCTGCCACGTCCGGCCGGCCACGTGACCCGCGCAGGCCCACCACCGGCTCGCCTGCGACTGGCCGACGCCGCGCAGCGACCAGGCCCGATGGGCGGCCTCGAGGGCGCCGTCACGCAGGCCCTGCGCCGCCCGGAGCGTGCGCGCCGCGTCGGCCAGGATCCGGTGCGCCCGGCCGGGGTCGGTGAGAGCCCGCGCCGTCGCCCGCAGGGTGGTGTTCGCCGCCGTCCCCTCCGACGCCCAGGCCATGGTCAGCACGAACGTCTGCAACACGTCGCGCTCGTCGGCGAGGTCCATCGCCCGGCACGCCGCCCGCACGTCGGCGAGCGTGACGGTGCGATCCTTCGCCTTCGACTCCGCGAGCGGCGCGGTGTACTGCCGGCTGCGCAGCAACGCCGTCACGTCCAGCTCGGGGCGCACGTGGTAGAGCACGCCCTTCCAAGTCGCCGGCCGGAATCGTACCGGCCGCGGCTGGACGTCGCGATACTTGTCGATGAGCGCCGGAAGTGCGGCGGGCAGCGCGGTGCTGCTGACGGTGCGCGCCATGGCGTCCCCCGTGGGCCGCGGATATGTGCAATCAGGACATTACGCCTGAGCGCGGACAGTCGGCCTCCTGGTCATCCATTCGGTGGCGCACCTCCGTTGTGGTGGAACAGCACGAACTCGATGCGCTCGGCGCCGACGTCGAGGCCTGACGACTGGTAGTCGAAGGCCCAGCGGTGGACCGTCTCGACGTAGGCGCGGTAGCGGTCGGCGCGGCGGCGAGAGCCGGCCAGCCTCGTGGTGCCGCCGATCTCAGGGTGTCGTTGAGCGTGGCGTGGACCCGGCTGCCGAGAACGAGCGGCTGCCGGTCGCGACCGCGGCGTGGCCGGCGAGCGCCCACCACGTGCACCTCGTCCACCGCGCCGTCGTGGAAGGCGGCGGTGTGGCGCAGCACCTCAGCGGCGGGACCGACACGAATCGGTGCTCACGACGGCGGCGCGCGCGGCCCGACCGGTCCGAGCCGATGAGCTCGCCCCACCTCATCTCGCGGCCGGCACCGCGGCTCGTGACGGCTCGAGCAACGCCTCGACCATGTCGATCAGGTAGCCGACCTCCTCCGGCATCGGCGGCAGTTCGTAGGCATGCAGATGACAGGCACGACTGAGACCGTCCCACGCGATCGTCGCGCTCTCGGCGACCACTCGATCGTCCAGACCGCGCAGGCACACGAGCTTGGACCGCATCGTGGCTCCGGGCACCTGAGCGCCCAGCTGTGCGAGACGATCCACGATCAGCTCTTCGAGCGCCTGCCGGGCGAGGATCGCGGCCACCCGGGAGACCTGCGCCGCGGGGACGGCGTGGGTTCCGTCCAGGACTCCGCGTGCCTGACGGAGAACCTCACCGGCGTCGGTCATGGAAGCCGCAACTCCTGGACCAGGCGTTCGACATCGCGAAGGGCGCCGATGGGGTCGCTCCGCAGGCCGTCGTGCGCGCCCGACCCGACGATGCCGAGCGCCGTACGCCGCCAGTGCTTCCGATCCCGCCACGACGACAGGTTCATGTCGGCGTCACCGGACAGGGCGAGTCCCAGCCGTTGCCGGGTCCGAAGGGCGCTCTGCCAGACCCGCTCGACCTCGACCCGAGAGGCACCCGCTCGGAACCGGGCGGCGAAGTAGACGTCGCGGGCGGCCGCCTCGACGGCGGCTCGGCACAGTCCGGGAAGCACGCGCAGTGCGATGTCGGCAGGCACCTGCCCGTCCCGGGCGACCGCGAAGGCGTCGTCGAGGTGCCGCTGCGCCGGATCCTTTCCCGGCCGCACGTCGACGGCGGATCCGGCCGTTCTGGAGAGCTCGAGGATGCGGGCATCGACGCCGAGTTGTCGCACCGCGGAGGTGAGGCGATCGTCGTGCGACAGGACGATGACCTGGCGGTCCACGGCCAGCTCGGCGAGGACTCGGACGAGGCCGTCGACCTTGGCCGGGTCCATGGCCTGGATCGGGTCGTCGAGCACGATGAAGCGGAACGGGCTGCCGGGCATCGTCGCGCGCGGGATGAAGAGCGCCAGGGCGAGGGCGTGCAGCTCGCCCTGGCTCATCACGCCGAGCGCGCCCGCGTCCTCGCCGTCGACCTCCGCCACCAGCTCGATGTGGCGCCGATTGCCCTGCCCCTTCGGCCGGATGGCGCCGAGGTCGACGTTGCTGTCGTGGCGCAGGGCGGCCCAGATCTCGCGGGCTCGGTCGGCCAGCCGGTCGAACTCGCGCGTCCGGAGCTCGTCGACGGCGGCCCTCATGAATCGGTGGGCGGCATCGACCTGCTCGCGAGCCGGGTCGTCCGACTGCACGCTGCGGGCCTGCTCCACCCATGTGGCCAATCGGACGGCGAGCGGGGTCCACGCATCCTCATGCTCGGAGAGGACCGCGGACGCCTCGTCCCGGAGTCGCGCGTACGCGGCGGCCAACCGGTCGTACTCGGTGTCCAGACGTGCGGCCAGTTCGTCGTCATCGGCGGCCGGGCGGCTCCAGGCGTGCCAGGCCGTGAGCGCAGGCGCGTGTGCCTGCAGTGCGAAGCGGTCCGCCGCGACCGGCTCACCGACCTCGCGCACGAGCGAGCGGGCCTGGTCTCGGGCCAGATCGAGACGTCGGAAGGCATCGCCGTACGCTTCCGAGGAGGCCGACGCCGCGGCGAGCGCGGCCTCGGTCTCCTCATGCCAGGCGGCGTCGAGCGTCCCACCGCCGCACACCGGACAGGGCACGTCGCCGTGCTCCCGGTGGAGCTCCAGCGCCTGCCGGAGAAGTGCGGCCCGCCGCGCGGCCAGCTCGGCCGCGTCCGCGGCCAGCGCCTCGAATTCCGCGGCGGCCGCGCGCAGCTCCGTGACCCCGGCCCGGACTTCGTCCTGCGCCGGCACCGTCAGTCTCGTCAGCGCACGCAGCCGGGCGAGGTCGCCCACGGGCTGCACCGCCTGCCGGCCAGTGGCAACGGCTTCGACGGCTGCGAGATCGGGATGGTGCCGGCGCAACTGATCGTGCGCCTGTGCCGCCCGCTCGTCGGCCGACCCCGCGAGCACCTTCTTCAGCGCTGTGCGTTCCGCCTTCACGGCCTTCGCCGGCGCCTCCAGCTCCTTCGCGACGGCGGCGAGGCGCTGCAGCGCATCGGTGGCCTGCTCGATGCCGAGGATCGCGTCGAGAGCGTCGAACAGTCTGCTGGGGCCGTCCTGGAGGATCCCGCCCAACTCCTCGTAGGACAGGATCGGCCGGTACAGCTCGAGCGGCCGGCTCCAGCCCAGGCCGCCCGTGCCGGACTCGCGCCGTCCGCCCGGCCGCTGGACCCACACCTGCCTGTCGCCGAGCCCGGCACCGTCGGCCCAGTCGACGCCGACCGTGGTGGTGCCGGCGCCCTCCTCGGCCAGGCCTATCCGGATGCGTGCCGCCGCCCGGCTACGGAGGTTGCGCCAGTGCTCGGACCATACCGCCGTTCGCTTGCTCCAGCGGTAGCTGTCGCCGGTCAGGGCGAGTTCCAGCGCCTCGGAGAAGCTGGACTTGCCAGAGCCGTTCCGGCCGGCGACCACCGTCAGCCCTGGGCTCGGGTGCAGCGTCAGCTCGGCGGCGGGACCGATGCCACGGAAGCCTTCGACGCGGATCGAGGTCACGAAGGCACCGACCGGCGGCGTGGACTGCGCCGGCATCGGCGGGCGGGGAACCGACCCCTCATCACGGCCGGCGCGCAGTGCGGCAGCGAGTTCGGCCTCGCTCTCGAGCGCCGCGAGCACCAGCACCGTCGACTCGTCGGTCAACGTGTCGTCGGCGTCGGCGAGCTCGAGCACGGCGCTCAGGACGTGGCCGTCGTCAGGTCCGTCGTGGTCGGTCATCGGACGCGCCTCCTCGACCGTGGTGTTCGATCACGGCGATGTCTAGCAACGACCTCGGACAGTTCGGCGCGCGTCAGCTCGTGTAGTGGGCGAGCAGGTCGCGGGCGAGGTCGGTGCCGGCGTCCCTCAGCGCCGTCGGGGTGTTGACCCAGGTGTCCGGCCCGGCGACCAGGAGCAGCAGCCCGAGCCGCTGCTCGACCGGGGGCAGCAGATGCGCCCGCATGCGGACCATGTCCTCGTCCGCGCCCAGCACCTCGACGGACTCGGAGAATCGGTCGACCACCCAGCGGCTGTCCTGGGGAGTGACGAGGTCGACGGCGGTGGTGCGGCGGTTGGCGGCGATCAGGTCGTCGACGCCGGCGGGGCGCTCGAAGCCGGCGGCGAGCACCGTCGCCGATCGAACGCCCGACAGCAGGAAGGTGCCGACGCGCCCGCCGAAGGCGTCGTTCTCGACCAAGCCGGCATCGAGCTCCCAGCCGCGGCGGGTCTTGACCAGGCGGTACGGCTCGACGACGTGGGTGCGGACACCGGGCTGCCAGGCCCGGGCGTAGGTGAGCGACAGCCGCCGCCGCGACCGCAGGGCGTCGCCGACGGACGCGACCAGATCACCCAGCCAGGCGGCCCGGCCGGACCCGCCCGTCCCGAGACCGGCCAGCACGGTCGCCGTCAGCGCCGTGAGGGCACCCTCCAAAGCGGAGTTCCCGGGCTCCACCGCGAGCAGGTCCTGCCCCGCGCGGTAGATGCGGGCCAGCTCGCCGACGGTGACGTAGTCGGCGCCGATCTCCTCGGTGGGCCGCGGCGACGCCGACACGAACTCCGCGACCGCCGGCTCGACGTCGGCGCCGTCGGCGTCGTGGAAGCGGATGCTGGTCTGCCTGATCGCGTTCGGGCTGAAGGCGGGGTCGACGTCGGCACGGAAGTAGGCGCGCAGCTCGGCCCGCAGCGTCGCCGCGTCGGTCCCCACGTGCTCGGCGAGTGCGGCGATGGGCAGCCCGCCCGCGTGCAGGGACAGCTCGTTGAGCGCGCGCGTGACGCGGTCGAACCGGCGGACGTAGTGTGGCGTGCTCACGCTCGACTCACCGCCGCTCCGGTGCGGCCGGCCCCACGAACCGGCGCAGCTCGGCCACGATCTCGTCGACGACGTCCTGCGGCGAGACGACGCGGGCGCGCCGGCCGAGCTCGTAGAGGCGGGCCCGGAAGGCCGCTCGGTTCGTGACCGGCACGGTGAGACGCACGGTGTCGCCGTCGCCGGCCGCATGACGGGCGGACGGCGTGCCGAGCATGGCCGCGACCTGCGGCTCGTGCTCGGCCGTGGTCGCGACGACCACGTCGACGAGCGGGTCGCGGGTCCAGGTGACGGGATTCAGCGGGTCGGCGGTGACGTCGCGGACGGGGCCGGCGGTGCCGGGCGGGTCGAGCGAGACGTCGGACATGCGGTCGGTGACGAACCACTTGGTCTCGGCCGACCCGATCTCGTGGCCGTACAGGTACCAGCCGGACGCGCCCGGGCGGACCAGCTGCGGCCGCACCACGCGCACCCGGCCCTTGTAGGTGAAGTGGATGAGGCAGCGCCGCTCGACGGCGTACGCGGCCTCGGTGAGCGGGTCGGCCGCGCGGGGCGGCTCGCCCGAGCGGATGAGACGAGCCTCGTCCGAGTCCGGCTCGGGCAGGTCGCCCAGCCGCTCGCGGAAGCCTGGGTCGCCCGCGACCAGCGCCGCCCGGACCAGCTCGACCTGGTGCTCCGGCGCCAGCTCGACCCGCAGCCGGGTGTCGCGCGCATGCAGCCGGTAGACGGCGTCGACCCCGGGCCCGGCGACGTTGCGGATGTCCCAGCCGATGGCGGTCAGCGCGGTGACGTCGCGGGCGAGCTGCCGCTGCGCGTCGTAGGCGGAGTCGGCGCCGTACTGCCCGACGGCGACGAGGCGCGCGGCGGGCAGCCCGGCCGGCTCGGCCGACTCGAGCACGAGCAACAGCCGGGTGAGCCGTTCCAGCGGTCCGAGCTGGTCGCGTCCTCCTGGCATGGGCACCCTTCGCCGCCCGACGGTGTCGGCGTCACTCTAGGCGCCACCCCGGACGGAACGCGGCCGGCGAGAATCCGATGGAGTTCTGACGGAGGCCGCCCGTATCGTCGAGACATGGCACCTGGCCCCGCAACGACCAGCCGCTCCCTGGGGGAGCGCGCGGCAGGAGGTGGCGCGCTTCTACGCCCAGGGAGGTGACGGCGATGGACGCCGAGCAGGAACCGACCGATGACGTGAAGCGCACCGACGACGCGACCCGGCGCATGCCGGCGGACGTCAGGGACACGCTGTCGTGGCTGGCGCACGTGCTGGACGCGACGCTGCCGCTGCGGGCGGCCGAGGACCACGACGAGTTCGCCCGGCGCTGGCTCGCCGGCTCGATCGGGCCGGTCGGGCCGGTCGGGCCGGGTGACGACGGCGCCATGCCCGGCTCCACGAGCGGCGCCGGGGTCGTCGCCGTCCGCGAGCAGCTCGGCCCGTTCACCGCGCCGCTGGTGGCGCGCGTGCTCGCCGAGGACATGCGCGCCCACCCGCCGTCCGGCCTCGCCGGGCTCGAGAGCGACGAGAGCCCGCGCTGGGACCGCCTGCACCTCGCCGACGCCGACGCCGTCGAGACGGTGCCGACGTCCCTGGTCGCGGCGTTCCCGGCCGGAACCCTGGACGCGGCGGCGCCGCTGGTCGTGGCCATCGACGCGCGCTGGTCGTACAAGGAGCTGATCGTGCACGCCCGCGCCGGCGACGTCGAGGCCGCCGAGGCGTATCTGCACAGCGTGGTCGAGCGCGGCCGCGGCCCGCGCAACTACTTCAAGGGCCGCTGCCTGCAGGTCCGTGCCGACGGCAGCGGCTTCAAGGTCAGCACGGTGCCGGTGCCCGACGTGTCGCGCGACGGCGTCGTCGTGCCGGCGGCGGTATGGGCCGAGATCGACCTCAACGTCGCCGGGCTGTTCCGCCGGCGTGCGCTGCTCGAGGAGCTCGGCCTCGGCACCAACCGCGGCCTGCTGCTGTTCGGCGCGCCGGGCACGGGCAAGTCGGCGCTGTGCCGGGTGCTCGCCGCCGAACTCGCCGGCGAGGTGACCGTCGTGTTCTGCGACGCCCGGACCGTCGTCGACTCCATCGAGGTGGTGTACGAGGAGCTCACGCGGCTCTCGCCCGCGCTGGTCGTGCTCGAGGACCTCGACCTCGTCGTCGGGCGGCGCCGGCACGGCAACGACGTCGGCCTGCACGGGTTCCTCGCCGCGCTCGACGGCGCCATGAGCCGGCACCAGGGCGTGGTCACGGTCGCCACCACCAACGATCCCCAGGTGCTCGACGACGCCGCGGTACGGGCCGCGCGGTTCGACCGCACGGTCGAGGTGCCGCTGCCCGACGGTGCGCAGCGGCGGGCCATCCTGCTGCACTACCTCGGGCGGCTCGCCACGGCCGTCGACGTCGCCGCCGTCGCCGCCGGAACCGACGGCGCGTCGGGCGCCGACCTGCGCGAACTGGTGCGGCGGGCGGTGCTGGCCGACGGCGACGAGGTGACGACGGCGACGCTGGTGCGGTTCGTCCGCGACGGCGCCTGGGAGCCCGAGACCGGGGCCGGGCTGTACGTGTGACGTCGGTCAAGTCACACGCCGGAGACCTGCGGGATCGCTACAATATCCACTGGATGTGACCGCGCCGCTGCAGTGAGGCAGCCTGACTCCGGCCGACCTGCCCGCACCCCCAAGACCGAGCAGGTCGACCAGAGCGAGAGGACGGTACGACACACCCCGGACAGATCGAGAGCCGCGACCCTGCGTGACGGGTCAGGGAGGCTGCCGCAGTGCGCCAGGACCGACGTTGACGGCCCGCAAGCAGGTCGGCATCTGGTCGATCGGTCCCTCGGTGTACCTTCCCTCGCTCCTGTTCGGCATCGGCCAGGGAGCCATCGCTCCGGTCATCCCGCTGTCGGCGCGCGAGCTGGGCGGCTCCGTCGCGACCGCCGGCCTGATCGTCGCGCTGCTGGGCGTGGGCAAGATCGTGGGCGACCTGCCGGCCGGCATGCTGGCCGTTCGGCTGGGGGAGCGGCGCGCGATGCTGTTCGCGCTGGTCGTCGTGCTAGGGGCGCTCACCGCCTGCCTGCTGGCGCCGTCGGTCCACCTGCTGGCCGTCGCGGTGGTGGCCATCGGCATCTCGTCGTCGGTGTTCGGGCTGGCCAGGCACGCGTACGTCACCGAGGCGATCCCGTTCCACCTGCGCGGCCGGGCGCTGTCGACGCTCGGCGGCATGCAGCGCATCGGCCTGTTCGTCGGCCCGTTCCTGGGTGCGGCGGTGATGAGCCGGCTCGGCCTCGGCGGCGGGTACTGGGTGCACGTCGTGGTCGCGGTCGCCGCCGTCGTGGTGCTGCTCGTGGTGCGCGAGCCACCGGCGGCCGACGGCGGCAGCGAGCGCACCGCCGTCCGCCCGGCCGGCAAGCCCGACAGCACCGCGCGCATCATCCGCCGGCACCTGCCGGTCCTGCGCACGCTGGGCGTCGGGGCGCTCCTGGTCGGCGCGGCCCGGGCGTCGCGGCAGGTGGCGATCCCTCTCTGGGGCGAGCACATCGGTCTCGACCCGGCGACCGTCAGCCTGCTGTTCGGCCTCTCCGGGGCCATGGAGATGCTGATCTTCTACCCGGCCGGCTACGCGATGGACCGCCTGGGCCGGCGCTGGATCATCGTCCCCTCGATGGTGCTGCTCGGCCTGTCGCTCGTGCTCCTCCCGCTGACCAGCGGCATCGGCACCTACACGGCCGTGGCCCTCCTGATGGGTTTCGGCAACGGCCTGGGCAGCGGCATCATCATGACCATCGGCTCCGACGTCTCTCCCGAGGTGAGCCGGGCGACCTTCCTCGGCGCCTGGCGGCTGTTCGCCGACCTCGGCAACGGCGCCGGGCCGGTGCTCGTGAGCGTCGTCACCGCGGCCGCCACCCTGGGCGCCGCCATCGCCGCGGCAGGCGCCGTCGCGTTCGTCGCCGCCACCCTGATGGCGCGCTGGGTGCCCCGCCACGGCGCCGCGCCGTGATCCACGGGGGCCGGGGCGGGTCCGACGGAGCCGGCGGCGCCGGCCGCGTCCCGACCCGGCTCCTGCTGACGCTGTCGCTGGGCACCCTGCTCAACCCGCTGAACTCGTCGATGATCGCGGTGGCGCTGGTCAGCCTGCAGCGCGACTTCGGCATCGGCATCGCGACGACCACCTGGCTGGCGTCGGGGTTCTACGTGGTCGCCGCGGTGTGCCAGCCGCTGATGGGCCGGCTCGCCGACCAGTTCGGCGCGCGGCGGCTGTTCATCGGCGGGCTGGTCGTCATGGGGACGGCGTCCGCGCTGGCGCCGCTCGCGCCGGACTTCGGCTGGCTGCTCGTGGTCCGGCTGGTCCAGGCCGCCGCGACGTCCACGGCGTACCCGTCGGCGCTGATCCTGGTGCGGGCAGCGGCCGGCAGCAGCGGCGCCGGCGCCGGGCCGCCCGCCCGGGCGCTCGCCGTCCTGTCGGTCGCCGCGTCGGGGAGCGCCGCGCTGGGCCCCGTGCTCGGCGGGCTGCTGATCGCCGTCGCCGGCTGGGAGGCGGTGTTCCTGGTCAATGTGCCGGTGACGTTGCTCGGGATCGTGCTGGCGACGCGGGTGCTGCGCGGCGTGCCGGTCGAGCGCGGCCGGGGGATCGGCCTGCGCGACGTGGACCTGCCGGGGATCGCGCTGTTCAGCGGTCTACTGGTCGCGCTGATCTTCGCCGTCCTGTCGCTGGCCGGCGAGCCGCGGTGGTGGCTGGTCCCGGTGGTCGCCGCACTGGGAGTCCTGCTGGTCCTGCGCGAGCGCGCCGTGGCCGAGCCGTTCCTCGACGTGCGCGGGCTGGTGGCGAACCGGGCGCTCAGGACCGTTCTCGTGCAGCAGGGCGGGATCAACCTCATCTTCTACTGCATCTTCTTCGGCATGCCGATCTGGCTCGAGAACGTCCGCGGCTTCGACCCGGCGATGGTGGGGTTGCTCGTCCTGCCGACGACGGTGCTCAGCATCATCGTCACGCCGATCACCGCCCGCGCGATCCGCCGGCACGGCCCGACGGGGCCGCGGCTGCTGGGGCTGGGGCTCATGGTGGTGGCGGCGTCGGCGCTGCAGCTGCTCGGCGACGCGACGCCCGTCGTGCTGCTGCTCGGGATCGCCGTCCTGCTCGGCGTCCCGAACGGCGTCAACAACATCAGCCTGCAGACGGCGCTCTACTCGGCGGCGCCGGCCGGTCGCATGGGCGCCTCGGCCGGGCTGTTCCAGACCTTCCGCTACATCGGCGCCATCGCCGCGACCAGCGTCCTCGGCGTCGTCCTCGAGCAGAACCTCTCGACCGAGGGCCTGCACGACGTCGGCCTGCTCATGACGGGGGTCGCGGTCGTCCTGTTCGTGCTCGGCCTGCTCGCCGTCCGCCGCCGCTGATCAGCGCTGGCCGACCTGCAGGTCGATCAGGAAGAGCGGCGCCCACGCGTGCTCGTCGTCGAGGTCGATGGTCCGGTCGGCGAAACCTCGCACGTCCCGCAGCTGCGACGTGACCGGAGCCTCGCGGACGCGGGTGATGCGCCCGGTGGTGAGTGGGACGGTGGCGGGGACGAGGTCGTGATGGTCCTGGGCGAACGCGCCCGACAGCCGGAGGGCACGACCCGCCGGGTGCGACGGGCCGAACGCCGTGACGCCGCGACCTGGCTCGCTCTGGACGGTGAGCAGGCTGCCGAACCGGCCCTGCTCGGTCTCGATGTGCTCGCCCGTGACGACGTCGACCGTCACCCGCGCCTCGTCCAGCGCGACGTCGTCCTCGGCGAAGGAGAGCCGCCAGCTCACCAGGTCGCCGACGGCGAACGGGTCGGCGCAGCAGGCGAACTGCCACTCCTCGACGATCACCGGGATCACCGACGCGGTCATGCGACCAGGATGCCCGACTCCGACCCGGCAAACCGTTCCATGTCGAGGCGACCTACGCTGAGCGCGGCCAGTCCACCAGCCAGCGAGGAGATCGGCATGCCCTTCATCGTCGGTGCGTATGCGGCGGCACCCCGGGGTCTCGAGCCCGGCACCCGGTTCCGGACCTACGTGGACGACGTGCTGGCCCTGCCGGCGGTCGACGGGCTCGAGGTGCCGTTCCAGGGCCATGGTTCGGCGTGGAACGACCCGGCCTACCTGCACGCCACCGCGGTCGCCAGCGAGCACGTGCTGACGATGATCCCCGCGACGATCATGGCGCTGGCCGGCGCACCGGCGCAGGGGCTCGCATCGTCCGACGACGGCGGCCGGAAGCAGGCGGTCGAGCAGCTGCGCCGCGCCTTCGAGTTCGTCACCGCCGTCAACGAGGGCCCGGGGGGCACCATCACCGCCGTCGAGGTGCACTCCGCGCCGCGACGGCCGTTCACCTCCGCCGACGCGTTCCGGGCGTCGCTCGACGAGGTCCTGAGCTGGGACTGGGGCGGCACGGAGTTGCTGATCGAGCACTCCGACGCGCACAGCGACGACCACCAGCCGGCCAAGGGCTTCCTCCCGCTCGACGAGGAGCTCGCCGTCGCGGCCCAGCGCGGCATCGGCTTCTCGGTGAACTGGGGGCGCTCGGTCATCGAGACCCGCCGCGTCGGCGGCGCCCGCGAGCACCTCGCCGCCGTGGTGGCGCGGGGCCGGCTCGGCGCCCTGGTGTTCTCCGGGGTGTCCGACGCCGACACGCTGGACGGGCCGGCCTGGGCCGACCTGCACCTGCCGATCCGCGACTGGTCCGACGCCCCGGTCGCCGCCGAGGCCGCCACCAGCCTGCTCACCGCCGACGAGGTCCGGGCCTGCGTCGACGCCGCATCGGAGCCGCGCTTCGTCGGCGTCAAGGTCTCGTCGCCCAGCACAGCCGGCCCGGCCGAGTGCCTAAACCTGGTGGCGGCCAACGTCGCGATCGTCGCCGACGCGGTCCAGCGGGCACGCAGCCGCGGCTGACGTCGTCGCCGATGACGTCACGCACGCGGCTGCGCGCCCGGCGGGTACCGCAGCTCCACCTCGTCCAGCTTGTGGTGCGCGTTGGCCACCAGGTCGATGTCCAGCGCCGCCGCCAGGTGGACGAGGTAGTTGGTGACGTCGGCGACCTCGGAGCGGATCCGGGCCGCCGCGTCCGGATCCGCCGCCATCACGGTCACCGACTCCTCGGGCGTCAGCCACTGCAGCTCGGCGAGCAGCTCACCCACCTCGCCGGCCAGCGCCATCGCCAGGTTCTTGGGCGTGTGGAAGCGCTCCCAGTCGCGGTCGGAGACGAAGCGGAGCAGGCGGTCGCGCAGCGCGTCGAGGTCGTCGGTCACGGGGCTCATGATGCCGCCGGTTGACGTCATGGTGGTGCTCGCAGTCGCCGTGTTCCTGGGCGCCGCCGTGCAGGGCGCGATCGGGCTGGGGCTCGGACTGCTCGCCGCGCCGGTGGCCGCGCTGCTCGCGCCGGAGCTGATGCCCGGCACGCTGCTCTGGCTGTCGATGCTGCTGCCGGTGTTCACCCTGGCCCGCGAGTGGTCCGACGTCGACTGGTGGGGGCTGCGCTGGGCGTTCCTCGGCCGGCTGCCGGCCACCGCCCTCGGCGCGTGGATCGTCTCGGTGATCTCGCAGCGGGTGCTGAGCGTGAGCGTCGGGCTGGTGATCCTGGCCGCCGTGGTGCTCACGGTCCGGACGATCCGGCTGCCGATGACGCGCGGCGTGCTGGTCGCGGCCGGCTCGGTGTCCGGCATCTCCGGGACGGCGACCTCGATCGGCGGGCCGCCGCTCGCGCTGGTCTACCAGAGCGAGCTCGGCCCGAAGGTGCGCTCGACCCTCGCGGTGTACTTCCTCATCGGCGCCGGGTTCTCGCTGGCCGCGCTGCGGGTGGTCGGCGAGCTGACCATGGTGCAGACGACGGCGGCACTGTGGCTCTCGCCGCTGCTCGCCGCCGGGTTCGCGCTGGCGTCGGTGCTGCGGGCGGCGGCCGACGGCGGACGCCTGCGGATGGCGGTCATGGTGGTGTGCGCGCTGTCGGCGATCACGCTGATCGTTCGTTCACTCGCCGGCTGACGCGGCGTCGCGATTCTGTCGGAGGCATGCGGCAGGCTGGGTCTGGACAGAAGGAGGTGCGGCATGTACGTCACCGACAGCGGGCTGGTCCTCAGCCCGACCGACCTGGTCGGCCACCTCGAGTGCCCGCACCTCACCACGCTGAACCGCGAGGTCGCGGAAGGACGGCGGCCGCGGCCGTCCGGCGCCGACCCCGGCGCCGACGTCGTCCGCCGGCGCGGCGACGAGCACGAGGCCGCCGTCCTGGCCGAGATGGCGGCGTCGTTCCGGGTGGTCGAGATCCCGCGCGGCAGCGACCTGGCCGACGCCGAGGACCGCACGCTGGCCGCCATGAAGGACGGCGCCGACCGGATCTTCCAGGCCACCTTCTTCGACGGACGGTGGCGCGGGCACGCCGACTTCCTCGTCCGCAACGACCACCGCCCGTCCGAGCTCGGGCCCTGGTCCTACGACATCGCCGACACCAAGCTGGCGCGCCACGTCAAGGCCGCGGCGCTGCTGCAGATGGCCGTCTACGCCCAGCGGCTCGAGGAGCTGCAGGGCGTCGCGCCGCAAACGCTCACCGTCATCCTGGGCGACCGCCAGCACGTCGCCGTCCCCTACGTCGACGTCGCGGCGTACGCGCGGCACGCCATGCGGCGGTACGGGCAGTGGCTCGCCGACCCGCCCCAGACCTACCCGCTGCGGGTCAGCCACTGCGCCATCTGCCCGTGGAAGGACACCTGCGCCGAGCAGTGGCACGCCGACGACGACCTCGTCCTGGTGCCGTTCCTCCGGCGCGACCAGCGCGAGGCGCTGCGGACCGCCGGCATCACCACCGTCGGCCGGCTGGCCGCCGCCACGCCGGCCGAGCTCGACACCGTCGGGCGAGTCGGCCTCGCGTCCAAGCGCAAGCTCGCCACGCAGGCCCGGCTGCAGGTCGGGGCGCGGTCACAGGAGCTGCCGCCGTACGAGCTGGTGACCCCCATCGAGGTGCGCCGCGGCCTGGCGCTGCTGCCCGCCCCCGACGACGGCGACCTCTTCCTCGATCTCGAGGGCGACCCGTTCTTCGGCGACCACGGGCTCGAGTACCTGTGGGGCGTGTCCGACATGCGCGACGGGTTCGTGTCCTGGTGGGCACACGACCCGCAGGCCGAGCGGCGGGCGTTCGAACACGTCGTCGACCACGTCATGGCCGCATGGCGGGCCCGTCCCGGCATGCACGTCTACCACTACGCGCCGTACGAGCCGAGCCGGCTCAAGGGGCTGTCGCAGCGGTACGGCTCGCGGGTCGACGAGGTCGACGCGCTGCTGCGGGGCGAGCGGCTGGTCGACCTCTACGCCGTCGTCAAGCAGGGTCTGCTCGTCGGCACCGAGTCGTACTCCATCAAGGCGCTCGAGCGGTTCTACTCGCCCGAGGGCCGGCTCGGCGCCGCCGTCAAGGACGCCGGGGCCAGCATCGTCGAGTACGAGCGCTGGCTGGCCGAGCGCGACCAGCAGATCCTCGACGACATCGAGGCCTACAACCGCGACGACTGCGTCAGCACCCGGCAGCTGCGCGACTGGCTCGAAGACCGCCGGGCCGAGGCGCTGGCCGCCGGACACGCCGTCCCGCGCCCCGACGACATCGGCGACGAGCAGGCCGAGCACCTCAAGGAGCGCGACCCCGAGCTGGTCGCCATCGAGGCGCGGCTGCTCGACGGCGTCCCGGCCGACCCCTCGGCCCGTACCCCGCAACAGCGGTCCAGAGCGCTGCTGGCCGGGCTGCTCGAGTGGCACCGGCGCGAGAACCGGGCCGAGTGGTGGGAGTACTTCCGCGTCCGCCGGCTCGCCGTCGACGAGCTGGTCGACGACCCCGCCACGCTCGGCGGACTGCACGCCCCGGAACTGCTGCGCACCGAGAAGCGCTCCGGCGTCTGGCGCTACGCCATCCCCGCGCAGGAGAGCCGGCTGCGCCCCGGCGACCAGTGCGGCCACGCCGGCGCCGACGGCGGCACCAGCAAGATCCTGCGGCTCGACCTCGAGAACGGCATCGTCGAGCTCAAGCGCGCGCTGGCCAAGGAACACCCGCACCCGGTCGCGCTGCTGCCGCCCGACCCCATCCCGGCCGGCGTTCAGGAGAAGGCGCTGGTGCGGGTCGGCGGCTGGGTCTCTGTCCACGGGTTCGAGGCCGAGGGACAGTTCCGCGGCGTGCGCGACCTGCTCTCGTGCGCGACACCGCGACTGGCCGACGGCACCCAGCTGCGGCTGGCCGGCGAGTCCGGCTCCGACGCGTTGCGGCGGGTGGCGCCGGCGCTCGACGGTGCGCTGCCGGTGCAGGGCCCGCCGGGGGCGGGCAAGACCTACGCCGGGTCGCAGGCCGTCGTCGAGCTGCTCCGCGCGGGCAAGACCGTCGGCATCACCGCACTCAGCCACCGGGTCATCACCCACCTGCTCGACGCGGTCATGGCGGCGGCCGGCGGCGAGACCGAGGACGGCTCGCTGTTCGGCGGCCGGCCGCTCGTGCGGGCGATCCAGAAGGCCGACGACGGCAACGCCAGCCGGCACCCGTCGGTCACCGTCACGACCGACAACGCCGACGTCGAGTCCGCCATCGCGGCCGGCACGGTCAACCTCGTCGCCGGCACCGGCTGGCTGTTCGCCCGCCCCGACGTCCGCGTCGACGTCCTCGTGGTCGACGAAGCCGGGCAGTTCTCGCTGGCCAACACCGTCGCCGCCGGGGCCGCCGCCGACTCGCTGGTGTTGCTGGGCGACCCGCGCCAGCTGCCGCAGCCGGCCAAGGGCATCCATCCCGACGGCGCCGGCGTCTCCGCCCTCGACCACGTGCTGGGCGAGCACGACACCGTCCCGCCGGAGCGCGGCCTGTTCCTCGACACCACGTGGCGCATGCACCCCGAGGTGTGCGCGCCGGTGTCCGAGCTGTCCTACGACTCGCTGCTGGTGCCGCGGTCCGGCCTGGAGCGCCAGGTGGTCGGCGGCGACGACGCGCTGGCCGGGGCCGGGGTGCGCTGGGTGCCGGTCGAGCACGCCGGCTGCTCGGTCCGCAGCGATGCCGAGGTGACGGTGGTCTCCGACCTGGTGGCGTCGCTGACCGGCCGCACCTGGACGGCCGGCGACGGGTCGTCGCGGGTGCTCGGGCCGGCCGACATCCTCGTGGTCGCGCCGTACAACGCGCAGGTCGGCCAGCTGCTCGGCGTGCTCGACGGCCGGGCGCGCGTCGGCACCGTCGACAAGTTCCAGGGCCAGGAGGCGCCGGTCGTCATCGTCTCCCTCACCACGTCCTCGGCGAGCGACGCGCCTCGCGGCGTCGACTTCGTCGCCAACCGCAACCGCCTCAACGTCGCGGTGTCGCGGGCCCGGTCGCTGGCCGTGCTGGTCGGCAGCCCGGCCCTGCTGAGCGCGCCGGTGCGCAGCCTCGACCAGGTCCAGGGCGTCAACACGCTGTGCCGCCTGGTCGAGTACGCGGCCCGGCCCGCGGCCGGTGGTGGAGTCCGAGCCTCCCGGCCGGCGGCCGGTGGTTGAGTCCGAGCCTCCCGGCATGCTCGGCCCATGCGGTTCGTCGTCAGGGGAGTCGAGCTCGACCTGACCCGCGAGGACGTGATGCGTGCCCTCACCGGCGTGCAGCCCGCCCCGGTGCAGAAGTACGGCGTGCGCGTCGGCGCCGCCGTCTTCCCCGTCAAGCAGGTGTACCAGCTGGTGACGGGGCTGCCACGCGGTCAGTTCAGCAGCGCCGTCGCCCGGCGGCACCTGCGGTCGCTGGGGTTCGAGATCATCGGTCCCGAGCCGGCCGGGCCGCGGCCGGCCCGGTCCGGCAGGGCCTCGTCCTCTGCTGCCGGCTGGCCGTGGGAGGGCGAGGTGCAGTCGCTGTTCGCGGCGTACCTGCGCGAGCACGGCTGGCGGCTGGTCTCGCTCGCCGACACCGCCTCGCGAGAACACGGCGTCGACGTGGTCGCCCGCAAGGACGACCGGCGGCTCGGCGCCGAGGTGAAGGGCTGGCCGTCGGCCGGATACGCAGACGTCCGGCGGGCCGACGAGATCAAGAAGACGCGCCCGTCCACTCAGGCAGGACACTGGTACTCCCAGGCACTGGTGAAGGCGGTCATGCTCCTGGACTCCCATCCAGGGCACGAGTCTCTGGTGGTCCTGCCGGACATGCCGCGTTACCGCGACCTCGCCGAGCGCACAAGGACCGGACGTGCCGCCGCGGGCGTCCACGTGCTCTTCGTCGCCGAGACCGGCTCCGTCGACTCGCCCGACTGGACGCCGTAGCTTGCCGGTCGCCCCTCGCGCCGCGGGCCGGGTCCGATCAGTAGCCTGACCGGACCGAATCGCCGAGGGAGCCCGCATGGACACCGCCGTCACCGACCACCTGCTCAGCACCACGCGTGCGGTGCGGCGCAAACTCGACCTCGAGCGCGAGGTGGAGCCCGAGGTCATCACCGACTGCCTGCGCCTCGCCGTCCAGGCGCCCACACCGGGTGCGGCGCAGAGCTGGCGGTGGCTGGTGGTGCGCGACCAGGACCTGCGCACGCAGATCGGCGCGATCTTCCGCGAGGTCGGCAGCGAGTACATGCGCCGTCGGCGCGAGGCGGCGGGTGCCGCGGCCGAGCAGCAGCCGATGAAGCGGATCCTCGACTCCGGCCAGCACCTCGTCGACATCATCGAGCGGGTGCCGGTGTTCGTCATCCCGTGCGTGCAGGGCCGGCCGCACGGCACCAACGCCGCCGACTCCGTGTTCTACGGCGGCATCTTCCCTGCTGTCTGGAGCTTCCAGCTGGCGCTGCGCTCGCGCGGCCTCGGCTCCACGCTGACGTCGTACCACCTGGTCAAGGAGGCCGAGGCGGCCCGCATTCTCGGCATCCCCGACGACGTCACCCAGGTGGGACTGCTGCCGATCGCCTACACGACCACCCAGGACTTCAAGCCCGGCACCCGCCAGCCGGTCGAGGAGCTCAGCTACCTCGACCGCTGGGGGACCCCGCTGGTCTAGCGCCGCAGGCGGCTACAGCGCCCGGCCGGCGGTGCTGGCGACGTGCGCGGGCATGTCGCCGTCGTGGTCGCCGGTGTTGACCGTGCCGGTCGGCTCGAACATGAGGATCGACGCGCCGTCGGCGGACGAGGGGCGGTGCTGCACCCCGCGCGGGACGACGAACACGTCGCCGCGGCGCAGCAGCACCGAGGAGTCCGGCAGCGAGATCGTCAGTTCCCCGTCCAGGACCAGGAAGAACTCGTCGGTGTCGTCGTGGGCGTGCCAGACGAACTCGCCCTGCACCTTGGCGATCCTGACGTCGTAGTCGTTGATCTTCGTGACGATGCGCGGGCTCCAGAACTCCTGGAACGAGCCCAGGGCGGCGTCGAGGTTGATCGGTTCCGAAGTCATGCCGTCAAGCCTGGCTGACGACGGAACCACACCGTGAGTGCTAGGAATGGCATATGTCGCAACGATCCTCCCATCCTCGACGGCACCGGGTCGCGCTCGTCGTCGGGCCGGGGTCGAACCCGCTCGAGATGGCCATCGGGATGGAGATGTTCGGCATCGCCCGGCCGGAGCTCGATGTCGACTGGTACGACCTCGTGGTCTGCTCCGCGAGCGACGACGTCGACGTGCGCGAGGGGCTGTTCACCATGCGCTGCCCGGGCACGCTCGACGACGTCGCGACGGCGGACACCGTCATCGCGCCGAACCGGCCCGACCCGGAGCGGGGCTTCGGCGCCGCCACCCTCGAGGCACTCCGCGCCGCGGCCCACGACAACGGCGCGCGCATGGTCAGCTTCTGCACCGGCGCGTTCACGCTGGCCGAGGCGGGCGTGCTCGACGGGCACGCCGTGACCACGCACTGGCGCTGGGCCGACCGGTTCCGCCGCCGTTTCCCCCAGGTCGACCTGCGGCCGAACGTGCTGTTCGTCGACGACGGCCAGGTGCTGACGGCGGCCGGCAGCGCCGCGGCCATGGACCTGTGCCTGCACATCATCCGCTCCGACCACGGCGCGGCCGTCGCGAGCGCCGTCAGCCGCCGGCTGGTCTTCCCCGCGCACCGCGACGGCGGCCAGCAGCAGTTCATCGAGCGCCCGGTCCCGCGGCCCGACGAGGCCACGCTCGCCGGCGTCCTCGACTGGGCCGCCGCCCACCTCGACCGCCCGCTCACCGTCGCCGAGCTGGCCGGTCGCGCGGCCATGAGCCCGAGCACCTTCCACCGCCGGTTCCTCGCCGAGACCGGCACCACCCCGCTGCGCTGGCTGCACCACGAGCGCATCGACCACGCGCGGTCGCTGCTCGAGACCACCGGCCTCGACGTCGCGGAGATCGCGCGGGCGGCCGGGTTCGGGACCGCCGCCAACCTGCGCCAGCACTTCCGCCGGCACACCGGGCTCACGCCCACGGCGTACCGGGCCGCGCACGCTGTCGGGTAGCCGCCATTGGCAGCAACCGGTCACAAGATCAGTCTTTACACCGTCCATGACTGGTCTATACCGTTGCGCACCACCATGCGCTGGTTGGTCCGAATCCCGGGCGGGCGAAGGCGCTGACTCGGTGGTGAAGGGCGGTCACCATGCCTGTACGCACGCTGCTCCCGCGCTCCCTCGCGCTGCTCCTGGCGCCGCTGCTAAGCCTCGCACTGGTGCCGCCGGCGGCGACGGCGTCCGGATCACTCCCGGTGCGGACCGCGGTCACGACGGCGAAGGCCGCGGCCGAGAGCGACCCCGTCCCCGCCGATCTGACCGCGGGACTGCCGGTCGACCCGTCGGAGTTCGGCCGGGACGACGCGACCACGGCGGACGCCGGCACCGCAGCTCCCACCGGTGTCGAGGACGCCGTCCGCACCGCAGTGGCGGACGACGGCACCGTTGCGGTGGTCATCCGGCTGCGCGAGCAGGCCGACCTCGCCGCCGTCGCCGCACAGGCCGACGCCGCCGCGGCCGCCGAACGCGCCCGCCACCGCAGCAGCGCCGCCGACGCCCACGAGGCCGCCCGCGTCGCCCGCACCGAGACCGTCGTCGCCGAGCTCCAGGCGACCGCCGAGGCCAGCCAGCCCGCGGTCCTCGACCTGCTCGCCGACGGCGGCGCCACCGCCGTCACCCCGTACTGGATCTTCAACGGCGTCGCCGCGACCGTCGACGCCGAGACGCTCGCCGCACTCGAGAACCACCCCGGCGTCGCCAGCGTCGGCCTGGACGAGGAGATCACCCTCGAGGAGCCGATCGAGCCCGCCCCCGGCGAGCCGCTGCTGCCCGGCTGGAGCCTGGAGAAGGTCCACGCACCGCAGGCCTGGGCCGACTACGGCGTCCGCGGCGAGGGCGTCGTGGTCGGCATCATGGACGGCGGCGCCGACGGCGGCCACCCCGCGCTCAGCGCCACCTGGCGCGGCACCGACGGCGACCCGGCCACCAGCTGGTACGCCCCGACCGGCGAGAACTACCCGACCCCCGGCGATGGCAACGGCCACGGCACGCACGTCACCGGCAGCATCGTCGGCACCGCGCCCGGCGAGCTGACCGGCGTCGCCCCGGGCGCGCGGTGGATCGCCGCGAAGATCTTCCGCGACTCCGGGAGCACCACCGAGTCGATCATCCACGACGGCTTCCAGTGGATGCTCGCGCCCGGCGGCGACCCGGCCGCCGCGCCCGACGTCGTCAACAACTCGTGGGGCTCCGACGCCGGCGCCGCGACGACGTTCTGGGACGACGTCGCCGCCTGGGAGGCCGCCGGCATCGTGCCGATCTTCGCCAACGGCAACAACGGCCCGGCACCGGGGACGGTCGGCTCGCCGGCCAGCTTCCCGAACGCGATCGGCATCGGCGCGACGGACGTCAACGACGTCGTCGCCGGCTTCTCCAGCCGCGGCCCGGCGATCTGGGACGGCGAGCGCATTCGCAAGCCGCAGGTCAGCGCGCCCGGCCACCAGATCCGCTCGACCTGGCCGCGCGACCTCCCCGAGAGCGACGGCGGCTACCACACGATCTCCGGCACCTCGATGGCCGCGCCGCACGCCACCGGCGTGGTCGCACTGATGCTGTCGGCGAACCCGGACCTCACCATCGACGACATCCGCGGCCTGCTCGAGGACACCGCGCGCACCGAGGCGCACATGGGCGAGCTGCCCAACGACAGCTACGGCGCCGGCATCGTCGACGCGTACGCCGCCGTCACCCGCGCGGCCTACTCGGGCACCGTCGCGGGCACCGTCACCGGCACTGACGGCGACCCCGTCGGCGCCGCCACCGTCACCGTCGGCGACGAGACCACGACCACGGACGACGCCGGCGCCTACACGCTGCCGGTCGCCGCGGGCGAGCACCCCGTGACGGCGGCCGCCTACGGCTACGTCACCGCGACGACCGCCGTCGCGGTCGAGACCGGAGCGACCGTCACCCTCGACCTGGAGCTCGAGACCGCCGCGACGCACGACGTCACCGGCACCGTCACCGGGCCCGGCGGACCGGTCGAGCACGCGCGCGTCACCCTGGCCGGCACCCCGTTCGACGCCGCGACCACCGACGCCGACGGCGCCTTCGCGTTCGGCGGCGTCGCCGCCGGCACGTACACCGTCCGGGTCACCGCCGCCGGCCACCAGCCGGTGACCGCCGACGCGACCGTCGACGGCGACGAGCATCTCGACCTCGCCCTCGACGCGCTGGACCAGCCCACCGACCCCGGCTGGTCGCAGTACCAGAACAACGCGACCCGCAGCGGCATGGCCGGCGACGCGCTCGCGGCCGGCACGCTGCGGCCGAGCTGGACGCAGGACGCGGACAGCCCCGTGACGTTCGCCTCGCCGGTCATCGCCGGCGGCCGGGTCTTCCTCGGCTCCGACGCCGGCCGGCTGGCCGCCTACGACGCCGCGAGTGGTGAGCGGCTCTGGTCGTTCCAGACCGGCGACGCGCTGCGCGGCACCCCGGCTGTGGCCGGCGATCTGGTCGTCGCCGGCGGCGGGCTCGACGGCGGACTGGTCGCGCTCGACGCGGCGACCGGGCAGCAGCGCTGGGCGGTCCCGACGCCGGACCGGCTGACCGTCTACACCGCGCCGAGCGTGGTCGACGGCGTCGTCTACGCGGCGACCGGGCCGACGCAGGACCGTGAGGACACGGTGTTCGCGTTGGACGCGGCCACCGGACAGCAGCTGTGGTCCGCCGACGTCGGCACCTCGGTGTTCGCCGGCCCGGCCGTCGGCGAGGGCCTGGCGATCGTCGGGAACGCCGACGACGGCGAGCTGGTCGCGCTGGACGCCGCCACCGGGGCGGTCCGCTGGACGCTGACCCGTGAGGACGACTACTTCATCGGCGGCGCGAGCATCGTCGACGGCACCGTGTTCGTCCCGACGACGGACGGCGACGGCGGCGGCAGCCTGCTCGCGGTCGACGCCGCCACCGGGGCGCTGCGCTGGGAGGCCGACACGCACGGCGACGGCCAGGGCAGCACGCCGACCGTCTACGGCGACCTGGTCATCGCCGGGTCGCACGGCCTCGGGCTGGTCGTCGCGTACGACCGCGGGACCGGCGAGCAGGTCTGGCAGTACGCGGTGTCCGGCGCCGTGAGCGCGTCGGTCATGGTCACCGACGACGGGTTCGTGGTCGGCGGCTCGCAGCTCGACCACCGGCTCTGGGCGCTGGACGCCGCCACCGGCGCGCTGGTGTGGGAGACAGCGGCCGAGGGCAACGTGACGACGTCGCCCGCCTACGCCGACGGGCTGCTGGTCACGGCCGACGTGCGCGGCAACGTGTTCGCGTTCCATCCGACCGGCACCGTCCGCGGCACCGTCACCGGACCCGACGGCCCGGTCGCCGCGACCGTCCGCATCGAGGAGACCGGGGCCGAGGTCACCGCCGACCCCGGCACCGGCGCGTTCGAGCTGACCGAGCCGCCCGGCACCTACACCGTCACCGTCGCGCACTACGGCCTGAGCACCGACACCCGCACGGTCGAGCTGGCCGCGGGCGCCACCGTGACGATCGACGCCGAGCTCACCGCCGTCGAGACCGGCGCCGTCACCGGCACCGTCAGCGACGCGGCGGGCGATCCGCTCGGCGGGGTCACCGTCACCCTGGCCGGCACCCCGCTCGACGCCGTCACCACCGACTCCACCGGCGCCTTCGAGTTCGACGACATCGCCGCCGGCACCTACCCCCTCGAGGCGGAGCTGACCGGCTACGCCCCGCTGCGCGTGCGGATCACCGTCACCGCCGGCGAGACCACGGACGCGCAGCTCACGCTGACCCGGTACGAGGTCGCCGTCGTCGGCGACGACCGCGGCCGCATCCTGTCCGTGCTCGAGGACCTCGGCTACGCCGCCCAGTCCACGGACTACGCCGATGTCGCGGCGCGGGCGGGTGACTTCGAGGTGGTCGTGGCCAACGGCGCCGACGGCACCGAGCCGGGGCAGGAGGCGTTCGGGCGGTTCCTCGCCGCCACCGACGCGGCCGGGACCAGCGTCGTCTGGCTGGACCAGTGGTCGCTCGGCTGGGGCGCGATCAACCACCTCGTCGACTACACCGGCGACCCGCAGGCCGCGCCCGGCGACCTCAGCGGTGCCGGGCGGGTGTCGTTGCTCGCGACGGCGGAGCACCCGCTGACCGCCGGGCTGCCGCTGGACGCGCGGACGGAGATCCTGGTGCCGGGCTCCGCCTGGTCGGCGTTCACGGGCTACTCCGGCATCACCGTCGCCGAGCTGCACACCGACGAGGCCGGCGCGGCCGGCGGCGGCATCGGCTACGCGCCGCGCGGCACCGGCAGCGCCCACGTGCTGCTCGGCTCGCTGGCCGCGGCCGCGAGCTGGGGCGTCCCGGACACCGACTGGCTGGCGCCCGCGTTCACCGTCCTCGGCAACGCCGTGGAGTACGCCGCCGGTGCGGAGTTCGGCGCCGTCGCGGGCACCGTCACCGACGAGACCGGCGCGCCGCTCGCGGGCGCCACCGTCGCCGCGGGCGGCCAGAGCGCCACGACCGGCGCCGATGGCCGCTACCGGCTGCTGCTCGAGCCCGGCGACCACACGCTGCGGTTCACCCGGCCCGGCAGCACGCCGGTCGAACAGGGCGTCACCGTCACCGCCGGCGGCGAGCTCACCGCCGACGCGACCCTCACGAGCTCCGGCCTCGGGGCGGTCCGCGGCACCGTCACCAGCGGCCGCGACGGTACTCCCGTCGGCGGCGCGCAGGTCGCGCTCACCGGGACCGAGCTCACCGCCACCACCGACGCGGCCGGCACGTACCGGCTGGCCGACGTGCCCGGCGGGACGTACGAGCTGCGGGTGTCGGCCGACGGCCACTTCTCCGCGACCGCAGCCGTCACCGTCGTCGCCGGCCGGGAGGCCGTCGCCGGCGTCGAGCTGGAGCCGGCGCCGCGGGTCGGCGTCATCGGCGACTACGCGAGCGACGGCATCGTCGCGCTCCTGACGGGCGCGGAGATCGCCGCCGAGCCGATCGCGTTCACCGACGTCGCGCGGGTCGGCGAGTTCGACGTCATCGTGTTCAACGACCCGCCCGACCCGGGCCGGGCCGCGTTCGTGGCGTTCCTCGACGCGATGGACGCCGCGCAGGTCAGCGGCATCTTCCCGGACGACCGGTTCAGCTCCGACGGCGGGGTGCGGCTGCTGCGCACGCACCTGGGCGACCCGGCCGGCACCACGCCGGTCAGCAGCGAGGGCATCGTCTCGCTGGCGCCGACACGGCCGGAGCACCCGCTGTTCGCCGGCCTGCCCGGCCAGCCGGAGATCCTGCTCGCCGACCGGTACAGCACCGGGATCGTCGGCTACTCCGGCGTGCCGCTGGCGCACACCGTCACCGAGGAGGGCGGCGACCGCGGCGTCGGCGCCGCGTACACCGCGCGTACGCCCGGCAGCGTCCACCTGCTGCTCTCGGGCCTGGCCGCGACGCTGCTGCAGCACCCGGCCGAGGACTGGACCGACGACGGCCGCGCGCTCTACGTCAACGCGGTCCGCTGGGCCGCCGCACCCGGACTCGGCAGCGTCGAGGGCACGGTCAGCGGCGTCGACGGCGTGCCCGTGCCCGCAACCGTCGAGGTGGTCGAGACCGGCCATTCCGCCTCCGCCGACGCGACCGGCGCCTACGTCATCCCGCTCGAGGCCGGCGACTACACGCTGCGGATCAGCGCGTTCGGGTACAAGACCGCCGAGCACGAGGTCGCCGTCACCCGCAACGGCGTCACCGAGCTCGACGCCGAGCTGACCCCGTCCGACACCGGGGCCGTCCGCGGCCGGATCACCGGCGAGGTGGACATCAGCGGCCCGTCCGCCTTGGGCGAGCCGATCGCCGGGGCGACGGTGGCGCTGCTCGGCACGCCGCTGACCACCACGACCGCCGAGGACGGCAGCTACGCGCTCGGGCTGGTCGAGCCGGGCGACTACGAGCTCGAGGTGGTCGCCGACGGGCACGTGCGCACTCGCGTCGCGGTGTCGGTCACCATCGGCGCGGAGACCGGCGCCGATGTCGAGCTGCGGTCGTCGCCGTCGGTCGGCGTCGTCGACGACTACCAGGGCCGGCTGGCCGGGTACCTGCAGCACTGGGGCTATGCGCCGCGGCCGCTGACCTGGACCGACACCGCCGCCGTCGGCGACCTCGACCTCGTCGTCGCCAACCTCGGCTCGTCGTCCGGGTTCGACCCCGGCGCGGCGGGCTGGGCCGCGTTCGACGACGCGCTCAACCGCGCCGGCGTGCCCGTGGTCTGGCTGGACCAGTTCGGCCGCGGCTCGTTCCGCTACCTGTCCGATTACGGCGGCGACCCCGGCGTGGCCGGCGAGACCCGCAACGACGGCGCCGTCACGGCCTCCGCCGCACACCCCGAGCACCCGCTGCTGGCCGGGCTGTCCGACACGTTCCCGCTGGTCGAGGAGGACGGCGAGTACTCCTGGTTCGAGGACTTCAGCGGGACGACGGTCGCGACCGTGCGCTCCGAGAACGGTACGGAGCGCGGGCTGGCCGGCGTGCGGCACCGCGGCGCCCGGGCGGTCGACGTGCTGCTCGGCACGCTGTCGGTGAGCACCTACGGCTACCCGGCCTACGGCACGCAGCCCGGCCTGAGCTGGTCCCCGGAGGCGGAGCGGCTGCTGCGCAACGCCCTCGGCCACGCGCTCGACACCGACCGCGTCGGCGCCGAGGTGCGCGGCACCCTCACCGACGCCGGCGGCACGGCGCTGACCGGCAGCGTCACCGTCGCCGAGACCGGCCAGACGGTGCCCGCGCGGTCCGGCGACGGCAGCTTCGTCGTCCCGCTGCCGCCCGGAACGTGGACGCTGCGCGCGGAGAGCTTCGGACATGTGACGGCGGAGGTGCCGGTCACCGTCGCCGCCGGCCAGGTGCTGACCCGGCCGATCCAGCTCGCGACCCGAGCGATGGGCACCGTCGCGGGCACGGTCACCGGACCCGACGGCGCCGCGGTCGGCGGGGCGCGGGTCGAGCTGCTCGGCACGCCGCTGACGGCGACGACGGACGCCGACGGCGCGTTCAGCGTGGCCGGGGTGCCGGCCGGCGCGTGGACGGTGCGCGTGACCGCGGCCGGCCATCAGGCGTTCGAGCGGTCCGTGGCGGTGCCGGGCGGCGGGACGGCGAACGTCGACGTCCGCTTGCGGGCGTCGCTGCCGGTCGCCGTCGTCAAGGACCTGTCGTCGTCGATCACCGGCCTGCTGCAGGGCGAGGGGTACGCCGTCGAGCAGGTCAGCGGGCCGCAGCTGGCCGGCCTCGCGGCGCGGGTCGGCGACTTCCGGCTGGTCGTCCTCAACGGCACGGTCCTGACCTCGGAGCGCGCGGCGTTCGCACAGGTCGTCGATGCCGCGGCGGCCGCGGGCGTCTCCGTCGTCCACGCCGGGCAATGGGGCGGGTACGCCGTCGGCGCGCTGTCGGCCCTGCGCGGCGACCCGGAGGCCGTCGACTACGACTTCGTGACCGAGGCGGTCGAGGTCGTCCCGTCGGCCGAGCACCCGATCTTCGCCGGGTACGCGTCCGGCGAGCCGATCCCGCTGCTGGTCAACCCCGGCGGCAACCAGCAGTACCTGACCTACTCGGGCTACAGCGGCACGACGGTGGCGACGCTGCGGTCCGCGACGGACGGGGCCGCGCTCGGTGACGGGGTCGGCTACCGGTTCACCTCCGGGACCAGCGTCGAGATCCTGCTCGGCGGGCTCGCGGCCAGCTCGTACGGCCGGCCCGGTGACCGCTGGACCGAGGCCGCGGAGGACATCTACCTCAACGCCGTCGCGTGGGCGGCCGAGGCACGGCAGGCGCAGGTCGCGGGCGTGGTGACGGCGGACGGCGAGGCGGTCGACGGCGCCACCGTGACGGCCGTCGAGGCGGCGGCGTCGGCGACGACCGGTGCCGACGGCGCCTACGTGCTGGGGCTCGCGGCCGGCACGCACACGATCCGGGTCGAGGCGTTCGGGTACGCGCCGTCGACGCGGACCGTCGAGGTCCCGGCGTCCGGGACGGTCACCCTCGACGTCGCGCTGTCGCCGCTGCCGCGGGGGAGCGTGGCCGGCACCGTCACGTCCGCCGACGGCGAGCCGGTGGCCGGCGCCGTCGTCACCGGGACCGGGCCGGACGGCTGGACCGCCACCACCGACGAGACCGGAGCGTACGCCGCCGGCGGCCTGCTCGAGGGTACCTACGCGGTCACCGTCAGCGCCGATGGGCACCTGCCGGCGACGGCGTCGGTGGCCGTGACGGCGGACGCCACGGCCACGCTGGACGTCACGCTGGAGCCGCTGGACGTGGGCGTGCTCGGCGACGTGGGCGGCGCGGTCACGGCGTTCCTGCGCGACGCCGGGGTCGCCGCGGCGCCGGTGGACTGGACCGTCGCGTCCGGGAGCCTGGACGCCTACGAGGTGGTCGTGGTCAACGGCGGCCGGCCGGACCGCGCGACGTTCGAGGGCGTGCTGGCCGCTGCCGACGCCGCCGAGGCCAGCCTCGTCTTCACCGGCACCTGGGGTGTCGGCCAGGGCGGCGTCCGGCTGCTCGAGACCTACACCGGCCGGGTCGCCGTCGGGGCCCAGGGCTACGGCGAGGGCGCGGTCACGATGACCGGCTTCGACCCGGCGCACGAGCTGTTCGCCGGTCTGTCCGATCCGGCGACGCTCATCACCGACGGCGGCTACTACAGCGCGCTGTCGTCGTACGTGGGCCGGCCGCTGGCGACGCTGTCCTCGCCGGCGACGGGGATCGCGGCCGGGTACGACTGGCGCACCGATGCGAGCGTCGAGGTCGTGCTGTCGGCGAGCGCGGTGACCGGCGCCGTCGGTCCCGGACTGGGCTGGACCGGCGACGGCGAGCGGCTGCTGCTCAACGCCGTCGACTGGGCCCGCGACGTGACGGTGACGGCTCCTGGCGTTCCGGCCCTCGAGGCGCCCGCGGTCACCGTGACCGGCACCGTCGCGGTCAGTGGCAGCGCGGACTGGCCGTCGACGGTGACGGTGCTGGCCGGCGGCGAGCCGGTCGCGACGGCGCGAACGGCGCCTGACGGCAGCTGGCACCTGGCGGCGCCCGTCGCCGTCGGCGGGAGCGAGCTGACCGCCGTCGCCGCCAACGCCGCGGGTCAGTCCGCCGCGACCGAGCCGGTCGCCGTCGAGCGCTGGGAGCCGGAGTGGAGCGTCACCGGGACCGGCCGGATCCGCCCGGTCCTGCTCGGCTTCGCCGGACCGTCCCGGACGGGCGCGCCCGCCGACGACGCCGTCCTCGTCGTCCGCGACGCCTCCGGCGCCGAGGTCGGCCGGCACGACCTGCGCTGGGCCGGCCTGCGGTACCTGCACGTGCTGTCCGGGCCGGCCGGGGGCACGTACGCGCTGAGCGCGGAGCTCGACGTGGCCGGGCTGCATCTCGTCGTTGCCGGTCCCGCCGTGTCGATTCCCGGAACGGGTCGCGACATGGCATGGCCCGTGGGGGTAGGAATGGATCCATGAGTGCGGACCATGAGCGTGCAGTGCTGTCCGGAGTGCCGACCGACCTGCTGATCGGCGGCGGCTGGAGGGCCGCCTCCTCCGGTGAGCGGTTCGACGTCGAGGACCCGTCCACGGGCGAGGCCGTCGCGAGCGTCGCCGACGCCACCGTCGACGACGGCCTGGCGGCCCTCGGGGCGGCGGCCGAGGCGCAGGCCTCGTGGGCGGCCACCCCGCCGAGAGAGCGCGGCGAGCTGCTGCGCGGGGCGTTCGAGCTGGTCACGGAGCGGGCGGACGACCTCGCGCTGCTGATGACGCTCGAGATGGGCAAGGCGGTCAAGGAGTCGAAGGCCGAGGTCACCTACGCCGCGGAGTTCCTGCGCTGGTTCTCCGAGGAGGCGGTCCGCGTGAGCGGCGGCTACTCGGTCGCGCCGGCCGGCGGCAGCCGCCTGCTGACCATGAAGCAGCCGGTGGGACCGTCGTTCTTCATCACGCCGTGGAACTTCCCCATGGCCATGGGGACGCGCAAGATCGCCCCGGCCATCGCGGCGGGCTGCACCATGGTCGTGAAGCCGGCGCACGAGACGCCGCTGTCGATGCTGGCGCTGGCGCAGATCCTGCGCGAGGCCGGTCTGCCCGACGGCGTCCTCAACGTCATCCCGACCTCGTCCAGCGGCAAGGTCTCCGAGCCGATCATCCGCGACCCGCGGCTGCGCAAGCTCTCCTTCACCGGCTCCACCGGTGTCGGGCGGACGCTCATCGAGCAGTCGGCGCAGCAGGTGCTCCGCGTCTCCATGGAGCTCGGCGGCAACGCGCCGTTCCTGGTGTTCGAGGACGCCGACCTCGATGCCGCTGTCGACGGCGCCATGCTCGCCAAGATGCGCAACGTCGGCGAGGCGTGCACCGCGGCCAACCGCTTCCACGTCCACGAGTCCGTCGCGGACGAGTTCACCGCGCGGCTGGCCGAGCGGATGGGCGCCCTGCGCGTGGGCCGCGGCACCGACGACGGCGTCGACGTCGGCCCGTTGGTGTCGGCCAAGCAGCGTGGCACCGTCGAGGAGCTGCTCTCCGACGCCGTCGACCGCGGTGCGAAGGTCGTCACCGGTGGTGGCCGGGTCGGCGACGCCGGGTACTTCTTCCAGCCGACCGTCCTGTCCCAGATACCCGACGACGCCCGCCTGCTGACGGAGGAGATCTTCGGCCCCGTCGCTCCCGTCACCACCTTCTCCTCCGACGAGCAGGCGGTGGCGCGCGCCAACGCCACCGAGTACGGCCTGGTCGCGTACGTCTTCACCCGCGACCTGCAGCGCGCGATCCGGGTCAGCGAGAGCCTCGAGGTCGGCATGGTGGGCCTCAACGCCGGCATCGTCTCGAACCCCGCCGCACCCTTCGGCGGCGTCAAGGCGAGTGGCTTCGGCCGCGAGGGCGGCGTCCAGGGCATCGAGGAGTTCCTCGAGACCAAGTACGTGGCGATCAGCCTTCCCTGACGTCCTTCCCAGTCGTCCGGGCCGGGAGTACGGTCCGTGGGGTGCGACATGACCACCACGGCCGTACCCACCGGCTCGAGCTCGACGACCAGACGCTGCGCGAGTGGGACTGCACGGTCCTGGCCAGCGATCCCGAGGACGGGCTGGTGCTCGACCGCTCCGCCTTCTACCCCGGCGGCGGCGGCCAGCCGCCGGACCAGGGCGTCCTGATCTGGGGCGGGGTGCAGACCCGCATCGTCGGCGTCCGCCCGCGCGACGACCTGTGGCTGGTCCCCGACCCCGGTGACCCGCTGCCGCCGGTCGGCACCCGGGTCCGCGGCGCCGTCGACGACGACCGGCGCAGCCTGCTCATGCGGACCCACTCGGGCCTGCACGTCCTCTGCGGCGTCATGGCGCGCGACTTCGGCGTGCCGGTCACCGGCGGCAACATGGAGCCCGGCCAGGCCCGCCTCGACTTCGACCTCGCCGAGGTCCCGCCCGGCTTCAAGGACGACCTCACTGCGGCGCTGAACGCGGAGGTGGCTGCCGACCGCGCCATCCAGGTCCGCGTCCTGCCGCGGGAGGAGGCCTACGCCCTGGGCCCCATCGTCAAGACGGCGACCGACCTCCTGCCGCCCGACCTCGAGGACATCCGCCTGGTCGACATCAACGGTCTCGACCTGCAGGCCGACGGCGGCACCCACGTCGCGTCGACCAAGCAGATCGGGCGCATCGACGTGGCGAAGGTCGAGAACAAGGGCCGCGGCTTCCGCCGCATCCGCCTGCGCATCGGCGACTGACGACGTCAGCGGGCGTCACTCGCCGACGGCGCCGTCGATGACCTGGCGGAGGAGGTCGAGGTGGCCGCAGTGGCGGCCGGTCTCCTCGATCAGGTGGATGACGGCGTACCGCAGGTCGAAGTCGAAGCCTTCGCTGCGCGCGACGTCGTCCAGAGAGTTGGCGGCGATGACCTCGTTGGACCGCGCGCACTCGGCCAGGTAGGTGCGGACGACGGACGCCAGCGTCTCGCCGGGCTCGAGGTCGAAGCCGCCGGCGTCGTGCTCGCCCCAGGGGTCGGGGACGTCGGGGAGGGCGGCGAAGTCGAGGGCGAACCACCACCGCTCGACGCACATGAGGTGCCGGACGATGCCGGCGGGGGTGAGGGTGCTGGGCGGGACGGAGGCCGTGGTGGCCTGCTCGGTGGTCAGGCCGGCCACCTTGTTGACCACGGTCTCGCGCAGGAAGTCGAGCCGGAGCACCAGCGCGTCCTTCTCGGCGGCCCGCAGTGGCGGTTCGACACGTGTCAGCGGCACCACGGCGTCGACGTCGGTCATCTGCCTCACCTCGTGCGTCAGACCGTAGCGGACCCGACTGACACCGGCGGTCAGATCAGCCGATACATCTTGCACGCGTCGGTCAGATCGCTCGCCGACGTGAACAGGTGTGCCCGCATGCCGACCGCCGACGCACCGCGCACATTGGCCGAGGAGTCGTCGAGGAAGAGGACGGCCGAGCGCGCCACACCCAGCACGCGCAGCACGTGCATGAAGATCCGGAGATCGGGCTTGGCCACGCCGATCTCCGCGGAGTTGAAGACCTCGTCGAAGTCGTCGGCGATGCGCAGCTCGGCCAGTTCGGCGCCGACGCGGTCGGTGCCGTTGGTGAGCAGGCCGACCCGGACGCCGTCGACCCGCAGCTTGCGGACCAGTGTCAGCACCTCGCGGTCGACGGCGGGACGCTGCGTCGCCCAGGCGGTGGCGGCCACCGGCCCGACGGCGGACGCGACGCGGTCGACCCACTCGGCCCGGGTGATGGCGCCGGTGACGACCGAGTGCAGCAGCCGGGTCTCGAACGCCGTCTCGTGCAGTCTGCCCGGCGGCAGCCCGCTCTTCCGCTCGATCGCCTCTGTCGCCGCCGGGTCGTAGTGGCGCACCACGCCGTCGAGGTCGAGCAGGAGGACGTCGATCAGACCCATGAGGACGAATCGTGCCAGGAACGATCATCCGGCGACAGCCGGACGCCGACACCCGGGACGGTCACATCGCCAGATCCAGGTTGGCCCGCCCGTCGACCGGCGACGACGCCAACGCGTCCTCGCGCCGCGGGATCCGGCCGGCCAGCGCGGCGTCGCGGCCGGCCTCGACCGCCAGCCGCATCGCCCGGGCCATGCGGACGGGGTCGGCGGCGCGGGTGACCGCGGTGGCGAGCAGGACGCCGTCGCATCCGAGCTCCATGGCCTGCGCGGCCTCGGAGGCGGTGCCGATGCCGGCGTCGAGGATGACCGGGACGGAGGCGTCGGCGACGATCGCGGCGATGTTGCGCGGGTTGAGGATGCCCAGCCCGGTGCCGATGGGCGCACCGAGCGGCATGACCGCCGCACAGCCGACGTCGGCGAGCTTGCGCGACAGGATGGGGTCGTCGTTGGTGTACGGCAGGACGGTGAAGCCGTCGTCGACCAGCTGGCGAGCGGCCGAGACCAGCTCGACGGGGTCGGGCAGCAGTGTGACGTCGTCGGCGATGACCTCGAGCTTCACCCAGTCCGTCTCGCACGCCTCGCGGCCCAGCTTCGCCGTCAGCACGGCCTCGGCGGCGGAGAAGCAGCCGGCGGTGTTCGGCAGCGCGCGGATGCCGTTGCGCTGCAGGAGCTCCCAGACCGATCCCTCGCCACCGGCCTGCACCCGCCGCAGCGCGACCGTCGTCAGCTCCGTCCCGGACTCCAGCAGCGCCGCCTCGAGCCCGAGCAGGCTCGGAGCGCCGCCGGTGCCCATGATGAGCCGCGACGTCAGCTCCACGCCGGCGATGACGAGCGGATCGTGGCCGGTCATGTCAGCCTCCTTGGACGGCGGTGATGATCTCGATCTTGTCGTCGGGTCGCAGGCTTGTGGCCGGCCACTCGGCGCGCGGCACGACGATCTGGTTGACGGCGACGGCGATGCCGCGGTCGCTGAACGTGCCGTCGGGCTTGGTCATGGTGCGCAGCACCACGTCGCCCAGCGTCGCGTCGGAGTCGAAGGCGACGATGTCGCCGTTGACCGTCACCACCGTGGTCATGGGGGTCCTCCCGTCACAGTCGCGGCGAACCGGCGCGGGTCCGCCGCCGCGGCCCACTCGGGCACCGTTCCCGCACCGTACCGAGCGGCGAGCGCCGACGCGGTGATCGGCGCGAGGAGGATGCCGTTGCGGTAGTGGCCGGTCGCGAGGACCAGGCCGGGAATGCCCGAATCGCCGATGAGGGGCAGGTTGTCCGGGCTGCCCGGCCGGGCCCGCGCCGTCAGCTCGGTGAGGGGCAGCTCGTCGATGCCCGGCACCAGCGCCCGGGCGTCGCGCAGCACCGCGAACGTCGCGCCGGCGGTGACCCGCCGGTCGTCGGGCTGCTCCTCGCTGGTGGCGCCGACGACGACCTCGCCGCCGGTCCGCGGCACGAGGTAGACGGGCCGGGCCTGGACGAAGCCGCGCACCACCCGGCTCAGCGTGAACCCCGGCTCTCCCGACCCGTCGAGCCGCAGCACCTGTCCCTTGACCGGCCGGGTGGGGACGGCGGACAGGCCCGGCAGCGCGCGGGCGAGGTCGCGGACCAGCCGGCGGCTGGCCCAGCCGGCCGCCAGCAGCACCGACCCGGCCGTGTGCCGCTCCCCGTGATCGTCGATCACCCCGCCGACGGTGCCCGACGGTGTCAGCCGCAGCTCCGCGACGCGGCGGCGGACGATCGCCACGCCACGGTCCGCCAGCACGGCCAGCAGTGCCGCGTGCACCCGGCGCGGGTCGACCTGGTGCTCGTCCGGCGTCCAGGTGGCGCCGGCGATGCGCGGGCCGAGCAGCGGCTCCAGCCCGCGGGCGTCGTCGACGGTGATCTCCTCGACCGGCAGGCCGAGCCCGCGTCGCAGGTCGAGCAGCCGGTGCAGGTGCTGCCGGTCGCCGGAATCGTAGGCGACGGTGAGCGTGCCGGAGCGCCGGAAGGCGAGATCCGCGCCGCCCGCTGCCTCGGACAACTCGGCGGCGAAGTCCGGCCACGCCCGCGCCGACGCGACGTTCAGCGCCGTCAGGTGGTCCTCGCCGAACTCCGCCTCGGTGACGTCGGCCAGCATGCCCGCGGCCGCGAAGGTGGCGCCGTCGCCTGGCGCGGGGTCGAGGACGGTGACCGCGAGGCCGAGCTGCGACAGCCGCCACGCCGCCGCGGCGCCGATGATGCCGCAGCCCACGACGGCCACGTCGACACCCACCTGATCGCTCCCTCCGCTGGCATGACCCAGTTCAGGTTCTACGGTCGGCCTGCTGGCCCTCTCAGCCCTGCCGCCAGGGCTCCCGTGCACTCACCACCGTACTCCGCCCGTGGCAGACTCCGCCTGTGACCTCCGACGCGAGACGGCGGCTGGCCGGCGCCCGGCTCTACTTGTGCACCGATGCGCGGCGCGACCGCGGCGACCTCGAGCCGTTCCTGCACGCGGCGCTGGCCGGTGGCGTCGACATCGTCCAGTTGCGCGACAAGACGCTCGACGCACGCGCCGAGCTGGAGCTGCAGTCGCTGGTGGCACGGGTCGCGGCGGAGCACGGCGTCCTGGTGGCCGTCAACGACCGCGCCGACCTCGCCGAGCTGGCCGGGTCGGCGATCCTGCACACCGGCCAGGAGGACCTTCCGGTGGCGGCGAGCCGGCGGCTGCTGGGCCCGAACGTGCTGCTGGGACGCTCGACGCACTCTGTCGAGCAGGCCGCGGTGGCCGAGGCGGACCCGGACATCGACTACTTCTGCGTCGGGCCGGTCTGGCCCACGCCCACGAAGCAGGGCCGGCCGCCCGTCGGCGTGCACACGGTCCGGGCCGTCGCCGAGACCGCGCCGTCGACGCCGTGGTTCGCGATCGGCGGCATCGACGAGCACACCGTCCGTGAGGTCGTCGACGCCGGCGCCCGCCGGGTGGTCGTGGTGCGGGCCATCACCGCGGCCGACGATCCCGCGGGTGCCGCCCGCCGGCTGCGGGCGGCGCTGGAGACCTGAGGTCAGCCGGCGCGCAGGTCGTCGTACTCGGAGTGGCGGTCGAGGTAGCCGGCCACGAACGGGCACTGGGGGACGACCTTCAGGCCGCCTTCACGGGCGTCGTCGAGCAGCGCCCGGGCCAGCGCGCCACCGATGCCCTTGCCCTCGGCGGCCTCGCCGACCTCGGTGTGCAGGGCCACGATCTCGTGGGCGCGGCGGATGTAGGTGAGTTCGCCCACCCGGGTTCCGTCCAGGTAGGCGGCGTAGCTGCGGGCGGTCCTGGTGATCTCGATGCTCACGCGCAGTCGCCTCCAGGGGTGCTGGATCGATGCCACAGAAGATGCTTGATCATTTCTACCGGTGCGGGTGCCCCTTCGTCCCGGATCCTCCCGATCGAAGTGATCACCGATCTGCAACCGTAACGCACCGGCCGGACCCATCCGCGGCACGGTGCTCGGTTCGCCAAACCGGTCCGGAGGCTGCCACGATGCGGGGATGCGCCTCGATCACGTCTCGTACGCCGCAGGACCGGACGGACTCGACGCCACGGCCGCGCGGCTGGCCGGAGAGCTCGGTGTCGGCCTCGTCGACGGCGGGCTGCACCCGCGGTTCGGCACCCGCAACCGCGTACTTCCGCTCGCCGGCGGCCACTACCTCGAGGTGGTGGCCGCCCTCGACCATCCCGCGGTCGACAAGGTGCCGTTCGGGCAGGCGGTGAAGACGCGCTCCGAGGCCGGCGGCGGCTGGCTCGGCTGGGTGGTCGCCGTCGACGACCTCGCCCCGGTCGAGGAGCGGCTGGGCCGTCCCGCCGTCGACGGCCACCGCGTGCGGCCCGACGGGTTCGACCTCGTCTGGAAGCAGATCGGCGTCATGGGCCTGATGAACGACCCGCAGCTGCCGTTCTTCGTCCACTGGGAGTCCGACCCGGCCGAGCACCCGTCGAAGGGCGGCCACGACGTCGAGCTGCTCAGCCTCGAGATCGCCGGCGACCCGCACTTCGTGACGGCCTGGCTCGGCGAGCCCGAGGACCACCCGCTCGACGACGTCGACGTGTGCTGGCTGCCGGCCAACGGCGGCCCGGGCGTGCGCTCCGTCCGCTTCCGAACGGCCCATGGCGAGGTCACCGTCTGAGCCACAATGGGCGCATGGTCACCATCACGGTCGCCGGCACCGCCCATCGCTTCCTGCCCGCCGAGCGGGGCACCGTCCACCTGCGCGCCACGGCCGAGGCGCGCCGCTCGGCCGACGTCGTCCCCGTGGTCGCCGACCTGCACGCCCGGCTGTCCGCCGAGGCCGGGCGGCACGTGTCCGCCGGTGCGGCGACCCGGTGGTCGGCCGACCAGCTGTACGTGTCGACCGTCCAGCGCTACCTGCGCGACTCCGACGTCAGCGAGACGTTCCAGGTCGCGGCGGCCGGGGTGGCCGTGCGGTTCTCCGACTTCACGGCGCTGTCCGACTGGGTCACCGAAGTCGGCGCCATCGACGGCGTGGTGGTCGACGGCGTCGAGTGGGAGCTGACGCGCGATCGCCGCACCGAGGTCGAGCGCGAGGTCCGGGCCGAGGCCGTCCGCGACGCCCAGGAGCGGGCCGACGCCTACGCCGCCGAGCTCGGCTACGCGACGGCCACCGCCACCGCCCTGTTCGAGCCGGGGCTGCGGCCGCACACCCAGCCCGGGTTCGAGGGCTCCCGCGCCTACAAGATCGTCCCCATGGGTGCCGACGCCGGCGGCGGCGCCGTGGTCTCGATGCGCCCGGAGCAGATCGAGATCACGGCGACCGTCACCGTCGACTACGCCGCCTCGGGGTCGGCTAGGCGTCGCGCTTCTTGAACAGGTACCAGGCGACGGCGAGGATGATCGCCACGAAGGCGGCGAACACGCCACCGGACGCCCAGCGCGACAGGAAGTCGAAGTCCGGGCCGCCCTGAGGGTCGTACGGGCCGGTGGCCAGCAGCCGTGCACCGGCCGAGAACGGCAGGAACTTCAGCGCCGGCTGCAGCCAGTCGAGCGCCGGCACCAGCGACAGGCCGGAGATCAGCCCTTCGACCAGCAGCGGCGTCACCAGCAGTACCACGATCGCGCTCGGCACGCCGCGGAACAGCTGGGCCAGCGCGAGGCCGCAGATGCCGTACAGCACGACGAGCACGAAGTAGCCGGGGATGACCTCGTTGAGCGGCTCGCCGAACGACGGCACCTCGCCCCAGAAGATCATGCCGATGGCCAGGTTGATGACCAGCGAGAGCGCCACCACGACGACGGCGCACAGGCTCACCATGATGATCTTCGCGATCAGCAGCCGCGACCGCTGCGGGATGGCCGTCAGCGTCGGCTGGATGGTGCCGTGCCGGTACTCGTGGCCGGTGGAGAAGATGCCGATGATCGCCGTGAACACCGGGATGAACGTGGCGAAGTCGGCGCCGCCGGTGAGCACCTGGGCCGCGATGTCGGCGTCGAGCGGCTCGTTGCGGGTGGCGTAGGCGATGATGAACGCCACGCCCGCCGTGATGAGCAGGCCGATGCCGACCAGCCAGTAGGTCGAGCGCAGGGTGCGCAGACGCACCCACTCGAAGCGAAGCGCGCTGCTCATGCCGCACCTCCGGGAGTCGGGCCACCGGGTTGCGACGGCGGGACGGGCGGCGCGGCCGGAGGACCGTCCTGCGGGCCGCCGGGCGGGGCCTCGTCGAGATCGTGCGCCCGGTACTCCACGGACTCGCCGGTCGCCGTCATGAACGCGGCCTCGAGCGAGGCCGTCTGGGTGGCGAGCTCGTGCAGCAGGATGCCGTTCTGGAAGGCCAGCTCGCCGACGGCGGCGGTCTCCATGCCCGACACCCGCAGCCCCGGCGACAGCGCGGAACCGGCCGCGCGGACCGCATCCTCGGCGACCGCAGCGTCGGCGACCGCAGCGTCGGCGCCGTCCGCCGCGGCGGCGACGGCGGCCGCCACACCGTGACGGACGTTCTCGGTGAGCTCCTCGACGGTGGCGCCGTCGACCCGGCGCAGCAGCTCGGCCAGCTGGGCCGCCTGCGGCGAGCGGACGACGACGCTGGCCTGGGTGAAGTTGCGGACGAACCCGTCGACGTCACCGTTGTAGATCATCGTGCCGCGGCCGATGACCACGAGCTGATCGGCCATCAGCGCCATCTCGGACAGCAGGTGGCTCGAGACGAAGATCGTCCGGCCCTGGTCGGCCAGCGACTTGAGCACGGTGCGCAGCCAGTGGATGCCGCTCGGGTCCAGGCCGTTGGCCGGCTCGTCGAGGATGAGCGTCTGCGGATCGCCCAGCAGCGCCTGGGCCAGCCCGAGCCGCTGCGCCATGCCGAGCGAGAAGCCCTTCGGCTTCTTGTTCCTGACGTCGGTGAGCCCCACGAACTCGAGCACCTCGTCGGCGCGGGAGAACGGGATGCCGCTGCCGGCGGCCAGCATGCGCAGGTGGTTGCGGGCAGTGCGGGTCGGGTGGAATGCCTTGGACTCCAGCACCGCGCCGATCTCGCGCATGGGGTGCCGGATGGTGCCGAAGCGCCGGCCGTCGAACAGCGTCTCGCCGCCCCCGTTGTCGAGGTCGAGCATGAGCCGCATCGTCGTGGACTTGCCGGCGCCGTTGGGTCCGAGGAAGCCGGTCACCATGCCCGGCCGCACCTCGAACGACAGATGGTCGACGGCGACCTTCGCGCCGTATCGCTTGTAGAGCCCTTGGGCCGTGATCATGCTTCTCCCGGGGTGGTCGGTCGCTGTGAACCTATCGGGTCATGGGTACGGACCAGCTCATTCGCGGTGCCGAACCAGCGTGTCCGACTTCAGGAGGAGGGCAATTCCCCCATTCCCTCGTGGGACCGCCACCGCCGGGACCCTGCGGCCGGCCTTCGGTGCCGCGGCGAACCGGCCGCGGTCAGCCGGCGCGCAGGGCCTGCCGGGCCAGCTGCCCCGCCTGGGCGCCGTAGGAGCCGCCGAACAGGACCGCGTGCACGAGCACCGGGTGCAGCTGGTGCAGGGCCGCCCGCTCGCGCCAGCCGGCGGCCAGTGGCCAGGCCTCGTCGTAGGCCGCCAGGACGCGGTCGAGATGCGGCAGCCCGAACAGCGTGAGCATGGCGAGGTCGGTCTCGCGGTGCCCGCCGTGGGCCGCCGGGTCGACGAGGACGGCGCCGCGGTCGGTCCACAGCACGTTGCCGGCCCACAGATCGCCGTGCACCAGCGCCACGGGCTCGGCCGGACCGGCCAGGCGGGGGAGCTCCGCGATGACCTTCTCGACGTCGGCGACGGTGCGCTTGTCGACGGCGCCGGATCTGCGGGCCGCGCGCAGGTACGGCTCGAGCCGGCCGTAGGCCCACAGGTCCGGCCACGACGTCCACGGCCCGCCGGGCAGGTCGAGGCTGCCGATCCAGCCGTCGCCGCCGGCGCAGCCGAAGACGTCGCCGCCGGCCCGGTGGGTGGCGGCGAGCGCGCGGCCCAGCCGCTCGGCCGCCGCGGCGGACGGCACGCCGGTGGCGACCCACTCGAGGATCAGGCACCGGTCGTCGTAGGCGAGCACCTCGGGCACCGGGACGCCGCCGCGCGCGCCGGCCAGCCGCTCGAGGCCGTGCGCCTCGGTCCGGAAGAAGCCGGGCGGGGCGCCGTCGCGGGTCTTGACGAAGACGGTGCGGCCGTCGCCGAGCACGGCCCGGTGGGCCGCGCAGATGGAACCGCCGCCGACCGGGGTGAGCGATTCGACGGCGGTGCCCAGCACGGCGTGCAGATGCTCAGTGTCGACTGGGCTCACCGCCCGGCACGTCGAGCTCGATCTCGTGCCGGACGGCGGCGACGAAACCGTCGGCGGCCCGCTCGATCATGGCCAGCACCTGCTCGAACGACGCGGCGTCGCCATAGTAGGGATCGGGCACGTCGGTGTCGTCGCCGGCCACGGCGTCGGCGTCGTACCCGCGCAGCAGCTGCACCTTGGCCCGCGCGTCGTCGTCGGGTGCCAGCGCGCTGAGGTCGGCGACGTTCTCGCGGTCGAGCGCGAGCACGAGGTCGACGTCGTCGAACCACTCGCGGCGGAACTGCCGGGCGCGGTGGCTGTCGCCGTCGTAGCCGTGGCCCAGCAGCGCGGCGAGCGCCCGCGGGTCGGCCTGCTGGCCGGCGTGCCAGCCGCCGGTGCCCGCGGAGTCGACGGTGACGAGGTCGGCGAGGCCCGCCTCCTCGAGCCGCCGGCGCAGCACGAACTCGGCGATGGGCGAGCGGCAGATGTTGCCGGCGCAGACGACGCAGACGCGATACGGACTGGTGGGATCGGACACGGCCACGCGCATCAGCGGCGCTGGCGTGCGAGCTCCCCGACGGCCAACGCGAGCTCGGTGGCCAGATCGAAGGACCGCTCGTGGTTGGGGTTGCTGCGCATCCACAGGCAGATGGTCTGCACGACGGCGCCGGACCACGCGGGGTCGCGGCGCAGCGCGTGCCGGACCGACACCGGACGCGGAGCGAAGGACGTGACGTCGAACCATTGGCCGTCGGCGAAGGCGAGCATCGGATTGCCGTGCGGATCGTCGTAGACGACCTCGTACACCATGGAGCCCACGAGCGCGTGCCGGTTGGAGTCGGGCTCCGGATAGCCCGGAGGCGTCGTCACCGCCAGCCGGGCCGGCCGCGGCGCGGACAAGCCGTCGCCGTGGTGCCGGGCGCGCTGATGCCCCGAAGGAGGCTGCTCGTTCAGAACCGAACCGACGGGGCCGTAGCCGATCGTCATATGTCCACCATGCCCACACTGAGTTCAGGGCACAACGAACCCCCGTGGCACCCGCGGAAAAGGGCGCCTATCCGTCGTGCAGAGGATGCTGGGCCAAAGGTACGTCAAACATCGGCCCAGCGGAAGAAGGGTCGTATCGCGTCGACGTCAAGGCCCATGGCATAGCGCCGGACGGATGAGGGGATGCTGCTCCGTTCGTCAGTCGGGCAGCAACAGATTCAGGACCCAGCTGACGAACGAGACCACCAGCGCGCCGAGCACGGCTTCCCAGAAGAATCCTTCGACGTGGAAGGGCACGTCGAGGGCGTCGGCGATCCCGGAGGTCAGCCAGAACATCAACGCGTTGACGATCAGGGTGAACAACCCGAGCGTCAGCACCAGCAGCGGCAATGACAAGAGTTGGACCACTGGTTTGATGAAGGCGTTAACCAGGCCGAAGATGAGGGCCACGACAAGCAAGGTCAGGATCTCGCTTGACGTGCTGTCAGAGCTGATGGTCACGCCGTCGACGATCTGGGTCGCCACCCAGAGGGCGAACCCGTTGACCAGCAGGCGGATGATGAAAGACGTCACGGCTGCCGAGCGTACACATCCGAGGCCCTCCGCGGGAGCGGCTATCGTGCCGGGCATGGTGCGCATTCGCAAGGCTCTCGACGGCCTGCCGTCCTACAAGCCGGGCCGGCCGGCCGCCGCGAAGGCCGGTGCCGAGCAGGCGTTCAAGGTCTCGTCGAACGAGAACCCGTACCCGCCGCTGCCGGGCGTGCTCGAGGCCGTCACCGCCACCGCGGAGTCGATGAACCGCTATCCGGACATGTTCGCGACGGGTCTGGTCGCGGCGTTGGCCGACCGGTTCGACGTGCCGCCGGAGCACGTGGCCACCGGCACGGGCAGCGTCGGCGTGCTGCAGCAGATCGTCCAGGCCACCGCCACCGAGGGCGACGAGGTGGTCTATGCCTGGCGCTCGTTCGAGGCCTACCCCATCGTCGTGGGCATCTCGGGCGCGACGGCGGTGCAGGTGCCGCTGGCGCCCGGGGCCCGGCACGACCTGCCGGCCATGGCCGACGCGATCGGCGACCGCACCCGGCTGGTCCTGGTGTGCACGCCGAACAATCCGACCGGCGCCGTGGTCCACCACGACGAGCTCGACGCGTTCGTGCGCCGCGTCCCCGAGGACGTGCTGGTGGTCGTCGACGAGGCCTACCGCGAGTTCGTGCGCGACCCCGACGCCGCCGACGGCCTCGACTTCTACCGCGCCCACCGCAACGTGTGCGTGCTGCGGACGTTCTCGAAGGCGTACGGGCTGGCCGGGCTGCGGGTCGGTTTCGCCGTGGCGCACGACGAGGTGGCCGACGCGCTGCGCAAGACGGCGGTGCCGTTCGGCGTCTCCGGCATCGCCCAGCGCGCCGCCGTCGAGTCGCTGGCGCGCGAGCCCGAGCTACTGGAGCGGGTCGAGGCTCTCGTGGCCGAACGGGCCCGCGTGCGCGACGAGCTGGTCGCGCAGGGGTGGGAGATTCCTCACACCGAGGCCAACTTCGTGTGGCTGGAACTGGGTGATCGGACCGTCGACTTCGCCCGGTACTGCGAGGAAGCCGGGCTGGTCGTGCGGCCGTTCGCGGGCGAGGGCTGCCGGGTGACCGTGGCCGAGCCGGAGGCCAATGACAGGCTCATTCGACTGGCCGCCGACTGGCGGGCACGCTGACACTGTCGTTCTCGCAAAGCTGCCCTGATGCAGGGCAAATAGGGGCACAGACGGTGTCCTGCGTTCGGGGGGCGAGACGCCGGACACCGTCTGTGCGGTCTATGGGCGGTGCGTCAGCAGCACATGTCGACAGGACTGCGGGGCTGCATTTCCGCGGCTCCGGCCAACGGCGCGGCCACGAACGTGAGAGCGAGTGCAGCCATGATCGCGACCAGGGTTCTCTTGGCGCCCCTCACCTCGATCGATCTCCCTAAAGTCGGAATTTGGACTGGAAAAACATGACTCGCTGTAGTCCAATACTGTCATGACAGTAGACCAGCCAGCAACAGAGGACGAGGCGCCGGTCCCGACGCCCGTCGGGCAGCGTATCCGATCCCGCCGGTTGGAGCTCGGCCTGTCCCAGGCCGAGATCGCGGAGGGCATGCTGTCTCCCAGTTACGTCTCGCTCGTCGAGAGCGGCCGCCGGCAGCCGGCGGCATCGGCGCTGTCGCACATCGCCGAGCGCCTGCGCATCGACGTCGAGTACCTGCGCGACGGCGTCGACGCCTCCGTCCGCACGAAGGCCCGCCTCGCCCTTGGCCGCGCCGAGATGGCGCTGCGCGAGGGTCGTGCCGCAGACGCCTACGAGCAGTTCACCGTCCTGGTCGGCGACGCCGGCCTCAACGACGAGCAGAGCCGGGTGGCCCGGCTGGGCCGGGCGCTGGCGAAGGAGCGCCTGGGCGACCTCGAGGCCGCCATCGAGCTGCTGAGCGAACTGGCCGAGGAGGCGCGCGAGACGCCGGCCGTCCAGCCCTGGCTCGACGTCGCCATCGCGCTCACCCGCTGCTACAACCTCGCGGGCGACTTCGACATGGCCATCCAGATCGGCGAGGAGGCGCGCCGCGCCGCTTCGGGCCTCGGTCTCGAGGGGACCGACGAGTACATCCGGCTCGGCTGCAACGTGCTGGGCGCCTACCACGGCCGCGGCGACATCGTCCGGTCGCAGGCGCTGGCCGCCGAGCTGGTCAGCGCCGCCGACTCGCTGGGCACGCCGCACACCCGCGGCGCCGCCTACTGGAACGCCTCCATCATCGCCGAGTCGCGCGGCGAGCTGGCCCAGGCGCTCAACCTGGTCGACCGCGCGCTGGCGATGTTCGGCGAGGGCGACGACCTGCGCAACCTCGCCCGTCTCAAGGTCGCCTACGCCTGGCTGTTGCTGCAGTCGCGCGAGCCGCAGGCCGAGCAGGCGCTCGAGATCCTCGACAAGGTCGAGGAGAGCATCAACAAGCACGGCAGCAAGGTCGACGTCGGCAACCTGCACATCAAGCGCGGCGAGGCGCTGCTACGCCTCGGCCGGGTCGACGAGGCCCGTCTCTCCGTCGAGACCTCGCTGCGCGAGCTCGAGGGCAACTCTCCCATCGCGGCCGCGGACGCCCGGCTCACCCTGGCGCGCATCCTGCGGGCGCAGGGCGACGTCGACGGCAGCATCCGCGAGGCGGAGCTCGCGGCGTCCGCGCTCGGGGCCATCCATGCCTCGCGGCTCTCAGCGGGCGCCTGGCGCGAGCTGGCCGACCTCTACCGCGACCTCGGCCGCATCGACGAGGCCATGGACGCCTACGACAAGGCCCTGCGTTCCGTGCGCGTCGGCCCGTACGTCGGCGCCACCCTGGTCGACGAAGAGACCGCCTCGGTGGGCGAGTTCGCCGGCACCATCGCCTGATCCCTTCGTTCGTCCGTCGTGAAGGCGTGAGCGGCAATGTCGCCGCTCACGCCTTCGCCATGTCCGGGGGCGGTCTCCGCCGGCGTCAGACCATGGCCTCGTCGGGCGTGAGATCGGGCGACTTCTCGGCCTGCCGCGCCCTCGCCGACGCCCGCTCGCCGTTGACCACGAGCACCACGCCACCCACCACCAGCGCGCCGCCGCCCAGCACGATGGCCGTCACGGGCTCGGCGAGGATGGCCCAGCCCAGGAGCACCGCGACCACGGGGTTGACGTAGGCGTAGGTGCCGACCAGCGACAGCGGCGCGTTCGCCAGCAGGTAGCCGTACGCCGTGTAGCCCAGCAGCGAGCCCAGCACGATCAGGTACGCCAGCGCGAGCCAGCCCTCCGTCGCCACCGCCGACACGTGCAGCTTGCCGAACTCGCCGGTCGCGGCCGACACGACCATCAGCATGACGCCGCCGGCCAGCATCTCGTAGGCCGAGGCCACCAGCGCGTTGCGCGGCAGCCCGAGGCGCGGGGAGAAGTAGGACCCGAACGCCCACGAGATGGTGCCGAACAGCAGGATGCCGATGCCCCAGGCCTCGACGCCCTCGATGCCGCCGCGGGGCACGCAGATCACCGCGACACCGGCCAGGCCGACCAGGATGCCGACCCAGGTGAGCGCCGGCGGCCGTTCGCCGCCGGCCACCTGCAGCAACACGAACCAGAGCGAGATCGCCGCGACGACCAGGGCGGCCAGCCCGCTGGGCACCGTCTGCTCGGCCACGGCGACCATGGCGTTGCCGAGCACGAGGAGCAGCAGGCCCATGACGGCCGCGCCGCGCAGCTCGCGCGGGCTCACGCGCAGCCGCTCGCGGCCGTGGCGCAGCCACAGGTAGCCCAGCATCAGCAGCCCGGCGACCAGGAACCGCAGGCCCATGCCGAGGAACGGCGGGATGTCGGCCTCGACCACCACGCGGATGGCGAGGTACGTCGAGCCCCACACGACGTAGACGACGACCAGCGCGGCCCAGATCATCGCAGGCCGCGCGGGGGCCTGAGTCATGAGTGTCTCCCTAGGTCAGTACTGACGACCCACATTCTGCTGGATCGGCAAGCAGGAGTGAAAGCGAGTTTCGGCCATGTCGCTGCGACATCGTGACAACCGCCGGTGTCGCATCTGTCCCGGTGTGGGCGGCCGACTGGCAAGACACTAGATGTAGGTGACTTGCATCTTTGTAACTACCAGATAGTGTGGCTCTCGCAGCTGGTTCCGCCGGTCAGCCGGATCGGCGGGGGCAACAGGGAACCCGGTGTGAGTCCGGGACTGCCCCGCAGCGGTGAACGGGAACGACCGCCGTCAACGAAGCACTGGGCCGACATACGTGAAGGCCTGGGAAGCGACGGCCAGTAGGTGGAACGCCACCCGCCAGGTGGCCTCTGCGCCCGTGAGTCCGAAGACCTGCCAGCGCACCGCACGCGCCACGCGTGCGGTGGTCCGCGGCTCCCGAGGGAGGGGCCAGGGGACGATACGCCGACGAACTCACCGCCGCGCCCGGGCGCCACCAGCGACCCGACGCCCCACCGGCGCGGTGCCGGCGACGCATCTCTCCTCGCCCCTCTCCGTCAGCGCCGTGGGCCGAGCCAGCCGAGCTCGCGAGGAGAGAGCATGAGCGTCAACGTCGTCAAGCGCGACGGGTCGGTGGAGCCGTACGACGGCTACAAGATCGCCCGGGCCATCGAGGCCGCCAGCGTCGGCCTGGACAACCAGGTCGCCCGCGTCACGCAGCTGCAGTCCGAACTCGAGATCACCCTGTTCGACGGCATCACCAGCCAGCAGCTCGACGAGGCCGTCGTCCAGGTCGCGCTGCAGAACGTCCGCGACGACCCGGCCTTCGACACCGTCGCGGCCCGCGTGCTGCTGAAGACGGTCTACAAGCGCGTCCTGGGCGACTACGAGACCCCGGACCAGCTGGCCGAGCTGCATCGGGAGAGGTTCCCGGGCTACGTGGCGGACGGCGTGGCCGCCGGGCTCCTCGACGAACGGCTCGTGACCCACTTCGACCTCGACCGGCTGGCGGCCGTGCTGGACCCGACGCGCGACGACCTGCTGACGTACATCGGCGCGGTCACCATGAGCAACCGCTACATGATCAACGACCGCGACGGCCACCGGCTGGAGGTTCCGCAGTTCTTCTGGATGCGGGTCTCGATGGGGCTGTCGCTGAACGAGGCGGATCCCACCGCGGCCGCCGCCGTGTTCTACGCCAAGATGTCCAGCCTCGACTACCTGGCCGCAGGGTCGACGCTGGTCAACGCGGGGACGGCGTACTCGCAGCTGTCGAACTGCTTCGTCATGGAGATGCACGACGACATCGAGCACATCGCCAAGAGCGTGCGCGACGTCATGTGGCTGACCAAGGGGACCGGCGGCATCGGCCTGTCGGTGACGAAGCTGCGCGCCGAGGGCTCGCCGATCCGCAGCAACAACACCGTCTCGACCGGACCCATCCCGTTCATGCACACGATCGACTCGACGCTGCGGGCGGTGTCGCGCGGCGGCAAGAAGTTCGGCGCGCTGGCGTTCTACATCGAGAACTGGCACCGCGACTTCCCTCAGTTCCTCGATCTCAGGCAGAACGCCGGCGACCCCTACCGCAGGGTCCGCACCGCCAACACCGCGGTCTGGATCTCCGACGAGTTCATGACCCGGGTGGCCGCCGACGACGACTGGTACCTGTTCGACCCGCTCGAGGTGCCCGACCTGCCCGAGCTCTACGGCGCCGCCTTCAGCCGGCGCTACGCCGAGTACGCGGCCGCCGCCGAGGCCGGTGAGCTGCGCTCGTTCACCAAGATCAAGGCGCGCGAGCAGTTCCGGGCCATCCTCGTCGCCCTGCAGACCACGTCGCACCCCTGGCTGACCTGGAAGGACACCATCAACAACCGGGCGCTCAACGACAACACCGGCACCATCCACCTGTCGAACCTGTGCACCGAGATCACACTGCCGCAGGACCGCGACAACATCGCCGTCTGCAACCTGGCGTCGATCAACCTGTCCGCCCACCTGGGCGCCGGCGGAGTGGACTGGGACCGGCTGCGTGACAGCGTCCGGCTCGCCGTCCGCCAGCTCGACAACCTCATCGACATCACCGTCTCGTCGGTGCCGGAGTCCGAGCGCTCCAACGAGCTCAACCGCGCCGTCGGCCTCGGCGTCATGGGCTTCACCGACGTCGTCGAGCGGCTGGGCTGGTCGTACGAGAGCGAGCAGGCCTACGACCTCATCGACCGGCTCATGGAGTTCATCAGCTACCACGCCATCGACCAGAGCGCCGACCTCGCCCGCGAACGCGGCGCCTACGCCAACTTCGACGGCTCCGGCTGGAGCCGTGGCCTGGTACCCATCGACACCGTCGACCGGGCCGAGCGCGAGCGCGGCGTGCCGATCACCGTGTCGCGGTCCAGCCGGCTCGACTGGGACGTCCTGCGCGACAAGGTCCGCGGCGGCATGCGCAACGCCACGCTGATGGCGATCGCCCCGACGGCGTCCATCGGCCTGGTCGCGGGCACGACGCCGGGCCTGGACCCGCAGTTCTCGCAGCTGTTCAGCCGGGCCACCAGCTCGGGCAAGTTCCTCGAGGTCAACCGCAACCTGGTGGCCGACCTCAAGGCGCGGGGGCTGTGGGAGCAGGTGCGCGAGGACCTGCTGCGCGCCCAGGGCGACGTATCCGCGCTCGACGCCGTCCCGGCCGACCTCAAGGCGATCTACAAGACGTCGTTCCAGCTCTCGCCGTATGCGTTCATCGAGGTCGCGGCCCGGGCGCAGAAGTGGATCGACCAGGCGATCAGCCGGAACATGTACCTCGAGACCCGCGACATCGGCGACATGGTCGACATCTACTCGGCCGCCTGGGCCAAGGGCGTCAAGACCACGTACTACCTGCACGTCAAGCCGCGCCACACCGCCGAGCAGAGCACCGTCAGAGTCAACAAAGCCGAAGCGCTGAACGGTAGTGATGCTGCGCCGAGCGGTCCCCATCGCGGCTTCGGAGCGGCCCGGGGCACGACGGCGACGGCTGCGGCCCCCGTCGTGGCCCCGGCGGCGGCCTCTGTCGAGGCCGCGGCTGCGGCCCCCGTCGTGGCTCCGGCGGCGGCCCCGCCGGACGCCGTCGAGCTGGAGGTCGTCGACACCGGCGAGGAGGCGGTCGCCTGCCCCGTCGACCCGCAGGAACGGCTCCAATGCGAGTCGTGCCAGTAGAGGGGAGACGACGATGAGCATTCTCGGCACCGGCATCCAGGAGGGCCTGCTGCTCAAGCCGGTCCGCTACCCCTGGGCGTACGAGCTGTACAACCAGGCCGTCGCGAACACCTGGTTCCCGCACGAGGTCCAGCTCGGCGAGGACATGGCCGACTTCAAGAGAATGTCCGACGAGGAGCGGCACGCGCTGACCTTCCTCATGAGCTACTTCAACCCCAACGAACTGCTGGTGAACAAGGCGCTGGCCTTCGGCGTCTACCCGTACCTGAGCGCGGCCGAGGCGCACCTGTACCTCGCCAAGCAGATGTGGGAGGAGGCCAATCACGTCATGGCCTTCGAGTACGTCCTCGAGACGTTCCCCATCGACCGCGAGCGGGCGTACGCCGCGCACGTCAGTGTCCCGTCCATGGTGGCGAAGGAGGAGTTCGAGGTCCGCTACATCAGGCGGATGACCGAGCAGACGCTCGACATCACCACCGTCGAGGGCAAGCAGGACTTCGTCCGCAACCTGGTCGCCTACAACATCGTGCTCGAGGGCATCTGGTTCTACAGCGGGTTCATGGTGGCGCTGAGCTTCCGGCAGCGGAACCTGCTGCGCAACTTCGCCTCGCTGATCGACTGGATCGTCCGCGACGAGAGCCTGCACCTGAAGTTCGGCATCAACCTCGTCCTCACCGTGCTGGACGAGAACCCCGAGCTCCAGACGCCGGAGTTCGCCGCCGAGATCGAGCAGATGATCCTCGACGGCGTCGCGATGGAGGAACAGTACAACCGCGACCTACTGCCCACCGGGATCCTGGGTATGAACGCCGACTACATCAACCACTACGTCAAGTACCTGGCCGACCGGCGGCTCGAGGAGCTCGGCTTCGAGCCGCACTACAAGGTCGCCAATCCCGCGAAGTGGATGGCGACTGCCAATGACACGCTGCAACTGGTGAACTTCTTCGAGTCCATCAACACCAGCTACGAGGTCGACGCCCGAGCCAGCGGAGGATAGGGACTCATGTACGTACGGGTGCGGCGTCGCCGTCCGGAGCGACTGGACGGGACGCCGACCCGGCTGCCCGGCGCGGGGCTGGGGCTGCTCGGTCCCGCGTTCGTGGCGGCGGTCGCCTATGTCGACCCCGGCAACGTCGCCACCAACCTCTCGGCCGGTGCCGGCTACGGCTACCTGCTGGTGTGGGTGCTGGTCATGGCCACGGCGATGGCCGGGCTGGTGCAGTACCTGTCGGCGAAGCTGGGAGTGGTCACCGGGTCGTCGCTGCCCGAGGTGCTGCGCGACCGGCTGCCCCGCGGCGGCCGGCTGGCGTACTGGCTGCAGGCCGAGGTGGTCGCCATGGCCACCGACATCGCCGAGGTGGTCGGCGGGGCCATCGCACTGAACCTGCTGTTCGGCCTGCCGCTGTGGCTCGGCGGCGTCATCACCGGAGTGGTGTCCATGGCGCTCCTGACGGTGCAGAACGGTCGGGGGCAGCGGGCGTTCGAGGGCGTGGTCACGACGGCGCTGCTGGTCATCGCCGTCGGCTTCGTGGCCGGGCTGTTCGTCGAGCCGCCGTCGCCGTCGGGCATCGTGTCCGGGCTGACCCCGCGGTTCGAGGGGACCGAGACCGTTCTGCTGGCGGCGGGCATGTTCGGCGCCACCGTCATGCCGCACGTGGTGTATCTGCACTCGGCGCTGGCCCGCGACCGGTTCGGCGCCACGCCGGAGCCCGGGCTGGTCGGCCGGCTGCTCAGGGCGACGCGCGCCGACGTCGGGGTCGCGATGCTGGTGGCCGGGAGCGTCAACATCGCCCTGCTGCTGGTCGCGGCGGCCTCGCTGCGCGGCGTCGACGGCACCGACACCATCGCCGGGGCCCACGCCGCGGTCGAGTCCGGGCTGGGGGCGGCGATCGGCGTGCTGTTCGCCGTCGGGCTGCTGGTGTCGGGCCTCGCGTCGACGTCGGTGGGCTGCTACGCCGGCGCGGTGATCATGGAGGGTCTGCTGCTGCGCCGCATCCCGCTGCTGGTCCGACGGCTCGTCACGCTGGTGCCGGCGGTCGCGATCCTGCTCACCGGCGCCGAGCCGACCTGGCTGCTGGTGCTCTCGCAGGTCGTGCTGTCGTTCGGCATCCCGTTCGCGATCATCCCGCTGGTCGCCGTCACCGCGAAGTCGTCGGTCATGGGCCGGTGGGCCAACTCGCGGCTGACCACGGCGCTGGCCGTGCTGGTCAGCGCCGTGGTCGTCAGCCTCAACGTGGCCCTGCTGACGCTCACCATCACCGGCTGACCCACTGGGAATGACCACGTTCACCACGCGATTCCCTGGTGAACCAGGCCTGCAATCGTGGTGAAGCTCAGGTAATCCTCGTGACGTCTGCGAACGCCATCTGGAAAGCGATTACCAACGCAGGCATGGCCACACCACACGGGGATTCCGTGCCACACCAGGCATACAGCCCTGGTGTGGCACGGAATTCCGTGGTGGACGTGATCATTCTGAGCCGGCGCCGAGGGACTCCAGGTCGGCGACGCGCTCCTTCGAGCGGCGCAGCTCGTTCTGCACGGCCTCGTAGAGCCCGGTGGCGCTCTCGAGCGGGGTGCGGGTCGAGACGGTGTACGGATCGGTCGCGACCTGCTCGGTCACCGTCTTCACCCAGCGCTCGGGAACCGCGTCGATCCCGCGCAGCGCGGCCGACCAGCCGCCGGCGATATAGGCGCGGCAGTCGGTGTCGCGGCCCAGGTTGACCGCCTGGACGATCGAGTCCTCGACGTGGCCGCCGGTGATCTGGAAGATCGCCGCACCGCCGGACAGGATCTCGACGGCGTCGGACATCCAGTGGCCGAGGTACTTGTCCTGGAACTTCGGCCGCAGGTCGCGCCAGTCGGCGGTGTCGCGAGCCCAGCCCAGTGCTGTCTCGACCTCACGCCGCGGCACCCGGCTCAGCTGCTCCAGCGCGACCGCCAGGACGGAGTCGACGGTGGCCGCGGGCTTCAGCGCCTCGGCGGTGCCGGCCGCGATCGCCGCCGCGACCTCGAGCGAGTAGTTGTCGCGGGGGCCGCGGATGTCCTTGATGCGCCCCACGTCGAGGGCGTCGCGGGCGGCCTGCCGCGGGTCGCAGGCGTTCACCGTCCCGATGGCGATCATCATCTTGGAGGTGCCGATCATGCCGGGGAAGGTGGCGTACCGGCCGGTCTCCCACGGCCACACGCCGGCCTTGAGCGCGTAGTAGATGACCTGGTCCTGCGGGCCGAGCAGGTAGCCGAACCTCGCCGGGTCGATGTCGCGCAGCCAGATGCGGGCGACGTCCTCGACGGTGACCCGGCCGCCCTTCTCGATGATGGCCGTGACGGCGAGCCGGTGCCGCTCGTGCCCGTCCTCGCTCTGCCCCGGCGGCCGGTCGTGCGGGTACCAGACGAAGTCGTTGCCCCACTCCTGCGGCATGCGGGCCGGCCCGTTCTCGTCGGCACTGATGCCCATGACCGGCCGGCTGCCCCACTTGTTCGGCTGCGGCAGCAACTCCGTGACCAGCCCGTATCTCTCCTCGATCTCGAACCAGGCCAGGCCCTCGAGCACGTCGCCCATGGAGTTGGCGATGGTGGTGGCGGCTTCGACTCCGTAGATCTTCTCGAACAACGTCGGCATGGGTCGCGTCCTTTGATCGGTTAGGGATGCCTTGACCAGAGTACAGAATTTTGAATACCATCCACCGCCATGGAGCTCCGCAGCGGATGGGAACCCGTGCCGACGACGACCGGGAGGGACATGGCGCCGCACGCGCAGACCGACGGTGAGCAGGACGCGCCGACCGGCGGCCGCCTCTACGACCGCATCCTCGCGGTCGAGATCGCGGCGACGGTCGGCCACTCGATGGGCGACGTCACCGAGGTGATGCACTGGAAGGACATCGAGGAGCAGTTCGGCCTGGTGACGACCATGCTGCCGCAGCCGAACAAGTGGAAGGACAAGTTCCCGAACCTGCCGGTGGTCCGCGGCTACCCGAACACCTACCAGGTGCACGACCGCCCGCCCGGCATGAGCGAGGACGGCCACGAGCGGCACCGCCTCACCGTCACCGCCGTCATCGAGAAGGGCGGCCGGGTCACCGTCGAGGACGTCGCGAAGATCTGGGTCCGCGACATCGACCCGGCGAAGTTCGGCATCCTGCTCGGCGGCCAGGACCAGGTCATCTACTACTCCGCCAAGGCCGGCGTCCCGCCGTGGGAGATCGGCAAGTTCGCCTACTTCCCGGGCGCCTGGGGCGTCACCGCGATGATGGCGGCCGTCGGCGTCGTCAACGCCGGCAACCCCGCCCAGGCCGCCGCCGACGCCCTCGACGTCGGCCGGCTCAAGGACCAGAGCGGCGTCCCCGGCAACTACGCCCTCGAGGTCGCGTCCGCCGTCGCCGCCGGCATCGCCGAGGGCCTGAGCGCCGACGCCACCGTGGACACCGTCATCGACGCCGCGCTGGCCCGGCTCTCGCCGCTGCCGCGCGCGGAGATCGAGCACATCCTCGAGCACGTCCCCGCGGGTGGCGACTGGCGCAACCTGCGTGGCCTGCTCGACGACGAGTACGCCGGCCGCACGATCCTGTGGCCGGTCGAGACGCTCGGCACGGCGCTCGCCGCCGTCAACATCAGCCGGGCCGACCCGTACGAGGCCGTCGTCGCCGCCGTCAACCTCGGCCGCGACACCGACGGCCGGGCCTGCGTGGCGGGGTCGCTCAGTGCCGCGCTCCGCGGCACGGCGGCACTGCCCCCCGACTGGGAGCCCACCATCACCGCCCAGGTGGCCACCGACCCCTACACCGTCTCCACCCGCACGCCGAAGGAGACCGCGGACGGCCTGTACGCGGCCGTCCAGGGCAACCTCGCCCAGCTCAGTCGCCAGCTCGGCCGCGTGGCGTCGTGATCTGACGCCACCCGGACCCGCAGCCGGCGCTCCCGCACTCTGCCGTGATCGATAGCTCTCAAGGAGGAGACCGCTATGACGGTACGGACTACGCGTCAGCGGGCAGTCACAGCTCTGACGGCGACGATGTGCGCCCTGCTCGTCGCGGGCCTCGCCGCCTGCGGGTCCGACGGCGACTCCGCCGGCGCCGAGGGTGGCGACGGTGACGTCTCGCTGCGGATCGCCTGGTCGGGGTCGGACGAGCGCAACACCCGCACCCAGGACGCGCTCGACCTGTACATGGAGCAGAACCCGAACGTCGACATCAGCGTCGAGTACACCACCGCGACGAACTTCTGGGACCGGCTGACCACGCAGGTGGCCGGCGGCAACGCCCCGGACATCATCCAGATGTCGGGCCAGGTGCTCTCGCAGTACGCGACCAGCGACGTGCTGCTCGACCTCGGCCCGTACGTCGACGACGGCACCATCGACATCGAGGGCTGGGAGGAGGAGCCGCTCGAGGCGCAGACCATCGACGGCACGCTGTACGGCATCCCGCCGGGCCTCGACGGCCACGCGCTCGTCTACGACGCCACGAAGTTGCAGGAGCTGGGCATCGAGCCGCCGAGCGAGACGTGGACGTGGTCGGAGTTCGCCGACCTGGCCCGCGAGATCGCGGCGGCCGGCGGCGAGGGCTACTACGGCACCGAGGACGGCGGCCCGCAGTACGAGGTCCTGCAGTCCTTCCTCAACCAGCGCGGCAAGCAGCTGTTCGACGGCAACGAGCTCGGCTTCGAGGCCGCGGACGTCGAGGAGCTGTGGCAGTTCTGGGGGGACCTGCGCGAGGACGGCGCCGCGGTGCCCGCCGACCTGCAGACCGCGCAGGGCGCCAACCCGGAGAACTCCGGCGTCGTGCAGGGCTACGCGGCCATGGACTTCACCACGTCGAGCCAGTACACGAACTTCGTGGGGCTGAGCCCGGGCGAGGTCGGCATGGCCACCTACCCGTTCGGCGACGACGGCGCGCCCGGCCAGGTCTGGCGGGCCGGCATGGCCTGGAGCGTCACCCGCACCAGCGCCAACGCCGACGAGGCGGCCAAGCTCATCGACTTCCTGGTCAACGACTCCGAGGCGGGTGCGCTGCTGCAGACCACCCGCGGCGTGCCGGCGTCGCCGACGATCCGCGAGGAGGTCCTGGGCACCGTCGACGAGACCGAGCAGCGCTCCTTCGAGCACCTCGAGACCGTGCAGGCGCACGACGCGCAGGTGACACCGGTGCTGCCGACCGGGTTCGGCGACTTCAACGACCTCTACCAGCGGCTGTACTACGAGTACGCGTTCGGCCGGATGACTCTCGAGGACGCCGTCGGCCAGCTGATGAGCGAAGCGCCGGGACTGCTCGGCTGATGTCCGTCGCCACACGAGACCGGGTCGAGAGCCCGCCGGAGCGGCCCCGCCGCGCCGGCGGGCGCCGGTTCCGGATCAGCGAGAACGTGGCGGGGTACCTGTTCCTGTCGCCGTGGCTGGTGGGGCTGTTCGTCATCGTCATCGGCCCGATGATCGCCTCGCTCTACCTGTCCTTCACCGAGTACAACCCGCTGACGTCGCCGTCGTGGATCGGCCTGGACAACTACGTGCGGCTGTTCACCGACGACCCGCGCTACATCGCGTCGCTGAAGGTCACGCTGATCTACGTCGTGGTCTCGGTGCCGCTGCAGCTGGCGTTCGCGCTGCTCCTGGCGATGGTGCTGGACAAGGGGCTGCGCGGGCTCTCCTTCTACCGGTCGGTGTACTACCTGCCGTCGCTGCTCGGCTCGTCGGTGGCGATCGCGATCCTGTGGCGGCGGGTCTTCAGCGGCGACGGCCTGGTGAACTCGTTCCTCGGTGCGTTCGGCATCGAGGGCCGGAGCTGGATCTCCGAGCCGGCGACCGCCGTGTACACGCTGGTCGCACTGAGCGTGTGGACCTTCGGCGCGCCCATGGTGATCTTCCTGGCCGGGCTGCGGCAGATCCCGGACATGTACTACGAGGCGGCGTCGGTCGACGGCGCGGGCCGGGTGCGGCGGTTCTTCTCGATCACCGTGCCGCTGCTCACGCCGGTCATCTTCTTCAACCTGATCCTGCAGATGATCGGCGCGTTCCAGGCCTTCACTCCGGCATTCGTGGTGAGCGACGGCACCGGCGGCCCCGTCGACTCCACGCTCTTCTACACGCTGTACCTGTACCAGGAGGGCTTCGCCAGCTTCCGCATGGGCTACGCGTCGGCGATGGCGTGGGTGCTGTTCGTGGTCATCGCACTGTTCACCGCGCTCAACTTCGCGGCGTCGAAGTACTGGGTGTTCTACGGAGACGAGCGATGAGCGGGGCGACGGCGACGACGGGACGGCCGTCGCGGGCGCGGCGGCTGGTCAAGCACGTGGCCCTGGTGGCGTTCGGCCTCTTGCTGCTCTACCCGCTGATCTGGATGCTCTCGAGCTCGTTCAAGCCGACCGAGCTGATCTTCAGCGACTCGGGCCTGTGGCCGAGCCGGTTCACGCTGTCGAACTACACCGACGGCTGGAACGCGCTGCGGATCCCGTTCTCGACGTTCTTCGTGAACTCGTTCGTCGTGGCGATCGGCTCGATCGTCGGCAACCTGATCGCCTGCTCGCTGGCGGCGTACGCGTTCGCCCGGCTGAACTTCCGGTTCCGTCGCTTCTGGTTCGCGATCATGCTCGCGACGATCATGCTGCCGCAGCACGTGGTGCTGATCCCGCAGTACGTCCTGTTCTCGGAGCTGAACTGGATCGACACGTTCCTGCCGCTGATCGTGCCGAAGTTCCTGGCCACCGACGCGTTCTTCATCTTCCTCATGGTCCAGTTCATCCGGACGCTGCCGCGCGAGCTCGACGACGCCGCGAAGATCGACGGCTGCGGCTGGTGGGGCATCTACTGGCGGGTGATCCTGCCGCTGACGATGCCTGCGCTGGCCACCACGGCGATCTTCACGTTCATCTGGACGTGGAACGACTTCCTGTCGCCGCTGATCTACCTGTCGACGCCGGAGAACTACACCGTCCCGCTGGCACTGCGGGCGTTCATGGACGCCGAGGGCGAGTCGTCGTGGGGGCCGCTGTTCGCGATGTCGATCCTCTCGCTCGGCCCGATCTTCGGGTTCTTCCTGGCCGCCCAGAAGTACCTCGTCCGCGGGGTCGCGACGACGGGGCTGAAATGACCGCCACCCATCACATCCCACCCCATCGAGCCCCCAGGGCGCAGGAGGAGCAGCTCATGCCGCTGACGATCGGCCGCGTGGTCCTCGGCACCATGACGTTCGGCGCCCAGGTCGACGAGCCCGGCGCGGTCGAGATGGTGCGGGCCGCCCGCGAGGCCGGCGTGACCATGTTCGACACCTCCAACAACTACCAGGGCGGTGCGTCGGAGGAGATCCTCGGCCGGGCGGTGAGGCCGTTCCGCGACGAGGTGCTGCTGGCCACGAAGGGCGGCAGCCACGTCGAGCAGGCCGACGAGTCGCTCACGGGACTGGGCCGGGCGGCGCTGACGAAGGCCGTCGAGGCCAGCCTGCGCCGGCTCGGCACCGACCGCATCGACGTGTACTACCTGCACCGGCCCGACTACGGCACGCCCATCGAGGAGACGCTGGCCACGCTGGCCGACCTCGTGGCCGCCGGCAAGATCCGCCACGTCGGCCAGTCCAACTTCGCCGCCTGGCAGGTCACCGAGGCGCTGCTGCTCGCCCGGACGAACGGCTGGCCGGAGCCGCTGATCTCGCAGCCGATGTACAACCTGGTCGGCCGGCGCATCGAGGCCGAGTACGCCGCCTGTGCCGAGCACTTCGGGCTGTCGAACATCGTCTACAACCCGCTGGCCGGCGGCCTGCTCACGGGCAAGCACCGCATCGATCGGGCGCCGGAGCCGGGCACCCGGTTCAGCCGCGAGGTGTACCGCGACCGGTACTGGAACGGGCCGTTGTTCGACGCCGTCGACCGGCTGGCCGGTGTCGCCGACGCCGCCGGCATCACGCTGGTCGAGCTGGCCCTGCGCTGGGTGGCGAACCGGCCGCTGACCGCCGCCGTGCTGCTCGGGGCGTCGCGGCTCGGCCAGCTCGAGGCGAACCTGCGGGCGATCGACGGTGGACCGCTGGACGACGCCACGGCGGCGGCGTGCGACGAGGTCTGGGCGGACGTGGGTGGCGCCGCGCCGCTCTACAACCGGTGAGGAGACACCGATGAAGATCACGGACATCCGCGCGACGACGGTGGCGATACCGCTCGAGGCGCCGCTGCGGCACGCCAACGGCGGGCACTGGGGCCGGTTCGTGCGCACCATCGTCGAGGTCGACACCGACGAGGGGCTGACCGGCCTGGGCGAGATGCGCGGCGCGGGCAGGGCCACCGAGGACGCGTTCCGGGGGCTGCTGCCGTACCTGCAGGGCCACGACCCGTTCGACCTCGAGGCGATGCGGTTCAAGCTGCTCAACCCGACCGCCGCGCTGTACGGCAACCGCACCCACCTGCACGCGGCGCTGGAATTCGCCTGCATCGACCTGATGGGCAAGGCGCTCGGCCTGCCCGCCTCGCAGCTGCTCGGGGGACGGCTGCGCGACCGGGTCGAGTTCGGGTCGTACCTGTTCTTCCGCTACCCGAACGAGGACGGCTCGGGTGAGGTCCGCACCGCCGAGCAGCTCGCGGCGCACACGCTGGACCTCAAGGAGCGCTTCGGCTTCCGCACGCACAAACTCAAGGGCGGCGTCTTCCACCCCGACTACGAGCGCGACGCCTACGAGGCGGTGGCCGAGGCGGCGCCCGGGGACGGGCTGCGCTACGACCCGAACTCGGTGCTCAGCGTCGAGGAGTCGATCCGGTTCGCCCGCGGCATCGAGCACCTGCGCAACGACTACTTCGAGGACCCGACCTGGGGTCTCAACGGCATGCGCCGGGTGCGCGAGGCGATCACCATCCCGACCGCGACGAACACCGTCGTCGTGAACTTCGAGCAGCTGGCCGCCAACGTGCTGCAGCCCGCGGTCGACGTCATCCTGCTCGACACCACGTTCTGGGGCGGCATCCGGCCGTGCGTCAAGGCGGCGGGGGTGTGCGAGACGTTCCAGCTCAGCGTCGCCATGCACTCGTCAGGTGAGCTGGGCATCGGGCTGGCCACCATGCTGCACCTCGGCGCGGTGCTGCCGGCACTGCCGTTCGCCGTCGACACCCACTACCACCACCTGGCCGACGACGTCATCGTCGGCGGCAAGATGACCTATGAGAACGGCACCATCGCCGTCCCCGACGGGCCCGGGCTCGGCGTGGTGCTCGACCCGGACAAGATGGCGAAGTACTCGGAGCTGTTCCAGAAGGTCGGCAACTACACCTACGACCGCGACCCCGCCCGGCCGGACTGGTACCCCCTGATCCCGAACGAGCGGTGGGCCGACCCCGCATGACGCCGGCCGACCCGATCCCGCTCGAGGTCCTGCGGGCGCACTGCGCCGCCGTGCTGGGCTCGACGGGGCTCCCGGCGGCGACGGCGGACCTGGTGGCCGGCTCGCTGGTCGACGCCGAGGCGCGCGGCATCGACTCGCACGGCGTGGTCCGGCTGCGGGTCTACGCGTCGCGGCTGAAGTCCGGTGCGGTCGACCCGCTGGCCGTCCCGGTGACCGAGCACGACGGCGCCGCGGCCCGGGTCGACGCGCGCAACGCCGTCGGCCAGCTGGGCGCGCTGACCGGGCTGGAAGCCGCGGTCGCGCTGGCCGGAGCGCACGGCGTGGGCGTGGCCGGGGTCGCGAACTCCAACCACTGCGGCACGCTGGCCTACCTGACCCGCCGGGCGGCCACGGAGGGGTTCGCCGTCGTCGCCCTCTCCAACGCCCCGCCGACCATGACGTACCACGGCGGCCGCGGCCGCGCCGTCGGCACCAACCCGCTGAGCATCGCCGTCCCGCGCGCGGGCGGACCGCCGCTGGTGCTCGACATCGCGACCAGCGCCACCGCCCGCGGCAAGGTCATCGTCGCCGAGCAGCAGGGCCGGCCGATCCCGCCGGGCTGGGCGGTCGACACCGAGGGCCGGCCGACCACCGACGCCACCGCGGCGCTGGCCGGCTCGATGCTGCCGTTCGCCGGGCCGAAGGGGTCGGGCCTGGCGATGATGATCGAGCTGCTGTGCGGCGGCCTGGTGGCCGGGGTGACGGGGCACGCACTGGGCGACATGTACCTGCACCCGGACCGCCAGCAGCGCGTCAGCCACCTGTTCCTCGCCCTCGACCCCGGCCGCTGGCTGGGCCGCGAGGCGTTCGCCGCGCACGTCGAGGGGTTCGCCCGCGAGGTGCACGACCTGCCGCCGGCCGACGGTGTCGAGCGCGTCCTGTTGCCCGGCGAGGTCGAGGACGCCGCCCTGGCCGCGGCCGAGCGCGACGGGGTCCGGCTCTCCGCCGCCGCGCGGGCCGAGCTGGACGCCGTCGCCGCCGAGTTCGGCCTGCCGCACCGCCGCCTGCCCACGCGCCCGTCCACCCCGGAGATGGAGTGACCATGCCCGTCGACTGCCCGATCCACCCGGCTACGCCGCTGCCACCGTCAGAGCTGGTCGACCGGCTGCGCAAGCTTGCGACGTCGCTGGTCTCCGACGTGTTCGGCCGGTGGGCCGGCGCGCCCGGGCTGCTGCCCGTCGCCGGGCTCGCCACCGGCCGGGTGGTGGCCGGGCCGGCGCTGACCGTGCGCACCCGGCCGGGCGACAACCTCGTCGTGCACAAGGCGCTCGACCTCGCCCGGCCCGGCGAGGTGCTGGTGGTGGCGGGCGGCGGGCAGACCGACCGGGCGGTGCTCGGCGGGCTCATGGGCCAGTACGCGAGCACGCGCGGGCTGGCCGCCCTGGTCGTCGACGGCGCCGTGCGCGACCGGGCCGACCTCGCCGCGCTGGCGCCGCCGGTGTTCGCCGCGGGCGTGAGCCACCTCGGGCCGTACAAGGACGGCCCCGGCGAGCTGCGCGGACCGGTCGCGCTGGCCGGCGTGGCGGTGGCCGACGGCGACCTCGTCATCGGCGACGCGGACGGCATCGCCGTCATCCCGCGCGGGCGGGCCGAGGAGATCGTGGCGCTGGCCGAGGAGAAGCGGTCGGCCGAGGAGGCGGAGCGGCGGGCGATCGAGGCCGGGACCTGGGACCGCGCCTGGATCGATGCCGCCCTGCGGATGGTGGAGCTGCCGTGACGCGTTACGGATCAACATCCGGAACACACGATACTGTTCTCGGAAGACCAGACGGGCCGTCTGCGCAGATGAATGGGGTGGAACCGACCGTGACGTCCCTGCAGCCCATCGAGACCGTCCAGCTGGGCGACCGCGCCTTCGAGTCCATCCGCGAGGCCATCGTCCGCACCGAGCTGCCCCCGGGCGCGCCGGTCAAGGACCGCGAGCTCGCCGAGCTGCTCGGCCTGAGCCGCACCCCGGTGCGCGAGGCGCTGCACCGGCTCGAGGCGGCCGGCCTGCTCACCCCGCGCGGCCGCGGCGGCTGGGTGGTCACCCCGTTCTCCGAGCAGGACGTGCACGAACTGTTCGAGCTGCGCCGCCGGCTCGAGCCCGCCGGCCTCGACCGCCTCGAGGAGGAGCCCGACGACGACGCCATCGAGCGCATCGCCACCTTCTTCGACGGCTACGAGCACCCGATTCTGCCCGACACGTTCGACGACTACTTCGGCCACGACCACTCGTTCCACACGTTCCTGGTCGCGTGCAGCAAGAACGCGCGGCTGCAGGGGTTCTACGCCGTCATCGAGAACCACATCGTCCGGGGGCGGCACTACCTCTCGTCGGGGGTGCCGCAGCGCATCGACGACACCCTCGACGAGCACACCGGCATCGCCGAGGCGGTCGGGCGGCGCGACTTCGAGCTGGCCCGGCAGCGGCTGCTCGCCCACCTGCGCACCGGAGAGGCGCGCATGACCGAGCAGCTGCGGCAGAAGCTCGCGGCCGGCGACTGACGGCCGGCCCGGGCCGGAACGACGTGCCGGGTCAGCTGGTCCTGACCGCGTAGCGCAGCAGCGCCAGGCCGTTGTCGAACGCGGTGGCCTCGATCAGCTCGAGGTCGTGCGCACCCTCGAAGACGCGCCTTCCCTTGCCGCGCGACACCGGGCACACCAGCATGCGGACCTCGTCGACGAGGCCGGCGTCCAGCAGCGACTGCATGAGGGTCAGGCTTCCCCACAGCCAGATGTCCTTGCCGCTGTTCTCCTTGAGCTCCCTGACGGTGGCGACGGGGTCGGGCGTCACGGTCGCGGCGGGGAACTCGCCCCAGGGGGCGTCGTCCAACGTCGACGAGGCGACGAACTTCGTGAGGGCGTTGAGCTTCTGCCCGTACTCGCCCTGGTCGTCGGCGGTCGGCCAGTAGCCCACGGACTGGGCGTAGGTGTTCGCGCCGAGGATCATCGTGTCGACCGAGTCGATGAACCCCATGACGGAGTCCTTGAACGCCGGGTTGGTCCTCTCGGAGAACGGCTCCCCCGATACGAAGCCGAGCCCGCCGTCCTCCTCCGCGGCGATGTTGTCCACGGTCACCCACTGCTGAGCGATGAGCTTGCGCATGATGGTTCCTCACGTCGTCGCGCGGTCCGTCCTGGCCGCTGGTGAACCTGGGACGGAGCCGGCGCGGCGTTCTCGACACGCTGGCGAGAACTCGGCCGGAGGCCTGTTCAGGTGACGCGGATGCGGGCCAGCTGGCGCGACTGCGCGACCAAAGCGCCGTCGGCGTCGTAGACCTCGGCCTCCTCGTCGAACCAGCCGTCGCGGACCAGCCGGCCGCGCAGGTGCACCGTCAGCCAGCCCGGCGCCGGCAGGCTGCGCGTCAGCACCGACAGCTGCACGGTGGGAGCCCAGCCCAACCGGCCGAGGCCGAACACCGTCGGCGGCAGCGAGTCGACCGCCAGCGCCAGCACCACGGGGTCGGGCTGGGTGCCGTCGACCAGCCGGACGTGGCCGCGCATGGACAGCTGGCCGGCCGGGCGGCCGGAGAACCAGCCGAGGGTCTGCGGGTCAAGCCGCAGGTCGACGTGCTCGAGCAGGCCGACATGAGTGCCGTCGGGGAGGTCGACGACGGCACGGATGCACTCGTCGACCGGCGCCACCGGCTCCGGCGGCGGGCCGACCCACTCGACCGGCGAGGTGCGCGAGAGCGTGCTGGTGGTGACCGTGGCCTCGACCCGCGGCTCGTCGTCCTGGACCAGCGTCGCGCGCAACGTCTCGATGGTGCGGCCGGTGCGCACGACGTCGACCTTCACCTGCGCCGGCCCGGCCGTGGGCGGGGTCACGAAGTGCGCATTGGTGGTCACCGGGTGCGGGTGGGCGGACTCGCCGAGCACGGCGCGCAGGATCAGCGCGAGCAGGTAGCCGCCGTTCGGCACCTCGCCCACCGACCAGGTCCCGTCGATGTCGACGCTGTGCAGGCCCGGGGAGACCTGGCGCGTAGCCGACGCTTCGTCGAAGTCAGGCACGGGTCAAGACCCTATGCGACTCCGCCCGGCACCGACAGGGGGTGCGGCGACGTCCGGGATGTCCCGGACTTCCCGAAACATAGCCGTTTCCACTAGGATGCCCACGCTAGGGGGGCTTTCTGAGTCATGTCTGTGATTCCTTGCGTGTCGTTCCGTGCTGGTGCGCGCGCTCATTTTCCTGAGCATTGACGTTCTCTAAGGAGACACATGTCCATTCATCCGGCCCGGCGCCGCCTCGGCGCCGGCGCGCTGGCAGCCGGCCTGCTGGCCGGAGCCGCGTTCCTCACACCCGCCGCCGCGTCGGAGTTCGAGCTGACCGGCGTCGAGCCCCGGGCGAACCTCGACCCCGGCGGTCACGACTTCGCCTATGACGTGAACCGGACCGACGTCGAGGACGCCACTGTCGAAGGCGTCCTGTTCGGCCTCCGTGCCGACGACGGGGCGCTGCTGCAGGCCTACTGTGTCGAGATCAACGTGCCCATCGCCGACGACGAGGTCGAGATGTCCGAGGTGCCCTGGGACGCCTACCCGGAGCCGGATGCGCCGTTCACCGAGAACTCGCCGAAGATCCTCTGGGTACTGCGACACTCGTATCCCGTCGTATCGGTCGACGAGATCGAGGCCGCGCTGTCCGATGTCTCGTTCAACGACGGGCTGTCGGTCGACGAGGCGATCACCGCCACTTCGGCGGCCGTGTGGACGTTCAGCGACAACATCACCGTCGACCTCGAGGACATCACCACCGAGAACGACGAGATCGACGCCGACGTCCGAGCGGTCTACGAGTACCTCACCGGTGAGGAGAACGTCGGCATCGGCGAGCAGCCGGAGCCTGCGTTGTCGCTGGATCCGACGTCGCTGTCGGGCGAGGCCGGTTCGGTTCTCGGCCCGTTCACCGTCAGCACGAACGCCGAGACGGTGGACGTCACCGCGGACCTGCCCGAGGGCGTCGAGCTGGTCGACGGCGACGGCGCCCCGCTGGGTGGCCAGGTGGGCGACGGCGACACGTTCGGCGTCGACGTGCCCGAGGACGCCGAGGCGGGCGACGGCACCGTGCGGCTGCACGCCGAGGCGAACCTGAGCACCGGACGGCTGTTCGTGGGCTCCACCGAGGAGATCCGCACGCAGTCGCTGATCCTGGCCCAGTCGGAGAAGACCGAGCTCACCGTCGAGGGAACGGTAGACTGGACCGCCAAGCCGACCGAGACGCCGACGCCCACGCCGAGCGAGACGCCGTCCGAGACGCCGACCCCGACGCCGTCGGAGACCCCCTCGGAGACGCCGACCCCGACGCCATCGGACAGCCCGTCCGAGACGCCCAGCCAGAGCCCGACGCCGTCGCCCAGCGACAGCCCGGACGAGGACCTGCCGGACACCGGCAGCTCGCCGGCCACGCTGCTGGCCCTCGGGCTGGGCCTCATCACCGCGGCCGCGTTCCTGCTGCGCCGCCGGTTCAGCGGCGCTTCCGAGTAACACGAGTCAGGCAGAACACCTCGCGAGCCGCGCGGTGCGTCCCGACGGACGCGCCGCGCGGCTCGTGTCGTCTCAGGTCAGGCGCGCGGCTTACGAGGACGACAGAGGACTTGTGCGGTCAGTGCAGCGTCCGGGCAAGGAAGTTTGTCCGGAACGACGAGCCTCCGAGCGATCCCCAGCGGGCAGGCTGGCAGGAGGTGCTGCAGGATGGAGCCCCACCTGCCGCCTCGGTGCATCCGTCCGACCCCGGATCTGGGTACCGTTGCGGTAGCGAGGTCGTGACTTCGGTCACGGTCATGCACCGCGGCGAGGCGTGAGGACCCACCCGTAGTCCTCACCCACGCCGCCGGTGGTCACGAGGAGCAGGCTCCCGCGGCAATCCTGCGGAGCCGACGACGTGAAGGAGACACATGACTGTCGAGACGGCGGCCGGGGACACCCCGCCCGAACCCGAGCTCGTCCAGCTGCTCACCCCCGAGGGCCAGCGCGTCCCCAGCGAGCACTACGACCCCCTCATCGCCGACATCACCGGCGATGACGTCCGGTCCATGTACCGCGACCTGGTGCTGGGCCGCCGCGTCGACAGCGAGGCCGTCGCCCTGCAGCGCCAGGGCGAGCTGGGCCTGTGGGCCAGCCTGCTGGGCCAGGAGGCGGCGCAGGTCGGCTCCGCCCGCGCGCTGCGCCCCCAGGACCACGTCTTCCCGACGTACCGCGAGCACGCGGTCGCGCTGTGCCGCGGCGTCGACCCGGTGAAGTTGCTGGCGCTGTTCCGCGGCGTCGACCAGGGCAGCTGGGACGCCGTCGAGACGCACTTCCACCTCTATACGATCGTCATCGGCGCGCAGACACTGCACGCCACCGGCTACGCCATGGGCATCCAGCGCGACGGCGCCATCGGCACCGGCGACCCCGACCGCGACGCCGCCGTCATCGCCTACTTCGGCGACGGCGCCACCAGCCAGGGCGACGTCAACGAGGCGTTCATCTGGGCCAGCGTCACCAACGCGCCGGTCGTGTTCTTCTGCCAGAACAACCAATGGGCCATCTCCGAGCCGCTGGAGCGCCAGACGCGGGTGCCGCTGTACCGCCGGGCCGCGGGCTTCGGCTTCCCCGGCGTCCGCGTCGACGGCAACGACGTGCTGGCCTGCCTCGCCGTCACCCGCGAGGCGCTGCAGCGGGCCCGCGACGGCGAGGGTCCCACGCTGGTCGAGGCGTTCACCTACCGCATGGGCGCGCACACGACCACCGACGACCCCACCCGGTACCGGCTCAACGCCGAGCTCGAGCACTGGAAGCTCAAGGACCCCATCGAGCGGGTGAAGGCGTTCATGGTCCGCGGCGACCTCGCCGACCAGGCGTTCTTCGACGGCGTCGAGGAGGAGGCCGACGAGCTGGCCGTGCACCTGCGGGCGGCCTGCCGGGCGCTGCCCGACCCCACGCCGACCTCGATCTTCGACCACGTCTACGTCGAGCCCACGCCCGACCTCGTCGCCCAGCGCGAGTCCATGACGGCCCATCTGGACAGCTTCGAAGAGGAGGCGGCGCGATGACCGACCAGCCCACGGGTGTGCAGAAGCTCAACATCATCAAGGCCATCAACGCCGGCTTGCGCCGGTCCATGGAGAACGACGCCAAGGTCCTGGTCATGGGCGAGGACGTCGGCAAGCTCGGCGGCGTCTTCCGCGTCACCGACGGCCTGCAGAAGGACTTCGGCGAGGACCGCGTCATCGACACCCCGCTCGCGGAGTCCGGCATCATCGGCACCGCGGTCGGCCTGGCGCTGCGCGGCTACCGCCCGGTCTGCGAGATCCAGTTCGACGGGTTCGTCTTCCCCGGCTACGACCAGATCGTCAGCCAGGTCGCGAAGATGCACTTCCGCTCCGGCGGGCGGCTGCGCCTTCCCATCGTCATCCGCATCCCCTACGGCGGCAGCATCGGCGCCGTCGAGCACCACAGCGAGAGCCCCGAGGCGACCTTCGCCCACATCCCGGGCCTCAAGGTGGTCACCTGCTCCAACCCGCTCGACGCGTACTGGATGATCCAGCAGGCGATCCGGCTCGACGACCCCGTGGTGTTCTTCGAGCCGAAGCGTCGCTACTACGAGAAGGCCGAGGTCGACCTCGACGGCGAGCCCGACCTGCCGCTGGAGTCCGCCCGCGTGGCGCTGCCCGGCACCGACGCCACGGTCGCGGCGTACGGCCCCATGGTGAAGACCTGCCTCGACGCCGCGGCGGCCGCCGCCGACGACGGCCGGTCGCTCGAGGTCATCGACCTGCGTTCGTTGTCGCCGCTGGACCTGCGCGCGGTGTACGACTCCGTCCGCCGCACCGGCCGGCTGGTCATGGTGCACGAGGCGCACCGCACCCTCGGCGTGGGCGCCGAGGTGGCCGCCCGGGTCACCGAGCAGTGCTTCTACTCCCTCGAGGCGCCGGTCCAGCGGGTCACCGGCTACGACACCCCGTATCCGCCGGCGCGGGTCGAGGAGGAGTACCTCCCCGACCTCGACCGCGTGCTCGACGCCGTCGACCGCACGTTCGCCTACTGAGGAGGGTCTGCATGAGTGTGTCGCAGTTCAACCTCCCCGACGTCGGCGAAGGGCTGACCGAGGCGGAGATCGTGTCCTGGAAGGTCAAGCCCGGCGACCACGTCGAGGTCAACGACGTCATCGTCGAGATCGAGACGGCGAAGTCGCTGGTCGAGCTGCCCTGCCCGTTCGCCGGTGTGGTCCAGACCCTGCTGGTCGACGAGGGCACCACGGTCGACGTCGGCACCCCGATCATCGCGGTCCGCACCGGCGACGGCGGCGGCTCGGCGCCCGCGCCGGGTTCCGCCGGGGTCGTCGGCGGGCCGGCCGAGGACATGGTGCCCACGCCGCCGGCGCCCGAGGCCGGGCCCGAGGGGGAGCGGCAGGCCGTCCTCGTCGGCTACGGCCCGCGCACCACCGCGGCGAAGCGGCGGGCGCGGAAGACGGCCGAGCCGGCGGTGGCTGCGGCAGCGCCGGTCGCGCCCGTCGCCGAGCCGGAGCCGGTCGCGCCCGTCGCCGAGCCGGAGCCGGTCGCCGCACCGGCCGAGCGGGTGTCGGTGCTGGCCAAGCCGCCCGTGCGCAAGCTGGCCAAGGACCTCGGCGTCGACCTCGCCGCCGTCGTCCCGACCGGTCCCCACGGCACCATCTCGCGCGACGACGTCCAGGCGGCGGTCGCCGCACCCGCTCCCACGGCGGCGCCGAGCCCGACGCCGTCGGGCACCGGCTGGAACGGCCTGCCGCGGCAGGAGCGGGTCGCCATCCGCTCGGTCCGCAAGGCGACCGCGAGAGCGGTCACCACGTCGGCGTTCTCCGCGCCGCACGTCACCGAGTTCGTCACCGTCGACGTCACCCGCACCATGAAGCTGGTCGACCGGCTGCGCGACTCCCGCGAGTTCCGCGACGTCAAGCTGTCTCCGCTCGCGGTGCTGGCCAAGGCGGTCTGCATCGCGGCCCGCCGCACGCCCGACGTCAACGCCCGCTGGGACGAGACGGCCGGCGAGATCGTCTTGCAGCGCTACGTGAACCTCGGCATCGCCGCGGCCACCCCGCGCGGGCTGGTCGTGCCGAACGTCAAGGACGCCGACCGCCTGCCGCTGCGCGAACTGGCCGTGGCGATCAACCAGCTGGCCGCCACGGCCCGCGAGGGCAGGACGCCGCCCGAGGACATGCTCGGCGGCACCATCTCCATCACCAACGTCGGCGTCTTCGGCGTCGACACCGGCACCCCGATCCTGCCGCCCGGCGAGGCGGCCATCGTCGCGTTCGGCGCGGTGCGCAAGCAGCCGTGGGTGCACAAGGACCAGGTGAAGCCGCGCTGGGTCACCACGCTCGCGCTCTCGTTCGACCACCGCCTGGTCGACGGCGAGCAGGGGTCACGGTTCCTGGCCGACCTCGCGGCGCTGCTCGAGGACCCGGGCAACGCTTTGGTCTGGAGCTGAGCCCGCTGTGCCATGAGCACCTGTACGCACCGGCGCGTACAGGTGCTCATGGTACCGGCACTCGGTGAGCGGCCGCTCAGGCCGGGCTCAGGGCCGCTCCAGCAGCACCGCGATCCCCTGGCCCACCCCGATGCACATGGTGGCGAGCGCGTGCCGCGAGCCGCGCCGCTGCAGCTCCAGTGCCGCCGACAGCGCGATGCGGGCGCCGCTCATGCCGAGCGGGTGGCCCAGCGCGATGGCGCCGCCGTTCGGGTTCACGTGCTCGGCGTCGTCGGGCAGCCCGAGCAGGCGCAGGCAGGCCAGCGCCTGGGCGGCGAACGCCTCGTTGAGCTCGACGTTGCCGACGCCGGCCATCGCGACGCCGGCTCGGGCGAGCACCTTGCGGGTGGCCGGCACCGGGCCGAGGCCCATGACCCGCGGCTCGACGCCCGCGGTGGCGGCGCCGGCGATGCGGGCCAGCGGCTCGACTCCGTGGCGCTCGACGGCCGCGGCGCTCATGACCAGCAGCGCGGCGGCGCCGTCGTTGACGCCGGAGGCGTTGCCGGCGGTGACGGTGCCGTCGGGCCGCACGACCGGCCGCAGCTTCGCCAGCGCCTCGAGCGAGGTCTCGCGCGGGTGCTCGTCGAGGTCGACGGTGACCGGCTCGCCCCGCCGCTGGGGCACGGTGACGGAGACGATCTCGGCCGCCAGCTCCTTGCGCCGGGCGGCCACTCGCTGCTGGCTGCGCAGCGCGAACGCGTCCTGGTCGGCGCGGGCGATCCCGTGCTCGGTGGCGACGTTCTCGGCGGTCGCGGGCATCGCGTCGGTGCCGTAGGCGGCCTCGAGCGCCGGGTTGACGAACCGCCAGCCGATGGTGGAGTCGTAGACCTGCGCGGTGCCGCGGTCGAACGCGACCTGCGCCTTGGGCAGCACGAACGGCGCCCGCGACATCGACTCCACCCCGCCGGCCACGACGACGTCGGCCTCACCGGTGCGCACGGTCCGGGCGGCGTAGGCGAGGGCGTCGAGGCCGGAGCCGCAGAGCCGGTTCACCGTCACGCCGGGCACCGACGCGGGGTAGCCGGCCAGCAGGACGGCCATGCGGGCGACGTTGCGGTTGTCCTCGCCGGCCTGGTTGACGCAGCCGAGCACGACCTCGTCGACGACGTCGGCCGGCACCTCGGGGTGTCGCTCCAGCAGCGCGCGCAGCACGTGCGCCGCGAGGTCGTCGGGGCGCACGGGCGACAGTGCGCCGCCGTACCGCCCGATCGGGGTGCGGACGCCGTCGACCAGGAACGCCTCGGTCATGTCTCCTCCTCGTCGGGCACGAGCGTGCCGGGGATCTCGCGCGACCGGCCGCGGAACTCCGCGATCGTCGCGCCGTCGCGGTAGACGGTGACGTCGCAGACGCCGGTCCGCCCGGACCGGTACCGCTCGTTCGCGACCGCCAGCAGGTCGTCACCCTCATGGGCGGGTGCCAGGAACGTGATGTCGCCGCCCTGCGCGACGGTGCGCCGGTTGTGGGTGTTGCAGGCGACGGCGAACGCGCTGTCGGCGAGGGCGAAGATCAGGCCGCCGTGGCAGACGCCGTGCCCGTTGACCATGTCCGGCCGGACCCGCATGCGCACCATTGCGGTGCCGAGCGAGACCTGCTCGACCGTCATGCCCAGCGCCTGCGAGGCCGCGTCGGCCGCCCACATCGCCTCGGACGCGCGGCGGGCCAGGTCGTCGTACCCGGCCACGTCGGGGTCGTCGCGCCGGCCGCCGGCCTCGAGAGCGCGGCGGCGCAGCTGCGGCGAGACGCGGTAGCGGCCGGGGTCCTCGGCCGCCGCGAGCGCGTCCAGGACACCCGCGACCCACTGCCAGCCGAGCGCCGAACCCCACTCGTACGGGCCGCGCGGGTAGTTCACGCCGAGCCGCATCGCGGTGTCGACGTCCTCGGCCGTGGCGACGCCGGAGTCGACGGCGTCGGCGGCCGCGGCGGCGAGCGTCGCCACCGTCCGCGCCACCACGAGGCCGGGGGTGTCCGGCAGCACCGTGACGGCGTGACCGAGCCCCTGCAGGAACCCGATCGCCGCCTCGACGTGCTCCTTGGGTGCGTGCTCCGGCGCCGCGATGCCCAGCCGTACCGCCGCCCGATCGAGGGCCAGGTCGACGAGCACGACGGTGCTCGGGCCGCCACCGGTGTGCTGGGCAGCGGTGCGCCCGTCCGTGAGCCGCAGCTCGACGTCGCCGTTGCCGGCGCGCCACCCCGGCGTCGACGGATCGAATCCGCCGGAGCTCGCCCAGGCCGTCGGCCCGCTCGCCACCGGCTCGGCGGTCGACGGGGCCGGGCGGGGCGCGTCGTCGCCGCCGTAGATGCCGCCGCCGGTCTTGCGGCCCAGCCGGCCGTCGGCGACCAGGCGCTCCTGCAGCACCGACGGTGTGAAGCGCGGGTCGCGGCCGAACGCCTCCCACACCGAGCGGCTCACCGCGAGGTTGACGTCGTGCCCGATGAGGTCGGCCAGCTCGAACGGGCCCATGCGGAAGCCACCGGACTCGCGCAGCAGCGCGTCGACGGTCGCGGCGTCGACCGAGCCCGCCTCGAGCAGCCGGAACGCCTCGCCGTAGTACGGCCGGGCCACGCGGTTGACGATGAAGCCGGGCGTCGACGCGGCCCGCACCGGCGTCTTGCCCCAGGCCGCCGCCGTCGCCACCAGCAGGTCGGCGACGCCGTCGTCGGTGCGGGCGCCGCTGACCACCTCGACCAGCGGCAGCAGCGGTGCGGGGTTGAAGAAGTGCAGTCCCGCGACCCGGGCGGGAGCCGCCAGCGACTCGGCGACGGCGTCGACGGACAGCGACGACGTGTTGGTGGCGAGGACGGCGTCGGGCCCGCAGACCGCCTCGAGCCCGGCGAACAGCGCCCGCTTCACCTCGAGGTCCTCGACCACCGCCTCGACGACCAGGCCGCAGCCGGCCAGGTCCTCCAGGGTGCCGACGGCGCGCAGCCGCGTCGCGGCGTCCTCGGCCTCCTCCTGGAGCAGCCGGCCCTTGTCGACCGCGCGGGCCAGGTGGGCGAAGATGGTCTCGACGGCGGCCGCCGCGGCGCCGTCGGCCGCGTCGTAGACCCGCACCTCGTGCCCGGCGACCGCGGCCACCTGAGCGATGCCGGCGCCCATGGTGCCGGCGCCGACGACGCCGACGGGCACGGAACGAGCGATCGCCTCCATAGGACCGAGTCTCTCCCCTCGTGGACGGGCACCAGGTCGCTATGACAGAGTGGAGCCAACTGTGCGCTAGTTTGTCACATGCTCTGGAGGTCCCGCGATGTCGCTGGGCAGTCTGATCGAACGACACCGCGACCTGCTCGGCCAGGCCGAGGCGGCCATCGCGGACCGTGCCTTCTTCTCGGCCTACCCGGAGTCGCCCAGCCCGCGCGTGTACGGCGAGACCGCGGCCGCCGACGGTCTGGCGGCGCACGAGGCTCGGCTCGGTACGGACTTCCCGCTCGAGACGCCCGGCGCCGAGGGCGCCGTCGCCACCGAGGTCAGCCCCTTCGGCCCCGAGCTCGGCATCCGCTACCCGCGGGTGCCGGCCATCGACGAGGCCGTGACGACGCTGCTCAGCGCCGCGCGGGCGGCCGTCCCCGGCTGGCGCGACGCCGGCCCCGACGCCCGTGCCGCGGTCTGCCTGGAGGCGCTGTCCCGGCTGCACGGGCGCATCTTCGAGCTCGCCCAGGCGGTCATGCACACGTCCGGCCAGGCGTTCGTCATGGCGTTCCAGGCCGGCGGCGCGCACGCGCTGGACCGCGCGCTGGAGGCCGTGGCCTACGCGCACGCCGAGCAGTCCCGCGTCCCCGCCGAGGCGTTGTGGGAGAAGCCGGCCAAGGGCGAGCCGCTGCGGATGACCAAGACGTTCCACCTGGTCCCGCGCGGTGTCGCGCTGGTGATCGGCTGCAACACGTTCCCGACGTGGAACTCGTGGCCCGGCCTGTTCGCGTCGCTGGCCACCGGCAACGCCGTCGTCGTCAAACCGCATCCGAACGCCGTCCTGCCCCTGGCCATCACCGTGCAGGCGATCCGCGAGGTGCTCGGCGAGCACGGGTTCGACGCCGACCTCGTCACGCTCGCCGCCGAGGACCCCGCCGACCGGCTGGCCGCCGTCCTCGCCGTCCGGCCCGAGGTCCGCATCGTCGACTTCACCGGCTCGACGGCGTTCGGCGACTGGCTCGAGGAGCACGCGCGCCAGGCCGTCGTGTTCACCGAGAAGGCCGGCCTGAACACCGTCGTCGTCGACTCCACCGACGACCTGCGGGGGCTGGTCGGCAACCTCGCGTTCTCGCTCAGCCTCTACACCGGCCAGATGTGCACCGCGCCACAGAACGTGTTCGTGCCGCGCGACGGCATCCTCACCGACCAGGGCACGATCACCTTCGACGAGTTCGGCGCCGCGCTCGCGGGCGCGATCGACAAGCTGCTCGGTGACGACGCCCGCGCGGTCGAGATCCTGGGCGCCGTGGTCAACGACGGCGTGCGCGAGCGCGTCGACGCGCTGGCCGGCGACGGCGGCACCGTCCTGGCAGCGCGCTCGATCACCCACCCGGCCTGGCCCGGCGCCACCGTCCGCACGCCGGCTGTCGTCGCCGTCGACGTCGCCGACGAGGAGCGCTACTCCGCCGAGTGCTTCGGACCCGTCTCGTTCCTCATCGCGGCCGACTCCACGGCGCAGGCCCTGGAGCGGTTCGCGGCGTCGGTCCAGGAGCACGGCGGCATGACGGCGTCGGTCTACTCGACCGACCCGGCCGTGCTGGAGGCGGCCGAGCAGGCCGCGCTCGAGGCCGGCGTGCCGCTGTCGGTGAACCTCACCGGCGGCGTCTTCGTCAACCAGTCGGCGGCGTTCTCGGACTTCCACGGCACGGGCGCCAACCCGGCCGCGAACTCGTGCATCACCGACTCCGCGTTCGTCGCCTCGCGGTTCCGGGTGGTGACCGCACGCAGGCATGCCTGAGCTGTTCCGTGTCACATTTCACATACGCGCGGGCGGCGTGACGTAATCGTTACGGCGAAGTTGCCGATGGGCTCTTGCAATTTCGGAGCGTAAACGTTTTCGTTCATGCACTAGTACACGCATTGGGATTCGAGCGGCAGGTGCTCGGACCGATCCCTTCTGGGAGGGAGACAGACACATGGCGAAGAGCAGCGCCCGCAAGGGCTGGGCGACTGTCGGCCTCGCTGCAAGCGTGTCGCTCGTCCTTGCCGCTTGTGGTGGCGACGACGGCGGCGACGACACCGCAGGCGGCGGGGAGACGGGCGGGGACAGCGCCGACTGCGATTTCGCGGCCGACTACGGTGACCTCGAGGGCACCGAGATCACGGCCTACAGCACCATCGTGGCGCCGGAGGACGCGCCTCTGGAGGCGTCGTTCGACGCGTTCGAGGAGTGCACCGGCGCGACGGTCGTCTACGAGGGCTCCGACGAGTTCGAGGCACAGCTGCCGATCCGCATCCAGGGCGGTTCGCCGCCCGACCTCGCGATCATTCCGCAGCCGGGTCTGCTGGCCTCGCTGGTCCGTGACTACGACGCGGTCATCCCGGTGCCGGACGAGGCGCGAGCCAACGTCGAGGCCTCGTTCGACCCGTCGTGGATCGAGTACGGCACCGTCGACGGCACCTACTACGGCACGCCGTTCGGCGCGAACGTGAAGTCCTTCGTCTGGTACTCGCCGTCGGCGTTCGAGGGCGCCGGCTACGAGGTGCCGGAGACATGGGACGACCTGATCACGCTGTCGGACCAGATCGTCGAGGACGGGGGCCTGCCCTGGTGCGCCGGCTTCGGCTCCGGCGACGCGACCGGCTGGCCGGGCACCGACTGGGTCGAGGAGGTCATGCTCCGCACCGCGGGCGCCGATGTCTACGACCAGTGGTACAAGCACGAGATCCCGTTCAACGACCCGCAGGTCGTCGAGGCGTTCGACACGGTCGGCGAGATCCTCAAGAACGACCAGTACGTCAACGGCGGGCTCGGCGACGTCGCCAGCATCGCCACCACGCGGTTCGAGGACGCCGGCCTGCCCATCCTCGACGGCAACTGCTGGATGCACCACCAGGCGTCGTTCTACCAGGCCAACTGGGGCGAGGGCGTCGAGGTCGCGGAGGACGGCGACGTGTTCGCGTTCTACCTCCCCGGCATCGAGGAGGAGCACGGCAACCCGGTCCTCGGCGGCGGTGAGTTCGTGGCCGCGTTCGCCGAGCGTCCGGAGGTCCAGGCCTTCCAGACCTACCTGTCGAGCGACCACTGGCACGCCGAGCGGGCCAGTCACGGCAACTTCGTCTCGGCGAACCGGACCGTGCCGATCGACGCCTACGAGAGCCCGGTCAACCAGCTCTCGGCCGAGATCATCCAGGACCCCGAGGCGGTGTTCCGGTTCGACGCGTCGGACCTGATGCCGGCCGAGGTCGGGACCGTCGCCTTCTGGACGGGCATGGTCGACTGGGTCACCGGTGCGGAGACCCAGGAGACGGTCGACGCCATCGAGGCCGCCTGGCCGTGAGCGGGTGAGGTGGGGGCGAGCACGACGCTCGCCCCCACCTCTCTGCTGCCCCGTCCTCCTGCGTCTAGAGGTGGTGACACGTGGACAACTTCGAGAAGTTCGGCCAGATGGCGCTGGCGGTGGTGCTGTTCGTCGGTGTCATGGGCGCGATCCTGCTGCTCGTGGGCCGGGCCCGGCGGCGCGTCGACATCTGGCAGTCGCTGGCGTTCGTGCTGCCGGCGCTGCTCCTGCTGGGCGTCGGGCTGATCTACCCGGCGATCCGCACCATGTACCAGTCGCTCTTCGACCGCACCACTGACGAGTTCCTCGGTCTCGACAACTTCACCGAGATCTTCACCAACTCGGACATGCTGATCGTCCTGCGCAACACGGCGATCTGGGTGATCGTGACGCCGATCGTGGCGACGTTCATCGGCCTGGTCTACGCCGTGCTGGTCGACCGCAGCCGGGTCGAGGCGTTCGCCAAGGCCGTCATCTTCCTGCCCATGGCCATCTCGCTGGTCGGCGCGTCGATCATCTGGCGCTACGTCTACGAGTACCGGCCGGACCAGCAGAACATCGACCAGGTCGGTCTGCTCAACCAGCTCCTCGTGTGGGTGGGGCTGGAGCCGCGGCACTTCCTCGTCGACTCGCCGTGGAACACGCTGTTCCTCATCGTCGTCATGATCTGGGTGCAGGCCGGGTTCGCCATGACGGTGCTGTCGGCGGCCATCAAGGCGATCCCGTCCGACATCACCGAGGCGGCCCAGCTCGACGGCCTCACCGGGGTGCGGATGTTCCGCTACATCACCGTGCCGAGCATCCGGCCGGCGCTCATCGTGGTGCTGACGACCATCTCGATCGGCACCCTCAAGGTCTTCGACATCGTCCGCACCATGACCGGTGGGCAGTTCGACACCAGCGTCGTGGCGAACGAGTTCTACACGCAGGGCTTCCAGCTGGGTGACACGGGCCTTGCGTCCGCGCTGGCCGTCCTGCTGTTCATCCTGGTGATCCCGATCGTTGCCTACAACGTCCGACAGCTGCGAAAGGCGGACCTGCGATGACCGCCGCGATCCCCACGCCCGCGCTCCAGGAGGAGTTGGCCACGGTCGAGCCGGCCACCATCACCGGCCGGACCCGCAAGCGGCTGACCTCGCGCTGGGCATCGCTCTTCGCGCTGGTCATCGCCGTGCTGTGGACCATTCCGACGTTCGGGCTGCTGCTGACCTCGTTGCGCCCCGAGATGGACATCCGCACGTCCGGCTGGTGGACCTGGTTCTCGGACCCGCAGCTGACCCTGGCCAACTACGACGAGGTGCTCTACGGCGGCACGTCGCTGTCGACGTACTTCGTCAACTCGATCGTCATCACGATCCCGTCGGTGGTCATCCCGGTCTCCATCGCCTGCCTGGCGTCGTACGCGTTCGCCTGGATGAAGTTCCCGATGCGCGACACCCTGTTCGTCGCCGTGTTCGCGCTGCAGATCGTGCCGCTGCAGGTGGCGCTGATCCCGCTGCTGCGCCTCTTCGTCGACGCCGATCTCAACGGGACGTTCTGGCCGCTGTGGATCTCGCACACGATCTTCGCGCTACCCCTGGCGATCTTCCTGCTGCACAACTTCTTCCGCGAGGTGCCCGGCGAGTTGATGGAGGCGGCCCGGGTCGACGGCGCGGGGCACGTGACGATCTTCCTGCGGATCATGCTGCCGCTGGTGACCCCGGCGATCGCGGCGTTCGCGATCTTCCAGTTCCTCTGGGTCTGGAACGACCTGCTGGTCGCGATCACCATGGCGACCGGCGCCCAAGAGATCCAGCCGCTGACCGCGCGACTGGCCGAGCTCTCCGGCAGCCGGGGCAGCACCTGGCACCTGCTGTCGGCGGGCGCCTTCGTGTCCATCGTCGTCCCGGTCATCGTGTTCGTGTTCCTCCAGCGCTACTTCGTCCGAGGATTGCTCGCAGGCAGCGTCAAGGGGTGACCCTGGACCCGTCTGCGGCGGAGAGATCTGTGCGATGACCGGAATCGTCGACGTCGCGGCTCGAGCCGGGGTGTCGGTGGCGACGGTGTCCCGGGCGCTGCGCGGGCTGCCAGGGGTGTCGGCCACCACCCGGCGGCTCGTGCAGGACATCGCGGCCGAGCTGGGCTACGTCGCGTCGCCCAGTGCGGCCGGCCTGCCCACCGGCCGCACGGGCGCCGTCGCCGTCGTGTCCCCGGTCGCCCGCGGCTGGTACTTCACCGCCGTGCTCGAGGGCGCGCAGGAGGTGCTGACGCAACACGGCTATGACGTGCTCCGCTACGACCTCTCCGAGGTCGAGACCAACCGGCGCAAGGTCTTCGACACCCAGCTGCTGCGCAAGCGCGCCGACGGCCTGCTGATCATGAGCCTGCCGCTCGACGCCGACGAGGTCGCCGCGCTGCACGCCATGCACCGGCCGGTCATGGTGGTCGGGCCCATCGTGCCGGGCATCTCCTCGGTCCGGGTCGACGACGTCGAGGTGGGCCGGCAGGCCACCCGGCACCTGGTCGAGCTCGGCCACCGGGTCATCGCGTTCGCCGGCGGCGACCCCGACGACCACCTCGGCTTCCCGGTATCGCCGGACCGCCGGCTCGGCTACGTCGAGGTGCTGCGGTCCGTCGGGGTCGAGGCCGACCCGCGGCTCTCGGTGCCGGCCAAGTTCACCGTCGAGGCCGGCATCGCCGCCTACGGGGAGCTGTCCGCCCTCGACGTGGTGCCGACGGCCGTGTTCGCGGTGTCCGACGAGGTCGCCATGGGCATCATCTACGCCGCCCGGCAGCACGGCGTGCGGGTGCCCGAGGACCTCTCGGTCATCGGCGTCGACGACCACGACCTGTCCTGGCTGTTCGGGCTGAGCACCGTCGCGCAGGACGTCCGCGAAGAGGGCCGGCTGGCGGCGGCCGCGCTGGTCGACCGGCTGCGCTCCGGCATCGACAGCGAGCCGTCCGTCATGACCGTCCCGACCAAGCTCATCGCCCGGACCAGCACGGCGCCATTGCGTACGTAGTCCTGTCAGCGGGCCGTAACGGCGTGATAGGTAAGAAAGGTGACAGAGACCACGCCGGAGACCCCGGACACCCCACCCACTCCGTTCCACGACCTGGACGCCTACGTGGCACTGCCGCGCACCGGCGGGCTGACGCTGTCACCCGACGGCACCCGGCTGGTGACCGCCGTGTCCACGCTCAACCCCGACTCCACCAAGTACGTCACGGCCCTCTGGGACGTCGACCCCGCCGGGGAGCGCCCGGCCCGGCGGCTCACCCGCAGCGCCAAGGGCGAGAGCGGCGCGGCGTTCCTGCCCGACGGCTCGCTGCTGTTCGGCTCGGCCCGCCCAGATCCCGCCGGCTCCGAAGATGCGGACGACTCCGTTCCTCTGTTGTGGCTGCTGCCGGCCGGCGGCGGCGAGGCGCGCGTCGTCGCGAAGCGTCCCGGTGGTGTCGGCGGCGTGGTCGTCGCCCGCGAGTCCGGCACCGTCGTCGTCGCCTCCAGCACGTTCCCGTCGTCCACCGACCTCGAGTCGGAGGAGAAGCGGCGCAAGGAGCGCAAGGAGAAGAAGGTCAACGCGATCCTGCACGAGCGCTATCCGGTGCGGTACTGGGACCACGACCTCGGACCCGACGCGCCGCGGCTGTTCGCCGGCACGCTGCGCGACGGCGAGTCCCCGCTCGACGACCCCGCGGTCGAGCTTCGCGACCTCACGCCCGACGCGGGCCGCTCGCTCGACTCCGCCGGCTACGACGTCAGCCCCGACGGCGGCACCGTCGTCTCCGTCTGGAACAAGCCCGAGCGCGGCGGCTTCCGCCAGGTGCTGGTGGTCATCGACGTCGCGACCGGCGAGCGCCGCGTCCTCGCAGACGTCGACGACCACGAGTTCGAGGCGCCGAGGTTCAGCCCCGACGGCGCCACGGTGGCGGCCGTCCAGGGCAAGCGGTCGACGCCCACGGAGCCGGTCGACCAGGAGCTCGTCCTCGTCACGCTCGCCGACGGCGCCATCCGCTCGCTCACCGCCGACTGGGACCGCTGGCCGGGCGCGCCCGTGTGGACGCCCGACGGCACCGCGATCCTCTTCTCCGCCGACGACGACGGCCGCGCCCCGGTGTTCCGGATCGACGTGGCGAGTGGCGAGATCACGAAGCTCACCGCCGACGACTACGCCTACTCCGACCTCGTCGTCTCGCCCGACGGCCGGACCGTCTACGCGCTGCGCACGTCGTACCTCGAGCCGCCGCGGCCGGTGCGCCTGTCCGCGACGGAGGCCGGCCAGCAGTCGTCGCCGCTGCCGGCGCCGGCGCCCGTGCCGGAGCTTCCCGGCACGCTGACCGAGGTCGAGGCCACAGCCACCGACGGCGTCCGCGTGCGGTCCTGGCTGGCGCTGCCCGAGGGCGCCTCGGCGACCAGCCCGGCGCCGCTGCTGCTGTGGATTCACGGCGGCCCGCTCGGCTCGTGGAACGCGTGGTCGTGGCGGTGGAACCCGTGGCTGGCGGTCGCGCAGGGCTACGCCGTCCTGCTGCCCGACCCCGCGCTGTCCACCGGCTACGGCCTCGACTACGTCCGCCGCGGCTGGGGCGCGTGGGGCAAGGCGCCGTTCACCGACCTCATGGCGGCCACCGACGCCGCCGTGGCCCGCGACGACATCGACGAGACCCGCACTGCCGCCATGGGAGGCTCGTTCGGCGGCTACATGGCCAACTGGGTGGCCGGCAACACCGACCGCTTCGACGCCATCGTCACCCACGCCAGTCTGTGGGCGCTCGACCAGTTCGGGCCCACCACCGACGCCGCCTTCTACTGGGTCAAGGAGATGACGGCCGAGATGGCGGCGGCCAACTCGCCGCACCACCACGTCGACTCCATCACCACCCCCATGCTCGTCATCCACGGCGACCGCGACTACCGGGTGCCCATCGGCGAGGCGCTGCGGCTCTGGTTCGAGATCGCCTCACGTGCCGAGGCCGAGGACGGCGAGATCCCGCACAAGTTCCTCTACTTCCCCGACGAGAACCACTGGATCCTCACCCCGCAGCACGCGAAGGTCTGGTACCAGACGGTCTTCGCCTTCCTGGCCCACCAGGTGCTCGGCAAGGACTGGGAGACGCCGGCGATCCTCACCTGATCGCCGGCGCCCCCTGGGCCTCGCGCTCGTCCGTCAGCGCGCGCTCGCCCTGCCCACCTCGGGCGGGGCGAGCGGCGAGTGCGCCTCGGCGTACCGCCACAGCGCGTCACCGCCGTTGAAGAGGCTGCGGTCCTGGTCGCGGGCGTCGAACAGGGCTGTGAAGCCCGGTGTGGCGTTCTTGGCGAAGAAGTTGTTCGCCAGCGTCGCCACTCGGTAGTCCGAGCCCGGGCGCAGCGGCCGGCCGTCGATCCGGACGCTGCCCGGCACGACCCGCCGGCCCACCGGCCGGTCGGTGTCGTAGGCGTAGGTCATGTTGCCCGACACCGCCATGGACCGGAACGTCACGGTCCCGTTCGGGCCCGCCTGCCACTGGCTCTCCAGCAGGTCCAGCACGTCGCGCCCGGTCACCGTGCCGCGGACGATCCCGACGCCGATGCCGGAGTCGTAGACCAGGCCGACCGCGATCTCCGGGAACAGCACTCGGCCGGGCGCGTCACCGGGCCGCGACGCCGTCGGCGCATGGGTCAGGTCGGCCCGCAGGATCCCCGGCATCGCCACCGCGAGGTCCGCCTCGCCGTCCCGGTTCGCCGCCCACAGGAACGCGTCGGCCGCCAGGTTGTACGCGGGCGACTCCGCCGCGTCGCCGGGCGCCCGCCGGAGGTCGCCGGTGACGGTGGCGACCTCGGTGGCGTTGCGCTCGGCCAGCTCCGCGCGCCAGTAGGCGGCGATCCGCAGCGCCTCCGGGTCCGGCGCGACGTCCTGGGTGTTGGGGTGCAGGACGGACGTGGTGCGCTGGCGGACCACGTCGCCGGTCTCCGTGTCGAGTTCGAGGCCGATCTCGCTGATCAGGTGGCCGTGGTTGCCGCCCTGGACGATGGGCCGCGGCACGCCGTCGGGGCCGGGCAGGAAGCAGTTGACCATGCCGTGCCAGTGCCCGGTGACGATCGCGTCGACCTCCGCGTCGATCTCGCGGTTGACGTCGACGGCCGGGCCGAACGGGGCGACGCAGTCGTTGTAGCCGGTGCCGGCCTGCTGCGAGAAGCCCTCGTGCAGCACGACGACGATCGCCTCGACGCCCCGGTCGCGCAGGTCCGCCGTCGCGGCGTTGATGGCGGCGACCTCGGGCGTGTAGTCGTAGCCGGCCGGCGTGTACGACATCTGCTCGCTCGACGTCAGCGAGGTCGTCGCGTGCACGAAGCCCACCGGGAGCCGGCCGCCGGCGCCGTCGTCGACCCATTCGACGTGCGACGGCTCCAGGGCCGGCTCGCCGGTCGCGCGGTCGACGACGTTCGCCGAGTAGTACTCGTACTCGGCGCCGTCGAACACCCGCCCGGTCGAGTCGGTGAATCAGAGGTCGTCGTCCGGGCGGCCCTCGCAGGTGCCGTTGCGCATGTGGTCGAGGAAGGCGAAGCCGCGGTCCATCTCGTGGTTGCCGACGGTGCTGAACTCCAGCCCGATCGCGTCGAGGTACTCGATGGTCGGCTCGTTCCAGAAGAACTCGGTCTCGTCCGGCCAGCCGGAGAAGTCGTCGCCGGCGGAGAACAGGATCGAGTTCGGCTGCCCGCCGGCGAGCCGCTTCAGGTGCGTCGCGAGGTACGCACCGCCGCCGACGGTCTGCGCCGGGTCGCCGGCGTGCGCGCCGCGGATGCTCGCGGTGTAGTCGCCGACGTAGCCGTGCAGGTCCGTGATCGACAACAGCTGGACGGGGACGGTGCCGGCCTGCCCGGAGGCCTGGTCGGCGGTGGCGGCCGGCGCGACGGCGGTCAGGGCCAGGGCAGCGGCGGCGGTGGTGAGGACGGTGGTGCGGCGCATCAGCGGCTCCCGATCCGGGTGAGCTCGAACCAGTCGAGGTTGAAGTTCTGGTAGGCGTCGGCGTCGACGCGGAACGTGAGCTCGTGGATGCCGCGGCCCAGCACGACCTCGCCCACCGGCTGGGTCATGAAGGTGTTGTGGCCGGTGGTGGTCCGCACGTCCACCGGGCCGAGGCTGCCGCCGTCGACCTCGAGCGTGAACCGGCCGGCCGGGCGGTACGGCGACGACACCCGCGCGGTCACGGCGTACCGGCCGGGCACCCGGACGTCGGCGGAGTAGCGGATCCACTCGGCGCCGCGGATCCAGCAGACGACGGTCGCGCCGCCGTTGTCGCAGACGTCCACGCCCTCGTACTCGCGGGCCGCGCCGCCGCGGTTCTCGGCGTCCTGGTCGGAGTAGCCGACTCCCACGCCGTCGATGGAGTAGTCCTCGCCCTGCACGCGCAGTGTGCCCGCCCGAGGGAGCGCCGGCCAGTCGCGGCCGGCCTCGCGCGCCGCCAGCCAGTCGACCAGCTGGTCCTGGTCGTCGGTCTGGATCATCGACGCGCCGTGCCGGTCGACGACGCTCGCCCAGCCGTCGACGGGGTCGGTCAGCGACCTCTCGTCGGTGTAGCCCGCGGCCAGGCCGTACCACATGGTGTTGATCCAGACCCGGGCCTGCTCGCGGATGCCGGTGACGGTGCGGGGCTGGATCTGGGGGTCGGTCAGCCGGTCGAAGACCAGCTCGTACGCCTGCGGCCGGCCCGCGGCGTCGGTGAAGGCGCCGATCGAGGCGGCGTTGCCGTCGCCGACGACGTGCGTGTAGAGGATCTCCGGGTCGCGGGCGAGGAACGCCTCGACCTCGGCGACCGGCGCGCCGCTCTTGAAGATCGCGTTGCGCAGCGTGCCGGTCTCGACCAGCAGGTCGTACTCCTGGTCGCGGAACGGCCAGCCCTTGTCGAGGTTGACCAAGGCCCGGTCCTTCACGACCGCCAGCGCCTCCTCGAGGGTGGGCACCTGGTGGTCGGTGACGGCCGCCTGCGCGCCGCCGAGGTGCTCCCGCAGCCGCAGCGCCTTGATCTGCGCCAGCGTGAGCGACGAGACCGCGCCGGTGCCGTTCGTGGTCCGGTCCACAGTCGTGTCGTGCATGAGGACCAGGTGTCCGTCGGCCGTCCGCTGCACGTCGATCTCGACGACGTGCGCGCCCCGCTCGATCGCCTGCTCGACGGCGGCGATCGAGTTCTCCGGCGCGCCGCGCCAGTAGCCGCGGTGCGCGATGACCATGACGCCGGCGTCGAGGCCGTGGTCGAGGTACATCTCGTGGATGGCCTCGATTCCGGTCACCTGAGTGCTCGGCTGGACGGCCGCTGGTTCCGGCGGGGCGGGTGGTGGCGCCTGGTCGTCCGCGCGGACGAAGCCGGCGACCGTCAGCGCGACGGCGGCCGTGGTGATCGCCGTCGTCCTCAGGGTGCTGGGCATGGGTTCTCCCGGTGGGGGTGGGGGTGAACCATCCACTGTCGGGAGGAGAGGTGTGCGGTAGTGGGCCACTCGGTGACGCCCGCCCGACGCTCCTGTGAAGTCGGACGCGCAGAATGGGGCCATGGCAACGACTGGGCGGGCTCGGGTCCGCGCTCCTGAGCTGGTGGGCCGCGGCGGCTGGCTCAACACCGGCGACACCGCACCGACGCTCGCGGACCTGCGCGGCCGCTTCGTGCTGCTCGACTTCTGGACCTTCTGCTGCATCAACTGCCTGCACGTCATCGACGAGCTGCGTCCGCTCGAGGAGCGCTACGCCGACGAGCTGACGATCATCGGGGTGCACTCGCCGAAGTTCGAGCATGAGGCCGAGCACGAGGCCGTCGCGGCGGCGGTGGAGCGCTACGGCGTCCACCACCCGGTCATCGACGACCCCGACCTCACGACCTGGCAGAACTACGCCGTCCGGGCCTGGCCCACGCTGACGCTGGTCGACCCGGAGGGGTACGTCGTCGCGCAGTTCTCCGGCGAGGGGCACGCACACGCGGTCACGGCCATTCTCGACGAGCTCATCGGAGTGCACGAAGCCAAGGGCACGCTGCGCCGCGGCGACGGCCCGTACGTCCCGCCGGAGCCCGAGCCCACCACGCTGCGCTTCCCCGGCAAGGTCGTCGCGCTGCCCGGCGGCACGTTCCTGGTCAGCGACAGCGGCAACCACAGCCTGGTCGAGCTGGCCGACGATCTCGAGACGGTGGTCCGGCGCTTCGGCACCGGCGAGCGCGGCCTCGTCGACGGCGGCCCGGGCGAGGCGCGATTCAGCGAACCGCAGGGCCTCCTGCTGTTGGCGCCGGAGCTGCGCGAGCGGGCCGGCTACGACGTCCTGGTCGCCGACACCGTGAACCACGTGCTCCGCGGCCTGCGGCTGGCCGACGGCCACGTCGGCACCGTCGCCGGCACCGGCACGCCGTGGATGCAGGGCGACCCCAACGGCGACGACGTCGGCGGCGACCCGCGCGCCGTCTCGATGTCGTCGCCGTGGGACCTCGCCTGGTCGCCGCCGGACCGCACGGTCGTCGTCGCGATGGCCGGCATCCACCAGCTCTGGGCCCACGACCCCGTCGCCGGCACCATCGCCGTGCTGGCGGGCACCACGAACGAGGGGCTGGTCGACGGCAAGCTCCGCGAGGCCTGGTTCGCCCAGACCTCCGGGCTGACGACCGACGGCGACGGCACCGTGTGGGTGGCCGACTCCGAGACGTCGTCACTGCGGTACGTGCGCGACGGCGTCGTCGAGACCGCCGTCGGCTCCGGCCTGTTCGACTTCGGCTTCCGCGACGGCCCGGCCGAGCAGGCGATGCTGCAGCACCCGCTCGGCGTGACGGCGCTCCCGGACGGCTCCGTCGCCGTCTGCGACACCTACAACAACGCCGTCCGCCGCTACGACCCCGCCACCGGTGAGGTGAGCACGCTCGCCACCGGCCTGCGCGAGCCGAGCGGCGCCGTCGTCGACGGCGAGCACCTCGTCGTGGTCGAGTCCGCGGCGCACCGGCTCACCCGGGTGCCGCTCGGATCGGCGGCGACGGCGTCCGGCTCGGCCCACCGGACCCAGCGGCCCGTGCTCGACGTCGCGCCGGGCGAGGTCGAGCTGGTCGTCGTGTTCGATCCGCCGCCGGGGCAGAAGCTGGACGAGCGGTACGGCCCGGCCACCCGGCTGACGGTGTCGTCGACGCCCGGGACGATGCTGACCGACGGCGCGGGCCGCGACACCGCGCTCGCCCGCCGGCTGCGCATCGAGCCGGGTGCCGACGGCGCCGGTGTCCTGCACGTCGCCGCCATGGCCGCGTCGTGCGACGACGGCGGCGAGAACGCCGCCTGCCACATCCATCAGCAGGACTGGGGCATCCCGATCCGCGTGGTCGACGGCGGCACCAGTCGCGTCGAACTCGTGCTTTCCGGCGGCTGACCTGCACTGACGAACAATCCTACGAGAATCTTGCCGGCATCGCTAGAATCTTGGTCATGCGACCAAGAAATGGGGCGATCGACCAGAAGGCTCGCTCGTTCATCGAGGCCGCACGCCGCGACCAGATCGTCCAGGCCGCCGTCGAGATCCTGTCCGAACTGGGCTATGCCAAGACGTCGTTCGCTCGCATCGCCGAGCACGCCGGTATCAGCGCCGGCCTCATCTCGTACCACTTCGACAACAAGTCCGACCTGTTCCAGCAGGTCGTCGCGGACATCAACGCACTCATGGACGGCTGGCTCACCGAGCACATCGGCGACGCCGACACCTACCGCGAGGCGCTGCGGCGGCTCATCGAGGGCTTCGTGCTGTTCTGCGACTCCCACCGCGCGCACGTGCTCGCGCTGGGTCAGCTGCTGGCCGGCGTCGGCGGGCAGGAGAACGGCGAGCTCGTGCGCTCGCAGCGCGAGCAGTCCGTCGGCCAGATCGAGCAGATGCTGCGCGAGGGACAGGAGCACGGCGAGTTCCGCGACTTCTCGCCCCGGTTCATGGCGGTCACGCTGCTCGGCAGCCTCGAGGCGATCCCGGGCGAGCTGTTCGCCCGTCCCGGCACCGACGTCGCCGCCTACGCGAAGGAGTTGTCCATGACGTACGACCTCGCCGTCCGCCGATCGCGCCTGCGCCGGATCACCCGTGGCTGAGCAGCCGATCGCCCTGCGCTCCCCGAAGCACCGGGTCGAGCGGCGTGCCATCGGGCTGTGGGCGCTGCAGTCGCTCATCGGCTTCGGGGTGCTGGCCGGCCTGCTGACGGCCGCCTATCTGATCGTCGACGGCGCGCGCTCCTGGCTCGGCCCGGTCCTCGTGGTCGTGGCGGTCTGGGGCGCCGTCGTCACCCTCGTCATGCCGCTGTGGCGCTACGCCGTGCATCGCTGGGAGGTCACCGAGGACGCCGTGTACGCCGTCTCCGGCTGGGTCGTCCGCGAGTGGCGGGTCGTGCCGCTCTCGCGCATCCAGACCGTCGACACCATCCGCGGGCCGCTCGAGCAGGCGATGAGCCTCGCGACCCTGGTGGTCACGACGGCGTCGTCGCGCGGCGCCGTCAAGGTGCCCGGCATCGACGCGCAGGTCGCCGCACGGGTGGCCGAAGAGCTGACGCAGATCACCCAGCGCACGCCCGGCGACGCGACATGAGCGCCGAGCCTGCGGTCACCGACACCCCCGACCCCGCCTCCGACGAGCCCTGGCAGCGGCTCGACACCCGGGTCGTCTGGGTCGACGCCGCCAAGACGCTGCTCTCCATGGTCCCCGCCGGCATCGCCATCGCGTTCTTCGGCGCCGAGATCGACTGGGGCACCATGGGCCCCATCCTCGGGGCCACCGCGTTCGGTGTGCTCGGCGGCATCGCCGACCTGCTGCGCTGGGTCAAGACCCGCTACCGCATCACCGACCAGTACGTCGAGCGGCGCACCGGGCTGCTGGTCCGCCGGCACCGGTCCATCCGCCGCGACCGCATCCGCAGCGTCGACACGTCGGCGAGGTTCCGGCACAAGCTCGCCGGGCTGCGCGTCGTCACCGTCGGCGCCGGCCAGCACAGCGCGGCCGGCGAGGCGGCGCTGGTGCTCGACGCCGTGCGTACCGAGACCGCGGAACGGCTGCGCCAAGAGTTGCTCTACGGCGTCACCCCGGCCCCGGCGGCGGACGCCGTCGACGCCGCCGAACCCGCCGAGCCGCGACCCGAGGGTCGGGTGCTGGCCCGGCTGGCCCGGTCCTGGGTCTTCTACAACATGTTCAGCATCTGGGCGTTCCTCATGGCGGCCGGCCTGCTGTGGGGCACGTACTGGCTGCTGCGGATGTTCGGCCTCGACCCGGCGGGCTTCGTCCGCGGCCTGGCCGACTGGGACGCCATCGGAACGGCGTGGACCATCGTCATCGCGGTCGCGGCGGTCGGGGCCGTCGGCGTCGTGGGGCTGGCGGTCGACTTCTTCACCGAGAACTGGCGATTCGTGCTCGAACGCGTCCCTGGCGAGCGCGGCACCGTCCTGCGCACCACCCAGGGCCTGTTCAAGACCCGCGAGGTCAACCGCGACGACAACCGCCTGCGCGGCGTCCAGATCGCCGAGCCGTTGCTCTGGCGCTGGATCGGCATGGCCGACACCAGCGTCGTCTCGACCGGCTTGAGCATCTGGAGCATGACGCCGTCGGCGCAGATCCTGCCGCGCGGGCCGATCTCCGTCGCCCGCCGGGTGGCGGCCGAGGTGCTCGAGACCACGCCCAGCCCCGTCGACCGGCCGCTGCGCCCGCACCCCCGGCGGGCGCTGCGCCGCCGGGCCGGCTGGGCGCTCGCCACCACCGGGGTGGTCACCGGGCTGCTGGCCTGGCTCACCACACTGATCGACGGGCTCCCCGGCGGCGTCTGGCTCGCCGGGCTGGGGCTGCTGCCGGTGGGCCTGGCGCTGGCCGTCGTGGCATACCGCTCGCTCGGGCACGCCGTCGCCGACGGCTACCTCGTCGTCCGGTCCGGCGCCTGGGCGCGCACCACCACGGCCTTGCAGAGCCGCGCCGTCGTCGGTGTCACGTTCCGCCAGTCGCTGCTGCAGCGGCGGCTGCGGCTGGCCACCGTCGAGGTCACCACCGCGGCCGGCATGGGCCGATACTCCGCGCTCGACGTCGCGTCCGCCGACGCCGTCGAGCTGGCCACGGCCGCCGCGCCCGGTCTGCTCGACCCGTTCCTCACGACGTCAGTGGCGACGGCCGCGGCCGAGGCGCCCGATCCGGTGCAGGCTCAGGCCCGCCCGTAGACGTGGTCCACGGGCAGCCGCACCAGCACCCGCTCGTCGCGGACCATCGCGGCGCGGAAGTCGTCCCAGTCCGGGTGCTCGCCGCGGGCGTCGCGGTAGTGCTCGACCAGCGCCTCGACGGTGTCGTCGTGCGGGTCGCGAGCCACCGGGCTGAGCGTCGCGACGCCCTCGGCGGCCGCCCAGGTGCCGCCGCCCGGCACCGTCACCTCCAGCGTGGCCCGCGGGTCGCGGCGCAGGTTGCGGGTCTTGGCCAGTGGGTCGCGGACGGAGACGCGGATCAGGTCGGTGCCGAGGTCGTAGTGGTAGGTCACCACGGACACCTGCGGCCGGCCGTCGCGCTTGATGGTGGCCAGCACGCCGAGGTTCTGTCCGGCCAGGAGTCTGCGGAGGGCGTCGTCGCTCATGCCGCGATCAACGCGGCAGCCGAGGCGCCGCATTCCAGGGCACGGCGCGGGGTGGTGACGAGCGTCTCCGTCGTCGATGGTGCTCCTGGGGCGCCGAACCGGTAGACTGAGAGACAAGCCAGGGCCTCGTGTTCGTGCGAGGCCTGATTCTGTGCCCGAATTCTGTGACGGTGGAACGTCGAGGGAAAGTCGGGTACCCCGCGCCCTCGAAGGCCTACCGTACGTCCGCCCGCTTGCGGACGTGCTGGGGTGCGCGCCCGCGCTCTACCGATTCGGAGCACAGTGACTTCGTACGACCCCGCCGGCGGTTCGACCGGCACCGATTCCCGTTCCTCCTCCGGCTACCGCCAGCAGCGAACCGACCGCAGTGGCGGTCCGCGCCGCGAGGGCGGCTACCGCGGCGAGAGCGGTGGCTACCGCCGCGAGGGCGGTTTCCGTCGTGACGGCGACGGCCGACGGCCGTTCCGCGGCGACCGCCGCCAGGGCGGCCGCCCCGCCGAGCGCCGTTCCTTCGACCCCGCCCGCCGGGCCGCCATCGACGCGTTCGACCCGGCCGGCTCGGCGTTCGCCACCATGGGCGTGCCGGACCGCGTCGTGAAGATCCTCGGCGTCGACGGCATCGTCGAGCCGACTCCGGTCCAGGCTGCCGTCATGCCCGACGCCCTCGCCGGCCGCGACGTCCTCGGCCGCGCCAAGACCGGCTCCGGCAAGACGCTGGCGTTCGGCCTGCCCATCCTCGCCCGTCTCGACGGCAAGCGCAGCGAGCCGAACCGGCCGCGGGCGCTCATCGTCGTCCCGACCCGCGAGCTGGCCGGCCAGGTCACCACCGCGCTCGAGCCGCTGGCCGAGGCGCTGCGGCTGCGCATGGTCACCGTCTACGGCGGCGCGCCGTACGACCGGCAGATCCGCCGGCTCGACCGCGGCGCCGACGTCGTCGTCGCCACCCCGGGCCGCCTGAGCGACCTCATCGAGAAGGGCGTCTGCAAGCTCGACGACGTCGAGGTCGTCGCGCTCGACGAAGCCGACCACCTGTGCGACCTCGGCTTCTTCCCGGTGGTCGACGAGCTCCTCGCGGCCACGCCCGAGGGCGGGCAGCGCATGCTGCTGTCGGCCACGCTCGACGGCGACGTCGACAGGCTGGTCCGCCGGCACCTGAACAACGCGGCCAAGCACGAGGTCGACCCCGACGCCGGCTCCGTCACGACCATGGACCACCACGTGCTCGTGGTCGGCCCCTACAACAAGCTCGAGGTCATGACCGAGCTGATGAAGGCGAACCCGCGCAGCATCGTCTTCACCCGCACCAAGGACGGCGCCACGCGCCTCGCCGAGGACCTCGAAGACGCCGGCGTCGCCGCCGTCGACCTGCACGGCGACCTGTCGCAGCGGGTCCGCGAGCGCAACCTCGACCGGTTCCGCTCCGGCCGTGCCAAGGTGGTCGTCGCCACCGACGTCGCGGCCCGCGGCATCCACGTCGACGGCGTCGGCATGGTCGTGCACTTCGACCCGGCCGGCGAGCCCAAGTCCTATCTGCACCGCTCCGGCCGCACGGCCCGCGCCGGTGCCACGGGCGCCGTCGTCACCGTCGCGACCCCGCGGCAGGTGCGTGGCCTGGGCGAGCTGTTCCGCCGCGCCGGCGTCACCGCCAAGAACGTCGACGCCCGCGTCGTCGAGGGTCCCATCACCCCGACGTCGCTCGCCGACGCCCCGGCCATGGCGCCGGAGCGCGAGCGGCCGCGCTCGTCCGGCAACGGCCGGCCGAACCGGTCCGGCTCGGGCCGCCCGTACAAGGGCGCCGGCGCCGGCGCCGGCCGCGGCCGCCCGTCGGGTGGCTACGGCCGCCGCCGCGACTGACGGCTCAGCACGCACACGACGCGCCGTCGCGACCCCCGTCCAGGGTTCGCGGCGGCGCGTCGCCGTCTCCCCTCCCGGAGTGATCACGTTCACCACCCGATCGGGTGCCAGACCAGGCCTGTAGGCCTCGTGACGCGCGCGCGATCCTCGTGATGCTCCGTCACGAGGACATCGCGGGCATCACGAGGTCCGCAGGCCTCGTGGCGCAGGGAATCGGGTGGTGAACGTGGTCATTCCGGGGCGGGGGACCGGGAAGGTCAGGGGGCGTGCAGGTCGGCGCGGACGTCGCGCCTCGTGGCGGCCACGTGCTCGCGGGCCAGCTGGCCGGCCGCCGCGCTGTCGCGCCGCCGGATCGCGTCGACCAGCCCCTCGTGCTGCCGGCGGGAGGTGTCCTGGCGCCGCGGCGGGACGGTGGAGAAGTAGAACCGCGCCCGCATGCTCAGGGTGCGTACGAACCCGGCCATGAGGGTGTTCTGCGAGCAGTCGGCCATGGCGCTGTGGAACTCGGCGTTGATGCGGGCCAGCTCGACGGGGTCCGTGGAGCGCCGCTGCCGGGCGAGGATGTCGTCGAGGATGGCCAGCTGCTCGCCGGTGCGCCGCTCGGCCGCCAGCGTGGCGGCGTGCGCCTCGAGGAACGTGCGGCTCTCGAACAGGTCGGCCAGCTCCTGCTCGCTGCGGCCCCGGACGAACGCGCCCTGGTGCGGCCGGAACTCGATCCAGCCGTCGACGCCGAGGGCGCGCAGCGCCTCGCGGACCGGGATGTGGCTGATGCCGAGCTGCTTGGCCAGGCCGTCGGCGTTGAGGTGCGCCCCCGGCAGCAGCACGCCCTGCAGGATGGCCTCTTCGAGGAGGTCGCGGACGTGTGGCGCGGTGCGGCCGGCGCGTTGCATGCGGTTCAGCGGTGCGAGCCCGGCGATGCCGGTGGTGACGGCGCCCGTGGACACGATGCAACTCCCTCCGCGCGAACAGGCGAGATCCTATCCGATCGGCTGCTCGGCGCGGAGTGTCCGCCAACCGGTAACGGTGCAGCTCAGCAGCGGATCCTGCGGCTTTACCGCGAGGCAACACAACGGAAATGCGACCGTGATCCTATAGGTTGCGCTCCCGTGCGCGATGCGGCCGGAACGACGCCCCTGGCGGGGCCGTTGACCGCCCCTGGCGCCGGATCTAAGGTATCCGTATGGCGAGGCGACGTGTTCCGGATTGCGGAATATGACCTGGGTTGCCGAGCTGACCGAGGCCCTGGGGCGCGAGAACGTCATCACCGACCCGGCCCGGCTGCGCACCTACGAGTGTGACGGTCTCACCGGCTACCGGGTGGTCCCGGCGATGGTCGTGCTGCCGCGGTCGGCCGCCGAGGTGGCCGCGGCCGTCCGGGTCTGTGCCCGGCACGGCGTGCCGTTCGTCGCCCGCGGGGCCGGCACCGGGCTGTCCGGCGGGGCGCTCCCGGTGGCCGACGGCATCGTCGTCTCGCTGCAGCGGCTGCGCCGCGTCGTCGAGGTCGACCCCGTCAACCTGCGCGCCGTCGTCGAGCCGGGCGTCACGAACCTCGACATCAGCAAGGCCGCCGCGCCGTACGGGCTCTACTACGCGCCGGACCCGTCCAGTCAGCAGGTCTGCACCATCGGCGGCAACGTCGCGGAGAACTCCGGCGGCGCGCACTGCCTGAAGTACGGCTTCACCGTCAACCACGTGCTGGCCGCCGAGGTCGTGCTGGCCGACGGCACCGTCACCACGCTCGGCGGCGAGTCGACGCAGCTGCCCGGCTACGACCTGCTCGGCGCGTTCATCGGCTCCGAGGGCACGCTGGGCATCGTCACGCAGGTGACCGTGCGGCTGCAGGCATTGCCCGCCGCCGTCCGCACCATGGTCGCCGACTTCGCGACGGTGGCCGGCGCGGGCGACGCGGTCACCGGCATCATCGCCGCCGGCATCGTCCCGGCGGCGGTCGAGATGCTCGACAACCTCGCCATCCAGGCGGTCGCCGCGTCGACCGAGAGCGTCTTCACCGCCGACACCGCCGCCGCGCTGGTCGTCGAGCTGGACGGCCCGCCCGACGACGTCGCCGAGCAGTTCGACGAGGTCCAGGAGATCTGCCGGGCGCACGGCAGCACGAAGATCATGCTGGCCGCCGACGCCGACCACCGCGCGCTGATCTGGAAGGGCCGCAAGGCCGCGTTCGCCGCGGTCGGGCGGATCAGCCCCAACTACTTCGTCCAGGACGGCGTCGTGCCGCGCGGCCGGCTGGCCGAGGTGCTCGGCCGCATCGCCGCCATGGCCGACGACGCCGGCATCCGGGTCGCGAACGTCTTCCACGCCGGCGACGGCAACCTGCACCCGCTCGTCCTCTACAGCGAGGCCGAGGGGCAGCACGACCGCGCCGAGCACCTGTCGACGCACATCGCGGAGCTGTGCGTCGAGCTCGGCGGGTCGCTCTCGGGCGAGCACGGCATCGGCGCCGACAAGGCCTGCTCGATGCCGCGGATGTTCGGCGAGGACGACCTCGCGACCATGCTGCGGCTGCGCTCGGCGTTCGACCCCGACGGCCTGTGCAATCCCGGCAAGGTGTTCCCGACGCCGCGGCTCTGCGGAGAGCGGCCCGGGAAGTACCGGCCACACCCGCTGGAGGAGGCGGGGGTGATCGAGCGGCTATGACCGGCACCGTCGTCACCCACCGGCCGGCGAGCCTCGCCGAGCTGCGCGACGCCCTGGCCGACAGCGCCCGTTCCGGGCAGCGGCTGGCCGTCGCCGGCGCCGGCACCGCCGCCGGCTGGGGCGGCCGGACCGAGCACGACGCCGTCCTCGACATCACCGCGATGAGCGGCCTCATCAGCTACAACCCCACCGACATGACGGTGGCCGTGCAGGCCGGGATGCCGTTCGCCACGCTGCAGGGCACGCTGGCACAGAACGCCCAGTGGGTGGCGCTCGACCCCGCCCGCGCGGCCGAGGGCGCCACCGTCGGCGGGCTGCTGGCCACGGCCGACGCCGGCCCGGTGCGGCACACGTTCGGCAGCCTGCGCGACTGCGTCATCGGTGTGACGGTGGTGCTGGCCGACGCGACGGTGGCCCGCTCCGGCGGCCATGTCATCAAGAACGTCGCCGGCTACGACCTCGCCAAGCTGTTCCACGGCTCGCTCGGCACCCTGGGCGTGCTGGCCGAGGTGATCCTGCGGCTGCGCCCGCGCCCGGCGGCGACGGCGACCCTGGCGGTCCCGTGCGATGCGGCCGCGGCGTTCGACCTCGGGGGCCGGCTGGTGCACGGCTCACTCGAACCCGTCGCGGTCGAGTGGTGTGACGCGACGCTGCTGGCCCGGTTCGACGGGACCGCCGGCGGCGTCGACGACCGCCTGCGCCGGGCGCGGGCGCTCGCCGGACCCGACGCCACCGACGCGGCGGCCGATGTCTGGCAGGGCGTCGGCCGCGTCGTGCACGGCGAGGAGGGCGACACCGTCGTCCGCCTCGGCACGGCGCCGGACCGCACGCCGTCGCTGGCGGCGCTGGTGGCCCGCGAGGCCGCGGCGAACGCCGTCGACGCCGCCATGTCGAGCAGCCCGTTCGCCGGCGCGCACACCGTCCGGCTGCGCGGCGGGACGGCGGCCGCGCACGCCGCCGTCGTGGAGAACCTGCGAGAGGCGGCGCCGGCCGTCACCGTGTGCCGATGGACCGGCGGCCTGCGTGACCTGCTGCCCGCCTGGGGCGAGCCGCCGCCCGCCGTCGCCGTCCTGCGCGCGGTCAAGCGCGCGTTCGATCCCGACGACCGGCTCGGCAAGGGAAGGTTCGCGCCATGGTTCTGATCCCCGGCGACACCGGCTCGTTCGACGCGCACCACCCGCCGCGGCGCGACCTGCTCGACGACTGCGTGCACTGCGGGTTCTGCCTGCCGACGTGTCCGACGTACCTCATCGACGGCGAGGAGATGGACTCCCCGCGCGGGCGCATCTACCTCATGGACCTGGCCCAGCGCGGCGAGATCCCGCTCGACCGCACGATGGCCGGGCACATCGACTCCTGCCTGGGCTGTCTGGCCTGCGTCACGGCGTGCCCGTCGGGCGTCCAGTACGACCTGCTGCTCGAGGCCACCCGGCCGCAGCTCGAGCGGCACGTCCCGCGCACCCGCCTCGACCGGCTCGTGCGCCGGGGGATCTTCGCGGTGTTCCCCTACCCGGCGCGCATGCGGGCCGCGGCGGTGCTCGGCGTGCTGTACCGGCGGCTCGGGCTGCGCCGGCTCGCGCACTCGCTCGGGATCATGAACCGGCTGCCGGCCCAGCTGCGCGCCGCCGAGGACCTGCTGCCGCCGGTGCCGGTGCGGTCGCTGTTCCGCCGGCTGCCCGCCGGTGCGCCCGCGGCGGGCGAGAAGCGGCTGCGGGTCGCCATGCTCGAGGGCTGTGCCCAGCGGGTGCTGTTCGGCGACGTCAACGCCGCGACCATGCGGGTGCTGGCGGCCGAGGGCTGCGAGGTCGTGGTGCCGCAGGGCCAGCAGTGCTGCGGCGCGCTGAACCTGCACGCCGGCCTCGAGGACGACGCCGCCGCGCGTGCCCGCACGCTCATCGACACCTTCGAGCGGGCCGAGGCCGATGTGGTCGTCGTCAACGTCGCCGGCTGCGGCTCGTCCATGAAGGAGTACGGGCAGCTGCTGCGCGACGACCCCCGGTACGCCGAGCGGGCCGCCCGGTTCGCCGCGGCGGTCCGCGACGTCAACGAGCTGCTCGCCGAGCTGGCGCCGCGGGCGCCCCGGCACCCCGTCCGGGCCAAGGTCGCCTACCACGACGCCTGCCACCTCGCGAACGCCCAGCGCATCCGCAAGCAGCCGCGCGACCTGCTGCGCGCCGTCCCCGGCGTCGAGGTCACCGACATCCCCGAGGCGGACATCTGCTGCGGGTCGGCCGGCATCTACAACCTCGTCCAGCCCGACGCCGCCGAGGAGCTGGGCCGGCGCAAGGCCGCGCACATCGAGTCGACGGCGCCGGACGTCATCGCCACCGCGAACGCCGGCTGCCTGCTCCAGGTGCGCCGGTTCCTCAGCGAGGACATCCCGCTGGTGCACCCCATCGAGATCCTGGACGCGTCGATCCGCGGGGTGCCGCTGCCGAAGGCCAGGCGGTGACGGCGCCGACGGCGTCAGGCCCGGGTCTGGCCGTTCAGCTCGTCGGAGAGCTCGCGGGCGGCCCGGGTCAGCAGCGGCACCGCGCGCTCGACCAGCTCGTCGGTGACCCGCGACGACGGACCCGAGATCGACAGGCCGAGCTTCGAGGGCACGTCGGGCACGACGACGGCGACGCAGCGCACTCCGATCTCCTGCTCGCCGTCGTCCATGGCGTAGCCGCGCTCGGCGGTGTGGGCGATCTCGCGGGCGAACGCGGCCGGGTCGGTGATGGTGTGCTCGGTCTGCTTCGGCATGCCGGTGCGTTGCAGCATCTCGTGCACCGTCCGCTCCGGCAGGGTGGCCAGCACGGCCTTGCCGACCGCGGTGCAGTGCGGCCAGACGCGGCGGCCGACCTCGGTGAACATCCGCATCGAATGGCGCGACGGCACCTGGGCGACGTATACGATCTGGTCACCGTCGAGCATCGCGAGGTTCGCCGACTCGCCCAGCTCGTCGACCAGGCGAGTGAGCTGCGGCCGCGCCCACGTGCTGAGCATGGTCGAGGAGCTCTCGCCGAGCCTGATCAGGCGCGGCCCGAGAGCGTAGCGTCGCGACGGCTCCTGACGCAGGTAGCCGAGGTCGACGAGGGTCCGGACGATGCGGTGGATGGTCGGCAGTGGCAGTCGCGAGACCGTGGCCAGCTGGGACAACCCCATGCTGCCGCCGTGGTCGGCCATGGTTTCGAGCAGGCCGAACGCGCGCTCGACCGACTGCACACCACCCGAGCGAGGCCGCGACGACGAGTCGGTTTCCACACAGCAGATACTAACGTCCGCATTACGAACTTTGGAGATTGAGCATGGCAACGCCCAGCCCGGGATACGCGATCACGGTCCGCGTCGAGGCGCCGTCCTCGTCGACGGCCACCAGTGGCCTGGCGGCCGCCGTCAGCGCGGCCGGGGGCGCGCTGACCGCTCTCGACGTGGTCGAGTCGTTCGCCGACCGGCTGGTCGTCGACGTCACCTGTGACGCCGTCGACTCCGACCACGCCGAGTCGATCACCAAGGCGCTGACGCAGGTCGCCGGCGTCACCGTCCGGAAGGTGAGCGATCGGACGTTCCTCATCCACCTCGGCGGCAAGCTCGAGGTGAACCCGAAGGTGCCGCTCAAGCACCGCGACGACCTCTCCCGCGCCTACACGCCCGGCGTCGCGCGGGTGTGCCTCGCCATCGCCGAGAACCCCGAGGACGCGCGCCGGCTCACCATCAAGCGCAACACCGTCGCCGTCGTCACCGACGGGTCGGCCGTCCTGGGCCTGGGCAACATCGGCCCGGCCGCCGCGCTGCCGGTCATGGAGGGCAAGGCGGCGCTGTTCAAGCAGTTCGCCGGCGTCGACGCCTGGCCGGTCTGCCTCGACACCCAGGACGTGGACAACATCGTCGAGATCGTTCGAGCTTTGGCGCCGGTCTACGGCGGCATCAACCTCGAGGACATCGCGGCGCCGCGCTGCTTCGAGATCGAGGCGCGGCTGCGCGAGGCCCTCGACATCCCCGTCTTCCACGACGACCAGCACGGCACCGCCATCGTCGTGCTGGCGGCGCTCTACAACGCGCTTCGCGTGGTCCGGAAGTCGCTCGACGACGTCCGCGTGGTCGTCAGCGGCGTGGGCGCGGCCGGCCATGCGATCATCCGGCTGCTGCACGCCCAGGGCGTCACCGACATCGTCGCCTGCGACCGCCGCGGCGCCGTGCACCCCAACGGCGAGGGCCGCGACGAGTTCCGCCGCTGGATCGCCGAGAACACCAACCCGCGCGGCGCCACCGGCACGCTCAAGGAGGTGCTGGCCGGCGCCGACGTCTTCATCGGCGTCTCCGGCCCGAACCTGCTCACCGGCGAGGACATCGCCACCATGGCCGACGACGCCATCGTGTTCGCGCTGGCCAACCCCGACCCCGAGGTCGACCCCATCGCGGCGCGCGAGCACGCCGCCGTCGTGGCCACCGGCCGGTCGGACTTCCCGAACCAGATCAACAACGTGCTGGCGTTCCCCGGGTTCTTCCGCGGCATGCTCGATGCCGGTGCACACGAGATCACCGACGCCGCCATGCTCGCCGCGGCCCGGGCCATCGCCGACGCCGTCGGCCCCGAGCAGGTCAACGCCAGCTACATCGTCCCGTCGGTGTTCGACCCCGAGGTCGCCCCGGCCGTCGCCACCGCCGTCAAGCACGCGGCCCACGCAACCGCCTGACCCCGGACGGCCGGCCGCCCCGAGTCCTCCGCACCGGAGGGCTCGGGGCGGCGTCGTTCGTCAGGGCATCCGGTCGTAGGCGGGCAGGGTGAGGAAGTCGACGTACTCGTCGGCGAGTGAGAGGTCGGTGAAGGTGGCCCGCGCCTCGGCCCAGTGGCCGCCGCCGAAGGCCTCGGCGCCGACGCGCTGCTCGATGGCCGCGCACTCCTCGTCGATGAGCCGCTCGACCAGCTCGCGGGTGACCTGCTGGCCGTCGGCGAGCTTGACCCCGTTGTGCCGCCACTGCCAGACCTGGCTGCGGCTGATCTCCGCGGTGGCGGCGTCCTCCATGAGGTTGTTGATGCCGACGGCGCCGAGGCCGCCCAGCCAGGCGGCGAGGTACTGCACGCCGACGGAGATGTTGCTGCGCAGGCCGGCCTCGGTGACCTCACCCGGCGTCGAGGCGACGTCGAGGAGCTGCGCGGCCGTGACGTCGACGTCGTCGCGGGTGCGGTCGATCTGGTTCGGCCGGTTGCCGAGGACGGCGGTGAACGCGTCGCGGCAGGTCTCGACCATGCCGGGGTGCGCCACCCAGGAGCCGTCGAAGCCGTCGCCGGCCTCGCGCGTCTTGTCGTCCTGGACCTTCGCGAACGCGGCCGCGTTGATCTCGGGGTCGCGGCTGGGGATGAACGCCGCCATGCCGCCGATGGCGTGCGCGCCGCGCTTGTGGCACGTGCGGACCAGCAGCTCGGTGTAGGCGCGCATGAACGGCACGGTCATGGTGACAGAGTTGCGGTCCGGCAGCACCCAGTCCGAGCCGCGCGTGCGGTAGTTCTTGATGACGCTGAACATGTAGTCCCAGCGGCCGGCGTTGAGGCCCGCCGAGTGCTCGCGCAGCTCGTAGAGGATCTCCTCCATCTCGAACGCCGCCGGGTAGGTCTCGATGAGGACGGTGGCGCGGATGGTGCCGCGCGGGATGCCCAGCGCCTCCTGGCCGATGAGGAACGCGTCGTTCCACAGCCGCGCCTCGAGGTGGCTCTCCATCTTCGGCAGGTAGAAGTACGGGCCCTGACCGCGGTCGATCTGCTTCTGCCCGGTGGTCGCGAGGTAGAGCGCGAAGTCGACCAGGCTCCCGGACGTCGCCTCGCCGTCGACCAGGATGTGCTTCTCGGGCAGGTGCCAGCCGCGCGGCCGGACGACGATGGTGGCCAGCGGCTGGTCGTCGCGCAGGGCATAGTGCTTGCCCTCGGGGCTGGTGAACTCGATGGTCCCCTCGACGGCGTCGAGCAGGTTGAGCTGCCCGCCGACGACGTTCTCCCACAGCGGGGTGTTGGCGTCCTCCTGGTCGGCCAGCCACACCTTGGCGCCGGAGTTGAGCGCGTTGATGGTCATCTTGCGGTCGGTGGGGCCGGTGATCTCGACCCGGCGGTCCTCGAGTCCCGGCGCGGGCGGGGCGACCCGCCACGAGTCGTCGGCCCGGACGTCCGCGGTCTCGGCGAGGAAGTCGAGCTGGGCGCCGCCGGCGATGGCGGCCGTGCGCTCGGCACGGCGCTGCAGCAGCTCGAGCCGGCGCGGGTTCAGCTCGCGGTGCAGCCGCTCGATGAGGCCCAGCGCCGTCGGGGTCAGCACCTCGTCGAACCGTTCGTGCAGAGGACCGGTGACCTCGATACCCGCCATGATCGCGCTCCTAGAATTCCGCTATTCGGAAGTTATTGTCTGAATAACAGAATACGGGCGCGCTGAAGCGACGGTCAACCGCGTGTGACTCAGCTCTGGGTCTTGAGCTGCAGGGCGGCGCCGAAGCGCTCGATGTGGCTGCGCATCTCGGTGCCCGCGAGCTCGGGGTCGCGGCGGCGCAGCGCCTCGAGCACCGGGACGTGCGTCTCGGCGATGGCGCCGAGGTCGAACTCGGAGGTGATGACGGTGACCAGCGTGCGCGCCTCGATGCGCAGCGACCGCCACACCTCGAGCAGCGTCTGGTTGCCGGCCGCCTCGAGGATCAGCTCGTGGAACCGGGCGTCGTGCACGAGCTGCTGGTGGACGTCGTTGCGCACGGCGGCCTCGCGCATGCCGGTGAGCTCGGACTCGAGGCCGGTGAGGAGGTCGTCGGTGACGAGTGGGGCGGCGGCCCGGCCGGCCACCTCCTCGAGCGCGGCCCGGACCGGGTAGATCTCGGCCAGCTCCTTCGCGGTGACGGCGCGCACGCGGGCGCCCCGGTAGGGCTCGCTCTCGATGAAGCGCATCGCCTCGAGGTCGCGGACGGCCTCGCGGATGGGGGCCTGGCTCACGCCGAACTCCTGGGCCAGCTGCAGCTCGATGATGCGGGTCCCCGGAGGGTAGGTGCCGTCGAGGATGCGCTCGATGATCAGTTCCTTGATCTGCTCGCGCAGTACGGTGCGGTTCAGGGCTGCCACGCGTCGTCCTCCTGCTCCTGCGGGCGCCGGTGCGCGAGCTTGTCCCACAGCGAGCCGGCGTTGAGCGTCTGGATGTGCTGCATCATGTACCCCTGGCCGACGTCGACGGGGTAGCGCTCGGCGAACGTCACGCGCTCGACGGTCTCGTCGCGCGACCAGCCCAGGGCGACGGCCTCGGCGACGGCGTCGACCCACTCGAGCAGCACCTTGCGCTGGACGTCGAGGTACGACGGTGTCGTCACCGGCCCGTGGCCGGGCACCACGTGGTCGACGTCGAGGCCGGCGATGCGTTCGAGCGCCGTCAGCCACTGATCGATGTCGGAGTTCATCAGCCAGGTCTGGCACTCGGAGAAGACGGTGTCGCCGGTGAACACGACCCGCTCCTGCGGCACGTAGACCGCCGTCTGGCCGGGGGTGTGGCCGGGCGTGTGCAGCAGGTGAAAAGTGTGCCGGCCGACCGTGAGCGTGAGGTCGCCGGTGAACACGACGGAGGCGCGGTGCGCCTCGGCGAAGTACTGCTCGCGCGACGGCAGCAGCGCGGCGCCATCGGGGTCGTCGGTGGGGATCGCCTCGACGGCGTAGCCGAACGGCTCGAGCTCGGGCCCGCCCACCATGAACAGCCGATCGATTTCGCGATGGTTGACCAGTTCGCCGGCGCCCTTGAACCAGTGGTTGCCGAAGACGTGGTCGACGTGGTGCTCCGTGTTGACGACGTAGCGGACCGGGCCGTCGCGCTCGGCCTCGGCGCGGAGCCGGAGGGCGTGGGTGGGCAGCTGCGGTGTGTCGATGACGACGACGCCGTCGCTGGTGGTGACCACGCTCGGGTTGCAGCCGCGAACCGTGGTCACGGTCCGTACGTTCGGCGTCACCGTCTCCACGGGATCGTCCTCCACGGGCAGATATCGATTATCGACAGTGTAGCCGGGGAAGCGGTATCCCGGCCGGTCCAGCGGTTGCTCGACGCCACGGCCGATGCTTGACAAAGGTCGGCTCGCAATGATTGATTATCGATAATCAATGGTTGGGAGGCCGCGCGGATGACTCGGTACGTGACGTACGCAGCCGACGGCGCCACCCGGGTCGGATACCTCGACGGCGACGACGTCGTCGACCTCGGTTTCGACGGCGACATGGTGGCGTTCATCGAGGCCGGAGCGCCGCACGGGACCACCCGCCGGGTTCCGGGCGCCGTGCTGAGGGCGCCGCTGCGGCCACGCACCATCCGCGACTTCCTGGCCTTCGAGGGCCACCTGATCAACGCGTTCGGCCGGCTGGGCCGCGAGATTCCCGGCGAGTGGTACGAGGTCCCGGCCTACTACAAGGGCCTGCCCGACACCGTCATCGGGCCGGAGGAGGAGATCCCCTGGCCTGCCTACACCGACGAACTGGACCACGAGCTGGAGCTGGCCGTCATCATCGGCAGCCAGGGCAAGGACATCAAGGCCGGCGAGGCGCTGGACCACGTCTTCGGCTACACGCTCTGGAACGACATGTCCGCGCGCGACGCCCAGCGCAGCGAGCTGCCCGTCGGCATGGGTCCTGGCAAGGCGAAGGACTGGGACGGCTCCAACGTGCTCGGGCCGTGCATCGTCACGTCCGACGAGATCGACCCCGGCAACACCTGGCTCGCGGTGCGCATCAACGGCGAGGAGTGGGGTCGCGACACCACCGCCAACATGCGGTACACGTTCGCCGACCTCATCGCCTACGCCTCCGAGGAGCTGACGCTGCGCCCGGGGGAGCTGCTGGGGTCCGGGACCGCCAAGGGCGGCTCCGGCCTGGAACTCGATCGCCGGCTCAAGCCCGGTGACGTGATCGAGCTGGAAGCCGAACCGGTGGGGGTGCTGCGCAACCGCGTGGGCCCCCGCCCCATCCGAAGGGACTGACATGGCATTCGTCGTCGCCGCCGTCTGGAAGGCCAAGCCCGGCGAGGAGGGGCGCGTCCGCGAGGTCATCGAGACCATGACCCCGCTGTCTCGCGCCGAGGCCGCGTGCCTGTATTACCAGGCGCAGGTGTCGCCCGACGACCCCACCACGTTCTTCCTCTACGAGCAGTACGCCGACGCCGACGGCTACGAGGCGCACAAGGCGTCGGAGCACTTCCAGAAGCACGTGTTCGGTCACATCGTCGAGTACCTCGAGGCCCGCGAGGTCAAGACCTACGAGACCATCGACGTCTGAGCGGACCACATGAGCCACGGCTTCGTCACGACCGTCGACCCCTCCACGGGGACCGAGCTCTCCTCGTACCCCGTCATGGACCCCCGGACGGCGCACGACCTGCTGGATCGCGCCGTCCGGGCGCAGGCCGACTGGGCCCGGACGGACCGCCACGACCGGGCGCGCATGGTCGCCGCCATCGGCGAGGCGCTGCGCCGCGACCAGAAGAGCCTGGCCGAGCTGGCGGTCGCCGAGATGGGCAAGCCGATCGGCGAGGCCATGGCCGAGGTGGCCAAGTGCGCCACCGCGTGCGACTACTACGCCGAGCACGGCCCGGCGGCGCTGGCCGACGAGCTCGCCGACGGCGTCGGTGGCCCCGGCGCCCGCGCGTGGACGCGGTACGAGCCGCTGGGCGTGCTGCTCGCCGTCATGCCGTGGAACTTCCCGTACTGGCAGGTCATCCGGTGCGTGGCGCCGGCGCTGGTGGCGGGCAACGCGGTGCTGCTGAAGCACTCGCCGAACGTCACCGGCTGCGCGCTCGCGCTGGAGCGGCTGTGCCTCGACGCGGGGCTGTCGCAGGGGCTGTTCGGCGCGCTGGTGCTGGCCGAGTCCGACGTCGCTTCGGTGGTGTCCGACCTGATCGCCGACGACCGCGTCGCCGCCGTCACGCTCACCGGCAGCGAGCGGGCCGGGTCCGCCGTCGCGTCGGCGGCCGGCGCGGCGATCAAGAAGAGCGTGCTCGAGCTGGGCGGGTCCGACCCGTTCGTCGTGCTCGACGACGCCGACCTCGACGCCGTCGTGCCCCGGGCCGTCGCGTCGCGCTACCTCAACGGCGGGCAGAGCTGCCTGTCGGCCAAGCGGTTCGTCGTGCACGAGAGCCTGGCCGGCGAGTTCGCGACGCGACTGGCGGCGGCGACCGCCGAGCTCGTGGTCGGCGACCCGGCCGACCCGCAGACGCAGATCGGGCCGCTCGCGCGTGCCGACCTCGTCGACGCCCTCGACGCCCAGGTCCGGCGCTCCGTCGCCGACGGCGCCCGGGTGCTGGTGGGCGGCGCGCCCATGGACGGGCCGGGCTGCTGGTACGCCCCCACCGTCCTGGCGAACGTGACCCCGTCGATGGCGGTGATGACGGAGGAGACCTTCGGCCCCGTGGCCGCCGTCGTCGCCGTCCCCGACGACGACACCGCCGTCGAGGTGGCCAACAGCACGCGGTACGGCCTGGCGGCCAGTGTGTGGTCGCGCGACACCGACAGGGCCATGCGCGTGGGCGCGGGCATCACCTCCGGCGCGCTGTTCGTCAACGCCGTCGTCGCGTCGGACAGCCGGCTGCCGTTCGGCGGCGTGAAGCACAGCGGCTACGGCCGCGAGCTCGGCGTGGCGGGCGCCCGCGAGTTCACCAACCTGCGCAGCATCGTCGTCGGCACGGCCGGCGACTGACCACCGAGGAGCGCCGATGAGCGTCACCATCACCCGGGTGTCGACCGCCGACTACGAGTGGAAGCGTGAGGTCCCGATCACCAACGGGCTGCACACGTACACCACGTCGGAGATGACGGTGGTGACGATCGAGACCGACGCCGGGGTCACCGGCTACGGCGTCGGCCGGCCGCGGGCCGGCGAGAACGAGCTGCGCGCCTCGTTCCTGCCGCAGCTGGTCGGCCGCGACGCGCTCATGACCGAGCGCATCTGGGCCGACCTGTGGAGCCCGAAGCTCTCCGGCCGTCGCGGCAACGAGACCCGGGCGCTGTCGTCCATCGACATCGCGCTCTGGGACATCAAGGCCAAGGTGGCCGGGCTGCCGCTGTACGCGCTGCTCGGCGGCTTCCGCAAGGACATCCCGATCTACATCGCCGGTGGCTACTACACCGAGGGCAAGGGTGTCGGCGGGCTGCAGGACGAACTGTCGTCGTACGTCGCGCTGGGTGCTCGCGCCGTGAAGATGAAGATCGGCGCCGTCCCCGTCAACGACGACATCACCCGCATCGCCGCCGCGCGCGAGGCCGTCGGTCCCGACGTCAAGCTCCTGCTCGACGCCAACTGCGCCTACCGGTACTACGAGGCCATCCAGCTCGCGCGGCGGGCCGAGCCGTACGAGCCGTTCTGGTTCGAGGAGGCCGTGCAGCCCGACGACTACGAGGGCTTCCGCAAGATCGCCGCGCACACGACGATCCCGCTCGCGACCGGCGAGAACGAGTACACCAAGCACGGGTTCCGCGACCTCGTCGCCACCCAGGCCGTCGCCATCCTCAACCCCGACGTCCGCTACATGGGCGGGGTCACCGAGTTCATGAAGGTGGCCGCCATGGCGCAGGCGCACGGCCTGGACGTCTGCCCGCACGGCGACCAGCAGGCGCACCTGCACCTGCTGGCGGCCATCCCGAACGCGCCGCTCCTCGAGTTCTACCCGAAAGAGGTCAACGCCATGGCCGGGCGCGTGTACAAGCACACGCCGGACCTCAACCCCGACGGCACCGTCACCGTCCCCGAGGTCCCCGGCGCCGGCCTCGACCCCGACGAGGACGCGCTCGAGGAGCACCGCATCGCCTGACCCCGCCTGGGAATGACGCTTCTATGTCAAGCGGTTGGCTGGTGGCAGGTCAGCGGTGGGATGTCGCGGCGGAGCGTGCGGTGGATGACGTCGGTGAGGTGGCGTTTGAGCACGCGCATGGCGCCGCGTTTGCCTTTGTTGTCGAGGTGTTTGGCGATCAGG
>NZ_SMKL01000029.1 GCF_004348545.1 Jiangella ureilytica | reverse complement strand
TCTATCAAGTCACTCCCGGCCGGGCTCTCACCCGTGATCACCATGGACACGTCATTACCGAAGCCACACACAGCGGGCAGATCACGTTGGAGTCACCCGGCGACCACGCCAGGCCCCGCCCCGTCGAACAGCGCCCGGTAGCAGAACCCTGACAGAGAGATCACGTTCACCACCCGATTCCCTGCTTCACGAGGCCTGCAGCCCTCGTGAAGCGAGGAATGTCCTGGTGATGTGCCGGCCGCCCGCATCACGAGGACCTCGCGTCCTTCACGAGGGCCGCAGGCCTGGTGTGGCACCGGACCGGGTGGTGAACGTGATCATTCCTGGCCGGGTCGGGTCAGGCGGTGAGGCGCTTGACCGCCGCGTCGATGCGCTCGTCGGTGGCGGTCAGGGCGACGCGCACGTGACCGGCGCCGGCGGCGCCGTAGAAGGCGCCCGGTGCGGCCAGGATCCCGCGGTCGGCGAGCCAGCCCACGGTGTCCCAGCACGGCTGGTCGCGGGTGGCCCACAGGTAGAGGCCGGCCGCGGAGTGGTCGATGCGGAACCCGGCGTCGGCCAGCGCGGCCCGCAGGACGTCGCGGCGGCGGGCGTAGCGCACGCGCTGCTGGTCGACGTGGGCGTCGTCGTCGAGGGCGGCCGTCATGGCCGCCTGCACCGGCGCGGGCACCATGAGCCCGGCGTGCTTGCGCACCTCGAGCACCTGCCGGACCAGCGCGGGGTCGCCGGCGACGAAGCCCGCGCGGTAGCCGGCCAGGTTGGACCGCTTGGACAGCGAGTGCACGGCGAGCAGGCCGTCGAGCGAGCCGCCGTTGACGGCGGGATCGAGGACCGAGACCGGCCGCTCCTCCCAGCCCAGCTCGAGATAGCACTCGTCGGAGGCGACGACGGCGCCGCGCTCGCGCGCCCAGTCGACCACCTTGGCCAGGTGCGCGGCCGGCAGCACCCGCCCGTGCGGGTTGGCCGGCGAGTTCACCCACACCAGGCCGACGCGGCGCGGGCCGAGCGCGGTGGCGGAGTCACTGGCGACGGGGTCGGCCCCGGCCAGCCGGGCGCCGATGTCGTACGTCGGATAGGCGAGCTCCGGGAAGACGACCGCGTCGCCGGGACCCAGGCCCAGCAGCGTCGGCAGCCAGGCCACCAGCTCCTTCGAGCCGATGGTCGGGATGATCGCACCGGGATCGAGGTCAGGGGCGCCGGCCCGGCGGGCGAGCCAGCGCACGGCCGCCTCGCGAAGCGCGGCCGTGCCCAGCGTCGTCGGATAGCCGGGAGCGTCGGCCGCCGCCGCCAGGGCGGCGCGGACGACCTCGGGAGTGGGGTCGACCGGCGTGCCGACCGAAAGGTCGACGATGCCGTCCGGATGCGCCGCCGCCCGCTCCGCGTACGGGACCAGGGCGTCCCAGGGGAAGTCGGGCAGCCGCACCGTCGGTGGCACGCGCTGTGGCCGGCTCAATGCCCCTCGTGCTCCTGCGGGGGCAGCGCCGCGACGACGGCGTGATCCTTGTCGATGGCACCGAGCTTGGCGGCGCCGCCGGGCGAGCCGAGGTCGTCGAAGAACTCCGCGTTGGCCTGCGTGTAGTCCTTCCACTCGCCGGGCACGTCGTCCTCGTAGAAGATGGCTTCGACGGGGCACACGGGCTCGCACGCACCGCAGTCGACGCACTCATCCGGGTGGATGTAGAGCATCCGCTCGCCCTCGTAGATGCAGTCGACCGGACACTCCTCGACACAGGCGAGGTCCTTGAGGTCGACGCAAGGCTGCGCGATGACGTACGTCACGGCGGTGTCCTCCTATCGCAAGCCGTTCCGGATCCGGTTCGGCTACTCAAACGTGCTCAGCCCTAGTATCGCGGTGCCCCCTAGTCCATCGTGCACCAAGGTCAGCCTATGAGACAGCCCAGTACGGATCAGGACCCGTCCGACCTGGTCGGGCGGCGTGTCGTGGTCCGTTACCGTCTGCACGGCGAGCAGTACGGCGCCACCGACGTGCTCGGCGTGCTCGAGGCGGCCGGCGACGTGCTGCGGGTGCGGCCGTCGCGCGGGGGCGACGTGGTCGCGGTGCCGGCTGGCGATGTCCTCGCCGTCAAGGCGATCCCCGAGCTCACCGTCACGCGGCGCGAGGTCCGCGACCTCGAGGCCGCCGCGCTGCGCGGCTGGCGGCCGCTCGAGGCCGAGTGGCTCGGCGGCTGGCTGCTGCGCGCCGCCCGCGGTTTCACCGGCCGGGCGAACTCCGTCATGCCGCTGGACGACCCCGGGCTGCCGCTCGCCGACGCCGTCGGCCGGGTCGAGGACTGGTACCGGGCGCGGGGGCTGGTTCCGGCGTTCCAGGTGCCGGAGCCGCTCGGCCGCACGCTCGGGCCCCTGCTGGACGCGCACGGCTGGCCGGCGCCTGAGGACCGGACGTTCGTGATGGTCGCGCCGGTGCCCGTGGTGCGCGGCGCCGAGCGGGCGGGGCTGCCCGCGGTGCGGGTCGACGACCGGCCCGACGACGACTGGCTGGCCGGCTACCACTACCGCGGCGGCGACCTGCCCGCGCACGCCGTCGACGTGCTCGTCAACGCGTCGAACGCCGGGTTCGCCTCGGTGGACGACGACGGCGTCCGGGTCGCGATCGCGCGGGGCGCGGTCAGCGACGCGCCGAGCGGGCGGCGCTGGCTGGGCGTGACGGCGGTGGAGGTGGCGCCGTCGGCCCGGCGCCGCGGGCTGGGCGGCCACATCGTCGCCGGGCTGGCTGCGTGGGCGGCCGGCCTCGGCGCGACGGACGTGTACCTGCAGGTCGCCGAGCCCAACGAGCCGGCCCGTGCGACGTATCGCAAGGCCGGCTTCGCCGAGCACCACGCCTACCACTACCGCCGGCTGCGCTGAGCCGGCGGCGGTGTCCGTGGCCGGGTGAGGGGCTACTCGCCGTCCTCGTCACCGTCGCCGCCGCTGCCGCTTCCCTCGCTCGGGTCCGGGCCGCAGATGACGCGGTGGTTCGGGTTGTAGGTCCAGGGGTCCGCCTCGTCCTTGACCAACGTGCCGTCGGGGTCGAACACCTGGCGGTACGACGTGATGCTGAAGCCCTGGCTGCCGCCCTGTGCCGAGCAGTTGTCGGATGTGTCGTAGATGGTCCGCGGCGACGTGAAGTTGGACCGCTCGGACACCGACGTCTCGACCGTGAAGTACTTCGTGCTCCAGATCTTCACGTTCAGGGTGCCGCTGTTGCCGGGGCTGCTCCGCGTGAAGTTGGTGTCGACGACGACGCCGTACGGGGTGTCGTTGGCGAAGCGCATGTCCTTCGAGCCCCAGGCGACCGTGGCCTCCTGGCCGATCGGGTAGCGGTCGAAGTAGATCGAGTGCGGCCAGTGCTCGACGTCCTCGAGACCGGCCAGGAACGCCGCGTGGAACGTCGTGGTGGCCACCTGCGAGACGCCGCCGCCGAGGGACTCCTCGAGCCGGCCGCCGTCGATGATGGTGCCGGTGGTGAAGCCGTTGGCCTCGGTGCGCTCGCCCACGATGCCGTTGAGGCTGAACTCCTCGCCCGGCAGCAGCAGGGTGTTGTCGATGCGCGCCGCCGCGGTGCCGATGTTGACGTTGCGGTATTCGGCGTGCGGGAAACGCGTGGTGAACTCGGCGACCACCTCGGTGACGCCGAGCTCCTCGGCCGCCGCGGTGGTGAGCTCGGGGTCGACCTCGCTCAGCTCGACGGCGGCCTCGCGGGCCTCGCCCTCGGCCGTCAGCACCGGAAGCAGGGCCGCGCTGAGAGTCTCGGGTGCGATGCCCATGCCGCGCTGCGCCGGGACGACCACGGGCTCGCCGCCCTCGATGGTGATGGTGGCGTCGCGGCCCTCCTGGCCGACCTCGGTGAGCAGGTCGCGGGCGACCTCCGTCAGCTTGGCGCCGTCGAGCGCCGGCTGCAGCGTGCCCGCGTCATCGGGCGCCATGGTGAGCGCCTGCCCGACGAGTTCCGGCGGCAGCTCGACGCTCTCTTCGCCCGCGACGACGGTGACCGGCGCGGACATGGCGGGCTCGGCGAACTCGGCCACGGCCCGCTGCACCTCGTCGGCGCTGACGGCCGGCTGCACCTCGTCGATGACCAGCGGCACGTCGCCGAGCGGCAGTCGCGACTCGGCGCCGAAGAAGACGTCGTGCAGCCGCTCGATGGTGGCGCCGGCGTTGACGGCCCGGCCGGGCTGCGGGTCGCTGGTGACGACCTCGCCCCCGTCGAACGCGACCGCGCCGTTGACCGGCTCGATGTCGGCCTGCGCGGCGATCTCGGTGAGGGAGGCCTCGAGCGCCGCCCGGTCGATGACCGCGACGGGGGTGGTCTCGCCGCCGCCGAGCAGCGCCCGGAACAGCGAGACCGGGTTGGCGCTGCCGCCCGGGATCGCGTCGATGGTCGCCGGTACGTCGACCTTCAGGCCAGCCGCCGACGGGACCAGCTCGAACGAGGTCTCGCCCTCGCCGATGGTCAGGTTGAACGGCTGATCGACGAGCGCCGGCAGCTGCTCGTTGAGCGTGGTCTCGGCCTCGTCGGGCGTCATGCCGCCGACGTCGATGCCCGCGACCGTCGCGCCCCGGGCCAGCGAGTCGCCGGCGACCGCGTACGCGACGCCGTACCCGATGCCCAGCACCACGACCACGCCGGCCGTGACCAGCGCTGCGACCCGCAGCTTGCTGCGGCCGCCCGCGGAGCCGTCTCCGTCGCCGCCGGTCGCCTCGTCCTTGCCGCCGCCGTTGCCGCGGCCGCCGGACGGATCGAGCAGGGCGGCCGCGGTGGCCGCCTGGCCGAAGGAGCGCTGCTGCTGCCGCCCGGTGGCGCGTCCGGCTCCGTTGCCCGCGTCGGTGCCGGACCGGTCGCCCGGGCCGTGCTGGTCGTCCTCCGCCTGCAGGGCGGCGGCGAGCGAGGCCGGGAGCGGCACGCCGGGCATGGTCGGTGCGTCGCCGACGGGGAACGCCTCGGTGGGCTGGTCGGTGGCATCACCGGGTCGCTGCGGCGGGGTGTAGATGCCCGCCGCCCGGACGCCCGGCTCGCGCGGCCGCTTCGGCTCTTCGGCCGGATTCTCCGGCTCCGGCGTTGCCGGCTGGTCTGCTGCCGCGGCCGCGGACGCAGCCGCGGGGGCCGCCTCGGGAGTCGGCTCGGTCGCGTCGGCGTCCTGGGCCGGCGCCCCGGCGGCCGCCTGCTCGGCGGCCGGCGGCTCGACGGCCGGCGCCTCGGCGGACGCCGGCGCCGTCGGGACCGGGCCGGACAGCCGCGGCTGCGCGCCCTGCGCCTCAGCGGCACCGCCGGCGGCGGCGTCCTGGGCCGGGGTCGCCGCGAGTGCCTGTGCGGCCGTCGGGACCGGGCCGGACAGCCTCGGGTCGAGCGCGGGAGACTTGCGACCGGACGTGGAGCGATCCTTGACGTTCGACTTGCCCGGTGCCGGCCGGCGCCCGGGAGCCGGCGCCGCGGCATCGGCGTGGGCGTCCGCGTCGTCCGTGGTCGGCTCGGAGGATCGGGACCGCGCAGCCGGCGCACCGGCGATGGCCTGCGCGCCGGCAGCGAACCGCGAAGCGGCGGACGGCGACTGCACCGGCCCGGCCGGCTGGTCGGCCTGGTCCGGAGTCTCCTCGGCCGACCGCGACCGCGCCGCCTGCGCACCGGCGACGGCCTGCGCACCGGCGAACCGCGTGGCCGCGGACGGCGGCTGCACCGGTCGGGCCGGCTCGTCGACCGGGATGACCGGCGGCTGTGCGGCCGACATCGCTCCGAGCGTCGGGCTGCTGGGCCGCCGCCGGGTCGGGAGGTCGACCGGACCCGGCCGCTGCCCGCCGTTCTCCGAGCCGTCGGGCCGCTGGGCCCACGCCGGCGGCGCCCACGGCGACGGGGCCGGGCTCGGCTGTGCGGCCTGCTGCTCGCTGCCGGTGCCGTCCTGCGGCCGCGACCACGCCGACCATTCCTGGGCCGGCCGACGGGACTGCTCGTCGCCGGCCTGCCGCGGCTGGTCGGACCGCTGCGACCGCTCCCGCGGCGGCGCCCACGGCGACCACTCCTCGGCGTCGCCACGCGGTGCCGGGTGGCCGGAACGGGCCGCGGAATCGGCGCCGCCGGACCTCGACTCGCGCTCGGCGGCGCGGTCAGCGCGCGGGTCACCGCTGGCCCGGGGACCGTCGACCCGGTCGCCGGCGGCCGCAGCCTCGCGACCCGTGGTCGCACGGTCTCCGCGCACGTCACCACCGTGGCCCGGCCGATCCGCACGGCCAACGGCCGCGCCGCCCGAAGTCGTGCCGCCCGAAGCCGCGCCGCCCGAAGCCGCGGCGTCGCCACCGGCGGCACCGCTCGCGCGATCACCGCTCGCGCGAGCACCACTCGCGCCGTCATCCGATCCGTCGCCAGCGGCGGCGCGGGCCTGTGCCTCGGCGGCAGCGCGTGCCTTGGCGGCGCGCTTGGCCGCCAGGGTGGCCGCCGAGGCGGCGATGGTCGTGCGGCGCACGGGCGCCACGCCACCACCGTCGCCCGCGGCGTCGCCGCGCGGTGTGCCGTTCGTCTCAGCAGCGGGGTCCGCGGATCCGTTTCCGGGCGACCCGGTAGGGTCTGCCGAAGACGTCACCGCCGGCCCGCCGGCGGGCTGGTCCGCACGAACGCCGGCGGTCTCGCCGTGGTCGGCGGGACCGGCCGTGGCATCGCTTCGGCCAGCTGGGTTGTCGGTCACGCTCGAGCACCTATCGGTTTGAATATGCGCAATTCGTCAGTAGTCAGGTCTTGCCCCGCGCATCTTACGTCACTCGTCGAGCCGATCTGGCCTCAACGCCCATGCCCAACACGATGGCCAGGCCGATCGTCCCGCCGACGAGGAAGATCAGGCCGAACTCGTCGTTCATGATGACGCCCTCGGTGCCCGCGAGCGACTCCGAGATGACGATGACGGGCGCCAGCCACAGCAGGGCGATGACTCCCAGCCCGAGCCGGCTGTGTGCGACCACCCGCGCCAGGATCGCCACTCCGACGGCGCCGCCGATGGCCAGGAACATCCCGAACGGGTTGGCCCACCGGTGCACGAACGACCCGCACACGGCGACCACGACGGTGACCGCCCCGAGCGCCGTCACGGCCAGCGCGGACAGCATCCGCGACCGCCACGACGGACCCGCGGCCCGGCCGGCCGGCGTGACGGACGGCGCCGCCCCTGGCGCGACCGTCACGACGTGACGCCGCCGAAGAGGTCGGTCTCGAAGCCCGTGGCGGGGTCGGCGGGGCCCCGCCGTCCGTGGGCCAGCCGGAAGTGCTCCTGCGCCCACAGCGGCTGCCCGACCCGGTCGGAGAGCGCGAAGTACGGCCAGTGCACGTCGATCTGGGTGGCGTGGGCACGCATGGCGGCCATCTTCGCGTCGAGGAACTCGGTACCGTCGACGACGGCGTCGATGTCGGCCTGGTCGACCACGTAGCCGAAGTCGTCGGCCGTGGCGACGTGCTCGAATCCGGTGTCGCCGCGCTGGTGGGCGGCCGTCAGCGCCTCTTGCATGAGCTGGCGCGGCGTGGCCGTCCAGTACACCTTGGCAACCTGCCAGGCCGGCCCGAGGTCGGAGCGGTAGGACCGGACGGCGGCGAGAGCGTGCGCGTAGGTGGCCACCCGGTGCGCCTGGATGTGGTCGGGATGCCCGTAGCCGCCGTGCTCGTCGTAGGTGACGAGCACCTGGGGCCGGACCTCGCGGATGACGGCGACGAGGTGGTCGGCGGCCTCGAGCAGGTCGGCGGCCCAGAACGAGCGCGGGTCGATCTGGTCGGGCGCGACCGCGCGGCGGCCGTCGGGACCCCACACACCATGCCGGAGTCGCGGTACCGGCCCGGACCACCCAGGAACCGGTGGTCGGTGACCTTCAGCTGGGCCATGGCGGCGGCCAGCTCGCCGGCGCGGTGCGGGCCGAGGGCGTCGTCGTGCTCGGGCCCGAGGTGGGCCAGCTCCGGCTGGATGATCTCGCCCAGCTCGCCCCGAGTGCAGGTGACGAGCGTGACGTGGGCGCCCTGGGCGGCGTAGCGGGCCATGGTGGCGCCGGTGCCGATGGACTCGTCGTCGGGGTGGGCGTGAACCAGCAGCAGGCGGCGCTCGGGAAGCTCGACGGGCATGCTCTCCACCCTATGCACGCCCTCCGACAGCCCGCCGATCACCGGGGTTCGGCCGTCGGCCCGGCCCGGGACGCCCTACGCTAGGCCTGTCCGCGGACCACCTCCCCAGGAGGAGTGACGTGCCCAGACTCTCGCTCGCACTCCCGTACGGCGCCGACCCCGTCAGCCGGTGGCGCATCACCGCGCAAGCCCACGAGAACTTCCTTCGCGCCGACCCGCGCGGTCATGCCGAGGTCCGGCCGATGGTCCTCGAGTCCTGGCGCCGCTCCGCCGCCCTGCACGTCGACCCCGACCGGACCGGCTCCCCCATCACGCTGTCCGACGACGCCCTCGCCGAGGCGCGCGCCACTCACCCGCTGCGCCACGCCATGCCGGTGGTGCGCCGGCTGCTCATCGACGACGCCGCCGAGGCCGGCGTGCTGGTCATCGTCGGCGACGCCCAGGGCCGGCTGCTGTGGGCCGAGGGCGACGAGGACCTGCGCCGCCGGGCCGAGCGGCTGCACCTCGTCGCCGGCGCGAACTGGCGCGAGGACGCCATGGGCACCAACGCCATCGGCACCGCGCTGGCGGTCGGCGAGACCGTCCAGGTCTTCGGCAGCGAGCACTACACGCGCAGCGTGCAGCCGTGGAGCTGCACCGCCGCGCCCATCCGCGACCCTCTCACCGGTCACATCCTCGGCGTGCTCGACATCACCGGCGGCGCGGCCGTGGTGGCGCCGCAGTCGGCGTTCCTGGTCCGCTCCGCCGTCGCGGCGGTCGAGGCCGAGCTGCGGCTGCTCGGCGCCACCGACGGGGTCGGCGAGGGCGTCGGCGCGGCGCCCGGCAGCCGCCTCGAGGTCCTGGGCCGCCCGCGCGGCCTGCTGACGCACCGCGGCCGGACCATCGAGCTGAGCCTGCGCCACACCGAGCTGCTGCTCCTGCTCGCCGAACACCCCGACGGCCTGCCCGCCAGCGAGCTGGCCTGGCAGCTGTACGAGCACGACGCCGCCGAGGTCACCGTCAGGGCGGAGATGTCGCGGCTGCGCAAGACGGTGCCCGACCTCGTCTCCCCCGCCGGCCAGTACCGCCTGCAGACCGAGCTGCGCACCGACGGCATGGAGGTGGCGGAGCGGCTGACCCGCGGCGACCACCGCAGTGCCGTCGAGCTCTACCGGGGCGAACTGCTGCCGCGGTCGACGGCGCCAGGGGTCGTCGCGCTGCGCTACCGGCTGCACGGCTGGCTGCGCAACGTGCTGCTCGATTCCGGCGACAGCGAGGCGTTACGGAGCTACGCCACGTCGCCCGCCGGTCGAGAGGACGCCCAGATCTGGCGGGCCTGCCTCGACCGGCTGGCCCCCGACTCGCCCCACCGCGCCGAGGCGGCCGCCGTGCTCACGGGCCTCGACGGCGAACTCGGCCACGCGGGCTGACCTGCGAGAACGACGCAGCCGGGCTCGCCTGATCGCTCGAAGGAGTTCGGAGGAGTTCGACCGGGCGGGCAATGGGCGGGCTGGGTTTGATGGGCGGCCCGCCCGGTCGTGAGACGAGGGTAGGCGACGACACGTTGCAGTCGCGTTGCAGCTAGTGCTGGACGACGACGTCCTCGCGAACGGCGGCGTAGTGGCACGCGGACTCGTGGTCGCTGCCCGGCCGCACCGTCAGCGCGGGGTCCTCTTCGGCGCACTTGTCGGTGGCCTTCCAGCAGCGGGTCCGGAACCGGCAGCCGCTGGGCGGGTTGGCCGGGCTGGGGACGTCGCCGGTGAGGATGATCTGCTGGCGCTGCCCCCGCACGGACGGGTCCGGCACCGGCACGGCCGAGAGCAGTGCCTGGGTGTAAGGGTGCGTCGGCCGCTCGTAGATCTGCGCGTCGGTGCCGGTCTCGACGATGCGGCCGAGGTACATGACGGCGACCCGGTCGGAGATGTGCCGGACCACGGAGAGGTCGTGTGCGATGAAGATGTAGGACAGCCCGAACTCGTCCTGCAGGCTTTCGAGCAGGTTGACCACCTGAGCCTGCACCGACACGTCGAGGGCGGACACCGGCTCGTCGCAGATGATGATCTCGGGCCGCAGCGCGAGACCGCGGGCGATGCCGATGCGCTGGCGCTGGCCGCCGGAGAACTGGTGCGGGTAGCGGTTGATGTGCTCGGGGTTGAGGCCGACGACGTCGAGCAGTTCCTGGACACGCTTGCGCCGCTGGCCGCGCGGCGCCACCTCGGGGTGGATGTCGAACGGCTCGCCGATGATGTCGCCGACGGTCATGCGCGGGTTCAGCGACGAGTAGGGGTCCTGGAACACGATCTGGATGTTCCGGCGCAGCTCGCGCAGGGCCCGGCCCTTGAGGTCGTAGATGTTCTGGCCCTTGAAGAGCGCCTTGCCGCTGGTGGGCTCCTCGAGCCGCATGAGCAGCTTCGCCAGGGTCGACTTGCCGCAGCCGGACTCACCGACGATGCCGAGCGTCTCGCCCCGGCGCAGCTGCAGCGACACGCCGTCGACCGCCTTGACGGCACCGACCTGTCGCTTGACGACCACCCCGGTGGTCAGCGGGAAGTGCTTGACGAGGTCGTCGACCTCCAGCACGACGTCACTGCTGGGCGGGTTCGATGTCACCCTCGAGCACCTCCTGTGCGAAGTGGCACGCACTGAACCGGCCGGGAACGACCTCGGCCAGCGGCGGCCGCTGCTCCTTGCAGATGTCGCGCGCGTAAGGGCACCGCGGCCGGAACTCGCAGCCGGCCGGGATGTTCGTGAGGTTCGGCGGCAGCCCCTTGATCGCCGACAGCTCCTGGCCCTTGAGGTCGACCCGCGGGATCGACTCGAGGAGTCCCTTGGTGTACGGGTGGGCGGGCGCGGCGTAGATGTCGTGCACCGGCGCCTGCTCCATGATGCGCCCGGAGTACATGACCTCGATCTTGTCCGCGACGTCGGCGACCACGCCGAGGTCGTGGGTGATGAGGATCAGGCCCATGTTCCGCTCGCGCTGCAGGTCGGCCAGCAGTTGCATGATCTGTGCCTGGACGGTGACGTCGAGCGCCGTGGTGGGCTCGTCGGCGATGAGCACGTCGGGGTCGAGCGCGATGGCCATGGCGATCATGATGCGCTGGCGCATGCCGCCGGAGAACTGGTGCGGGTAGTCGCCGGCCCGCTCGCGGGCGGCCGGGATGCGCACCTGCTCCATGAGCTCGACGGCGCGCTGCTTCGCGTCCTTCTTCGACAGGCCCTCGTGGACGCGGAACATCTCCGCGATCTGCCAGCCGACCGGGAACACCGGGTTCAGCGCGGACAGCGCGTCCTGGAAGATCATCGAGATGCTGCGACCGCGGTAGGCCCGGCGCTCGTCGTCGGGCAGGGCCAGCAGGTCCTGGCCGCGGAAGCGGACGGCGCCGCCGGTGACGAACCCGGGCGGGCTGTCGAGGATGCCCATGATGGCCTGCGCCGTGACGCTCTTGCCCGAGCCGGACTCCCCCAGCACCGCGAGGGTCTCACCCTCGTGCAGCGTGTACGACACCCCGTTGACGGCCTTGGCCACACCGTCGCGGGTGCGGAACTCGACCTGCAGGTTCTCGACCTCCAGCAGCGGGGTCACCCCCGCCTGGTCCGGCCGCGGTGCGATGCCGGCTTGCGTGGTCGCCACTCGTCGCCCTCCTCCTGTGATGTCGCTCAACGCAGCTTCGGATCGAGCGCGTCACGTATGGCGTCACCGAGCATGATGAAGGCCAGCACACACAGAGACAGCGCTGACGCCGGGAACAACAGCATATGCGGCGACGTGCGGACGTAGTCCTGGGCTCGGCTGATGGCCAGGCCCCACGACACCACCGGCGGCTGCAGCCCGACGCCCAGGAACGACAGGGTGGCCTCCGCCGCGATGTAGCCGCCGATCGCGATCGTGACGACGACGATCACCGGGGCGATCGAGTTCGGCACGACGTGCTTGACGATCATCCGGGCGCCGCCGGCGCCGAGCGCGCGGGCCGCCTGGACGTAGTCGGCCGAGCGCACCTGCAGCACCGAGGAGCGGGTGATGCGCATGATCTGCGGCCAGCCCAGCACGGCGAGTGAGAGCACGACCTTCGAGATGGTGACCAGCTCCGGCGTCTCGGGTCCCGACGGGAACGAGACCAGCACGATCAGTGCGCCCAGCAGCAGCGGGATGCCGAAGAAGATGTCACCCAGCCGCGACACGAGGGTGTCGGTGGTCTTGCCGTAGAAGCCCGCGACCGTACCGGCGATGCCGCCGAGAATCAGCACGCCGATGGCCGTGAGCACGCCCACCATGATCGACGCGCGCGCCCCGTAGATGGTCTGCGTGTACACGTCGCAGCCGTTGTTGTCGTAGCCGAACCAGGCCGAGCCGCTGGGACCCTGCCGGCTGAGTGCCAGGTCGCAGGAGTTCGGAGTCAGCGACGTGAACAGCCCTGGCGCGATCGCCATGACGACGAAGACCACGAACAGGGTGGCCGAGACGAGGAAGGTCGGTTTGCGCACGAGGTCGTGCAACGCGTCGCGGCCCAGCGAGCGGACCGCCGTCCGGGGCGCCTCGGCCTCGGCGACGACGGGGGGTGTGGGGTCAGCCATGACTGATCCTCGGGTCGAGCCAGCCGTAGATGAGATCGACCAGCAGGTTCACCAGGAGGAACACGAGAACCAGGACGGTCACCGCGCCGGTGACCATGACACCGTCCCTGCTGGTGACGGAACGGAAGATGAGGTTCCCCACGCCGGGGACGTTGAAGATGCCCTCGGTGACGATGGCACCGCCGAGCAGCGCGCCGAAGTCGGCGCCGATGAAGGTGATGACCGGGATCAGCGAGTTGCGCATCGTGTGGATGCCGATGACCCGGCGCTGCGGCAAGCCCTTCGCCACCGCCGTGCGGACGTAATCGGCTCGGCGGTTCTCGGCCAGACTGGTTCTGGTCAGCCTCGCCACGTAGGCGAGGGAGAGCGCGGCGAGCACGAAGCCCGGCAGGATCAGGTTGTACAAGCTGTCATCACTGCCGACGGTGGCCGGGAAGATTCCCCAGCGCATCCCGAGGAACAGCTGCAGCACCGAGCCGATGACGAAGACCGGGATCGAGACCACGACCAGCGTCGACACCAGGACGAGATTGTCGATGTAGCTGCCGCGGCGGAGCCCGGCCAGGATGCCGGCGCCGATGCCGATGAGGATCTCGAAGACGATGGCGACCAGCGCCAGCTTCACCGTGGTCGGGTAGGCCCGCAGCAGCTCCTCGCCCACCGAGAGACCCTGGAACGTCTCGCCGAAGTCACCGCGGATCAGATTGCCCAGGTACTGGATGTACGCGATGGGCAGCGGGTCGTCGAGGTTGTACTTGTCCGTCATCTCCGCGACATACGCCGCCGGGCACGGCCGGGCGCCGCACCGACCGGCGAACGGGTCGCCGGGCAGCGCCCACACCAGGGCGTAGATGATGAACGTCGTGCCGATGACCACCGGGATCATCTGGAGCAGGCGGCGCGCGACGTACCGGCCCATGACCCACCTTTCCGTGCGCAACGGTTTGCGCCAGCGTGCGGGGCGTCCATCTCGCATGCCACGAGATGAACGCCCCGCAACCGACCGCTGCGACTCTAGACCACCAGTGAACCGATCAGTTCTTCACCGAGATCGACAGCGGGTCGACGTAGCCCTTCCAGGTGAAGCCCGGCTCGTTGACGTTCTCGGACCAGCCGCGCTGGCCGTTGTCGTACCAGAGCGGAATGATCGCCATGTCCTCGGCCAGCAGCGTCTCGGCCTCGTTGTACAGCGCGAGCGCCTCCTCGCCCTCGAGGCCGGCGGCCTGACGGATGAGCTCGTCGAACTGCGGGTTGGAGTACCCGCCGTCGTTCGCCGAGCCGTTCGAGGTGTAGAGCGGCGCCAGGAAGTTCTGGATCGACGGGTAGTCGGCGACCCAGCCCGTACGGAACGGGTTGGTGATCTCGTTGGCGTTGACCCGGGCGCGGAACGAGCCGAAGTCGGGGTTGAAGTCGCCCTGGCAGTCGATGCCCAGAGTGTTCGTGATCGAGGTGCAAGCTGCGCTGACCCACTCGCGGTGGCCGCCGTCGGCGTTGCTGGAGATCAGCAGCGTGCCCTGGACTCCGGCCGTCTGCGCGTAGAGTTCCTGCGCCGCCGCCGCGTCGAACTCGCACCACTCGCCGCAGGTGCCCTCGACGTAGCCGTCGTTGCCCGGCGGGACCCAGCTGTTGGCCGGCACGTAGTTGCCCGGGCCGTAGGCCGCCGCGATGACCGCCTCGCGGTCGATGGCCCTCGAGATGGCCTTGCGCAGGTTCGCGTCGGCCCAGGCCTCGGTGTTGGTCAGCGGGAAGGTGAGGCTGGTGAACCGGGTCGACAGCGGCTCCGAGGCCGACCGGCCCTCGAGGTCGGTCTTCCAGACGTCGCCGGCCAGACCCACCGGCGGGATCTTGTCGAGGATGTCGAGCTGGTTGGAGACGACGTCGGCGTAGGCGGCGTCGAGGTCGGCATAGATGCGGTACTCGACCGTCTCGACCTGCGGCTTCGGGTCGCCGGCGTAGTCGGCGTACGCCTGCAGGGTGATCGACTGGTTCGGCACCTCTTCGACGAACTCGAACGGGCCGTTGCCGATCGGGTGGGCGATGAAGCCCTCCTGGTCGGAGAAGAAGCTCTCGGGCATCGGGTAGAACGCCGAGTAGCCGATGATCGTCTCGAACAGCGAGTTCGGCGCGCCCAGGGTCACGGTGAACGTGGTGTCGTCGACGACCTCGAGGCCGCTCATGGTCTCGGCCGTGGCCGAGCCCGGGACGAACGCGCCGGTGTCGTCGGTCTGGCCGGCTACCTCGTCGAAGCCGGCGATGTTCGCGCCGTCGGGGCCGAAGAAGTACTGGTTCAGCTGGGCGTTCGCGCCGGCCGCACCGAAGTTCCACGCGTCGACGAAGCTCTGCGCCGTGACCGGCGTGCCGTCGTGGAAGGTCCAGCCGTCACCGATGGTGATGGTGAACTGCGTGAAGTCCTCGTTCGGCTCGATGGACTCGGCGACGGCGAGGCCGGGCTCGCCGGTCTCGGAGTCGTAGGAGACCAGGCCGGTCCACATCGCGTCGACGATGTTGCCGCCACCGACCTCGTTGGTGGTGGTCGGGATCAGCGGGTTCTCCGGCTGGGTGCTGTTGATCGACACCGAGCCGGTCGGGCCATCGCCGGAACCGCCGTCGCCGCCCGAACCGCTGTCGTCGCCGCCGTCGTCGCCGCCGCACGCGGCGAGCACGAGGGTCAGACCTACTGCTGCGACCGCGAATCCTCTGCGGGCAGAGCCTCGCATGGAATCCTCCTCAAACGGGCCTGCGCCCTGTGGTGTTCAAGGGCGTGGCCGATCGGCCTCGCCACAGTGGTGCGGATCCGCGCGCAGCCGGGTACGGTCGCGATCCCGATCCGCGCCCTCATTTCTAAACCCGGGCTCTCCTGCGGGCAAGCCTGACCGCACCGGCGACTCACAACGCAACCGGACTGTGACCATACTGGCTGATTGCTGTGATCCTGCCGCCTCACAGCCGCGTGAGCTGCGGAATCTTCGGCCAGACCAGTCCGTTAACGTGATGTTTGCGGCATTGCCGTGGCGCCGGTCACACGGGTGTCCGGGGTCACACCCCGTTCAGCGCAGCTTCGGGTCGAAGGCGTCGCGGACGGCGTCGCCGAGCATGATGAACGCGAGCACCGTCGCCGACAGGAAGACGCTCGGGAACAACAGCATGTGCGGCGACTGGCGCACGTACGTACGGGCCTCGCTGATCGCGATGCCCCACGAGATGACCGGCGCCTGCAGGCCGATCCCCAGGAACGACAACGTCGCCTCGAGGACGACGAACACGCCGAGGACGATCGTCGCGTAGACGATGACCGGCGCCATGGCGTTGGGGACGACGTGGCGCAGCAGGATCCGCCGCGACCCCGCGCCGAGCCCCCGCGCGGCGTTGACGAAGTCGGCCTGCTTGACCTGGATCACGGTCGAGCGCATGAGCCGGGCCACCGTCGTCCAGCCGAGCAGGCCCAGCGCCAGGACCACCTTCCCGATGGTCTGCCAGGCCGGCGTGTCGACGGTCGACGGGAACGTGGCCAGCACGATGATCGCGCCCAGCAGCATGGGGACGGCGAAGAACATGTCGGTGACGCGCGACAGCACGGCGTCGAGGCGGCCGCCGTGGTAGCCGGCCAGCATGCCGACCACGCTGCCGACGACCGCGACGCCGACCGTCGTCAGCACGCCGACCAGGATCGAGGCGCGGGCGCCGTAGACCGTCCGCGTGTAGAGGTCGCAGCCCTGCAGGTCGTAGCCGAACCAGGCGCCGGCGCTCGGCGCCTGGCGCGAGAGCGCGAGGTCGCAGTCCTGCGGGTCGCGGCTGGTGAACAACCCGGGCACGACGGCCATGGCGATCAGCACGACGATGATGACGGCCGAGATCACGAAGAGCGGGCTGCTGCGCAGGTCCTGCCAGGCGTCGCCGGCCAGCGACCGGGGCGCGCTCGCCGCGTGGCCGCCCCCGCGCCGGCCCCGCCGCCGGCTCCGTCGTCGGTCATGCATGACGGATCCTCGGGTCGAGCACCGCGTACAGGAGGTCGACCAGCAGGTTCACGATCAGGAACACGAGGACGAGGACGGTGACGGCGGCGGTCACGGTGCCGCCCTCGTGGGCGTTGATCCCGCGGAAGATCATGTCGCCGACACCGGGGATGTTGAAGATGCCCTCGACGACGACGGCGCCGCCGAGCAGCCCGCCGAGGTCGGCCCCGACGAACGTCACCACGGGGATCAGCGAGTTCCGCAGGGTGTGCACGCCGACCACGCGCTGGCGCGGCAGGCCCTTGGCGATCGCGGTGCGGACGTAGTCGGCGCGGAGGTTCTCGACCAGGTTCGCCCGGGTCAGCCGGGCCACGAACGCCAGTGACAGGCTGCCCAGGACCACGGCGGGCAGGACCAGCGAGAAGAACGTGCCGTCGAAGGTCACCGGGAACCAGCCGAGGCGCACGCCGAACGTCGCCTGCGCCAGCAGCCCGGTGACGAACACCGGGACCGACACCAGCACCAGCGTGCTGACCAGGACCAGGTTGTCGAGGAACCCGCCGCGGCGGATCCCGGCCAGCACCCCGGCCGCGATGCCGACGACCACCTCGACCGCGATGGCCAGAAGCGTCAGCTTGAGGGTCGTGGGGTAGCGGCTCAGCAGCTCGTCGGCGACGGACGCCCCGGTGAAGGTCTGGCCGAAGTCGCCGGTGAGCAGGCTGCCCATGTACTTCACGTACTGCACGGGCAGCGGGTCGTCGAGGTTGTAGGCCGCCGTCATGCGCTGGACGTAGTTCTCCGGACATGGCCGGTCGCCGCACTTGCCGGCGAACGGGTCGCCCGGCAGCGCCCACACCAGGGCGTAGATGAGGAACGTGGTCCCGATGACCACCGGCACCATCTGGCCGAGGCGCTGGACGACGTACCGGCCCATGACCTTCCTTCAGCGATCAGCAGCGCTGCCCTGCGCGCGCCGGGTCAGACTGTACGGCGTCGCGGGCCGGCCCGCCGCCAGGTGCGCGGACGGCGGGCCGGACGGCGCGGGCGTCAGCCGTTGGTCGTCCGCACGGAGACCAGGTCGACGGTCTGGAACACCGTGATGTTCACGTTCTCGACGTGGGTGGAGTAGCCGCCGATGCTCACGCGGTGCCAGAGCGGGATGGCCGGCATCCGCTCGGCCAGCATCGCCTCGGCCTCGCGGTACTTCGCGATGGCGGCGTCGCCGTCGAGGGTGGCCGCCTCGCTGACCGCGGTGTCGAACTCGGGATTCTCGTAGTCGCCGTCGTTCGCCGAGGCGCCGGTGGCGAAGATCGGCACCAGGAAGTTCTCCTGCGCCGGGTAGTCCATCTGCCAGCCGGTGCGGAACATGCCCGTCATCTCGCGGTTCGTGATCTTGTCGCGGAACGTGGCGAGGTCGACCTCTCCCTGTCCGACGCACGGCACCTCCAGCGCCGTGCTGATGTAGTTGCAGGCGGCGTCGACCCAGGCCTTGTGGTCGGAGTCGCTGTTGTACGCGAGCGTGAGAGTGTCGTCGTAGCCGCCGGCCTCGTCGAACAGCGCCTTCGCGGCGACCGGGTCGTACTGGCAGAACGTCCCGCAGGCGCCTTCCTGGAAGCCGGGCACGACCGGCGAGACCCAGCCGGTGGCCGGGGTCCGGGCGCCGGAGAAGATCTTGTCGACGATCTCATCCCGGTTGATCGCCATCGAGATGGCGTGCCGAAGATCCGGATCGGCCAACGCTGGGTCCTTGGACTCGGGCGCGAACGTGATGGTGTCGAGGACGCCCGTCGTGCGTTCGACGAACCGGTCGCCGAGGTCGATCTTGTACGTGTCGCCGGCCAGGGCCGACGTCGGCAGCAGCGGCATGATGTCGAGCTGGTCGGCCTGCAGGTCGTTGTAGGCGGCGTCGTCGTTCTCGTAGATGCGGTAGATCGCGCCGTCGATGCTGGGCTTGACCTCGCCGTTGTAGTCCTCGTAGGCGGAGATCCGGATGTCGATGTTCGGCTCCCACGAGTCGAACTGGAACGGCCCGGTGCCGATGGGGTGCTGGCCGAACGCCTCGGGGTCGTCGAAGAACGACTGTGGCAGCGGGGCGAACGACGTGTAGCCCAGGCGCATCGGGAACTGCGACTCGGCCTGGGTGAGCGTGACGGTGAACGTGCGCTCGTCGACGACCTCGAGGCCGGACATGGTCTCGGGCCCGGAGCCGTCGATGTAGTTGCCCTCGGTGTCGAGCTCGCCCTGGACCTCGGCGTAGCCCTGGATCGGCTCGAAGAAGTAGCTGTTCAGCGTGGCGTTGCCGCCGAACGCGGCCCAGTTCCAGGCGTCGACGAAGCTGCTCGCCGTGACCGGGCTGCCGTCGTGGAACGTCCAGCCCTCCTCGAGCGTGATGGTCCAGACGAGGTTGTCCTCGGAGCTGATGTCGGCGGCGATCTCGTTCTCGGGCGCGCCGGTCTCGGGGTTGTAGCTCACCAGGAAGGAGAAGATCTGGTCGAGGACGTCACCACCGCAGACCTCGTTGGTGTTCGCCGGGACGAACGGGTTCTGCGGGTTGCAGCCACGGACGGAGACGGTGTTGCCCCCGTCGGCGGCGGCGCCGCTCTGGTCGTCACCACCGCCGCAGGCACCCAGCGTGAGGGCGAGTGCGACGGCTCCCAGCACCACCGACGTGCGGCGCGAGACTGGCATGGGATTTCCTCCTGGGATCTGCCCGAGGCGTGACGTGGCTGCTGCGGACCCGGCCGGCTTCATTGCCACCATCGGCCGTTCGGCCGATATGTGCCCGTCACTTTCTATGCGCCGTTCGCCTCCCAGGGCAAGTCCTGAGCCTCGCCGCCTCACCACTCGCAACAGGACTGTGACTTCCTGAGCAGCAGGTCATCGCGTCAGTTGGCGTGCTTGCGGCGGGCGGCCGCGCGGCCGCGGGTGGCGGCGTCGAGCACCACCTTGCGGATCCGGACCGCCTTCGGCGTGACCTCGACGCACTCGTCGTCGCGGCAGAACTCGAGCGCCTGCTCGAGCGACAGCTTGCGCGCGGGGACGAGCTTCTCGAATTCGTCGGCGTTGGAGCGGACGTTGGTGAGCTTCTTCTCCTTGGTGATGTTGACGTCCATGTCGTCGGCGCGGGAGTTCTCGCCGACGATCATGCCCTCGTACACCTCGGTGGTCGGCTCGACGAAGAGCGTGCCGCGCTCCTGCAGGTTGATCATCGCGTAGGACGTGGCGGTGCCGGACCGGTCGGCCACGAGCGAGCCGCTGGGGCGGGTGCGCAGCTCGCCGAACCAGGGCTCGTAGCTGTCGAAGACCTGGTGGGCGAGGCCGGTGCCGCGGGTCTCGGTGAGGAAGTCGGTGCGGAACCCGATGAGCCCGCGGGCCGGCACGACGAACTCCATGCGGATCCAGCCGGTGCCGTGGTTGGTCATCTGTTCCATGCGGCCCTTGCGGACGGCGAGCAGCTGGGTGATCGCGCCGAGGTACTCCTCGGGGCAGTCGATGGTGAGCCGCTCGACCGGCTCGTGCACCTTGCCGTCGATCTCGCGGGTGACGACCTGCGGCTTGCCGACGGTGAGCTCGAAGCCCTCGCGGCGCATCTGCTCGACGAGGATGGCCAGCGCCAGCTCGCCGCGGCCCTGCACCTCCCACGCGTCGGGGCGCTCGGTCGGGAGCACCCGGAGCGACACGTTGCCGACCAGCTCGGACTCGAGGCGGTCCTTGACCAGCCGCGCCGTCACCTTGGTGCCGCCGGAGCGGCCGGACAGCGGCGACGTGTTGGCGCCGATGGTCATCGACAGCGCCGGCTCGTCGACGGTGATGAGCGGCAGCGGCCGTGGGTCGTCGACGTCGGCCAGGGTCTCGCCGATGGTGATCTCGGGGATGCCGGCGACGGCGATGATGTCGCCCGGGCCGGCCTTCTCGGCCGGGACCCGCTCGAGCGCCTCGGTGATGAGCAGCTCCGTGACCTTGACCCGCTCGATGCTGCCGTCCTTGCGGCACCAGGCGACCTGCGCCCCCTTGGCGATCTCGCCCTCGTGGACGCGGCACAGCGCGAGGCGGCCCAGGAACGGCGACGCGTCGAGGTTGGTGACGTGGGCCTGCAGCGGCGCGCCCTCGGTGTACGTGGGCGCCGGGATGGTCTTCAGGACGGTGTCGACGAGCGGCGCGAGGTTCTCGGAGTCGGGCATCGCGCCGTCGGCCGGCCGCTCGATGGAGGCCTTGCCGTCGCGGGCGCAGGCGTAGACGATCGGGAAGTCGAGCGCGGCCTGGTCGGCGTTGTCGTCGAGCAGGTCGATGAAGAGCTCGTAGGTCTCGTCGACCACCTCGGCGATGCGAGCGTCGGGCCGGTCGGTCTTGTTCACCACGACGACGATGGGCAGCCGGCCCTGCAGCGCCTTGCGCAGCACGAACCGCGTCTGCGGCAGCGGCCCCTCGCTGGCGTCGACCAGCAGCACCACGCCGTCGACCATGGACAGGCCGCGCTCGACCTCGCCGCCGAAGTCGGCGTGGCCCGGCGTGTCGATGATGTTGATCGTGGTCTCGCCCCACCGCACCGCGGTGTTCTTGGCGAGGATGGTGATGCCCTTCTCCCGTTCCAGGTCACCGGAGTCCATGACCCGGTCGGCGACGTCCTGGTTGGCGCGGAACACCCCTGACTGCCACAACAGCGCGTCGACGAGGGTGGTCTTGCCGTGGTCGACATGGGCCACGATGGCGACGTTGCGGAGGTCGTCGCGGCTGCGCACGGACATGCGGAGAACTCGTTCCTGAATGGGGGAGATGACGCCTAATCCTACGGCCTGCCGCCCCGCTCCCCCGCATCGCGCACCCCGCGCCGCCGTCCACAGCCCCGATGTCCCCCGAGGAGGTGGTGCGGCCGGCGGCACGTCAGGACGGCCTGGTCACCGGGGAGGCGACCGGTGGCCGGCGACATGACGCCCGAGAGCATCCGCCACGCGCTCGGTTCCGGGCGGCGCCGGCAGCGGCCGGCGAAGGGTGTGGTCGCGACCCCCACCGGTCCGTCGAGCCCACGGCAGCCGGTGCGCGCAGTCCTGCCGTCCTCGCCACCCAGGCTCGCCCATCCCGGGGCTGCCGGGCACGATGCCCACGTGGTGGTCGAGGTCGAGGCAGCGGTTCTCACCGGCCGACGACGGCGTGCCGGGTGACCTCGGCCGGAACGTCTCCGGGGTGAGGTCAGACGACGCGGGTGTTGACCTCGGCGAAGTGGCAGGCGACCGGGTGGCCGACACCGGTGTCGATGAGCGGCGGCTCCGTGGTGGCGCAGATGTCCTGGGCCTTCCAGCAGCGGGTCCGGAACCGGCAGCCGCTCGGCGGGTCGAGGGGGCTGGGGACGTCGCCGGAGAGGATGATGCGCTCGCGGCGGCGCTCCTCGACCGGGTCGGCGGCCGGAGCGGCCGAGAGCAGCGCCTGGGTGTAGGGGTGCGCCGGCCGCTCGTAGACCTCGTCGCGGGTGCCGGTCTCGACGATCTTGCCCAGGTACATGACGGCGACCCGGTCGGAGATGTGCCGGACCACCGAGAGGTCGTGGGCGATGAAGATGTACGCCAGGCCGAGCTCGTCCTGCAGGTCCTCGAGCAGGTTCACCACGCCGGCCTGGACCGACACGTCGAGCGCGGACACCGGCTCGTCGAGGACCAGCAGGCGGGGCTCGAGGGCGAGCGCCCGGGCGATGCCGATGCGCTGGCGCTGGCCGCCGGAGAACTCGTGCGGGTAGCGGTTGCCGTGCTCGGGGTTGAGACCGACGAGCTCGAGCAGCTCGGCGACCCGCTTCTTGCCGCCGCCGCGCCACCGGCCGTGCACCTTGAGCGGCTCGGCGATGATGTCGTTGACCGGCATCTTCGGGTTGAGCGACGCGTACGGGTCCTGGAACACGATCTGCAGGTCGCGCCGGACCTCGGTCATGCCGCGGGCGTCGAGGCTGGTCAGCTCCTTGCCCTGGAACACGACGGAGCCCGACGTCGGCTTGTGCAGCTGCAGGATGGCCCGGCCGGTGGTCGACTTGCCGCAGCCGGACTCGCCGACGACCCCGAGGGTCTCGCGCGCGTCGACGTGCAGAGAGACGCCCGTGACGGCCTGCACGTGGCCGACGACGCGGCGCAGCAGGCCGCCGCCGTAGACCGGGAAGTGCATGACCAGGTCGGTGACGTCGAGGAGGTGCTGCCCGGTGCCGGCCTCGGACGCCGCCTGCGGCGAGGTTTCCGTGGACGTCGCCATGTCAGACCGCCTCGCTCTCAGTGCGGAAGAACACCGTCGGGTCGTCGACCTCGGCGAGCTTGTCCCAATGGTGGCACGCCGCGACGTGGCCGAGCTCGTCGGTGGGCGCCAGCGGCGGCTCGACCTCGCGGCAGATGCCGGTGGCGAGCGGGCAGCGCGGTGAGAACGGGCAGCCCGTCGGCATATTGATCAGCGACGGCGGCGTCCCGACGATGGGCCGCAGCCGCGAGCCGGCGCCGTTGCCCTCCAGCGACGGGATCGAGCCAAGCAGGCCGGCGGTGTACGGCATCCGCGGCTGGTAGAAGACGCGGTCGGTCTCGGCGATCTCGACCGGCTTGCCCGCATACATGACGAGCACCCGGTGCGCCATGCCGGCGACCACGCCGAGGTCGTGCGTGATGAGCACGATGGCGGCGTTGACCTGGTCCTTCACCTGGACCAGCGTCTCGAGGATCTGCGCCTGGACGGTGACGTCGAGGGCCGTGGTGGGCTCGTCGGCGATGATGACGTCGGGGTTGTTGATGACCGCCATGGCGATCATCGCGCGCTGCCGCATGCCGCCGGAGAACTCGTGCGGGTAGTTGTCGAGGCGCCGGTTCGGCTGCGGGATGCCGACCAGGGCCAGCATCTCCTCGGCCCGGGCCAGCGCCTTCTTGCGGGGCATGATCTCGTGCGAGAGCACCGCCTCGGCCAGCTGGTCGCCGATGGAGTAGACGGGGTTCAGCGCGGTCATCGGGTCCTGGAAGATCATCGCGATCTTCTTGCCCCGCAGGGCGCGCTGCTGCTTCGCCGACTTCTTCAGCAGGTCGTCGCCACGGTACAGGATCTTGCCGGCGATGCGGGCGGACTTGGGCAGCAGCCCCATGACCGCCATGGACGACACCGACTTGCCCGATCCGGACTCGCCGACGATGCCCAGGACCTCGCGCTCGTGGACGGCGTACGAGACGCCCCGCACGGCGCGGACCAGGCCGTCGTCGGTGGGGAACGAGACGGTGAGGTCCTCGACGCGCAGGACCTCCTTCTCGCCGGGGCCGGCGGTCTCCTCGAGCTTGGTGGCGACGTGCACCTCGGCTGCGGACTCGGTGACGGCGGGCTGGTCGAGGCCCCCGCCCGCGGCGGGGCCGGGCAGCGGGGCGCCGATCGGCATGCTCGGATTCGTCATCAGTCACGCACCCGGTTCTGTCGAGGGTCGAAGGCGTCGCGCAACCCGTCGCCGATGAAGTTCACCGACAGGGCGATCGCGATGATGAACACGCCGGGGAACCAGAACAGCCAGGGCCTGGTGGAGAACGCCGTCTGGTAGGTGCTGATCAGCTTGCCCAGTGACGTGTCCGGGTCCTGCACGCCGAAGCCCAGGAAGGACAGCGCGGCCTCGAGCAGGATGGCCGCGGCGATGGCAAGCGTCGCCGCGACGATGATGACGCCGACGATGTTCGGCAGCATGTGCTTGACGATGATGCGCCGCGCCGACGTGCCGGCCGCGCGGGCCGCCTCGACGAACTCCTTCTCGCGCAGCGACAGGAACTCGCCGCGCACCAGCCGGGCCAGGCCGGTCCAGGTGACCAGGCCGATGACCAGGCCCAGGACGACGATGCCCGAGTCGCCGTAGCGGCGGCCGAGGACGGCGGCGACGACCAGCAGCGGGATGGTGATCATGACGTCGGTGAAGCGCATCAGCACGGCCTCGATGCGACCCCGGAAGTAGCCGGCGGTGGCGCCGATCAGGGTGCCGATGACCGTGCCGACGAGGCCGACGATGAACGCGATCGTGAGGGACTGCTGCACACCGCGCATGGTGAGCGCGAAGTAGTCCTTGCCGACGTTGTCCTGGCCGAACGGGTGCTCGCCGAGGTGCATGCCGCTGCCGCCGAGCCAGGTCGGGACGACGCTGAGCGTCGGCCGGCCGCCGTTCTCGACGGTGGCGATGGAGAAGTAGTCCTTGTCCCACCAGCCGGGAACGCTGGCGAAGCCGATGGAGCTGAACGCCAGCAGCACGATCAGCACCAGCGCGATCAGGCCGCCCATGGCGGCGCGGTGCCGGAAGAACCGGCGCCGGACCATCTGGGCCTGGGTCCGGGCGACGACGGTCATGCCCTGGGCGTCGGTGGCCGCGTCCGCGGCGGGAACGGGCCCGGGGTCCGGAGTCGTGGGGTTGCTCATCGTTTCGTCCTCCTCACGACAACCGGATGCGCGGATCGAGGAACGCGTAGGCGATGTCGGCCAGCATGTTGAACACGACAGCTGCGGTGCCGGCGATCAGGAAGAAGCCCATGACCGGGTTCGGGTCGACGGCTCGCAGTGAGTCGGTGAACAGTCTGCCGAGACCGGTCCAGCCGAAGACGTTCTCGGTGATGACGGCACCGCTCAGGACGCCGGCGAAGTCGAACGCCATGAGGGTCGTGATGGGGATCATCGCGTTGCGGAACGCGTGCTTGACGATGACCCCGCGCTCCGCGAGGCCCTTGGACCGGGCGGTGCGCACGTAGTCCTGGTTCAGCACCTCGAGCATGCTCGACCGGGTGTACCGGGTGTACGTGGCGAACGAGATCAGCACGATGGCGATGGTGGGCAGGACCAGGTGCGTGGCGCGGTCCAGCCCCTCTTCCCAGAACGTGCCCTCGAAGTTCGGGGTGCGGGCGCCGATGGTCGCGATGACGCGGCCGTTGACGCGGTCGGAATAGCTGTCCCAGGCGCCCAGCAGCCGGTCGAGGAAGAGCAGCGCGCCGGTGCCGAGACCGGTGAACACCGCGGCCTGGATGGCCTGCCGGCGCTGCAGCCCGCCGAGGGCGTAGCCGATGCCCACGCCGACGCCGACGGTCACCAGCGCCAGCAGCAGGATGGTGAGGCTGCTGGGGTCGTCGAGGACCGGGCCCAGCGCGAAGTGGCAGACGATGCCGACGGCGGCCGACGCGAGGGCGGAGTACAGCACGTTGCGATAGGTGAACCCGGCCACGACGGCGGTGGTCAGGAACGCCAGCCCGACGGCGGTGACGGCGATGACGACGACGCCCAGGCCGGGGTCGGCGAACCACTGGGTCTCAGACAGCAGCCAGAGGGCGCCGGCGGAGGCCACGAAGGCCGCGACGAACGTGGTGATGCGTCGGTTCCGGTCGCCCGCGATGACGATCATCCAGAACAGGGCGCTGATGGCCCCGAGAACCACCGCCACCGTTATGGGGACGGTCGGGTCGGCGAGCCAGTCGTTGAACCGGATCGCGCCGTACTCCTTGAGCAGCACCGCGACCCAGAAGATCGGCAGCGAGAAGAAGAGGAAGGCGCTGAACGTGACGGTGTAGTCCAGCCCGCTGTACTGCCGCAGGGCGGTGACGATGCCGACGGTGATGCCGAGGATCATGGCCAGGACGGTGGCGGCGACGACCAGCTGCAGGGTCTGCGTGAATGCCACGCCGAGCAGTGCGCTGACGTCCTGGCCCTGGATGCTCTGGCCGAGGTCGCACTCGAGCGCGAACGGCACGAGGCAGCCGGCCGCGCCCTTGAGCCAGATGAAGTAGCGCAGCGGCGCCGGGGTGTCCAGGTTCAGCAGCCGGATGCGCGCCTCGATCAGGGCCTCGCGGTTCGGCGCCCGAGACTCCTGCAGGTCACCCAGGGGATTACCCGAGTTGGCCGTGAGGAGGTACATCACGAACGTCGCGGCCAGCAGGATGAAGAAGGAGATGATCACCCTGCGCACGATGAAGACCAGCATGGCTACACCAGCCCGTCGACAGTCATCAGATCAGGTCCAACCCTCGTAAGGTCTCACACCTCCGCCCGACGTGGTGGGTGCGGGCATCGGCGCAAGGTTCGGGCCAGGGGCGTTGGCGCCCCTGGCCCGAACCAGCGGGCCGGTCCGGCCGGGATTCCCGGCCGGACCGGCAACGGTCAGGAGCGCGACCACTCTTCCATGTTGAACGACACCTGGGTCTGGGCGGCGTTCTGCTGGACGCCCGTGACGTCGGGCGCGTGCGCCGTGACACCCGGGTGCGCGTACAGCGGGATGCTGAACAGGTCGGCCCAGAGGTGGGTCTCGATCTCGGTCAGCAGCTCCACCTGGCGAGCCTCGTCGGTCGTCACGACCAGCTCGTCCCAGGCCGCGTCGACGGCCGGGTTGGAGTAGCCGTACGGGTTCTGACCCTCGGCGGTGCGGTAGAGCGAGGCGCCGGAGGTCATGACACCGGAGCCGGCCCACGCGAACAGCGCGACCTCGTAGCTGGTCACGTCGGTGATGCCCGCGCCCAGGTCGGGGGTCGGGGTGTCGACGATCTCGAAGCCGGCCTGGTCGCAGGAGGCCTTGATGGCCGCCACGGTGTCGGCGCGACGCGGGTTCGGGTCGGACCGCAGGATGCGGACCTGGGTGCCGGTGGCGCCGGCCGCCTCGATCAGCGCCGCAGCGCCCTCGATGTCGGGCTCGTCGTACTCGCCGCCGTAGGCCTCGCCGACGACCTGGTCGTACTCGGGGTCCCACGGGAAGAACTCGCGCAGGTTCATGACGACCGCCTCGGGGTTGGCCGGGGCGATGAGGTTGTCGACGATCTGCTGGCGCGGGACGCACATGGCGAACGCCTGGCGCAGGTTCGGGTCGGCCATGACCGCACCCGGCGTCTGGTTGAAGTCGAGGTGCTCCCAGGTCATCTCGTCACCGGTGATCATGGTGACCTGGTCGCCCAGCGCCTCGAGCGAGGCCACGAGGTCGACGTTGACCTGCGGGGCGATGACGTCGACCTCGCCGTTGGCCAGCGCCTGGACCTGCTGGTCCTGCGGGATGAACCGGATGACGATGGTGTCGGTCGCCGGGGGGTCGCCGTAGTAGTTCTCGTTGGCGACGAGCGTCAGCGACTGGCCCGCCTCCCAGCTGTCGATCACGTACGGACCCGAGGAGGGCAGCACGGCCGGGTCGAGCAGAGCGCCGGGCTCCATGTCCCAGCCGGTGTTCCAGAACTCCGCGACCGGTGCGAGCGCCGTGAGGTCGTCGTTCTGGATGGCGGTGACGAGGTCCTCCGGCGTGATGCCGGCCTGCTCGGCCACGATGTGGGCCGGGAGCATGTTGGTGTTCGTCACCTGCTGCCAGTCGGCGAACGGCTCGGAGTAGACGAACTCGACTTCCTTGTCACCGGGCTGGCAGGTCGGCTTGGCCACCAGGTCGTAACCGGTGGTGCCGGGGACCCGGAACAGCGGGATCGGGTTGCCGTCCTCGCCGATCTCCGCGGTCTCGTAGCCGGCGCCCTGGGTCGCCCACTCCAGCAGGAGGTCGTCGCAGTCGATCGCCACGCCGTCGGACCAGGTGGCGTCCTCGGCGAAGGTGTAGCGGACGGTCAGCGGGTCCTCGGAGGTCACCTCGTACGTGCCGAACGCCTCGTTGCGGACGATCTCGCCCTGCGGGCCGTAGTCCCAGAAGCCGTCCTGGACGCCGTTGAGGACGAACGCGTTCCACGTGCCGTTGCCGGTCTCGGAGTTGCCGTTGTACGACGTGAACTCCGCGTCGGACGCGACCGTGATGGGGTCGCCGCCCGACTCGGCGGGGGACTCAGTGTTGCCGCCGCCGGACTCGTTGCTGTCGTCGTCGCCGCCGCCACAAGCAGAGAGCGCCAGCGCCCCTGCCGTGAGGACGGCGAAGACCGCCATACCCCTGCGCTTGGTGGTCAAGGTCTGACTCCTCGTGTGTCGGATCGCAAGGATCGCAGAATGAGAGTGGGCTAACACCATCACCGCTACTGACGTACACACAAGGTGGCAGGGCGCGCTGTTACTGACCTGAAACCCAACTGGGACGGCAGGCTACGAAATCACAACGGAACGGACACGAACGTTCCCGGAAATCCTCCTGTCTAATCCGTCTTGGACAGGACAGAAAGCGTCCTGCCCAGTAACAATCCCCCGGCCGCGATGCCCATTCCGCCGACGATGAAGGGCAGCCGGAGGTCGATGCTGCCGAGCAGTCCGCCGAGGAGCGTGCCCACCGGCATCAGCCCCCAGCCGAAGGTCCGCCAGGCCCCGTGGACACGGCCGAGCAAGCGGTCCGGCACCAGCTCCTGCCGGACGGTGATGCTGACGATGTTCCAGGCGGCCACGCTGCCGCCGACGATCACCAGGCCGGCGCTCGCGGCGGCGACGTGCGGGACGAACCCGCACAGCGCATAGGACGTCCCGGTCAGCAGTACCGACCCGAGCATCACCCGGCCGCGGCCGAGCCGGCGGATCAGCCGCGGCGCGACCAGCGCGCCGAGCACCGCGCCCACGGCGGCGGCCATGGCGAACACGCCGTAGACGGCCTCGGGCAGGTCCAGCAGCTCGAGGACGTAGAGGACGAACACCGCCTGGGCCAGCGCGTTGAGCATCGCGAGCACGATGTTGAGCGCCCACAGCCGGCTCAGCACCGGGTGGCCGGCGAGGAACCTGATGCCCTCGGCCAGCGAGCGGCGGGTCACCTTCTCCTTCGGCTGGTCACCGCGATGCGCCCGCCCGGCGCCGATCGGCAGCATGAGGACGAGCACGGCCGCCAGCACGTAACCGGCCGAGTGCGCGACGAACGGCAGCGCCGCCGCCACCGCGAACAGCACGCCGGCCAGCGGGGCGGCGACGAAGTTCTGTGCCACGACCTCGGTGCCCTGCAGGCGGCTGTTGGCCCGCACCAGCCGGGCGCCGTCGCCGTCGCGGCCGGCGATCGACGGCACCATGGCCTGCATCGACCCGTCGGCCACGGTCTCGAACGCGCCGAACACGAGCACCGCGGCGACGAGCACGGCCATGACCATGGTGTCGGTCGCGACCAGCACGCAGACCCCGGCGGCGACCACGGCCCGCACCGCGCAGGCCACGGCGGCGACCCGGCGCCGGTCGTAGCGATCGACGACGCTGCCGGACAGCACGCCGAGGAGCAGCCAGGGCAGGAACTGCGCGACGCCGACCAGGGAGATGAGGACGGGGTCGCGGGTCAGCGTGGCGGCCAGCAGCGGCGCGGCGGTGGCGGCGAACCCGTCGGACAGGTTGCTGCCGATGGCCGCGCCCCAGAGCCGGGTGAACGACGGGCCGAGCCGCCGGTCCCGCGCGGCCTCGACCGTCACGGGACGTCCTGCGCCGCGACGGGGAACGTGCGGACCTGCACCTCGACGATCCTCGACCCGTCGGCGGGGTCGCCCACGCTCTCGCGCTCGGCCACGGTGTCGCGCCAGGCGTCGACGACGGCGGTGAGCTCGGCACTGAGCCGGGCCAGCTCCTCGGGCAGCAGGCGAAGGTGCGCCGTGGAGTTCATGGTCGCCTCGCCCCACTCGCGCGGCACCTGCTGGTACCCGACCGCGAGCCAGTGCTCGAGCCGGGCGGACTGCGCTCGCTGGAACTCGTCGACCACGAGCCGGGCGGCCTCGCCGTTGGCGCCGTCGGAGAGGTCGTAGCGGTCCAGCTCGCTGCCGCCGGGGTAGGCGCGCCAGAACCGCTCGCGGCCCACGCCGCGGGCCGGGTCCTCCTCGACGAAGCCGTGCTTGGCCAGCTGGCGCAGGTGGTAGCTGGTGGAGGCGCTGCTCTCACCGAACCGCTCGGACAGCAGGGTCGCCGTCGCCGGGCCGTAGGTGACCAGCGCGTCGTAGAGCTGCACCCGCAGCGGGTGCGCCAGGCCGCGGAGGGTGGTCGCGTCGATGCGGCGCCGGGGCGCTTCGGGCATGTCAGGACCGTAGCGCTTCCCAACATTTCTTTGCAACCATGCCTTTGCATAGCCGCGCGAATTTGACAACATGACCGTCCGGAAAATCAAGGGTGCGGCCATGTGACGTTGATCCCATCGCCGCCAACCCCTGGATTCGCGCCGGGACCCGTGCCAGGCTGCGGCCTATCGCGACCACCGACGCTCGCGGGAGGCTGTGATGGGAGTGCACGAGAGCCGCGCCGCCGTGGCCGAAGCCGTGTCCGCACTGGACGCGGCCGTGGCCACCCTGCGCCTGCACTACGGCGACACCCTCGGCGTTCGGCGGCTGGTCAGCGACGTGGCGCGGCTCGGCGACGACCTCGACGAGCTCGGCGACCCCCAGCCCGGCCATGGGCCGTATCCGGTTCGGCAACTGGAGGTCGTGCCCGACGAGCCGTACGACCCCAGCATGTGGGCCGGCGCGGAGGACGAGGGCCTGGGTGCCCCCGACCGGCGCGCCCCGTGAGCGGGCCTCCTGAGCCTCAGCTGAGAAGCGTACTTCGGCTACCCCGAACCCGCCGTCGCGTGAGGCCCGTTCGTCCCCGTCCCCCCGTCCTCTGAAAAGAGCGCACAAGAGATATGGCCGCCCCTACCGGAATCAAGTCTCCGACCCGGGCCCGCATCGCCGCCCGCACGCTGCGCACGGACCGCTGGTGGCTCTACCCCACGTTCACGGCGCTGGTGCTGCTCGCCTTCGTGGCGTACGCGACCTACCGGGCCTTCGTCGGCGAGCACTACTTCGCCGAGCCGTACCTGACGCCGTTCTATTCACCGTGCGTCACCACCGAGTGCGTCGAGGGCTCCAGTCACCTCGGCACCTGGGTGGGCGACTGGTGGCCGTTGTCGCCGGCGGTGCTGATCCTCGTGATCCCGCTGAGCCTGCGGCTCACCTGCTACTACTACCGCAAGGCCTACTACCGGTCGTTCTGGATGTCGCCGCCGGCCTGCGCCGTCGCCGAGCCGCACCGCCGCTACACCGGCGAGACGCGGTTCCCGCTGATCCTGCAGAACATCCACCGCTACGCCCTGTACCTGGCGCTGGCCTACAACGTGCTGCTGACCTATGACGCGGTCATGGCGTTCAAGTCGCCCGAGGGCGAGTGGGGGCACATGGGCCTGGGCACGCTGATCCTCGTCGTCAACGCCGTGCTGCTGGGCCTCTACAGCCTGTCGTGCCACTCGTGCCGGCACATCATCGGCGGCCGGCTGCGCAGCTTCTCCAAGCACCCGGTGCGCTACCGCGCCTGGGGCATGGTGTCGGTGCTCAACGGCCGGCACGCGCAGCTCGCGTGGGCGTCCCTGGTGTGGGTCGCGTTCACCGACTTCTACATCTGGATGGTCGCGTCCGGCACCTGGTCCGACCCGCGGTTCTTCTGAGGAGCAGAGCGACACCATGGCTGAAATCGAACGGCACCGCTTCGACGTCCTCGTGGTCGGAGCCGGCGGCGCCGGACTGCGCGCGGCCATCGCGGCCCACGACGCGGGGGCGAAGGTCGGCATCGTCTGCAAGTCGCTGCTGGGCAAGGCCCACACCGTCATGGCCGAGGGCGGCATCGCCGCCGCCATGGCGAACGTGTGGAAAGAGGACAACTGGCAGGTGCACTTCCGCGACACCATGCGCGGCGGCAAGATGCTCAACCACTGGCGCATGGCCCAGCTGCACGCGCAGGAGGCGCCCGACCGCGTCCGCGAGCTCGAGGAGTGGGGCGCGCTGTTCGACCGCACCCCCGACGGCCTGATCTCGCAGCGCGACTTCGGCGGGCACCGCTACGCCCGGCTGGCGCACGTCGGTGACCGCACCGGCCTCGAGCTGATCCGCACACTGCAGCAGCGCGCCGTGGCCCTCGGCATCGAGGTGTTCATGGAGTGCACGATCACCAAGCTGGTGAAGGGCGACGGCCGCATCGCCGGCGCCTTCGGCTACTGGCGCGAGTCCGGCCGGTTCATCGCCTTCGACGCGCCGTCGGTGGTGCTGGCCACGGGCGGCATCGGCAAGTCGTACAAGGTGACGTCGAACTCGTGGGAGTACACCGGCGACGGCCATGCGCTGGCGCTCGAGGCCGGCGCGAGCCTGGTGAACATGGAGTTCGTGCAGTTCCACCCGACGGGCATGGTCTGGCCGCCGTCGGTGAAGGGGATCCTCGTCACCGAGTCGGTGCGCGGCGACGGCGGCGTGCTGCGCAACAGCGAGGGCCGCCGGTTCATGTTCGACTACATCCCCGAGTTCTTCAAGGCCGAGACGGCGGACTCCGAGGACGAGGCCGACCGCTGGTACGAGGACAAGACGAACAACCGCCGGCCACCGGAGCTGCTCCCCCGCGACGAAGTCGCCCGGGCCATCAACGCCGAGGTCAAGGCAGGGCGCGGGTCACCCCACGGCGGCGTGTTCCTCGACATCGCCTCGCGCCGCAGCCCTGAATACGTCCGGCGCCGACTCCCTTCCATGTATCACCAGTTCAAGGAGCTGGCCGACGTCGACATCACGGCCGAGCCGATGGAGGTCGGCCCGACCTGCCATTACGTCATGGGCGGCGTCGCCGTCGACCCCGACACCGGCGAGTCGGCGGTCCAGGGCCTGTACGCCGCGGGCGAGGTGGCCGGCGGCATGCACGGCGCCAACCGGCTGGGCGGCAACTCGCTGTCGGACCTGCTGGTCTTCGGCCGGCGAACCGGGCTCAACGCGGCCTACGCGGCGGCCCGGCTGCGCCGGCGCCCCGAGGTCGGCGACGACGACATCCGCGCGGCCTCCGAGCACGCGCTGGCGCCGTTCGGCATCGAGGGCGGCGAGAACCCGTACGCCGTCCAGCAAGACCTGCAGGAGGTCATGCACAACCTGGTCGGCATCATCCGGACCGCCGACGAGATGGAGCAGGCGCTCACCGACCTCGCCGGCCTCTGGGAGCGGATCACGCGGCTCAGCGTCGAGGGGCACCGGCAGTACAACCCGGGCTGGCACCTGGCGCTGGACCTGCACAACATGCTGCGGGTCTCCGAGTGCATCGCACGCGCGGCGCTCGAGCGGACCGAGAGCCGGGGCGGGCACACCCGCGACGACTACCCCGCCACCGACGACTCCTGGGGCAGGGTCAACCTGCACTGCCGGATCGACGGCGACGGCGTGGGCATCACCCCCGAGCCGCTCCCCCAGATGCCCGACGAGCTGCGTGAGCTCTTCAACTAGCGACGTGTGACCGCCGAGGAGGCGTGAAGTGGGATACGACCTGCAGATGAAGGTGTGGCGTGGCGACGCCACCGGCGGGGAGCTGGTGGACTACACCGTCCCCGTCGAGGAGGGCGAGGTGGTCCTCGACGCGCTGCACCGCATCCAGGCGACGCAGTCCGGCGACCTCGCCGTGCGGTGGAACTGCAAGGCCGGCAAGTGCGGCTCGTGCAGCACCGAGATCAACGGCAAGCCGCGGCTGGCGTGCATGACCCGGCTGTCGACGTTCGAGGACGGCGAGACGGTGACGGTGACACCGCTGCGCGCCTTCCCCGTCATCCGCGACCTCGTCACCGACGTGTCGTACAACTACAAGGTCGCCGAGACGATCCCGGCGTTCGCGCCGGAGCCCCGCCCGGCCGACGGCGCCTACCGCATGCAGCAGGTCGACGTCGAGCGGGGCCAGGAGTTCCGCAAGTGCATCGAGTGCTTCCTCTGCCAGACGGTGTGCCACGTCATCCGCGACCACGAGGAGAACAAGCCGCAGTTCTCCGGCCCGCGGTTCTTCCTGCGCTACGCCGAGCTCGAGATGCACCCGCTGGACACCAACGACCGCCGGCAGCTGGCCCGCGAGCAGGCCGGCATCGGGCTGTGCAACATCACCAAGTGCTGCACCGAGGTGTGCCCCGAGGGCATCCACATCACCGACAACGCGATCATCCCGATGAAGGAGCGCGTCGTCGACCGGTCCTTCGACCCCGTCACCTGGCTCGGCCGCAAGATCTTCCGCCGCGACCAGCTCGAGGAGGCGCAGGTCCCGCAATCGCGAGCAGAATGAGCGCAGCGGCCCCCCGACGGGGACGCGCAGCCGTGAAGGGATTCGCATGACTCTGCTCGACGACGACGGCGTCCGGGCGGCCCTCGAGGGGCTGCCCGGATGGTCCGGCGACCCGTCCGCCATCACCCGCACCGTCGAGGCGCCGGACTTCTCCACGGGGATCCGCATCGTCGACGACGTCGCGGCGGCGGCCGAGGCGGCCGACCACCACCCCGACATCGACATCCGCTGGACCAAGGTGACGTTCACGCTGGCCACCCACTCCGAGGGCGGCGTGACCCAGAAGGACGTCGACCTCGCCGGCACCATCACCGAGATCGCCGACCGGCACGGTGCGCGGGGCTGATCCTGCGATAGCTTCCGGACATGGATGTCATCGACTACACGCCCACGCGCGATCAGTACGCCTACACCTTCGGTGGCGCCGCTGCCGCGCTGCGCGTGACGCCGGGCACCGCACTGCGGCTCTGGTCCGATGACGCGTTCGGCGGCGTCCTGCGCTCGGTCGACGACCTCTCCAGCGCGAAGGTCGACCTCCGGTTCGTCAATCCGCAGACCGGGCCGTTCTACGTCGAGGGCGCCGAGCCCGGCGACACCCTGGTGCTGCACCTGGCCGACCTGACGCCGGCCCGCGACTGGGGCGCCTCGGCGGCCATCCCGTTCTTCGGCGGCATGACCAGCACCGACCGCGTCGTCACCCTGCAGGATCCGCTGCCGGACACCACGTGGATCTACGAGCTGGACCGCGACCGCAACACGGTGGCCTTCGCAGCCCGGCACAGCGACCACCGCATCGAGCTGCCCGTCGCGCCCATGCTCGGCACGGTCGGGGTGGCGCCCGCCGGCGGCGAGGTGCGCTCCTCGCTGGTGCCCGACCGCTTCGGCGGCAACATGGACACCCCGCAGATGCGAGCCGGCACGACGGTCTTCCTCGGCGTGAACGTCGAGGGAGCCCTGTTCTCCGTCGGCGACGGCCATTACCGCCAGGGCGAGGGCGAGGCCTGCGGCACCGCCGTCGAGGGCGCCATGACGACGACCCTCATCGTCGACCTCGTCAAGGGCGGGGCGCCGGGCTGGCCCCGCCTCGAGGACGACACCCACTGGATGACGGTCGGCTCCAGCCGACCGCTCGAGGACGCGTGGCGCATCGGCAACGCCGAGCTGGTCCACTGGGTCGCCGAGCTCTACGGCCTGCACGTCATGGACGCGTACCAGCTGTGCTCGCAGCTCGCCGAGGTGCCGGTCGCGAACGTCGTCGACGCCAACTACAGCGTCGTGGTCAAGGCGGCGAAGTCGCTGCTGCCGGCGGCCGACGCGTTCGGCGGCATCCACGCCGACCTCCGCGCCCGCGCCGCCACGCTCTGACCTCTTCTCCCCTACGAAAGGCCGGCCATGGATCTGCAGCTCAGCGGCTCTCGCGTCCTCGTCACCGGCGGCACCCGCGGCATCGGCCGGGCCATCGTCGAGGCGTTCCTCGACGAAGGGGCCACCGTCGGGTTCTGCGGACGCACCGCCGACGCGGTGAGCGCCACCGAAGAGGCGCTCGGTGACCGCGGCGCCGTCACCGGCACGGTGGTCGACGTCGGCGACGGTGAGGCCCTCGCCGCCTGGGTGGACGCGTCGGCGGCAGCGTTCGGCGGTCTCGACTCCGTGGTGGCCAACGTCAGCGCGCTGGCGATCCCGGACACCGAAGAGAACTGGCAGCTGAGCCTGAACGTCGACGTCATGCACACCGTCCGGCTGGTCCGCGCCGCCCTGCCCCACCTCGAGCGGTCGCCGGCGCCGTCGATCATCGCGATCTCGAGCGTGTCCGGGCGCGAGTCCGACTTCGCGTCCGGCCCGTACGGCACGGCCAAGACCGCCATCATCGGCTACATCAGCGGGCTGGCCCTGCAGCTGGCCGACAAGGGCATCCGCGCCAACACCGTGTCGCCCGGCAACACGTACTTCGAGGGCGGCGTCTGGGCGAGCATCGAGACCGGCAACCCGGACCTGTACCGCACGGCGGTGGGCCTCAACCCCACCGGCCACATGGGCACGCCGCAGGAGGTCGCCGCGCCCGTGGTCTTCCTCGCCAGCCCCGTTGCGAGCCGGATCAGCGGCACCAACCTCGTGGTGGACGGCGCGCTGACCCGCGGCATCCAGCTGTAGCCGCCGGTCAGCGGTGCCGCAGCACGCTGACCGCGAAGTCGGCGTCGTCGTGCCAGGCGCGCAGGTCCCAGGTGGCGAACCGGTGCTCGACCCGCAGGCCCGCCTCGCCCACGGCCGCGTCGAAGTCGGCCAGGGCGAGGTTGCGGTTCACGTGGAAGCCGGCGACGACGAAGCCGTCCGGCACCACGTGCCCGCCCACCCGCCGCAGCACGTCGGCCTCGGTGCCGGGCGCGACGAACACCATGACGTTGCCGGCCAGCACCGCGGCATCGAACGTCTCGCGGAGGTCGAGCTCGCTGAGGTCGCCGACGAGGTAACGCGGGCCCGGATGGTCGGTCCGCGCCGCCTCGATCAGCTCCGGGTCGACGTCGACGCCGACGACGGTGTGCCCGCGCTCGTGCAGCGCCGCGGCGATGCGCCCGGTGCCGCAGCCGGCGTCGAGGACCCGGGCGCCGCGCGGCAGCATGGCGTCGACCAGCCGGGCCTCACCCGTGAGGTCGGCGCCGTCGGCCGCGAGCCTCCGGAACCGCTCGATGTACCACTGCGAGTGGCCCTCTTCGGTCTCGGACAGCCAGCGTGTGGGCTTCGCCATACACCCATCAGATCACGCGAGCACCAGCCCGATGAGGTCGGGACTGAACCGCACGCCCGTGGAGTCGACGTGCTTGTCGACGACGGTGAACCGGACTGTGTGCGTGCCCCGGCCCAGCTCGACCCGGCCGACCCGCTCGGTCCGGAACGAGCGCACCGACACCGTCGACGTGTCGATCGGGCCGCCCAGCCGCGATCCGTCGACGTCGACCACCACGACGCCGCTGTTCGCCTGGTGCCGGAACCGCGCGTAGAGGTCGTACGGCCCGCCGCGCGTGATCTCGACGGTGGCCTCGAGGTACTGGGCGTAGTCGGTGGCGCGCACCTCGACGACGGCGCCGCCGCTGGCCGCCGGGTCCGGCGTCCGGACGACGGTGAGACCGGGCGACGTCGTCCTCGGCAGGTCCTCGACCTCGAAGGAGAGCCGGGTCGCCGGCCCGCGCCGGCCGGTGTCGGCGCCGCCGGTCAGCCAGGCGAGGTCGAACGTCGCGAACACGACGTCACGCGAGAAGCTGGTCGTGACACCCGGCTGGTGCTCGCGGCCGTAGAGCACGCCGATCCGCCCGTCCGGCAGCGCGACGGTGTCGGAGTACGACGCCGGGCCCTCGGTCAGGACCCGGCTGTACGGCCAGCTCATGCCCTCGTCGTAGGAGATCGAGACGGTCATGTTGCGGCGAGTCGGCGAGTCGGTGCGCGAGAAGACGATCCGGCTGTCCTCGCGCTCGCCCAGCCCGGTCAGCCGGGTGACGCCGGTGTCGATCGCGTTGACCGGCCGCGCCGCCGCGTCCAGCACGGCGGGCGACCAGGTGGTGCCGCCGTCGGTGCTGACCGACGCGATGCGTGGGTGCGTGCCGCCCGAGGCGTACCGGCCGAGCACCACCAGCGCGCCGTCCGGCCGCTCGATGAGCCGCGCCTCGTTCAGCGGGTACGCGGGATCGAGCGGCACTTCGCCGCCCGCCTGCCAGGTCGCGCCGCCGTCGCCGCTGACGATCACCGAGACGCCGTACTGCCGCTCGGCCGCGGGGAAGGCGATCTCGCGCCGGTGCCAGACCTGCAGCATCAGCCGCCCGTCGGAGAGCTGGATGCCGTGGCCGGGGCCGGGCATGTGCATGCGGCGGTTCGTGGGGTCGCCGTCGAACAGGTGCGTCAGCTCGACCGGCTCCGACCATGTCTGGCCGTCGTCGCCGCTGCTCACGACAGAGAGCCGGGAGCTGTCGGGCGAGCCGCCGGTGTTGCCGGGGTCGCGGAAGCACTCGGCGTGGAAGAGGAAGATCCGCCCGGTCGACCGGTCGACCACGGGCGTCGGGTTGACCAGCGACTGCGTGCCGTCGGAACGGCGCACGTAGCGCAGCGGCTCCCACGTCCGGCCGCCGTCGCGGCTGCGGCGCACCGCCAGGTGGTGCGGATCGGCGTCGTGCTGCGTGATGCGGGCCTCGGCGAACGCGAGGACCGAGCCGGCCACCGTCGTCGTCAGGCCGAACACGTGGAAGACGGCCAGGCCGTCGTCGCCGGCCCGGAAGACCAGCGACTCATGGAAGTCGCCCGCGGCGGCCGCCGTCGTGACGGATCGGGTGGCTCCGGCCGGCGCGGCGGTCGCAAGCGCGCCGACCGCGGCGGTGCCGGCGGCGGCGCCGAGCACGAGCGTGCGGCGGCTGATCGGGGTGCGTTCCACGGGCTCTCCTTCAAAACGGGATCAGCGGGGGGTGATCAGGTGGGCGTCGAGCGGGGCGAGCAGGTCGAGCAGGCCGGCGCGTTCGGCCGGCGTGGCGGGCACGAACGGCGCCGCGACGTGCGGCGGGCAGAGGCCGCGGGCGGCGAGGACGGCCTTGACGGCGGGGACGCCGGGCCGGACGGTGTGCAGCGCGACCACGCGGTCGGCGATCTCCTGGGCGGCGTCGGCCGCGGCCACGCGCCCGGACCGGAACGCGTCGTACAGCTCCGCGCAGAGCCCGGGAGCGAGATTGACGATGCCGGGCACGATGCCGTCGGCGCCCGCCTCGAGCCCGGCGACCAGCTGCGTCTCCGAGCCTTGACTGACCCCCGCGTCGGGACGGCGCCGGGCCGCCGTGACCATGTGGCCGAGCAGCGCGAGGTCGCCGGAGCTGTCCTTGATGCCCACGACGTGCGGCATCGCCAGCACCTCGTCGAGCACCGCGGGCGTCATCGGCACGCTGTAGCCCGGGACGTTGTACGCGACCACCGGCACGCCGATGCCGGCGAACGCGGCGAAGTGGGCGACCACCTCGTCGTCGCGGTGCCGGTAGTAGATCGGCGGGCTGACGACGACGGCGTCGGGCTCGGCCAGGCGGACGGCGGCCGCCCGCTCCAGCGCCTCGGCGGTGCCGGCGGCCGTGACGTTGACCAGCACCGGCCCGGCGGCGGTCAGCTCCCGCCAGCGCGCCGCGACCCCGGCCGCGAACTCCGTCAGGGCGGAGGCCGGCAGCAGCGCGCCCTCGCCGTTGCTGCCGAACAGCATGAGGCTGCGCACGCCGGCCCGGGCCAGCGCGGCGAGCAGGTCGTACGCCGCGGCGGCGGACGGCTCCCCCGGCGCGCTCATCGGCGTCACGAGCGGAACCATCACGCCGCGGAGCAGGGCGCGTCCATCGGTCATCAGTACCCCTTGATCTCGGGCCAGGCGAGTTCGACGCCGTCGGCGGCCAGCTCGTCCTGGAATGCCGTCAGCCGGTCACCGGACTCGTGCACCTGCCCCGGCTCCAGCCCGCCGGCCAGGCAGTGCGCCGCCAGCGCGCCGGCCACCTCGCCGACGTTCCACTCGACCGGGTGCAACCGGTAGCTGCCGTTGGTGATGTGGGTGGTGCCGATGTTCTTGCCGGCCGGCAGCAGGTTGCGCAGCCGCACGGGCAACAGCGCGCCGAGCGGGATCTGGAACGGGCTGCTGGCGACGTCGATGTAGGTGTCGCCGCCGGTCGACGGGTGCAGGTCGATGCGGTACATGCCGACGCCGACGGAGTCGGGGTACCGCACCGCTCCGGCGTCGCCGCGGACCGCGAGCGAGAGGTCCTGCTCGACGATGCGGCGGCGGGCGACGATGCGGCGCGACTCGCGGATGTACGGCGCCTTCGCCAGCCCGTCGGTGCTGCCCATGACGTCGCCCCGCAGCCGCAGCCCCGGCCAGCCGGTGCCGCCGTCGGGCCGCGGCGCCTCGGTCTGCAGCCAGTAGAGCATCGACATCGACAGCTCGCGGGCGCCGGCGAGGTGCTTCTCGCGCTCCTCGTCACTGACCCCGATGAGCGGGCCGGGCAGGTAGTCGATCATCGGCCAGTTGACGACGGTGACGTCGCTCGCGGCGAAACCGGGCCGGAACACCGAGCGCGCGACGATGCGGCGGAACGCCCACAGCTCGCGGTCGCCGGGATCCTTGCTCTGGTCGGCGACGACGGGGCCGGTGTCGCCGTTGGGCAGGAACGCCCGCTCGAACGGCTCGAGCGTGCGCGGGTCCGGCGCGCGCAGGCTGATCAGCGGGTTCGGCCACTTCGGCGGCTGGTACTCGCGCCACGAGGCGTACCCGGCCGGCCGGTCGATCGTGTGGTCCTCGCCGGCGCGATGCTCGACCGCGAAGACCCACGAGAACGCCTGCATGTTGTCCGGCTGCGCCTCGTCGGGCGCGCTCGGCTCGCCGGTGTCGTGCCGCGACTCGAACCCGGTGACATGCTCGGTGCCGGTGAGCGGCAGCAGGTCGCCCAGCTCGGTGGCGTCGAGGACGTACGGGGCGCGGAGCTCTACCCGGACGCCGTCGGGCCCCTCGACCACGACGGCGGTGACGCGGTCGCCGTCGACGGAGGCGGCCACCGGGCGGTGCCGGTACAGGATGGTGAGCCGGCCGGCCGCGATCCACGGCGCCACCATGGCCTCGAGCACGGCGGCGCCGACCCGCGGCTCGTGGCAGAGCCGGCTGACCCGGCCCTGGCCGGGGTTGAGGGCGCGGGCGGTGCGCGCCTCGTCGGTGAGCGGGTACCAGGTGCGGTAGTAGGCGCGGATGTTCTCGCGCAGCTCGCGGTAGGTGCGGGTGCTGCCGAACTGCTCGATCCAGGCGTGCTCGTCCGGCGGGACGCCCTGGCTGGTCAGCTGGCCGCCGATCCAGTCGGTCTCCTCGGTGAGCAGGACGTACCTGCCTCGCCGCAGTGCCGCCAGGGCCGCGGCGACGCCGCCCAGCCCGCCGCCCACCACGAGGATGTCGGTCGTCGTTGCCGTCGCACTGCTCACGCGGGGGATCCCTCTCTGACGAGCTGGACGGGCCGGGTGCCGCCGTCGACGGTGACGGCTTGCGGCTCGCCTTGCGTATCGGTGATGCGGATGTCACCCGTGCCGGTGACGACGGCGCTGACCTCGTCGGCCGTGCGCCGGTACGCGGTGACGACGACGCCCGGGCCGGCGTCCAGCAGGACGACGCCGTCGAGCGCGACGACCAGCCGGTCGCCGGCCGTCACCGTCAGCCGGCCGTCGCCGAGCGGCAGGTTGGCCAGCTCGGCCGGCTCGCCGGGATGGGCGAAGCGCCAGCCGTCGGCGCGCGCCTCGGCCAGTTCGCCGAAGGCGAGGTGCGCCAGCAGCCCGCCCCAGGCCATCAGCCCGTCGGAGCGCTGCTGGAAGCCGGTGAGGTCCTCGCCGTCGAACGCCGGGTAGTTCTCGCGGACCGCGCTGTGGGTCTCCCACTCGGCGAGGAACAGCTGGAGCAGGGCGCCGCAGACGGCGCGGCTGTGGTCGCGCAGGTCGTAGCGGCGCAGCCCCTGGACCGCGAGATAGGCCATGGGCGCCCAGATGCGGCCGCGCCAGTAGGTGGCGGCGAAGCCGGGGTCGTCGCGCGCGACGCTGGGCAGCGGCCGGTCGCCGCCGAGGATGCCGGGCCGCAGCAGCGCGTCGGCGATCTCGCGCGCGGTCTCCGCGGACGGGAAGCCGCCGAGCAGCGGGTACAGCAGCGTCGGCGAGACGTGCGGGTCGTGGCTGCCGTCGGCGCGCAGGTTGCGGTAGCCGTGCGCGTCGTCGTCCCAGAACAGCGTCGCGGCGACGGCACGCGCGTCCTGGGCCTCGGCCGCGAGCCGGGCGGCGGTGGCGTCGTCGCCGAGGATGCCCGCGATGGTGGCCAGCGCCTCGGCATCGGCGACGTGCAGCGCGTTCAGCCCGGCGTCGGCGAGGTCCATCGTGTGCGTCGCCGGGTCGTACGTCGCATCGTCGTACATCGGTGAGTCGTCCAGCCCGGACTCGCGCTTGGTGCGGTCGAGCGTGGCCGACTCCGGGTCGCCGTCGATCGGGTCCGAGCCCCACGCGAGCAGCCCGTGCGGGCCGCGCCGATGCGCCGGCCACCAGTCGTGCCAGGCCAGCAGGCCCGGGAAGGTCTCCTCGAGCAGGCGCCGGTCACGGGTTTCGTCGGACAGCCCGCCGGCGAGGTACGCCGACAGCACGGTCAACGCGCCCACCGGCGGCTGCGACCGGTCCCACGTGGTGCCGCGCTCGTCGCTGACGCGGTTCGGGATCATCCCCCTGGCGTCGGCGAACGGCAGGATCTGGCCGAGGATGCCGCGCGCGTAGTCGCGGTCGACCAGGCTCGCCACCAGGCCGGTGAAGAAGGTGTCCCACGCGTGCAGCGCCCAGCTGCCGTAGAACCCCTGCCGCTCGACGCTGACGAAGTCGCGCGACGTCGGCGTCAGGACGCGGTCGAGGTCCGGCGCGTGGATGGTGTTCCAGGTGACGGCGCGGGTCAGCGCGTCGGCGGCGGTCCGGTACCAGCCGCACGACCGGGGCCGCACGGCGTCGGCCGCGGCCCGGTGCTCCTCGACGACGGCGCTCGTGTCCTGCACCGAGGCCGTCGAGCCGGCCGGGGCGATGAGCACGTCGTCGCCGTCGCGCTCGAACCGCCAGCCGGTGTCGTCGGGCCAGTCGACGACGACGGTGCCGGCGGACTCCGCGCGCACGTACAGCTCGTCGCCGGGGCCGCCGGCCATGACCAGCCGCAGCTCGACGCCGTCGACCTCGACGGTGACCTCGGCGTACGAGCCGTCGACGGTGTGGTGCCCGATCCGGACCAGCCCGTGCCGCCAGGTGAAGCCGTCGAACACGGGCGTCCCGTCCCCGCCGAGCAGGCCGAACCGGACTCGCCGGCCCGAGGGGAGGTGGGTCATGCCGGTGTGGGTGCGGACGTCCCAGGTGTTCCAGCCGGTGGGCGCAGGAGTGGTCATCGGGTCACCGACCCGGCCTCGTCGAGGTCGAGCGCGGCGTCACGACGCGCCCTCCATCCGGATGCGCGGTCGAGCCGGGTGTCCCGCAGGTTCGCGAGCCCCCCATGACGAAGACCCCGATGAGCGGCCGCCGGAGGCCGACGCGGATCATGCGTTTGCTCCCCCGGTGCGGGGGGCCGGGCCGATGGAGTCGCCGGGGACGAACGTGCACGGGATGCTGACCTGCCGCGACGTGGACTGCGCGTCACCGAGCAGGTCGACCAGCATGCGGACCGCCTCGCGGCCCATCTGGGCACGCGGCAGCGAGAACCGGGTCCAGTCGCGCGGCTCCGGGGTCCACGACGACGGCTCACCGAGGAGGGCGATCGAGCAGTCCTCGGGGAAGCGCACCCGCTCGCCGTCGGTCATCGCCGTCAGCGCGTCGACCAGCCGGTTGTCCTCGGTCGGCTCGACCAGGATCGCGGTGACGCCGTAGGCGCCGATCCAGTGCCGGACGTGCTCGGCGGACAGGTCGGCGGGGTCGGCGAGGCCCTGGATGAGCCGCTCGTCGACCTCGAGGCCGGCAGCGGCCAGGCCCTCGCGGTAGCCCTGCTCGCGGTCGCGGGTCGGCTCGGTGTCCTCGATGGCACGCAGGTAGAGGATGCGCCGGTGACCGAGCCGGTGAAGCTCGGCGACCATGGCCCTGGTGGCGGCGACGTAGTCGGCCCCGACGTAGCTGATCTCGCCTTCGTCGACCTCGCGGCGGCCGATGAAGACGAACGGGAAGTCCTCATGGACCAGCGCGTTCAGATCTTCGCGGCGGACGTTGCGTCCGAGCAGGACGCAGCCGTCGGCGAGCTTGAGCCGGTTGGCGCCGCCGGCGTAGATGGACCGGTCGGGCGACGAGGTGACCGAGCTGAACAGCAGCAGGTCGTAGCCCTGGGCCGCGGTCTCCTCCTCCACCCCCAGGAGGAACGGGTAGTAGAAGTCGCGCCGGTCGGTCGGGAACACCGGCTCGAACGTGTAGAGGCCGAGCAGGCGGTTGCGCCCGCCCTTGAGGCTGCGGGCCGCGACGTTGGCCGCATAGCCGAGCTCCGCCGCGGCCGCGAGGACGGCCTGCCGCGTCGACTCGGCGATCTGGTCGCTGGCCGCACCGCCACTGATGACCAGCGAGACGGTGGCCTGAGAGACGCCGGCGCGGCGCGCGATGTCGACCTGCGTCGGCCGCCGTCGTCGCCCCTGGGGTGGCACGTCCCATTTCTCCGTTCATACGTATTAGATGCGGTGGCGTCGAGAGTACGCGGACGCTTCACGAACCGTCAAGACGTCGCATCCGCGCCGCTGGAGCGGCTCGCGGCCGCCGCCGCGGTGTCAGTCTCGACCCTGTGCCGGGGCGTTCCAGCGGCGGTTCGGGATCGGACCGGTCGCGGCGCTGGAGCGGCTGCGGCTGGCACGGGCCGAGCCGCTGCTGTGGATGAGCAACCTGCCCTCGACGCGCTCGTCGCCCTCTGAGCCGGCGTCAGGACCCGCCGACCTGACGGAACCGGTACCGGGGCTTGATGACCTGGTTAATGAAGGTGCCCTTGCTGTCGGCCAGGATGAGGCCCTCGACGTCCGCGGGAGCGACGCTGTAGTAGCGGTACACGTCGCCGGAGCTGAACTCGACCTCCAGCGTCGACGACTCGGCGTCGTAGCCCATGGTCCGCACCGCGGACGACTCGATCGGCCAGCGCGTGATCTTCATCGCTGTCGATCGTCCGTGGTCGGCGCGGTGCCGGTCAAGGGCGCGTGCGGGCGAAATCGCATTGCCGCCGGGTGGTTGCGCGGATAGAGTCCGGTGTCTTGTGCGGCGCTTCCCCGACGCGGACCCCGGTGAGCCGAGCCGCCTGACCCCCGGCCACTACCTGCTCTGGCTGGCACGTACCCAGCTGGGCGTGGTCCTGCTGGGCGCCTTCTACGGCTGTCTCTGGCCGACGGCGCAGGCGCTGATGCCGTACGCCGTGGGCCGCGCCGTCGACGACGGTCTCACCGGGCGCGACCGCGGCGACCTGCTGCTCTGGGCCGGCGTGGTGCTGGCGCTGGGAGTGCTCCAGGCGGCGGCCGGCATCCTGCAGGACCGGTGCGCGCTGACCAACGCGCTCGGGGCGCGGTACCGGACGTTGCAGCTGGTCACGCGGCAGGCGGCCCGGCTGGGCGCGACGCTGCCGCGGAAGACGTCGGCCGGCGAGGTCATGAGCGTCGGTGTGGCCGACGTGCTGCAACTCGGCCGGGCGCTGGACCTCAGCTCGCGCGGCATCGGCTCCGTCGTCGCGATCGGCGTGGTGGCCGCCGTCATGCTCGCGACGTCGTGGGAGCTCGGGCTGGTCGTCCTGGCCGGGGTGCCGGTCATGGTCTGGGCGGTCGGGGCACTGCTGCGGCCGATGCACGACCGGCAGGCGCGGCTGCGCGACCAGCAGGCGGAACTGAGCGCGCACGCCGTCGACATCGTCGGCGGGCTGCGGGTCCTGCGCGGCATCGGCGGCGAGGAGCTGTTCGCGCGCCGCTTCCACGCGGAGTCCCAGCGGGTCCGGCACGCCGGCGTGCGCCTCGCGGCCGCCGAGGCGGTGTTCGAGAGCGCGCGGATGCTGCTGCCCGGGCTGCTGGTCGCGCTGGTCGTGTTCCTCGGCGCGCGGTCGGCGCTGGCCGGCGACCTCACCGCCGGCCAGCTGGTCGCGTTCTACGGCTACGCGGTGTTCCTGGGGACGCCGGTGCGGCGGATCACGGTCTTCGCGAGCGCGGTGACGAAGGGCTACGTGGCGGCGCGGCGGGTGGTCGCGCTGCTGGCGCTGACGCCGTCGATCGACGGCGGCGGCTCGGCGGCGCCGCCCGTGGGCGGCGACCTCGTGGACCCGGCGTCCGAGCTGGTCGTGAAGGCTGGCGGGTTCACCGGCGTGGCCTGCACGGCGCCCGCCGACGCGGCCGAGCTGGCCGACCGGCTGGGGCGGTACGTCCCGTCCGAGGTGACCTGGGGCGGGGTGCCGCTGGGCGACGCGGCGCTGGACGAGGTGCGGCGGCGCATCCTCGTGGCCGGCAACGAGGCGAAGCTGTTCGCCGGGCCGCTGCGGGCGGAGCTGACGGCGGACGGCGCTGTCGCTGGTGATGACTCGCGGTTGCTGGCGGCCATCGAGGTCGCGTCGGCGGCGGACGTGCTCGAGGCGTTGCCCGACGGCCTCGACACCGTCGTGACCGCGGGCGGCAAGGAGTTCTCCGGCGGCCAGCAGCAGCGGCTCCGGCTGGCCCGGGCCGTGCTGACCTCGCCCGACGTGCTGGTGCTGGTCGACCCGACCAGCGCCGTCGACGCCCACACCGAGGCCCGCATCGCCGCCCGCCTGGCCGCCGCCCGGGCCGGGCGGACCACCATCGTCTTCGCCACCAGCCCGATCCTGCTCGACCACGCCGACGAGGTGGTGCTCGTCGACGGCGGCCGAGCGGTCGCCGTCGGCACCCACGCGTCGCTGCTGGCCGACCCGCGTTACCGCGGGCTGGTCGCCCGTGAGGAGGGGGCGGCGTGAACGAGGCGTCTCCCGGGTTGCCGGTCGCGTCGGTGCGGGAGGTGCGCCGCCACGCCCGCCGGCTGGCGCTGCGGCACCGGCGGGAGCTGGCCGTCGCCGTCGCGCTGCACTCGCTCGGCGCGGCGTCCGGGCTGGCCGGGCCGTGGCTGATCGGCCGGCTGGTCGAGGCCGTCAGCGCCGGCGTCGACGACGTGGGCCGCGTGACCGCGCTGATCTGCGTCTTCGTCGCCACACAGGCCGTGCTGACCGGGCTGGCGATGTTCGTGTCGGCGCGGCTCGGTGAACGGGTGCTGGCCCGGCTGCGCGAGGAGTTCGTCGACGGCGTCCTCGCCCTGCCGCTCGGGACGGTCGAGGAGGCCGGCACCGGCGACCTCGTCACCCGCACCACCCGCGACGTCGACCTGCTGGCCCGCGCCGTGCGGTACGCGATCCCGGACACCCTGATCAGCGCGGTGACGATCGTGCTGACGCTCGGCGGGCTGGTGCTGCTCGGGCCGCTGCTGGCGCTGCCCTGCCTGGTCGCGGTGCCGATCCTGTGGGCGGCGACGCGCTGGTACCTGCGCCGGGCGCGCGACGGCTACCTGCGCGAGAACGCGTCGTACTCGCGGCTCGCCGAGGGCCTGGCGGAGACCGTCGACGGCGCCCGGACGGTGGAGGCGTTGCGGCTGGGCGGGCGGCGGGCGGCCCGGGTCGACGACGACATCGCGGCGTCGTCCGCGGCCGAGCACTACACCATGCGCCTGCGCACGGTGTACCTGCCGACCATCGACGTCGCGTTCGTGCTGCCGGTGGTCGCGACGCTGGTCGTGGGCGGGCTGCTGTACCTCGACGGCATGGCGTCGCTGGCCGCCGTGACCGCCGCGACGCTGTACACGCAGCAGCTGCTGATCCCGGTCGACACGCTGCTGTTCTGGCTGAACGAGGTGCAGATCGGTGGCGCGGCGATGGCCCGGCTGCGCGGCGTCGGCCGGTCCCCGGCGGCGGCCTCGGGTGAGTCCCGCGGTCCGCGGGCCGACGCCGTCGTCGCTGGGTCCGCCGCGGTGGAGCTGCGCGGGGTGAGCCACGCCTACCGGGCCGGACACGACGTGCTCCACGACGTCTCGCTCGGCATCGCGCCCGGCGAGCGGCTCGCCGTCGTCGGGCCGTCCGGGGCCGGGAAGTCGACGCTCGGGAAGCTGATCGCCGGCATCCACGCGCCGCGGGCCGGCACCATCACCGTCGGCGGCGTCCCAGTGGGAGCGCTCTCGCTGGAGGAGCTGCGCGCCGAGGTCGCGCTGGTGACGCAGGAGCACCACGTGTTCCGCGCCTCGCTGCGCGACAACGTGCTGCTGGGGCGGCCGTCGGCCTCGGATGCCGCAGTGGAATCGGCGTTGCGGGCCGTCGACGCGTGGTCCTGGGCGTCTTCTCTCGGGTTGTCGACGGCGGTCGGTACCGGTGGGGTGGAGCTGTCGCCCGCGCAGGCACAGCAGCTGGCGCTGGCCCGGCTCGTGCTGGCCGATCCGCACACGCTGATCCTCGACGAGGCGACGTCGCTGCTGGACCCGCGGGCGGCGCGGCACCTGGAGCGGTCGCTGGCGGCGGTGCTGGCGGGGCGGACGGTGATCGCGATCGCGCACCGCCTGCACACCGCCCACGACGCCGACCGGATCGCCGTCATGGAGGCCGGGCGGATCGTCGAACTGGGCTCGCACGACGAGCTGGTCGCCGCGGGCGGCGCCTATGCCGCGCTCTGGGCCTCGTGGCACGGCACGGCGCAGGCGTGACCGGCCGCCGTCAGTCGCGCGCGGCCTCCTCGGCGGTGCGCTTCAGCCTCTCGACGTAGTCGGCCCACCACTGCGCGTTCTGGTCGGGCAGGTTGGAGACGCCGTCGCGCAGGCCGGCGGCGCCGTCGATGGTCTCGCGGACGATGTCGGCGTGGCCGGCGTGCCGGGCGGTCTCGGCGATCATGTGCACGAGGATCTGGTGCAGGGTGACCTGCCGTCCCTCCTCGGGCCACCACGGCACCGAGCCGGTGTCGTCGAGCGCTAGCGCGTCGATGGTGGCGTCGGCGTGCGCGGTGGCGCGACGGTAGAACCCGACCACCCACTCGATCGACTGGTCCGCCGTCGCCCAGAGGTCGGCGTTCGCCTCGGCGTCGTCGTCGAGCCAGGGCATCGGCTCGGGCTTGGGACGGTCGAAGACCAGCCCGAAGTAGTCGTACTCCATGCTGCCGACGTGTTTGACCAGCCCCAGCAGGTTGGTGCCGGTGGGCGTCATGGGCCAGCGCGCGTCGCGCTCGCCCAGCCCGTCGAGCTTCCACAGCAGCGCGTCGCGCTGGGCCTGCAGGTAGCGCTTGAGGGTGTCCTTCTCGTCCGGCATGGCCGTCACGCTAGCCGACGGCGGCGACAGCCTCGATCTCGACGAGGGCGCCGGGCACTCCGAGCGCGGCCACGAACGCGGCGGTGATGGCGGGCGGGTTCGGGCGCTGACCCCACACCTCGCCGAACGCGGCGAAGCCCTCTTCGACCGACTCGCCGGCCTGGATGAGGATGGTCCACTTCACCACGTCCTCGGGCTGCGCGCCAGCGGCGTCGAGGCAGGTCAGCAGGTTCGTGACCGCCTGCCGGGTCTGGCTCGCGAGGTCCGGTCCGACGACCTGCCCAGAGGCGTCGACGCCGTTCTGCCCGCCGACGAACACCAGGTCGCTTCCCGCCGCGACCCGCACGACCTGCGAGAACGCGGGGTTGGAGTGCATGGACTCGGGATTGATGTGTGTGATGTGCGTCATAGTGAGACTGTAACCTGTTATAATGGTTTCATGCAAGGACGGGCAGAGCTTCCCCTCGACGTGCGGCGCCGCTTCCTCACCGGCCGCGTCTCACTCGACTTCAGCCACACCGGCGGCGACGGCGACTGGGCGGTGTGGGAGATCCTCCACACGCCCGCCGACCTGGCGCACTGGCTCGGGGTGATCCTGTCGGTCGACGATGTGGCGGTGGGGCCGGGCGATCTGGCAGCGATGCGGCCGGTGCGGATGGCCATCGCCGTCGGGGCCCGGTCACTGGCCGCGGGCGGTTCCGTGTCCGCCGCCGACGTGGCCGTGCTGAACGCGGCGGCCACCGTGCCTCCGCTGGTGCCGCAGCTGACGCCGTCGACCCCGGGGGTGTCGTTCGCCGCGCCGACGGCGCCTGCCGCTCTCTCCACCCTCGCCCGCGACGCGATCGATCTGTTCGGCGGGCCGCTGGCCGGGCGCATCCGGGTCTGCGCCGCCGCGGACTGCGGGCTGCTGCTCGTCGACACCTCCCGCCCGGGCCGGCGGCGGTGGTGCTCGATGCAGCGCTGCGGCAACCTCGCCAAGGTGCGCGGCCACCGTCAGCGCGTGCCGTCCTGACGGTTGGGGCTATGCTGGATGGTGCCGGCGGAGGTGCTTCCACCACCTGTGATGCGGTCGGCCGCGGCGCAGTCCCACACCGGTGCTGCGTCGCGGTCATTTCACGTGATTGGTCCGTCTATGGTCGCTAGGCTTGCCGGCCGTGGGTACTTTCGCGACCTTCGTCTACAGCGACGGCGGATGGGACGATCACGGCGCCTCCGAGCGGTTCCTCTCGATCGACATCCACGACAGCGACATCGCGACCCTCCGGTTCGCGCCGGCGGAGTCGCCCGCTCGTGGCCTCCTCTATCTCGGCTACGAGCCCCGGCACTACTTCGAGGACCCCTCGGCCAGCGATCCGGTCGACGTGGTGGCCGAGACCGATGCGCTCATCGCCTGGGCGGCGGACGTGACCGGCGTGCTGGTGGCCTCGGAGGAGGTCATCCCCTTCCTCGCCTCCCCCGACGGCGACGAGCCCGGAGACGTCTTCGTCGAGGAGACCGTCGCCCAGCTGCTGAAGGTCATCGGCCTCCTCCCCCCACCCGACCTCGACGTCGAGGACGTGTAGGCGGCCCGGCCGGGCCACGCGTCAATACCCGGATCGAGTGGCCGCCGGCCATACGCTCGGAGCGTGCCGTCCCGCAGCCGAGCAGCGACCTACGCGCGTCGCCGGAAGCGCCGCATGGGCAAGGTCGATCACGACCTGACCGACGACCAGTGGTCGGCCCTCGTCGCCGCCTGGGGCGGTTGCGCCTACTGCGGCGCTCCCGAGACGCAGCCGAGGCTGCAGAAGGACTGCATGCTGCCCATCTCGCGCGGTGGCCGCTACACGCTCACGAATGTGGTGCCCGCCTGCCGCTCGTGCAACGCGAGCAAGTGCAACGTCGAGGTCACCACGTGGATGCGCCGCAAGAAGCTGGACGAACAGGCCTTCCTCGTCCGGCAGGTCGAGATCAGCCGTGCCGTCACTCGTTGAAGGAGCACGTGCGGAACCCCGACGACGATCGGTCTGCCGCTCCGGTTGCCACCGAGCCCCCGTGAGCCGGATCGGTCCGGGACTGCTCAGCTGAGCCGGGTCAGACGTTGAAGCGGAACTCGACGACGTCGCCGTCGGCCATGACGTAGTCCTTGCCCTCCATGCGGACCAGGCCTTTCGAGCGCGCCTCCGTCATCGAGCCGGTCGCGACCAGGTCGTCGAACGAGACGACCTCGGCCTTGATGAAGCCCTTCTGGAAGTCGGTGTGGATGACACCGGCCGCTTCGGGGGCCGTGGCGCCCTTGCGGATGGTCCAGGCGCGCGCTTCCTTGGGACCGGCGGTGAGATAGGTCTGCAGCCCCAGCGTGTCGAAGCCGACCCGGGCGAGCATGTCGAGGCCGGACTCCTCCTGGCCCATCGACTGCAGCAGTTCGAGCGCCTCGGCGTCGTCGAGCTCGGAGAGCTCGGCCTCGATCTGGGCGTCGAGGAAGATCGCCTCGGCCGGCGCGACCAGCGCGCGCAGGTCGGCCTTCAACGCGTCGTCGGAGAGTTCCTCGTCGTCCATGTTGAAGACGTAGAGGAACGGCTTGGCGGTGAGGAGGTGCAGGTCGCGCAGCGGCTCGAGGTCGAGACCGGCGGCGAAGACCGTCTGCCCGCCGTCGAGAACGTCCTTGGCCCGCTCGACGGCGGCGACGATCTCCTGCTTCTCCTTGGCCATCCGCGCCTCCTTGACCAGGCGCGGCAGCGCGTTCTCGATGGTCTGGAGGTCGGCGAGGATGAGCTCGGTGTTGATGGTCTCGATGTCGGCCTTCGGCTCGACGCGGCCGTCGACGTGGACGACGTCGGGGTCGTTGAAGACGCGGATGACCTGGCAGATCGCGTCGGCCTCGCGGATGTTGGCGAGGAACTTGTTGCCCAGCCCCTGGCCTTCGGAGGCGCCCTTCACGATGCCGGCGATGTCGACGAAGCTGACGGTGGCCGGCACCTGACGCGCGGAGTCGAAGATCTCGGCCAGCCTGCCCAGCCGCGCATCGGGCACGCCGACGACACCGACGTTCGGCTCGATGGTGGCGAACGGGTAGTTCGCGGCCAGCACGTCGTTCTTCGTCAGGGCGTTGAACATCGTGGACTTGCCGACGTTGGGCAGGCCGACGATGCCGATGGTGAGACTCACAGGTGCCAAGGGTACGTGCCCCGCCCGCGCGGGAGAAGTGGATCTCACGATCGGACGAAACACCTGATCCGGGCCCGTTCTCGCCGTGCCTCCCCGACTTTGTCGGAGGTCCCCGGCAGAGTAGCCCTCATGAACGCTTCCGCCATCCTCGTCGCGCTGACCGCCCTCGTTCTGGGCGGTGCCGTGGGCGCGCTCCTGGTCCGGGTCCGCACCGCCGCGGCCACGGCCACGGTGGCCGCCGAGCGCGACGCGGCGCGGGCAGAGCTCGACACCGTCCGGCGCGAGAAGCAGGCCCTCATCGCCGAGCGCGAGGTCGACCGCGAGCGCATGCTCGACGCGCAGGCCGAGCAGACCCGGCTCGAGACCGAGCTCGCGCACGCCCGCACCAGCGGCGAGGAGAAGCTGGCCCTGCTGCGGGCCGAGCAGGAGCGGCTCACGCAGGAGTTCCAGCGGCTGTCGGCCGATGCGCTGCGGCAGAACCGCACCGAGTTCCTCGAGCTGGCGACCGAACAGTTCAAGGGCTCCGAAGAGCGGGTCAAGACCGAGCTCGAGCACCGCCGCCAGGCGGTCGAGGCCATGGTCAAGCCGCTGAACGACCAGCTCGAGAAGGTCACCACCCACGCCCACCAGCTCGAGAAGGCCCGCGCCACGGCCTACGGCGAGCTCCGCACGCAGCTCGAGACCATGGGCAAGAGCTCCGAGCAGCTGCGCCTCGAGACCCAGCAGCTGGTGACGGCGCTGCGGGCGCCCCAGGTGCGCGGCCGCTGGGGCGAGCTGCAGCTGCGCCGGGTCGTCGAGGCCGCCGGCATGGTCGAGCACGTCGACTTCGCCGAGCAGGCCACCGCCGACACCAGCGACGGCAAGCTCCGCCCCGACCTCCTGGTCAACCTCGCCGGCGGCAAGAAGGTCGTGGTCGATGCGAAGGTGTCGTTCAACGGCTACCTCGAGGCGATGGAGGCGCGCGACGAGGCCACCCGCGACAAGCGGCTGGCAGCGCACGCCCGGCACCTCAAGACGCACATCGACTCGCTGGCCGGCAAGCAGTACTGGGAGCAGTTCGCGCCCACGCCCGAGTTCGTGGTCATGTTCGTGCCGTCCGACGTCTTCCTCAACGCGGCCATGGAGCAGGACCCCACGCTGTTCGAGCACGCCTTCGAGCGCAACGTCGTCATCGCGACGCCGTCCACGTTGGTGGCGCTGCTGCGCACGGTCGGCTACACCTGGCGGCAGGAGGCGCTGGCGCAGAACGCGCAAGAGGTGCTCAACCTCGGCCGCGAACTGCACTCCCGGCTCGCCACCATGGGCGGTCATCTCGCCCGGCTCGGCCGCCAGCTCGACGGCGCGGTCAAGGCCTACAACGACGGCGTCAGCTCGCTCGAGAGCCGGGTCCTGGTCAGCGCCCGCAAGATGGCCGACCTCAAGGTGGTCGACGAAGAGATCGAGGCGCCGCCGCAGGTCGAGCGGGTCGCCCGCCAGCTCCAGGCGCCCGAGATGGTCGACGACGCCCTCATCGCGCTCGAGGACATCCAGGTCGACCCGCGCTTCGGCCTCGGCCCGGCCGCCGGCAAAGGGTCCCGGTCCCGGCGCCGGAACGGCACCGACGGCTGAGACACGTGATGGTGCCAGAAGCAGGACGCCGGTTGTGGCGGGCTTGGCGTGGGTGAGGTCGCGCTGATCCTGCTCGGTGTGGTGCTCGGAATCGCCGGCGACGAGGGCTACGCATTCGTGAAAAAGCGGCTCGACTCACGCCGTCAGGGAACGGTTCGCCGCAGATTGGCAACGGCAACCGACCCGGTGAGGCATGCGGCGAACCTCGGCGAGATCTTTGGGCGCCACGGTCTGGCGGACCACCTCTTCCGCCCCGCGACCACGCAGGACACCGCACCACTCCCACTCGTCCACGACGCGGCCCACCGGTTCGTCGGCGATCTCCCAGCCGCTTCCGACGGGCCGCTACGGCTGACAGAACCCGACCGCGTCGACTTTCCCTACGACCAAGCTGTGATCGAGCAGATGCGACGGGGAGGCGTAGAGCTCTGGGACGGCTCGCTCCTGTACTCGGTCAACGACGGCCCGCTGGACGGCGCACTTCCCGTCGGCGTCTGCAACTACTTCGCGTACGTCGACCTTTGCCACCGGGTACTGCGCGAGTCCGACAAGCCGAAAGGAGAGAAGCCGTACCTACTCGGCAGCTTGCGCACGTTCGACGACGCCATCTGCGGCGTCATCCGGCCCCTCGTCATCGCGGCCACCGCGACCTGCGTCTTCGACGACGGGAGCGGCGGACTCGAGACGGCCATCCAACGTCGCTCCCCGCAGGTCGTCGTCGCGCGCGGGATGTACGCCGCCGCGCCGGTCTTCGGGCTCGAATCCAACGTCATCGGCCGTGCCACGAGCCGATTCGGAATCGTCACGTACAACGTCCTCAAAGAGATCCTCGAGGAGTACTTCGACGAGCCGGAGCTGACTCGGGCCGGCGACCACCCAGCCGGAGCCCACCCGGACTGGATCTTCCGGACCGAACATGGACGGCGACTGGTCGACGAAGTGGACGCCGGACGAATACTGCTGCGCTGCACGGGAGCAGCCATCGACGTCCTTGACGGCAGCCTGGTCCTCGCCGTGCTAGCCCAATTCACCTCGCCTGAGTACGCGCGCGAGGTGAAGCTCAGCGCCCGAGGAAGTTGGGAGTCCGACCACACGAGCGGACCGCGCATCGAGTTCGTTCCGCTCCACGGCCTGGAACTGGAAGCGCGTATGTCGATCGAGACCATGACCGCGTCGAGCATCTATTCACTCGACCGCGCACGCGAGTACCTCCGTCCCCGCGACGCCCGCCCCGGGCCGGAGGCGTAGTTCCGACGGCCGCGCCGCGCCGGGTCACACCCTGCGTTGGAGGAGGCGGCGGCCGCCGTGCGACCACGGTCGTAGGGCAGCGGCCGACCACGGTCAGATGTTCTCTGACCAGGGAATTCCTAGCGTTGAACGGCATGACCCACGCCGTGATCGACACCACGACGCGCCGCCGGGCGGCGGCCGTCGCCGCAGGGCTGGCCACCTTCAGCGCCACCACCTCCCTCGCACACGACGACCTCTACCGCACGGTCGCGGGCACCGCGGCCGACGCGCCGTCACCACTGCGCGCCCTGGTCGACCTGGTGGCCGGCCAGGGGTTGCTCGTCCTCGTGGCGACGGCGGTGCTGGTGGCGCTGAGCACAGCGGTGCGGGGAGAGCGCGACCGGTTCCTGCTGACCGTCGCGGCGGGCATCGGGACCGTGCTCTCCTACGGCGCCAGCGAGCTGCTCAAGGCGACGGTCACCGCGGAACGACCGTGCATGACGGCAGGCGTCGACATCGTCCTCGGCTGCCCGCCGCACGGCGACTGGTCCTGGCCGAGCAACCACGCCACGATCGCCGCCGCCCTCGCGACCGCGTGCCTGCTCGTCGCGCCGAGGCTCTGGCCGCTGGTGGTGCCGGCCGCGGCCGCGGTCGCTGTGGCGCGGGTCGCGGGCGGGGTGCACTACCCGCACGACGTGCTCGCGTGGGCGGCGCTCGGTGTCGCCGTCACGGCGGCCGCAGGCGTGCTCGCCCCACGATGGGTGAGCGTCTACCGGCGCAGCTCCGGCAGACGCTGACCCGTCTCCTGACCAGGTCAGCCGGTGCCGAGATAGGCGCCCAGCGTGTTCGCGAACTGGTAGCCGTTCGCCGCGTCCCAGTTGACCGACCAGGTCATCGCCCCGCCGATCGGTCCCCACGGATTCGGCGGGACGAAACCACCGCACCGCGTGGCCGTCGCCAGGCAGTCCAGCGCCGCGGTGACGTTCGACGGCGACTGGTAGCCGCCGCCCGCGGCCTGCGACGTCGCGGGCAGGCCGAGGCCCACCTGGTGCGGCGCCAGCCCGGCCTGCAGCTGGATGCACGCCAGCGCGGTCAGGAAGTCGACCGTGCCCTGCGCGTACACCTGCTGGTTGCAGCCCAGCATCGTGCCGGAGTTGTAGTACTGCATGTTGACGATGGTGAGGATGTCGCGGATGGCCAGCGCCAGCTTGTAGTACTCGAACGTCGGCGCCTGGAAGTCGATCGTCTGCGGGGCCATCGTGACGATCAGGCCGGAGCCGGCCAGGGCACGCAGCTGCCGAAGCGCCTGCTCCATGTACGTCGCGTTGATCCCGTGCTCCAGGTCGATGTCGACGCCGTCGAAGCCGTACTCCTGCATCAAGGCATAGGTGCTCTGCGCGAAGTTGGCGGCCTCGGACGCGTTGGTCACGTTGACATGGCCGTTCTGTCCGCCGACAGAGATGACGACGGTGCCGCCTGCGGCCTGGCGGGCGGCGACGTCGGCCTTGAACTGGGCGACGGTGTAGCCGCCGAGCCCGCCGGAGTCGAGAGTGAACGTGATGCCGCCCGGCGTGCCCGGCTGGTTGTCGGCGAACGCGATGGCCAGCAAGTTGTACGCCGCCGGCACCTGCGAGACCCGCAGCACCGTCGACCCGTTGTCGAAGTTGTGCCAGTAGCCGGTCAGCCAGCGGTGGCCGAGCGGGTCACCGGGGTCGCCGGGATCGCCATCCTCGGTGCCGGTCTCCGACCCGGACTCGGAACCCGCATCGGCGCCGTCGTCGGCGCCGTCGTCGGCGCCGTCGTCGGCGCCGTCGTCGGAGCCGGAGTCGGCGCCCGTGTCCGAACCCGACTCGCTACCGCCGCCCGAGCACGGGCCGTCGTCGCGCCAGGGACCCCACTCGCTCGGTGCCGGGGTGTCGCCCTGGGTCCAGTGCCGGGCCGTCCAGTGGTGCCCGCTGTACGACACCCGGTCGCCACCGACGTAGACGGTGGTCCGCTCCCAGGGCGGGGCCGAGCAGGCCTGCGGCTCGCCGTCGTCGCCGCCCGAGACGTCACCACCGGAGACGTCACCACCGGAGACGTCACCACCGGAGACGTCACCACCGGAGACGTCACCGCCGGAGACGTCACCTCCCGACTCGTCACCACCGCCCGGATCGCCGGGACCCCCGGTCGCCAGCCGCGAACCCATGAGTCCGACCAGTTCGTTCTGGTGGTCGCCGGCCAGGTCCCACCACATCGCGCCGCCGAAGCCGCCGGCGGTGATGTAGTCGGCCTTCTTGTCGACCAGCCAGGGGTCGTCGAAGGACCAGAACTCCGTGCCGTCGTAGGACCAGGACGCCAGGACCTCCTCGTCGTGGAAGATCTGACCCCCGCGCAGGTTCCGGTAGCGATCGGTCCCCGGCTCCTCTGCGAACTCGCCCGGCGCCGCGCCCGTCGCCGGCTGCCACGCGCCGTGCGAGCCGCCGTCCGTGACCCCGGTCCAGCCACGGCCGTACAGCGGGATGCCCACGGTGAGCTGCGACGGCGGCACACCGCGGTCGACGTAGTAGCTCATCGCCGCGTCGACGCTGAACCGCTGCGCCTCTTCGAGCGGGTTCGCCGGGTCGTCGTAGGTGTTGGCCTGGTGCCCGGCGAGGTCCGGCCGCCAGGTGCCGTGCAGGTCGTAGCCCTGCACGTTGCCGAAGTCGAGCGAGTCGAAGATCTGCGTGACGTCCCAGCCGGCGTCGATGAGGACGGGGTTCGCCGGCAGGAACGCGCTCAGCTCGTACGACGAACCCGTCTGCGCTCCGTACGCGTCGAGTTGGCGGCGGAACTCCGCCAGCAGCGCGGTGAAGTTCTCCTTGTCGTTCGCCGACCAGTGGTTGCCGGGGTGCTGCAGCTCCTCGGGCACGCCGGGCCACTCCCAGTCGATGTCGAACCCGTCGAAGACGCCGGCGCCGGAGCCCGGTCCGCCACGGCCGTCGATCACCGGCAGGTTGCCGCGCAGGAACAGGTCGATGCACGACGACACGAACCGCTCGCGCGACTCCGCCGTGGCGGCCGCCCGCGAGAAGTGCCGCGACCAGGTCCAGCCGCCGATCGAGACCAGCGCCTTGAGGTGCGGGTACTTCGCCTTCAGCTCTCTGATCTGGTTGAAGTTGCCGGCCAGAGGCTGGTCCCAGGTGTCGCCGACGCCGTCGACGGACTCGGCGGCGGTGAAGCCGCGGCCGTAGTCGGCCCAGGCGTCGCCGGCATAGTCGCCCTCGGCCGGCGAGTCCTTCGGCCCGTTCGGCCTGTTCGCCGCGAAGCAGGTCAGCGTGTCCGGGTGGATGTTGGCGAACGCGTAGTTGAGGTGGGTGAGGTCGGCCGCCGCGCCGGTGAGGTCGAGATCCTGGACCAGGTGGTCGCGGGCGTAGATGCCCCACTGGGTGAAGTAGCCGACGTTGCGGTAGCCGTTCTCGGCGGTGGCGGTCGCGCGGACGTGCGCCGCAGCCGTCGCCGTCGTCGCCGCCGGGTCGTCCTCCGGGAGCGACGCGGGGCCGGCGAACGCCGCCGCGACGCTCGTGGCCAGCAGACCCGCGGCGGCGCCGTACGCCACCGCGGTACGCCATCGAGTCTTCATGGGCTGACTCCTCGCATGATGGAAGTCCGTGACGGGGCTCGGATCCCGGGGATCCGATCGCGGGTTCGCATCACCTCCACGAGGGCGCGCAGGCTCACGCGCCGCGTTGACTGAGGAGGTGACTCGCCGACGCAGCGTGAGAATCGCGATGACTCCCAGCCTTCTGGACAAGGCGCCGGAATGGGCTCGAATCGAATTGGAAAGAAAGTTAGCAGAAGCGTTCCATCCTGCCAAGGGGTCGTGACCGGTTGTCAGCACCACGTCATGCGCACGCCGCACCGGGCCGACGGGAGCACGGCCACGCTGGTCGTATCCTTGCTGCGGGCACGCCGACGGGAGGGGATGCGATGAACGATCTGCCCGCGCGCCGCCCAGAGCAGCGCGCCGCCGACTCCGATCGCGATCTCGTGGCCGAGGATCTACGCGACGCGTTCACCGAGGGACGGCTCGACGACGACGAGTACGAGCGCCGCCTGCAGGCGGTCTGGGAGGCCCGCACCTACGGCGAGCTCGACCGCCTCACCGCCGACCTGCCGCAGCCGCTGCAGCGTGTGCAGCGGCAGGCCGAGGCGGAACAGCACCAGGCGGTCGCCGAGCGCAAGAGACGCGAGGTACGCGAGTACCTCGACGAGTGGCAGTCGTGGCTGGGCGGCGCCGTCATCATGATCGGCATCTGGGCCATCAGCAGCATCGCGTCGGGCGAGCTGCAGCGGTTCTGGCCGATCTTCCCGATCGGCATCTGGGGACTCATCCTGCTGGCCGCCGCCTTCGGCAAGCGCGACGGCGGCAAGGGCTGACCCGCCGGGCGGATCGCCCTCAGTCAGACGAGACCGGAGCGGACGCCGTCGGCGCCTTGAGGTCGCGGCGCAGTTCGCGCGGCAGCGAGAAGATCAGCGACTCCTCGGTGGTGCGGTGCTCCTCGACGGTGGGGAACCCGCGCTCGCCCAGGTACGCGACGACGCCGTCGACCAGCTCTTCGGGCACTGACGCGCCGCTGGTCAGGCCCACCGTCGACACACCGGTGAGCCAGGCCTCGTCGATCTCGCCGGCGTTGTCGATGCGGTACGCGGCGTCGGCTCCGGCATCGAGCGCGACCTCGACCAGACGCACCGAGTTGGAGGAGTTGGCCGATCCGACCACCAGCACCAGCTCGGACTCGCGGGCGATCTCCTTGACCGCGACCTGGCGGTTCTGGGTGGCGTAACAGATGTCGTCGCTGGGCGGGCTGATGAGCGCCGGGAACCGCTCGCGCAGCTTGCCCACGGTCTCGTAGGTCTCGTCGACCGACAGCGTGGTCTGCGACAGCCACACCACCCGCGAGGGGTCGCGGACCTGCACCTTGTCGACGTCGTCGGGGCTCTCGACCAGCTGGATGTGCTCGGGCGCCTCGCCCGCGGTGCCCTCGACCTCTTCGTGCCCGTGGTGGCCGATGAGCACGATGTCGAGGTCGTCCTTGGCGAACCGGCGGGCCTCGTTGTGCACCTTGGTGACCAGCGGGCAGGTGGCGTCGATGGTGCGCAACCCGCGCTCGCCGGCCTCGGCGTGCACCATGGGCGACACGCCGTGCGCGGAGAAGACCACCAGGGCGCCCTCGGGCACCTCGGACAGCTCTTCGACGAAGACGGCGCCGCGCTGCTCGAGCGTCTCGACCACGTGCTTGTTGTGCACGATCTGCTTGCGGACGTAGACCGGCGGGCCGTAGTGGTCCAGCGCCTTCTCGACGGTGACAACGGCGCGGTCGACGCCCGCGCAGTAGCCCCGCGGGGCGGCCAGGAGGACTCGTCCCGAAACAGTCATGTCCTCCATGGTAGGTGCCGACACCGCCGGTCCCATCGGCTACGGTGCCCATCGTGGCCCTCGACACATCCCCGGAGAAGCCCGCACCGGTCCGCGTCATCTCCCAGCTGATCGGCCAGTGGGTGGCCCGGCTCGGCCCGGTCTGGGTCGAGGGGCAGGTGGCGCAGTACTCCCGCCGTCCGGGTACGTCGACGGCGTTCCTCACGCTGCGCGACCCGCACGCCGAGGTGTCGCTGACGGTGACCTGTCCGGTGGGGCTGCTCGATGCGCTCCAGGTGCCCCTGGCCGACGGCGCCCGGGTGGTCGTGCACGCCAAGCCGTCGTGGTACTTCACCCGCGGGACGCTCTCGCTGGCCGCCGACGAGCTGCGCACCGTCGGGCTCGGCGACCTGCTGGCCCGGGTCGAGCGGCTGCGCAAGATCCTGGCCACCGAGGGCGTCTTCGCCGACTCGCGCAAGCGCCCGCTGCCGTTCCTGCCGCGGGTCGTCGGGCTGATCTGCGGCCGCGACTCCAAGGCCGAGCACGACGTCCTCGAGAACGCCCGGCGCCGGTGGCCCGGCGTGCGGTTCCGGGTCGAGACGGTCGCGGTGCAGGGGCTGAACGCCGTCAGCCAGGTCATGGACGCGCTGCGGGTGCTCGACCGCGACCCCGAGGTCGACGTCGTCATCATCGCCCGCGGCGGCGGATCGGTCGAGGACCTGCTGCCGTTCTCCGACGAGGCGCTGGTGCGCGCGGTCGCCGCGGCCACCACTCCGGTGGTCAGCGCCATCGGGCACGAGGCCGACACCCCGCTGCTCGACCTCGTGGCCGACGTGCGGGCGTCCACGCCCACCGACGCCGCGAAGCGTGTGGTGCCCGACGTCGCCGAAGAGGCCGACCGGGTCGCCCGGGCCCGCGAGCGCATCCGCTCCGCCGTCCGGCACCGTCTCGACCGCGAGCGCCACGGCCTCGCGTCGCTGCGCTCGCGCCCGGCGCTGGCCGACCCGCACCACGGCCTGCGGCTGCGCGCCCAAGAGGTCGACGCGCTGGTACAGCGGGCCCGGCGCACCGTGCGGCACCTGCTCGACCGCGCCGCCGTCGACGTCGACCACACCCGGGCCCGTATCCGGGCGCTCTCCCCCGCCGCCACGCTCGAGCGCGGGTACGCCGTCGTGCAGAAGGACGACGGCACCGTCGTGCGCCGGCCCGCCGACGTCGCGGCCGGCGACCACGTGCGCCTCCTGGTGTCCGGCGGCGAGATCTCCGCGACCATCAGGTAGGTTGGCTGCCCATGCAGGCCGCCGAACCCAGCTACGAAGAGGCCCGCGACGAGCTCATCCAGATCGTCGCGACGCTCGAGGCCGGCGGCACCACGCTCGAGGAGTCGCTGGCCCTCTGGCAGCGCGGCGAGGAGCTCGCGGCGCTGTGCGAGAAGTACCTCGACGGCGCGCGCGAGAGGCTCGACGCCGCGAGCAAGGCCGAGCCCGACGGCGGCGCGGCCGGCTGATCAGGTCTTCCGTCCCAGCACCACCAGGTACTCCAGCGCCCAGACGATGCCGCCGTCGCGCGCCGTCGTCGCCCGCTCGAAGTAGGCCCGCAGATCGTCGTGCAGCGCCGGCCAGCGGCCCTGTGGCTTCAGCAGCCCGCGCGCCGCGACGATCGGGCCGAACCGGGTCGAGTAGAACTCGAGGATCTCCGCGACCGAGCCGAACGGCAGCTCGACCACGTCGTCCTCGAACTCCAGCTCGAGGCCGGCGCCGTCGAACAGCCGCCGCACGTGATCCGGGTCGCCCCACATCGGCGGTGGCGACGCGTACGGCGGCGGTGGCGGCACGTGCCCCATGACCGTGGCGAAGAAGCCGCCGATCGTGCCGTCGGGCCGCCAGTTGCACAGACCCAGCCGGCCGCCGGGGCGCAGCACCCGGGCCAGCTCGCGGGCGGTGACCTCGTGCCGCGGCGCGAACATGGCGCCGAAGGTCGACAGCACGACGTCCTGCGTTCCGTCGGCGATCGGCAGGTCCTCAGCATCGCCCTCGCGCCAGTCCACGGTGACCCCGGCGGCCGCCGCCGCGTCGCGGCCCGCCGCGAACAGCTCGGGCGTCAGGTCGACGCCGGTGACCCGCGCCCCGGCGACCGCGGCCGGGATCGCGGCGTTGCCGGTCCCGCAGGCGACGTCGAGCACCTCGTCGCCCGGCCCGACGCCGACCCGGTCGACGATCCGGCGGCCGACGGCGGCGATCTTCTCGGCGACCGACGCGTAGTCCCCGGCCGCCCACAACGCTCGTTGACCCCGTTTGAGCTGGTCGACGGGGATCGCGGCGGAGTCGTCGGGCGCGCTCATGGCAGCCTCCCTGGTCGGGACGCGACCCAGGATGCCGCGCACCGCCGCCGTCGGCAAGACCCCTCCGGCGGCCGATCAGCGCAGCAGCGTCACGAACTCCTCGAGGTCCTCGTACGGGACCGTCCCGCGGACGATGGTGAGCGCGCCGCCGTCGACCCGGACCAGGGCGCGGTCGGGGGCGTCGTCGTCCTCGACCAGGCGCTCCCAGGTGGCGCCGTCGATGCTGCTCTCGCCGTCGGGCACGAAGCCGCCGAGACGGTCGTCGCGGTAGCTCTCGATCTCGCCGTCGGTCTGCTCGATGCCGACGAACTGCTCGCCGTCGATGAGGAAGCCGAGTCGCCAGCGGTCGCCGCTGCTCTCCTGTGCGAAGTCCATGCTGGTGGCGCGCCAGCCGTCGGGGACGGGCTCGGGCGCCAGCACGTCGTAGCCGAACTCGGCGCGGGCCACCTCGAGCGCCGGCTGGTAGTCGACGGGTTCGGGCAGCCGCGGCTCGGGGTCGTTGAGCAGGTTGAACACGATGGCGATCGCGGCGATGACGCCGGCGAGGACGCCGACGCTACGCAGGATGTCGCCCAGCGACGGGTTTCCGCGGGTCGAGGTGGCCACGGACAGCATGGTGTCACGCCGGGTACACGCTGATCTCGCTGGCCTTGACCGACGCCCACACCTGCCCGCCGGGCTCCAGCCCCAGGTCGGCGACGGCGAGCGGGGTGACGTCGGCCAGCACCGGCACCGCACCGTCGGCCGTCACCCGGACGAGGTCTCCGTGCGCCTCGAGGTCGGCGATGACCAGCGGCCAGGCGTTGCGGGCCGACCCCTCGGGCCGGCGCAGGCTGAGCGTGACCGCGACCGGCGGGAATGCGATGTGCACCGGCCCGGTGGCGTCATGGGCCAGCGCGACGACGGCGCCCGTCGGCAGCTCCGCGGTGCGGCCCGACGCCGTGCCGGTCAGCAGATTCAACCCGACCAGCCGGGCGACGTAGTCGGTGCGCGGACGGCGGGCAACCTCGGCGGGCGGGCCCTGCTGGACGACGCGGCCGCGCTCCAGCACGACGACGCGGTCGCCGAGCACCATCGCCTCGAGCGGGTCGTGCGTGACGACGAGCGTGCAGCCCCCGTAACCGGCGAGGTGGCGGCGCAGCTCCGCCCGGACCACCGGCCGGGTGCCGGCGTCGAGGGCGGCCAGCGGCTCGTCGAGCAGCAGCAGCCGCGGCTCCACGATCAGCGCCCTGGCCAGCGCGACCCGCTGGGCCTGCCCCCCGGAGAGCTCGGCCGGACGCCGTCGTTCGTAGCCCTCCAGCCCCATGCGGGCCAGCCAGCCGCGCGCCTCGGCCCGTGCCCGGTCTCGGGGCAGGCCGCGCGAGCGCAGCCCGAACGCGACGTTCTCGAGCACGCTCATCCTCGGGAACAACAGGTAGTCCTGGACGACCATGCCGACGCGGCGCTCGCGCGGGCGCACGTGCACGCCGGCGGCGGCGTCGTCGAGCGTCACCCCGTCGAGCTCGACCCGGCCGCCGTCGGGCACCAGCGTGCCGGCCAGCAGCTGCAGCGTCGTCGACTTGCCGGCGCCGTTCGGGCCGAGCAGCGCCACCACCTCGCCGGGACCGACGGCGAGGCCGATGCGCAGCGCGAGGTCGCCGCGGGTCAGCGCGAGGTCGGCGTCGAGGCTCATGAGGTCCCGATCCAGCGGTCGCGCAGCCCGACGAGGATCGTCACCGACACCGCGATCATCAGCAGGCTGAGCACGATGGCGACCTCGGTGTCGCCGGCGTTGATGGCGACGTAGGCCTCCAACGGCAGCGTGCGGGTGGTGCCGGGGAAGCTGCCGGCGAAGGTCACCGTGGCTCCGAACTCGCCGAGCGCCCGGGCCCAGCAGAGCACCGCGCCCGCCAGCACCCCGGGCGCGACGCCGGGCAGCGTGACGCGGCGAAACGTCGTCCACGAGGTGGCGCCGAGGGTCGCCGCGACGTCCTCGTAGCGGCGGTCGGCCGTGCGCAGCGCCCCCTCGACGGCGACGATGAGGAACGGCATCGCGACGAAGACCTGCGCGAGCACGACCGCCTCGGTGGTGAACGGCAGACTGATCCCGAACGTGTCATGGAGCCAGCCGCCGACCAGCCCGCGCCGGCCGAACACCATGAGCAGCGCGACGCCGCCCACCACCGGCGGCAGCACCAGCGGCACCGTCACCAGGCCCCGGAGCACCGACCGCCCGGGCAGCCGCGTGCGGGCCAGCAGCCAGGCCACCGGCACGCCGCACACCAGCGCGACCCCCGTCGACACCGTCGCCGTGACCAGCGACAGCCGCAGCGCGGTCAGGACCTCGTCGGAGGTGAGGATCGACGGGAGGCCGCCCCAGGGCGCGCGCAGGACCAGGCCCACCATGGGCAGGACCAGGATCGCGACGCCGAGCGCCGCCGGGATCAGCAGCACTGCCGGGACCCGCGGGTCCTGCCGGCGACGGGTGCGGCTCACTGGGCCGGCAGGAAGCCGGCCGCGTCGAGGATGCTCCGGCCCGGCTCGCCCGTGATGGCGTCGAGGAGCGCCTGCGCGCCCTCGGGATTCGGGGCATCGGCGAGGACGGCGACCGGATACTCGTTGACGACGGTGTTCGCTTCGGGGACGTCGATGGTCTCGACGGCGTCGCCCACGGCCGCGGCGTCGGTCAGGTAGATCAGCGCCGCGTCGGCCTCGCCCAGGGCGACCAGTGACGCCGCCTCCTTGACGTCCGTGGTCAGCGTGTCCGGCGCCGCGGTGACGCCTGCGGCGTCGAGCAGCCGCTGCGCCGAGCTTCCGCACGGCACCTGCGGCTCGCAGATCGCGATGCGCAGGTCCGGGTTCGCGAGGTCGGCGAGCCCGGTGACGCCGGCAGGGTTCCCGGCCGGGACGGCCAGGGCGAGGGTGTTGCGGGCGAAGATCTCCGGCGCGCTGTCGACCACCCCACCGGCGACGGCGTCGTCCATCGTCGTGGTGTCGGCGGTGGCCAGCACGTCCGCCGGCGCGCCCGCGAGCAGCTGCTCGACCAGGCCGGAGCTCGGGCCGAAGGAGTACACGATCTCGAGGTCCGGATGGTCGTCGCCCAGCTGGTCGGCGAGGGTCTCGAACGACTCCGTCAGCGACGCGGCCGCCAGGACGGTGACCGTCCCGCCGGGTGCGTCGTCGCCTGGCCCGCTCGCCACGCCGGACGGTGCCGCGGCGTCGTCGCCGTCGTCCCCGCAGGCGCTGAGCAGGGCGGCCGCCGTGACGGCGAGGGCGATCGCGCCGAAGCGCGGGCGGCGGCTCACGCCCGGCCCGCCGGCAGGTCGACGACGACGTTGGTCGCCTTGACCGACGCGATGGCGGCGACGCCGACCTCGAGCCCGAGCTCGTCCGCCGCCTCGCGGCTCATCAGCGACACCACCCGGTGCGGACCCGCCTGGATCTCGACCTGGGCCATCACTCCGTCCTTCTTCACCGAGACGACGATGCCGGGAAAGTGGTTGCGCGCGGACTCGCGCGGCGTGGGCAGGGCGGCCTCGTCGGGCATGATCTCGCGCGCCACCCTGGCCAGCTCCGCCCCGTCGACGACCATGCGCCCGGCATCGTCGCGGTCGAGCGTCAGCCGGCCCGCGTCGGCCCATCGTCGCAACGAGTCGTCGCTCACCCCGAGAAGGCGAGCGGCGTCGGACACCCGAAACTGCGGCACAAGGTGAAGCATAGACCCGCATCTGCGGATCGAGGGCCCGGAACTCCCGCTGCGCGACGTCGATCGTGGAGTGCCGGGGCGATCGCCGGGCGACATGTCCGAAAGACGGGCTCACGTTCTCCACGATCGACTTCTGCGCGGCGGGAGGGGCGCGGTCGAACGGCGAAGGGTCAGCGGCGGCGGGAGGCGCGGCGACGGAGCACGAGGGCGGCGACGAGGACGAGGCCGAGCCAGCCGAAGCCGGCCCAGACGATGCCCGACGGACCCCAGCCGAAGCCGGAGTCGTCGCGGTCGTCGGCGTCGTCGGGAACGACGCGGGCCGGCGGCGGGTCGGCCGCCGGGGCGGACCGGACGAAGACCGTCACGCTCGCCGCGGCTGCGGGCCGCCAGGGCTCCGCGGCGGCCGGGGCGCCGGCGCCCATCGCCACGGCGACCACCAGGGTGAGTCCCACGAGCAGGCGGCGCAGCGGACGGAGAGGGCGCACCGAGAAACGGTCGTGCACGACGGTGAATCCCCGGGGTCGTGCAGGCCGCCGGTCAGTGACCGAAAAGCGAACGACGCTGGTCGCGTGGCGGCCGGACGGTGACCTCGCCCAGCAGCACGAAGCCGCGCACGTGGTAGACCGGGCCACCCGGGGTGACCGGCTCGCGCAGCTTCATCTTCCGCTCACCCAGGACGTTGATGCCCTCGTCGAGGCGGACCTCGATGCCCTCGGGGACGATCATGGTGAGGCTGCCGAGCACGATCGCCGTCTGGATCTCGACCTCGGGGGTGCGGACGACCGCCTCGGAGAAGTCGAGCACGACCTCGCCCAGCACGGCCGTGACGTCCATGCGGGCCGGGACCTCCCAGCGGCCCTGGCGCTTCTCGTTGCTCAGCACGCTGGTGATGCGCTCGGTCCGGCGCACGGGTCCGGCCGACGGCGGCAGCGGCGGCTGGACACCCGCCGCGGCCACAGCGCCCGCGGGTCGGCCCTGCTGCCAGGTGGCCACCGCGTTGCCGCCCGGCAACGGGTACGGGCCCTGCGGGAGGTCGCGCGTGATGGGCTGCAGCTCGCCGTAGGTGCGGGCCTTGAACGTCGCCTCGAGCCGCTCCTCGAGCTCGGTGAGCGTGAGCCGGCCGTCGCCCGCGGCCTGGCGCAGGGCCTCGGCGACCCGCTCGCGGTCGACGTCGGAGCAGCGCAGGTCGGCAGGGCTGCGGACGTCGGGATACTCGGAGTCGGGCGCCGGTTTCGACTGGTCGGGGACCTCGCTCATCAGTGGCCCAGGGCCTTGCGCTCGACGTTGACGCCGCCGAAGACGGCCTTGCCGGTGACCCGGACCAGCGGCGCGCCGGGGTCGGGCCGGCCGCCCTTGGCGGTGTCGTCGTTGAATGCGCCGAACACGCCCTCGCCGTCGACCTGGACGCGGATGTCGGGCGGCACGACGATGTTGACCCCGCCGAACACGGCCTTGACGTGGATCTCGACCTCGGCGGCCTCGAGTGTCGCCTCGCGCAGGTCGAGGTCGGCGCCGCCGAAGACCGCCTTGATGCGGTAGTGCTGCGGGACCACCCAGTCGCCGCGGCGCTGGATGCCGCTGAACACGACCTTGGCGCTGCGCGTCGACGCGACACCGCCGACGCGGGCCGACGGGGAGGTCGACGGCGACGGGACCGGCGCGGAGTCCACCCGCCGCGCGATGGCGGCCGACGGCGGCAGCGGCAGGTGACCGGGGAGGTCGCGGATGACCGGCTCGAAGTCGGCGTACGTCTTGGCGGCGTACAGCGCCTCGATGCGTTCCTCGAGCTCGGACAGGCTCAGCCGGCCGTCGGACGCCGCCTGCCGCAGGACGTCGGCGACCTGCTCGCGGTCGGCATCGGACGCCCGCATCGCCCGCTGGTCGTGTGTCTCGTCCACAACAGATGACCTTAGCAATCACCCGGCCGTCCAGACGGAGGAGAAATCCCGGAGATCTACCCCCGAGGAAGGATCGGGGAGACCTCCGGGACACCCCTCAGGACGTCGCCGGCGCCTCACCCGATTCCGTTGCCGATCCCGATGCCGTGGCCGGCTGGTCCGTCGTGCCCGGCCCAGGAGCCGGCCGTCTGCCGTCGCCCGTGGCCGCCGGCTGGTTCGGCTCGGCCTCGCCGCGCTGCGCCAGCGCCGACACCGTGAGGTTCTCGCCCGACTCCGGGTCGAAGACGTGCACTCGGCGCAGGTCGAGCCAGATGCTGGCCGGGGTGCCCTCGGGGATGCGGCTGCTGGCGTCGAGCGCGACGACCAGCTGGGTGCGCAGCGCCTCGCTGTCGAGCTCGCGCTCGAGCTCGGCCAGCTGGGCGCGGATGTCCTCGGGTGCCTCGTACGGCACGTAGGCGTACTGCTCGTTGCCCAGCCACTCGATGACGTCGATGGTCGCGTCGAACACCACGCCGTGCTCGCGGACGGTGTCGGAGACGACGGACGCGTCCTCGAACGCCTCGGGCCGGGCGCCGAGCAGCACGACCTCGTGACCGCTGAGATCCACCGTCCGTGACGACGGCAGCTTCCACTCGCCGAACGGCGTGTGCAGGCTGTCGCCGGTCACCGTCGCCGAGATGAAGTTCATGGGCGGCGACCCGATGAACCCGGCGACGAACAGGTTGACGGGGTTCTCGTACAGCTCGCGCGGGGTGGCGACCTGCTGGATGACGCCGCGGCGCAGCACGACGACGCGGTCGCCGAGCGTCATGGCCTCGACCTGGTCGTGCGTGACGTACACCGTGGTGATGCCCAGCCGCTTCTGCAGCCGGGAGATCTCGGTGCGCATCTGGCCGCGCAGCTTGGCGTCGAGGTTGGACAGCGGCTCGTCGAACAGGAACGCCTGCGCCTCGCGGACGATGGCCCGGCCCATGGCGACGCGCTGGCGCTGGCCGCCGGAGAGGTTGGCCGGCTTGCGCTCGAGGTGCTCGTTCAGCTCCAGCAGGTCCGACGCGCGCCGCACCCGCTCGTCGATCTCTTTGTCGGGCGTCTTGGCCAGGCGCAGCGGGAAGGCGATGTTCTCGTAGACCGTGAGGTGCGGATAGAGCGCGTAGTTCTGGAACACCATCGACAGGTTGCGGTCGCGCGGGGCCTTCTCGTTGACCCGCTGGTCGCCGATGCGCAGCTCGCCGCTGGTGATGTCCTCGAGCCCGACGATCATGCGCAGCAGCGTCGACTTCCCGCAGCCGGACGGGCCGACGAGGATGACGAACTCGCCGTCGGCGATGTCGAGGCTCACGTCCTTGACCGCGTGGAAGCCGTCGCCGTAGCGCTTGTTGATGTCCTTCAGCGTGATGGCAGCCATGGGATCTCCTCCAGTAGCAGCGGGGTCAGCCCTTGACGGCGCCCTGGGTCAGGCCGGACACGATCCGGCGTTGGAACAGCAGGACGAGGATGACGACGGGGATGGTGACGACCACGGCGGCCGCCGCGATGGCCCCGGTCGGCTCCTCGAACTGCGACGCGCCGGTGAAGAACGCCAGCGCCGCGGGGACCGGCCGAGCCGCCTCGGTCGAGGTCAGCGAGATGCCGTAGACGAAGTCGTTCCACGCGATGAAGAACGAGATGATCGCCGTGGTGAACACGCCGGGCGTCGCGAGCGGCACGATCACCTTGCGGAACGCCTGCCAGGTGGTGGCGCCGTCGACCTGCGCGGCCTGCTCGAGCTCCCACGGGATCTGACGGAAGAAGGCCGACAGCGTCCAGATCGAGATGGGCAGCGTCAGCGAGAGGTAGGGGATGATCAGCCCCGGCCAGGTGTCGTAGAGGCCGATGTTGCGCCACAGGTTGAACAGCGGCGTCACGATGGAGATGACCGGGAAGATCGCCACCGCGAGCGCCGTCGTCAGGATCAGCCGCTTCCCGGGGAAGTCGAGCCGGGCGATCGCGTAGGCCGCGAACGTCGCCAGCACCACCGAGATGAACGTGGCGATCAGCGAGATGCCGACGGAGTTGCGCAGCGCCGAGAGGAAGAGATCCTGGGCGTCGCCGCGCAGGATGTTGTCGTAGTTGTCCCAGACCCAGTTCGTCGGCAGGAACTGCAGTGTCGCGAGGTCGCTGGGCGTCTTGAACGACAGCGACACGATCCACGCCACCGGGAACAGCGCGTAGACGATGACGACGACGCCGGCCACCCACCACCAGGCCTTGGTGCCGCGCGAGAGCTGATTCTCGTCCATCACCGCTCCCCTCTCGCGCTGGCCAGATCGACCTTGAACAACTTGATGAACAGGAAGCTGATCAGCACGACGCAGAGGAACAGCAGGACCGAGACGGCCGAGCCGAGGCCGATCTCGAGCCGGCTGATCGTCTGCCGGTAGGCGAGGAACGAGACGACCTCGGTGTTGTTGGCGCCCTGGGTCATGATGAAGACGTTGTCGAAGATGCGGAACGCGTCGAGGGTCCGGAACAGCAGCGCGACCATGATCGCGGCCTTCATGTTCGGGATCGTGACCTTGTACATCCGTTGCCACCAGGTGGCGCCGTCGACCTTCGCCGCCTCTTGGAGGTCCTCGGGCACCTGGGCCAGGCCGGCCAGCAGGAGCAGCGAGATGAACGGCGTCGTCTTCCAGATCTCAGACGCGATGATGACGAACACCGACGTGCCGAACTCCCCGAACCAGTTGGTGTTCTCGCTGATGCCCGGCACCCAGGCGAACCAGGAGTTCACGAACCCGGAGTCGATGCTGAAGGCGTAGAACCAGGCGAACGCCGAGACCACGGTGATGATCGCGTACGGGACGAGGATGGCCGTGCGCAGGACCGGCCGCAGCGTCCTCAGCGCCCGGTGCATGACCAGCGCCAGCGCGAAGCCCAGCACCGCCTCGACGGCCACGGTGATGACGGTGATCAGCACCGTGACGCCGACCGCCCGCCACCACACGCCGTCGGTCAGCACCACCAGGTAGTTGTTCAGCCAGGTGAACTCGCGGGCGTCGGGGTCGGTGAGCCGGTACTTGAATAGCGACTCGTAGAAGGCCTGCAGAATCGGATAGGCGGTGACCAGCAGCATCACCACGAACGCCGGGCCGGCGAGGTACCAGCCGAGGCGCCGTTCCGACCGGGCGCGATCGCTGAGCGGGACCTTGCCGCCGTTGTCGCCGTCGCCGCCGCCGGCTGCCCGGCCGACCTCGCCGGCCGCCGCCGATGTCGTGCTCATAGCAGCCTCTCCCCCTTCAGCACCTCGGTGATCAACGTCGTGGCTCTCTCCGGGGACGAGTCGGGGGTGACGGAGCTCGGCGGGTGCCAGGTGTTCTGCAGGCCGGTGGAGACCTCGTTGTAGTACGGGGTCTGCGGCCGGGGCGCCGCCGCCTCGAGCGATTCGCGGATGAGGTCGGCCATCGGGAAGGTCTCTTGGACGTCCGGGTCGTCGTAGGCCTCGGTGTTGGACGCCGGGTTGCCGTTGGTGACCATGTAGTACGCCTGGTTGTCGGGCGTGACGATGCACTGCGCGGCCTCGAGGGCGAGGTCGGGGTGCTCGCTGAACGCGCCGATGCCGAGGTTGATGCCGCCGTAGGGCGGGCGCGAGTCCTCGCCCTCGGCGACCGCCGGGTACTGCGCCCAGCCGATGTCGTCGACCAGCGACTGGTCGAGGTCGCCGGCCTCGACGCCGGCCAGCGTGGCCGACCAGACGAACGGCCAGTTGACCATGAACGAGCCGCGGTCGCCTTGGAAGAGCAGCATGGACGCGTTCTCGTCCTCGTTGGCCAGGCCCGGCCCGCCGAGGCCGTTGCGGGCGATGTCCTCGATGATCTGGGCGGCGGCCCGGCCGGCGTCGGTCTCGAGGCCGAGCTGGACCTCGTCGGCCGGCGCCTCGGGGTTGTCGAGGATCTCGCCGCCGGCCGACGTGACCAGCGCGTTGATCCACACCGTCAGCGCCTCGGCCCGGATGCCCTGGACCCCGAGGTACTTGTCCTGCGACTGCGCCGCCTCGATGATCTGCTCCCAGGTGACCGCCTCGTTCTCGGGGTCGAGTCCGGCCGCCTCGGCCACCGACCTGCGGTACCAGAGCAGCTGGGTGTTCGCCCAGAACGGGACGGCGACGAGCTCGTCGCGCCAGGTGGCGCCGTCGATGGCGCCCTGAACGACGTTCTCGGTGACCGATTCGGCGACGTCGTCGGGGATCTCGGCGAGGTAGCCGGCCTCGGCCAGCTCGGGGATGAACGGCGGGTCGAGGCTGATGATGTCGATCGAGGAGTCGTTGGCCGCAAGGCGCCGGGCCAGCTGCTCGCGCTGCGCCGACGCCTCGCGTGGCAGCAGCGACGTCCTGATGGTGTAGGCGCCGTCGGCGGCCTCGGTACATCGGCTGGCCAGCTCCACCTGGCCGCCGTTGTCCGGGTTGATGTACCAGGTCAGGGTGGGAGTGGATTCGTCACTCCCACACGCGGCCAACCCGGCGAGCACGACGGCGGCCGCTGCAACGCTGCCGGTCCTTCTGCCCACATCGCCTCCCTGGAGCAGACTGCCGCCCCCAGGTGACCGCTGCGTCATCGGAGCGTCAGAGTGTGAGTCGAACCTACGACATCGAGTGCCCTCGGTCGAGGACATACCCTCATCTCGTGTTCGACACCCCGGAGACACTCGCCCGACGTGACGGCGTCGACGGCGAGGTGGTCGTCAGGCGGCGCTCGTCGCCGTCCGGACCGGTCTACGAACTGATCGTCAACGGCACCTTCCTCATGGACACCGCCGAGACGTCGACGGAGCGGCTGCTGGCCGAGGTGCTGCTCGGCGGCCATCCCGAGCCGGCGACGGTGCTGGTCGCCGGGCTGGGGTTCGGCTGCACCGTCGCGTCGCTGCTGGCCGACGCCCGGGTGCTGCGGGTCGACGTCGTCGAGCTCGAGCCGGCGCTCGTCGACGTGCTGCGGCGAGGGCTGGTGCCGGGCCTCGACGCCGTCGTCGGCGACCCGCGGGTGCACGTGGTGATCGACGACGTGCGCGCCGTCCTGCCGGGGCTGGCTCCGTCGGCGTACGACGGCATCCTGCTCGACGTCGACAACGGCCCGCACTTCCTCGTGCACCGGACCAACGCCGACGTGTACGAACGGCCGCTGCTCACCGCCGCCGCGCGAGCGCTGCGGCCGGGCGGCCTGCTCGCGGTCTGGTCGGCGGCGCCCGCGCCGGCACTCGCGGACGCGCTGGCCGACACCGTCGGCCCGGTCGAGCAGGTGGTGCGGACGGTGCGGCGCGAGTACCGCGACGTGGACTACCACGTCTACGTCGCGCGGCGCCACTAGGGAGTGTCCGTCAGACACCCCCTCGTCAGGTGGCGGGCACGCCGCGGGCGTCGAGTGCGTCCTGCACGATGCGCAGGCCCTCGAGTCCCGGCATCCTCGCGATGTGCTCGTCGATGGAGCGAGCCGCCCGCCGTCCGTCGGGGCCGCTCATGAGGTGGCGCAGCACGTGCCGCACCTCGGACTCGGCCATGACGCCGGAGCCGACCGGCCCCCAGAACTTCCGCAGCGCGAACCGGGCGATCCGCTGCGCCTTGCGGCTGCGGTCCAGCCGGTCGCGGGCCTGGGTGGCGTAGAAGGCGACGTGCCGCGCCTCCTGCTTGGCGATGCGCTGGAGCAGCTCGGCCAGGACGGGGTGCTGCTCGAGCTGGGCCAGCCGGTTGTAGGCGGTGATGGCCGACCACTCGTTGGCCGCGCCCCAGATCATGTGGACGGCGACGAAGTCGTGGCCGACCACATTGGCGAGCAGCGACTGCTTGATCGGGTCGAGCTTGTCGCGCCAGCCGAGCTTGAGCCGGGTGGCTTTGAGCTCGTCGTAGTCGACGCTGACGCCGTGCATCGCCAGCACGGCCGCGAGCGCTTCGCCGTGCCAGAACTCCTCCATGTTCCACATCGTCATGAACGCGGTGACCTGCGGGTCCTTGTGCGACGGCGTCACGAGCATGTCGCGCAGGTAGCAGACCGTGTGGTACTCGACGTCGCACATGTAGCGGAGGCTGCGCAGGGTGTCGGGCGGAAGCGGGTTCGTCCGGAACTCGTCCAGCGGCAGGTCCTGCCACTGCACGGCCCGGGACGTTCGGGTGTAGTCGCGGATGTCGAAGGCCATGTCGTGCCGGGGCGCCGGGATGGGTCCTCGCCCCGTCCCTCCCTAGGTCCTCGTAAAACGGAGGCTCATTCTTTATTGCTCGATTATGCCTGCTCACATAGTGCCCGGGCAATGTGCCCCTGATCACCCGGATTTCCCCTGATACAGCCCTGACCCCGGCTACTCCGGCCGGCGTAGGACCCACCATGATGGGGGCCATGAGCGACCAGGAGTACCGCATCGAACACGACACCATGGGCGAGGTACGGGTTCCCGCGGCGGCGAAGTACCGCGCGCAGACCCAGCGCGCCGTCGAGAACTTCCCGATCTCCGGGACGCGCATCGAGCGTGCCCTCATCCATGCGCTGGCCTCGATCAAGGGCGCCGCGGCGCAGGTCAACGCCGAGCTTGGGGTGGTCGACGCCGACCTCGCGAAGGCGATCCACGAGGCCGCCGCCGAGATCGCGAGCGGCGCCCACGACGACCACTTCCCCATCGACGTCTTCCAGACCGGGTCCGGCACGTCGAGCAACATGAACACCAACGAGGTCATCGCGACCCTGGCCACTGAGCGGCTCGGCCAGCCGGTGCACCCGAACGACCACGTCAACGCGTCGCAGTCGAGCAACGACGTGTTCCCGTCGGCCATCCACATCGCCGCCACCCAGGCGGTCGTCCGCGACCTCGTCCCCGCGCTGCAGCACCTCGAGCGCGAGCTCTCGCGCAAGGCCGCCGAGTTCGCCGCCGTCGTCAAGAGCGGCCGCACGCACCTCATGGACGCCACCCCGGTCACACTCGGCCAGGAGTTCGGCGGTTATGCGGCGCAGGTCGCCTACGGCGTCGAGCGGCTCGAGGCCGTGCTGCCGCGCGTCGCCGAGGTCCCGCTGGGCGGCACCGCCGTCGGCACCGGCATCAACACCCCGCCCGGGTTCGCCGCCGCCGTCATCGACCGCATCGCCGCCGACTCCGGGCTACCCATCACCGAGGCCCGCAACCACTTCGAGGCGCAGGGCGCCCGCGACGGCCTGGTCGAGCTCTCCGGCCAGTTGCGCACCATCGCGGTCTCGCTCTACAAGATCTCCAACGACGTGCGCTGGATGGGCTCCGGCCCGCGTGCCGGCCTGGCCGAGATCGCGCTGCCGGACCTGCAGCCGGGCTCGTCGATCATGCCCGGCAAGGTGAACCCGGTCATCCCCGAGGCCATGTGCATGGTGTCGGCACAGGTCATCGGCAACGACGCCGCCGTGGCGTTCGCGGGGTCGGCGGGCAACTTCGAGCTCAACGTGATGCTGCCGGTCATGGCCCGCAACGTGCTCGAGTCCATCCGGCTGCTCGCCAACATCGCGCGGCTGTTCGCCGACCGCTGCGTCGCCGGCATCGAGGCGAACGAGGAGCGCTGCCGCGAGTACGCGGAGTCGTCGCCGTCCATCGTCACGCCGCTCAACCGCTACATCGGCTACGAAGAGGCGGCCAAGGTGGCCAAGCAGGCGCTGGCCGAGCGCAAGACCATCCGGCAGGTCGTCATCGAGCGCGGCTACGTCGTCAACGGCCAGCTCACCGAGGAACAGCTCGACCAGGCCCTGGACGTGCTGAGCATGACCCGCCCGCCCACGGCCGGCTGAGTCC
>NZ_SMKL01000028.1 GCF_004348545.1 Jiangella ureilytica | reverse complement strand
GCTCCACCCCGCTCGAGTTGATCATGGAGAAGTCGGGCTTCCCGCCGCCAAGAAGCCCGACTTCTCCATGATCAACTCGAGTCCGGCGGCCGGGGAGCGGTGAGTGCGTGGGGTGGGCCGGGGACCGGGAGTCAGCCCCAGCTGAGCCGCTCGTGCAGAATGGCCCGCTCGGCCGGGTTGGTGGTGAGCCGCAGCGCCCGCTCGTCCGCCGCCCGCGCCTGCGCCGGCCGGCCGAGGTCGCGCAGCAGCCCGGCTCGGGTGGCGTGGAGGAGATGGTAGTCGTCCAGGCGGTCGGCGAGGTCGTCCAGCTCGGCCAGCGCCGCCGCCGGGCCGTCGGTGTACCGCAGCGCCACCGCCCGGTGCAGGCGCGCCACCGGCGACGGCGCCACGGCCAGGAGCAGGTCGTAGAGCAGCACGATCTGCTCCCAATCGGTGTCCTCCCAGCGCGGCGCCTCGGCGTGACAGGCGACGATCGCGGCCTGCAACTGGTACGGGCCCGGTTGCCGCCGCCGGGCCGTGCGGGTCAGCAGCGCGACGGCGTCGGCGATGGCCGCGTGGTCCCAGCGCGACCGGTCCTGGTCGGCCAGCAGCACCAGGTCGCCGTCGGCGGAGAAGCGGCCGCCCGCGCGGGCCCGGTGCAGCCGGATCAGGGCGAGCAGGCCGGCGACCTCGGGCTCGTCCGGCAGCAGCTCGTGCAACAGCGCGGCGAGCCACTCGGCGTCGTCGACCAGCCGCTGCGAGGCGACCTCGCCGCCGGAGGACAGGTAGCCCTCGTTGAGCATGAGGTAGACGACCGTGAGCACCTCGCCGACCCGGCCATGGAGATCCGCCTCGACCGGCAGCCGGTACGGGATGCCCGCGTCGGCGATCTTGCGCTTCGCCCGGGTGATCCGCTGCGCCACCGTCGTCTCCGGCACCAGGAACGCCCGCCCGATCTGCGCCGTCGTCAGCCCGCACACCACCCGCAGGGTCAGCGCGACCTGCGCGGACCGGGGCAGCGCCGGGTGGCAGCAGGTGAAGATCAGCCGTAGCCGCTCGTCCGGCTCCGACGGGACCGGCCACTGCACGAGAGCCAGCTTCTCGCGATAGCGGGCCTCGCGGCGCAGCACGTCCAGGCCGCGGCGCCGGGCGACGGTGAACAACCAGGCGTCCGGCCGGTCGGGAATGCCGTCGGCCGGCCACCGCCGCAGCGCCTCGACGACGGCGTCCTGGACGAGGTCCTCGGCGGTGGGGAAGTCGCCGATCAGCCGGACCAGGGCGGCCGCGAGCCGGCCCGCGTGCTCACGCACCACGCGGGCCAGCTCAGCGTGGGGATCGGCCGTCATGACTCCAGCGGCCGGATCTCCACGACCGGGCAGCCCGGCCAGGTCTTCGCCATGCGCAGCGCCTCGTCGAGGTCGGCGACCTCGACCTCGAAGTAGCCGCTGACGACCTCCTTGCCCTCGACGAACGGGCCGTCGGTGACGACCGGCTCCGGCCCGTCGAGGCGGACGGTGGTGGCGGTGTGGGCGCCCTGCAGCTTGCTGCCGCCGCGGATGACGCCGCGGTGCTCGGCCACCCAGGCGTCGACCAGGGCGAACGCGCGGGCGCGGTCGTCGGGCGTCATGGCGTCGAGGTCGGCGGCGAACTGCTCGGTGTCGACGAACAACAGCACGTACTTCATCCGACTGGTTTCCTTTCCGTGGTGGGACTCGCCGCGGCGTGGGACCTCGCGGTCGGCCGCGGATCAGGCCTCCTGCATCGCGGTCAGGCGGCGGCCCATCTCGTCCGGCGCGACGTCCTCGACGTGCGTCGCGATGGTCCACCCGTGCCCGAACGGGTCGACGACGTAGCCGTCGCGGTCGCCGTAGAACTGGTCCTCGGGCGCCCGCTTCAGCGTCGCCCCCAGCTCGACGGCGCGGGCGACGACGGCGTCGACGTCCTCGACGTACACGAACAGGAACGACGGCGACCCCGGCAGACCTCCGGCGGGCGGCGGCTCGGTGCCCATCATCGGCGACGCGTCCTCGACGATGAGCACCGAGTCGCCGATCTCGATCTCGGCGTGCGCGACGGTGCCCCCGGGCCCGGGGAAGTGCATCCGCTCGGTCGCGCCGAACACCTCGGCGTAGAACTCCAGCGCCTTCGCCGCCCCGTCGACGACGAGGCAGGGGGTGACGCGGCGGTAGTGCGCGGGGATCGGCTGCACGCTCATAGGGTCCTCCTGGGTGTCACGGCCCGTGTGGCCTTTCTACCCAGGAGACGAACGGGGGGCGTCCCGATACGACAGAAACGGGCGCGGGCGGGGCGGCCGCCTGGTTACGGTGGCACCGATGAACCCGCGATCCTCCTTCCCGGCCCTGCTCGTTCTCGTGCTCGTCCTGGCCGGGTGCTCGGGCGACGACGGCGGCAGCGGCGGCTCGGGCGGGGGATCGGCGAGCCCGTCCACGGGGGCCGAGGCCGGGGCGGAGCTGGTCCGGGTGCCGGCCGACGCGGCCACCATCGCGGCCGCCGTCGACGCCGTCGCCCCCGGTGGGATGGTGCTGATCGACGCCGGCACGTACCCCGAGGCCGTCGTCGTCGACAAGGCCGACGTCACCATCCGCGGGGCCGACCGCAACGCCGTCGTCGTCGACGGGGAGGGCGAGCGGGCCATCGGGATCCTGGGCATCGCCGACGGCGTGCGGGTGCAGAACCTGACCGCGACCCGGTACACGCTGGCCGGGGTGCTGATCTCCGGCGTGCACGACGCGTCCGGCACCGTCCCCGGCGACGGCTACTCCAGCGCGGCGCCCGAGGAGGAGCTGCTGCAGCGCTACGAGGTGCGCAACGTCACCGCCACCAACAACGGCCTGTACGGCATCTACGCGTTCCACTCCCAGCACGGCGCGATCGTCGACAGCTACGCCTCGGGCGGCGCCGACTCCGGGTTCTACCTCGGCCAGTGCGTCGACTGCGACGCCGTGGTCACCGGCAACGTCGCCGAGCGCAACGCCGTCGGCTTCGAGAACGCCAACGCGTCGGGCGGCGTGCTGATCACCGGCAACCGGTTCGCCGGCAACCGGGTGGGGATGACGCTGACCTCGGACTACCAGGAGGCGTTCGTCCCGCAGCAGGACAACGTCGTCGTCGCCAACGTCGTCACCGACAACACCCAGGCCGACTCGCCTGCGCACGCCGAGGGCGGGTTCGGCGTCGGCATCGGGATCAGCGGCGGGCAGCAGAACGTCATCGAGCGCAATCTGATCGGCGGCAACACCACCGCGGGGGCGTTGATCGGGAGCGCCGAGGACGTGCCGTCGCTGGGCAACCGGTTCGTCGCCAACCAGTTCGGCCGGAACCGCCTCGACATCGCCGACATCTCCACCGACCGTGCGCCGTCGAACGGCACCTGCCTGGAGGACAACGGGTTCGCCTCGGTGCTGCCGGATGCGCTGGGGACGGCGATCTGCCCCACGGGGACGGCCGACATCTCCGGCGTGACCCTGACCGACGTCCCCGCCGCCCCGCCCGGCGTCCCCTTCCTCGACGTGACCCCGCCCGGCCCGCAACCGGGCCTCGACGGCGATCTCAGGGCCGTCCCGGAGCCGCTCCCGGACACGCCTGAGCGGCCGGACACCGACACTCTCCCCGTCCCCGACCCGAGCCTGCTGGCCGATCGATCGGCCCTGTGACGGGGGGAATGGTTGAGGGATCACTGCCGCCCTAGCGACACCGATCCCTCAACCATCTGGCTAGCGACAGCCGGCGGCGAGCAGACAATCACCCGCCGGGGGTGAGGCGGATCGTCGCCATGGGCGTGATCGTCGGGAGCAGCCGGCGCGAACCGCGTGCCGGCATCGACCGCCGCCGGGGCAGGTGCGAGATGACCGACCTCCACATTCCGAGTGAGACGCAGGACGACTACCACGAGCCGAGCGCGTGGGCCGTGGGCTGGACCGTCTTCGCCGCCGTCATGATGGTCATGATCGGCGTCTTCCATGCGATCGCCGGACTGGTCGCGATCTTCGACGACGACTTCTTCACGCAGGTCAGGGAGTACGTCTTCGACTTCGACGCAGACACCTGGGGCTGGATCCACCTCATCCTGGGCATCGTGCTGGTGATCGCGGGCGCCGCGCTGTTCACGGGATCCGTCGTGGCCCGGACGGTGGGCGTGATCCTCGCGGCGCTGAGCATGCTGGCGGCGTTCGCGTGGCTGCCGTACTACCCGATCTGGTCCGTCGTGATCATCGCGGTGGCCGTCGGCGTCGTCTGGGCGCTGACCGTGCATGGCCGGGACATCACCGCCGGCAGCTGAGCCGCGATGCTGCTGGTGTCCGGTGGCGCGCCGTCCTGCCATCGCCGCCTTCACCGCGGCGGGTCAGGAATCTCCAGCCTCCCGTGGCGCCGCGGCGACCGCCTCCTCCGTTCCGGATGAGGCCGGAGCCGGCGCGGGTGCCGGCGCTTCCGGAGCCGGTGCGTCCGGCGCGGTCCGCCGCTGGCGGGCGCCGAGCGTGGCGGCGACGAACGCGGCCCGGGGGTGCTGCACCGAGAGCAGCGAGGCGATGTCGCGCCCGTAGAACAGCGCCGCGACCCAGACCAGGAACACCCGGACCTTCCGCTCCCACGTCGGGACCGCCAGCACGTGGTAGCCGCGGTGCATCAGCCAGGCGAGCACGCCCTTGATGACGATCCGGCGGTACTGGAAGATCCCCTTGCCCAGGCCGAGCGTGGCGACCGTGCCGAGGCTGTGGTGCACGTACGGCTTCACCTTGCGCCCGCGCAGGTCGGCGACGATGTTGGCAGCCAGCCGCTTGCCCTGCCGGACGGCGTTCTGGGCGTTCGGGACGGTGTAGGCACCCGGCACGTCCGACGCGAGGTCCGGGACGGCGGCGTTGTCGCCGGCCGCCCACGCGTCCGGCACCGGGGCGTCGTCGGTCCCGACGCGCAGGTCGGCGCGGACCTGGAACAGCCCGTCCGGGTGCACCGGCAGGTCCGTGTGCCGCGCGACGACCGGGTTGCTCTGGTTGCCGGCGGTCCAGACGAGCAGGTGGTTGTCGTACTCGGTGCCGTCGGAGAGCACGATGTGGTCGTCCGCCGCCGAGACCAGCTTGGTGCCGAGGTGGACGTGCCCGCCGCGCTTCTCGAGGTGCTCGACCACCCACTGGCCGGGCTTGTCGGTGACCTCCGGGAGGATGCGGTCGCGGACCTCGATCAGGTGGAAGCCGAGGTCGTCGAAGCTCAGCTCCGGATAGAACTTGAGCAGCGCCGTCGCCAGCGACAGCAGCTCGCCGAAGCCCTCGACTCCGGTGAAGCCGCCGCCGACGAACGTCACCGTCAGCAGCTTCCGCCGCTCCGGACCGGGCGGCAGCGTGGCCGCGCGCTCGAACGCCGTCAGCAGCCGGTCGCGGATGGCCACGGCCTCCTCGACGTGCTTGAGCCCGATGGCCTCGTCGGCGACGCCCGGGATCGGGAACGTCCGGGTCACCGCGCCCGCCGTCAGCACGACGGTGTCGTAGTGCAGCTCGCGCTCGGCACCCTCGGCCGGACGCAGCGTCGCGGTCCTGTGCGCGTGGTCGATGTTCACGACGGTGCCGGCGATCAGCCGGGTGCGGCGCAGGTTGCGCCGCAGCGGCACCGCGACGTGCCGCGCCTCGACGGAGCCGGCGGTCACCTCGGGCAGGAACGGCTGGTACGTCATGTACGGCCGCGGGTCGACGAGCGTCACCTCCGCCTCGTCCCGGCGGAGCTTCTTCTCCAGCCGCCACGCGGTGTAGAAACCGGCGTAGCCGCCGCCGACGATCAGGATTCTGCGCATCGCTTGCCTCCTCGTGTTTCCTACCCAGACGACGGCAGAGGGGGTCCCGTACGTGACAACTATCGACCCGATGTGACCGGCGGAACAGTCCTGACGTGACGTCGGCCGAAACGGCGGCGGTGGTAAAGTGCAATCACTTCGCCGTCGTGGAGGATGTGCATGCGTGAGCCCACCCGGTCGGGGTGTCCCATCAACCTGGCCGTCGAGGCGTTCGGCGACCGGTGGACGCTGCTCGTGCTGCGCGACATCATGTTCGGCACCCGCCTGCACTTCCGCGAGATCCTGGCCGGCTCCGAGGAGGGCATCGCCTCGAACATCCTGGCCGACCGGCTCAAGCGGCTGGTCGAGTCCGGGCTGCTCACCCGCGACGACGCCGGCCGCGGACAGCGGGCGGCCTACCGGCTCACCGAGGCGGCCATCGACCTGGTCCCCGTCTTCGCCGAGCTGGGGGCGTGGGGCGTGAAGCATCGGGCGACGACGCCCCGGCTGCGGATCCGGGCCGAGCTGCTCGCCGCCGGCGGCCGGCCCTTGTGGGAGGAGTTCATGGACGAGCTCCGCTCGATCCACTTGGGGGCGCCGCGCCGCGACCCCTCGGCCCCGTCGGTGCTGGAACGGATGGGCGCGGCGGTCGCCGAGAACGAGGCGGCGGGCGAGTCCGCGCGAACCGTCGAGGCGGCCGGCGAGTCCGCGCGAACCGCAGGCTGACGCCGTCGTCGATCAGTAGACCGCGCGCCCGCCGGTGAGGTCGAAGGTGAAGCCGGTGCTGAAGCTGCAGTCCGTGGAGACGATCCACGCGATCATGCGGGCGGCCTCGTCGAGCGTGCCCAGGCGCCCCATCGGGATCTTCTCCGTCATGTACCGGACCTGGTGCTCCGGCATCGCCTCGACCATGGGGGTCTGGATGACCGCGGGCGCGAGCGCGTTGACGGTGACGCCGCTGGTCGCGTACTCCTTGCCCATCGACTTCACCAGACCGATCAGCCCCGCCTTCGTCGCGGAGTAGGCGGCCATGCCGGCGTTGCCCTCCTTGCCCGCGATGGAGGCGACGTGCAGGACCCTCCCGTAGCCGCGCTCGACCATGCCCGGGACGACCGCCTGCGACAACAGCAGCGCGCCCCGCAGGTTCACCCGGTACACCAGGTCGAAGTCGTCGACGTCGACCTCGTGGGTGGGGCGGCCGGTTCGGCCCGTGGTGCCGGCGCAGTTCACGAGCGCGTGCAGGTCGGCGCCGGCGGAGTCGAAGGCGGTGCGGACGGATTCCTGGCTGGTCACGTCGACGTGGACGGCGGTGGCGTCGTGGGGGAGCGCGGCGGCGACCGTCTTGGCGCCGTCGTGGTCGAGGTCGAGGCAGACCACCCTGGCCCCGCGGCCCGCCAGCTCGACGGCGGCCGCCCGGCCGATCCCGCTGGCCGCTCCCACGACGGCGACGGTCTGGCTCGCGAACTCCACCATGACGCTCCTTCGAATCGTTTCAAAATGCACTTCCTGGCACCGTAACGGCCGCCTTCGACGGCGGTCAATGCACGGACCGCCGCGGGCGTGGCCCGCAGCGGCGGCGTCAGGCGTCGACGGTGAAGCCGAACATCATGCCGCTCTCCATGTGCTCGGCGATGTGGCAGTGCGCCATCCACCGGCCCGGATTCGTCACGTCGAACAGGATGTCGACCGTCTGGCCGGTGCGGAGGAGGACGGTGTCCTTCCAGACCAGGTTGGGCTCGGTGACGCCGTCGCGGGCGAGGACGAGGAACCGGCCGGCGCCGTGCAGGTGGAACGGGTGGTGCATCGGGTGGTCCGACTCCAGCCCGTTGACCAGCCGGATCTTGACCCGGTCGCCGACGGTGAACCGCCAGTCCGGCGCCCCGCCCGTCGCCGGGTCGATGAAGCTCCAGCGCATGGTGGCCGGCGTGGAGATGCGGTTCATCTCCGCCATTTCGTCCTCCCACTCGATGCCGCCGGCCGTGGCATCGCCGTGGCTCATGCCGTGGTGGCCGTGGTCGTGGTGCATGTCGCCGTGGTCCATGTCGCCGTGGTCCATGTCGTGGTCCATGCGCATCTCGGCGACCATCGAGAGGACCTCGTGCGGCTCGGCCGCGAGCCAGGCGTCGAGGCCGGCGCGCTCGGCGGGCAGGTCCGGTGCGCCGCCCAGGGTCTCGAACCCCGCCGCCGCCGGGCCGGGCCGCTCCGCCGGGACCGCAGCCGACACCGTCACCGTCGCCAACCGATGGGTGCCGACGGGGGTGCGGTGTTCCAGTGCGTACTCGCCCGGCTCGGGGAACAGCACGTCGACGACGGCCCGCTCGGACGGCGCGATCAGGACCTCGTCGACGAACTCGTCGTGCTCGAGGCGGCCCGAGTCGCCGCCGACCAGCTTGAGCCGCGCGCCGGGGATGCGCACGTTGAACACCCTGGTGTTGGCGGTGTCGACCAGCCAGAATCGCATGACCTCGCCGGCGGCCGCGGTGAGCGACGACGGCGCCTGCTCGCCGTTGGTGAGGAAGACGTTGCCGAACCGGCCCATCGCGGCGTGGGTGGTCTCGGTGGGGCTGAACGGGGCGATGCGGCCGTCCTCGATCAGCAGGTCGTCGAGTGTCAGGACGACGTCGCGGTCGGCGCCCGGCCAGTAGTCGGCGTCGGCGGGGCGCACGAGGATGGTGCCGTAGAGGCCGAGCTCCTGCGTGTAGTCCTCGCGGATGTGCGGGTGGTACCAGTACAGGCCGGGGTCGGGGAAGCGCAGCCGGTACCGGTGGCTCCCGCCGACGGCGATGGGCGCCTGCGTGTCGTGCGGGACGCCGTCGCTGCTGTTGTCGAGGCGCAGGCCGTGCCAGTGCACCGTCGTCTCGAGGTCGCCCCGGTTGGTGACGTCGACGACCAGCTCGGTGCCCTGCCGCACGACAAGTGTCGGGCCGGGGACGGAGCCGTCGTAGGCGAGCATCCGCACCGTCGTGTCGCCGAGCCGCTTCGCGACGGGGCCGACCGCGAGGGCGATGACGTCGCCGTCGCCGGGCTCGATCACCGCGGGCCGGGTCGCCTCGGGCAGCCCGGCCGGATCGATCGGGAACGACGCCGCGGCGGGGTCGCGCCCGTGGTGGTGCTGGTGGGAGTGGTCCATGGACCGACCTTGGCCCACGCCGCTCCGGATGCCGAGTGCCGAGACCCGCCAGGTCCGAAATCCTGGGACTTCGGGCTCCGATCCTGGGCCGGCCCGATCACCAAGGTTCGACCACAGCGCGCTGTGATGGATCCTCGATGATCACGGAAGCGGCGGGGCGGCCGGGGCGGCGGCGGACAGTGCGACGCCGGCTTCGCCGGTCTGGACGAGGAAGGTGAAGGCCTCTTCGAAGTAGAGCTGGACGGTGTCGGCGTCGTGGGAGAGGTAGCCGATGGAGAGGTCCTGCGCCAGGTGCAGCTCGTAGTCGCCGCCGCGGGCGGAGACCAGCAGGGCTCCCTCGATGGCCGGCGCCCAGATGATCTCGCCGTCGTGCAGGACTCGGGCGACGTGCTCGCGGATGGGGTAGCCGTGGTCGGTGGTCTCTTCGACCGCGGTGTAGAGGTCGGCCGACAGCAGCAGGCTGTACGGGCCGCCCACGCCGGCCAGCCGCAGGGTGGTGAGCGCCTGGGCGACGGCGTCGGGCACGTCGCGGACGTCGGCGGGCAGGGTGATCGACGCGTTGGTGGTGCCTGCCAGGAGCCCGTTCATGCCGGCCGCCGCGAACCCGGCCACGACGGCGCGGTCCTCGACGAGGGCGATCTGCTGGGCGGCGTCCTTGACCGGCTGCCAGTCGGCGTCCTTGGCGCCGCGCTCGACGTCGTCGACGGCCTGGCGGTCGACGGTGAAGGGGACGCGGAACTCGACGATCGGCTGCACCTCGCGGCTGCGCGCCAGGACACCGTCGCCGGGACCGTCGAGCCGGCGGAGGTGACCGGTGCCGACACCGTGCACGACGTCGTCGCCGGGTCCGATGACGTCGACCACCCGGCGGCAGGCGACGTACTGGACGAACGTGCGGCGGGCCTCGGACTCGATGTCGGCCCAGGCCGCCGCCGAGATGGGCGCGAGCTCGCGATGCAGGTTGTTCATGAGGCGTTGCTCCTCTTGAGACTGCCGATGGTCAGACTGCCGACGTTCGAACTGCCGATGGTCGGACTGCCGGTGCTCCGACCGTCGCCCGTAGGCGGCGGATCCGCGAGCGCTTCCAGGAAGTCCGCGGAAGGGGCGAAGAACAGGGTGCCGGTGACCGCGACGGAGAAGTCGAGGATCCGGTCGTGGTTGCCGGGCGGATCGCCCACGAACATGTGCTCGAGCATCAGCTCGGTGACGGCGGGATCGGCGGCGTAGCCGATGAAGTAGGTGCCGAACTCGCCCGACCCCGGCCGCCCGAACGGCATGTTGTCGCGCAGGATCTCGAGCTCCTCGCCGTCGTCGGCGGCGATCGACGTGAGCGCGACGTGCGAGTTCGCCGGCTGCTCGGCCTCGGACAGCTCGACGTCGGAGAGCTTGCGCCGGCCGATGACCCGCTCCTGCTCCTCGGTCGGCAGCGCGTTCCAGGCGTCCATGTCGTGCACGTACTTCTGCACGATGACGTAGCTGCCGCCGTCGAACCCGGGCTCGTGAGTCAGGACGGCGGCGGCCGCGGCCGCGCCGGTCGGGTTCTCCGTCCCGTCGACGAACCCCAGCAGGTCGCGCTGCTCGAAGTAGCGGAACCCGTGCACCTCGTCGACGACGGTGACAGCCCCGGCCAGGCGGGCGGTCACGAGTGACGCGAGCTCGAAGCAGAGGTCCATGCGCCGGGCCCGGATGTGCAGCAGCAGGTCACCGGGGGTCGCGACGGCGGTGTGCGTGGCTCCGCCGATCTCGCGGAACGGGTGCAGCCCCGACGGCAGCGGGCCGCCGACGAGTCGCGGCCAGACCTCGGCGCCGACGCCCGCCACGCAGGTGAGGTCGCCGTCGGCCGCGCGGAAGCCGACCGCCCGTGTGAGGCCGGCGAGGTCGGCCAGCAGGTCGCGGACCGTGTCCTCGCCGCCGTGGTCGACGGTGGCGACGAGGAAGATCGCGGCCTCCGTCAACGACCCCAGCACGGCCTGCGGACTCGCGGGATCGCTCACTGCCGCATTATCGCTCGCCGGGTCCGCCGCGCGCAGGAAGGGCGCCCGGCTCCGTGTCGGAACCGGGCGCACGCACGTGGTTCACCAGCGCTGGAGCCCCAGGCGGTAGGCGTCGCCGAACTGGTCGACCCGAACCACCGGGGTGGTCAGTTCGCAGGCACCGGAGAAGTCGCACCGGACCAGTGCTGCCTGCCGCTCGTCCCCGTCGATGAGCCGGACGTTGATGAGCAGGTGCTCGTCGTCCTCGAAGTTGTAGCCGTTGATGAACCTGCCTTCGTAGGTGTGGACGACCTCACCGGTGCGGGCGTCGACCACGACGGTCATGATGTCGCCCTCGCCGTCGCGGTAGTTGTCCGTTCCGACGATGAGGCGGCCGTCCGGGCTGAAGTGGTCGAACGAGTATTCGCAGGTCTCCCACAGCGGCTCGGCCGAGTCGGCCTCGTACACCGCCGAGCAGGTCCCGTCGTCCCGGATCTCGGTGTAACCGACGACCAGGTTCGCGGGCTGCGACACGGCCGATACCACCACGAGGTCCCAGGGCGGCGTGATCGGCGGCGTCGGCTCGCCGGGCGCGAAACTGTCGATCCGGCTGCCCAGCTTCGAGTAGTCGGTGCCCTCGACGTTCGACACCAGTTGATAGCCGTCGAGGAAGCCGACCGGTTCGAGGCGCTGGTCGCCCGGTACGTCGCGAGCGCTGGGCCCGGTGCCGCCGCCGTCAGCCTGCCCTGCCCATATGGTGTTGGTGCTGGGCCTGAACTCCGCCATCAGGAAGCCGTCATAGGAGAGCACTGGACCGTTGCCCGGGTGACTGCCCGCCAAGGTGCCGGTGCCATCGACCCTCGCGATGTCGGGTACTCCGTCCTGGGACGAACCGGGCATCCAGCCCATCGCCCCGTCGTAGATGGCGAACGGTTCGTACATGTCTTCCGGGATCGTCACCTCCCGGCCGTCCGCCGTGTGAAAGGTCGTCCCGTCGACCCAGCTGATCGACGGGGGTGCTCCCTCGGACATACCGTCGAGCACCAGCTCGGTCGTCCCGCCGACGGCGGGGGTCTCGGGTTCGTTCGTCTCGGTCTCGTCCGGCGGCGACGGGTCCGCGGGCGGAGACGACGGGGGTGTGGTCGGCGGCGGGATCGTCGGGTCGGGCGTCGACGGTGGCGGGGTCGTCGGGTCGGGCGACGGGGACTCCGAGGTCGTCGGCGACTCGGCCGGCGGCGCGGTCTGCGGCACCGACCGCAGCGACAGCGCCGTCGGCACCGCGATGGCCAGCGCGACCGCCGTCACGGCGCTCACCGCCACGGCACGGCGCCGCCGCACCACGCGGGCGCGACGCCGGGCCAGGTCGGCCATCCCCGAGGTGCCGAGGACGTCGCCGGAGCGGCGGCGGAGCTCCGCTGCCAGCGTGTTCTCGAGATCGTCGAACTCGTTCATCGGTCGGTCCCCCTTCGCTCCTGGAGCCGGTTTCGCAGGGTCGCGAGCGCCCTGCTGGTCTGCGACTTCACGGTGCCCACCGAGCAGCCGAGCGTGACGGCGACGTCCTGCTCGCTCATGTCCTCGTAGAAGCGGAGGACGACCGCGGCGCGCTGCCGCGGCGGCAGCGCCTGCACCACCGTCCACAGCGCGTCGCGCTCGGCGAGCGCTTGGCCGAAGTCGGCGATGACGGGCCGTTCCGGGACGGCGTCGGTGGTCGTCTCGAGCCGCCGCCACGCCCGTCGCCACCAGCTGGAGTGCTCGTTGATCATGATGCGCTTCGCGTACGCGTCGATCGAGTCGGCGCGTTCCACGCGGTTCCATGCCAGGTAGAGCTTGGCCAGGGCGGACTGCACGAGGTCCTCGGCCGCGTGCTGGTCGCCCGTGAGCAGGTACGCCAGGCGCAGGAGTGCTGCCTGCCGCACCTCGACGTACTGCTCGAATGCACTGTCACGATCCATCGCGACCAGTGTCGCGTCTGCTTCGATGTCCATCCCACCCCCTCGGCTCATCCCTGAAGACGCGAGCCACGGGCGCGGAGTTGCATGCCGTCAACGCAATCCATTCGATCTCTGCCGCCGTATTACGGCCCGGTACTGGCCTGGCAACAACTCATCGTCAGTGAGGAGTGTCATGTCCGCGACATCCGTTCCCCTCTCCCGCAAGCTCCGGGTCGCCCTCGTCCTGCCCCTCGTGCTCATCGCGTCGGTCGCGACGACGGGAGCCACGGCCCAGTCCGGCCGCGACCGCGCCCTGCCCGTCGACGAGCTCACGGTCGGCAGCGAGCTCGTGGCGACGACGGGGCTCCGGCTCACCGCGATCGCGACGCCGGACGACCGCAGCGGCCGCATGTTCGTGGTCGACAAGGGCGGCCGGGTCCTCGTCTTCCACCCCGACACCGGGACGCTCGATCCGCAGCCGCTGCTGGACCTCACGAGCCGTGTGAGCACCGCCGGCAACGAGCGCGGCCTGCTGGGCGTGGCGCCGTCGCCGAACTTCGCGAAGACCAAGACGCTGTTCGTCAGCTACACCGCGCTCGGCACGGGCGTCGAGAACGGCGCGCTCACCGTCTCGCGGTTCGAGCTGGACAGCGCCGGCCAGGCGACCATCGACCCGGCCACCGAGCAGCGGGTGCTGCGCCAGCAGCACAACCTCAACGGCAACCACAACGGCGGCGACCTGATGTTCGGCCCCGACGGCTACCTCTACTGGTCCACCGGCGACGGCGGCAGCGCCGACGACCCGCTGTACGGCGCGCAGAACCTCAGCAACCTGCTCGGCAAGATCGTGCGCATCGACGCCATGCGCGAGTGCGACGGGCGGCCCTACTGCATCCCGAAGGACAACCCGTTCGCCCGCAGCGCGATCGGCCGGCCGGAGATCTGGGCGTACGGCCTGCGCAACCCGTGGCGGTTCTCCATCGACGAGCAGAGCGAGTCGATCTGGATCGGCGACGTCGGCCAGAACCGGTGGGAGGAGATCAACCACGTCTCCGTCGACGACGACGACCAGCCGCGCGACGGCTGGAACTTCGGCTGGTCCTGCCGCGAGGGCGACGACATCCACCGCGTCCCCGCGTCGGCCGGCGAGGCGCCCGACCCGTTCATCGACATCCGCTGCAACCCGCGCGCCGACTACGAGGACCCGGTCTACGCGTACGGGCTGGCCGACAACGACCGCTGCGCGATCATGGGCGGCGTCGTCTACCGCGGTGAGGAGTTCGAGGACCTCGCCGACGGCACCTACGTGGCAGCCGACTACTGCACCGGCCAGGCGTTCGCGGTCCAGGAGCGCCGCGGGCGGCACTCGGTCAACGACGCCGTCGGCTCGCTGCCGCCGCGGGTCACGTCGTTCGGTCTCGACGCCGAGGGCGAGGTCTGGTTCGTCACCGACAACGTGGCGGGCGGCACCGGCCAGATCCACCGGCTCACCTTCGCCGAGACCGCTCCGTAGCGGGCACCAGCGGGGGCCGGGGGACGACGGCGGCCGGGCCCGGGCCGCCGTCGTCCCACGCTCGTGCCTCGTCCTTCCGATTATCGACACCACGGTCTAATGTCTGGAACATGGAGATGGCGGGCGGGGCAGCCGCCCCGGATCAGGCGGACGACCGCCTGGTCGGCTCGGACCGCGTGCTGGCGGTGCTCAAGGAGCTGGCCGGACATCCCGACGGCGTCACGCTCGACGAGCTGACCCGCGCGATCGGCAGCCCCAAGCCGACGGTGCACCGGGCGCTGCGCTCGCTGCGCAGGGCCGGCCTGGCCGCCCAGGACGCCCGCGGCCACTACCTGCTGGGCGACGAGTTCCTGCGCATGGCCTTCGCCCACCACGAGGCCCGCCCCGAGCACGTGCGCATCCGGCCGGTGCTCGAGGCGCTGGCCGGGCGGTTCGGCGAGACCGCCCACTACGCGGTGCTCGACGGCCGCGAGGTCGTGTACCGCGCGAAGGTCGACCCGCCCACGGGCGCGGCCCGGCTGACGTCGACCATCGGCGGGCGCAACCCGGCCCACGCCACCGGGGTCGGGAAGCTGCTGCTCGCCCACCAGCTGACCACGCGCGACGCCGTCGACGCCTGGGTCGGCGACACCCCGTTGGAGCGCCGCACCGCTCACACCGTCGTCACGGCCGCGGCGCTGCACCGTTCGCTGGAGCTGATCCGCGAGCGGGGCTATGCGCTGGACGAGGAGGAGAACGAGGCGGGCGTCGGCTGCCTGGCGCTGGCGGTCTACGCGCTGTCGCCGTCGGTGCCGTCGGGCGCGCTGAGCGTCAGCGCGCTGACCTACCGCACCCCGCTGTCCACGCTGGTCGCCGCCGTCGACGAGGTCCGCGCGGTGCTGGGTCCGCTGGGCGAGGCCGGGTCCCGCACATGAGCACCATGCGCGCCGTCGTGCTGACCGGTCCGGGGGAGTGCGTCGTCCAGGAGGTCCCGCGGCCGGTCGCGGCGCCCGGCGAGGCCGTCGTCGACGTCGAGCGGGCCGGCGTGTGCGGCACCGACGCGGAGCTGTTCAACGGCCACATGGCCTACCTGCACACCGGCCACACCACATACCCGTTGCGGCCCGGCCACGAGTGGTGCGGCGTCGTCTCGGCGGTCGGCGACGGCGTCGAGCCGGGCTGGGTGGGAATGCGGGTCATGGGCGACACGATGATCGGCGACGGCGTGTGCCGGCGGTGCCGCCGCGGCACGCAGCACCTGTGCGAGCGGCGCAGCGAGGTCGGCATCCGCGGCGGCCGGCCCGGGGCGCTGGCCGAGCAGATCGCGGTGCCGGTGTCGTCGCTGCACGCCTTGCCCGACTCCGTCGACGACGTGCTGGGCGCGCTGGTCGAGCCGGGCGGGAACGCACTCCGCGCGGCCCGGGCGGCCGGCGTGGGCGACGGCGACCGGCTGCTGGTGTTCGGGCCCGGCACCATCGGGCTGCTGGTGGCGATGTTCGCCCGCGCCGCCGGCGCCGAGGTGCACCTCATGGGCCGCACCGAGGAGTCGCTGGCCTTCGCCCGCGACCTCGGCTTCGCGCACGTCTGGCCCGACGGCGCCGTCCCCGACCTGCCCTTCGACGCCGTCGTCGACGCCGCCACCGCCGCGCAGCTGCCCGCGTACGCCGCCGACGTGGTCGAGCCCGGCGGCCGGATCGTCTACATCGGCCTGTCCGCCACGCCGAGCATGGTCGACACCCGGACGCTGGTGTTCAAGGACGTGACGGCGGTCGGCATCCTGTCCGCCTCGCCGGGCCTGGCCGCCACCATCGACGCCTACGCCTCCGGCGCCGTCGACCCGCGGCCCCTGGTGGGCGTCACCGTCGCCCTCGACCAGGTCGGCGCCGTCCTGGCCGGCTCGCACCCTTCGGGACCCGCCCCCAAGGTGCACGTCGACCCGCGGCTGCTCTAGGGCGAGTTCCGGAAGTGGTCAGCGCCGTGTGATCCAGTCCTGGACGCGCCGGACCGGCCGGGCCTCGAGTGGGTCTTCGTGGCCCGCCGGCCCTGACGCGGGGTCAGGGAATGCCGCGGACGAAGGTGCGGATGTCGTCCGCGAGCAGGTGCGGCTCCTCCATGGCGGGGAAGTGACCGCCTTCGGTGAACTCGCTCCAGTGGCCGGCCGCCTTCCACGGGTCCATCGCGCGGCGCATGAGCGGATGGGTGTCGAACACGGCCCAGCCGGACGGCACACCGGGGGCCACCATGACCAGGTCGAGTCCGGAGTGCTCGGACTCGTAGTAGAACTGCGCGCTCGACGCGCCGCTGCGGGTGAACCAGTACAGGCTGACGTTCGTGAGGAGCTGGTCGCGGTCGACCGTCTCGTCCGGCGTCCGGTAGGCGCCACCGGTTCTGGTCTTGAACTTCTCGGCGATCCACGCGAGCTGACCGACCGGCGAGTCGGTGAGCGCCGCGCCGATCGTGTCGGGACGGTGGTCCTGCATCTCGAGATACCCGCGTTCGCCCGCATTCTCGGTACGCACCGCGTCGATCTGGGCGATCTCGTCGTCGGACAGGCCGTCGGGGTAGGGGAACTTGTCGCCGAGCAGGCCGAGCAACGGGCGGTCGCAGCCGAGGTGCGTGCCGATGACGCGCTCCGGGTGGGCCGCCGCGAGGCGGCCGGTGGTGCCCGCACCGACGTCGGTGCCGTGGGCCGCGAACCTCTCGTAGCCGAGACGCGTCATGATCTCGGCATAGGCCTCCGTCGTCCGCGCCAGCTCCCAGCCGGTCCCTGACAGCGGGGTGGAGAACCCGAAGCCGGGCAGCGACGGGATGATCAGGTGGAACTCGCCGGTCAGCAGCGGGACGAGTCGCTGGTAGTCGACGAACGAGCCCGGCCAGCCGTGGTTCAGGATCAGCGGGATGGCATCCGGGTTCGCCGATCGCGCGTGGACGACGTGGAACGTCTGGCCGTCGACGACCGTCGTGAACTGTTCGTACTCGTTGAGCTTCGCCTCCTGCGCACGCCAGTCGAATCCGTCGCGCCAGTACTCGGCGAGCTCCTTCAGGTACACCAGCGGGATGCCGCGGCTGAAGTCGGTGCGATCGTCTCGGCCCGGCACGGGGATCGGCCAGCGCGTGTGCGCCAGCCGGTTGCGCAGGTCGTCGATGTCGGCCTGCGGGATGTCGATGCGGAAGGGTGTGAGTGCGTTGTTCTCGGTCATGACGTCCACGTTTCCAGGTAATGCGGCAGGTTGGCTTCCGCAATTGCTGAGATGATCGGGAACATGTTGGAGACCTCGGCCCGCCTGCTCGAACTGCTGTCGTTGCTCCAGCTCAAGCGCGACTGGACGAGCTCCGAGCTCGCCGGCCGGCTCGATGTGAGCACGAGGACTGTGCGCGCCGACATCGGCAAGCTGCGGTCGCTCGGGTATCCCGTGGATGCGCGCCCCGGCGTTGCGGGCGGGTACCGGTTGGCCGCCGGGACGGCGATGCCCCCGCTGCTGCTCGACGACGACGAGGCCGTCGCCGTCGCGGTCGGACTGGGTGCGGTCGCGACCCAGAGGCTCGGAGTCGAAGAGACATCGCTCACCGCGCTCGCGAAGCTGGAGCAGGTGCTGCCCTCGCGGCTGCGTCGGCGCGTGGAGGCGGTGCGCGAGGCGACGAGCGTCGTTCCAGGAGCTGACCCGCCACTGGATCTCTCGGTGCTCGGCACGGTCGCCGCCGCGATCCGCGGCCACGAACGGCTGCGGTTCGGGTACACGAAGCCCGGTGGCAGCGAAGAGGCGCGCCACGCCGAACCGCAGCGGCTGGTGACCTGGGGGCCGCTCTGGTATCTGCTCGCGTGGGATCTCGACCGTGCCGACTGGCGGGTCTTCCGTGTCGACCGCATGGTTCCGCACGCACCGACGGGTGCGCGGTTCCGGCCGCGCGTGATCCCGGAGGACGGTGTCGTCGAGTACGTCGTCGGACGCGTCAGCAAGGGGGCCTGGACGTACCGTGCCCGGATACTCGTGCACGCCCCTGCCGCCGAGGTCGCCGCGAAGATCCTCATCCCGGTCGATGTCGAGGTGGTCGACGAGTCCACCTGCCGGGTCGAGCTGGGGTCCGACGACCCGGACCGGCTCGCGCTGTGGATGGCGCAGCTCGACGTCGACATCGAGGTGATCGAGGGAGACGGGCTCGCGGCGGCGTTCGATCGCCTCGCGACGAGGTTCCGTCGCGCGGCGGGGGGCGCATCCACGACGTGACGCTCGGCCGTCGGTCATTCGACGAAGACGGTCGCCAGGTCGATCATGGCGATCTGCGCGTCACGGTGAACAGCCCAGCGAGCTCGCTGCGGTCATCGGACCGAACAGGTTAGGCTTTCCTTACCCTGCCGTCGCTTGCGAGGAGCGTGGATGTCCATCGGTGCCGACCTGCCCATGCGGTTCTTCCGCGCCGAGGTCATCGACGCGCGGCCCGTGTGCGCCGACATGATGCGCGTGGTCTTCGGCGGTCCCGGCCTGGCCGAGTTCGCCTCGACCGGCGTGGGCGACGAGTACCTGCGGGTCTTCTTCCCGCCCGAGGGCGGTGCCGAGCCGGTGCTGCCGGTCATCCACGGCAACGGCCGCTGGACCTACCCCGACGGCGCCGAGCCGTCGCCCATGCGCACCTACACCGTCCGCGACCACCGCCCCGAGCGCGGCGAGGTGGTCATCGACTTCGTGGTGCACGACGGCGGCGTCGCGGCGGCCTGGGCGCAGCGGGCCGCGCCGGGCGACGTCGTCACCCTCAACACCCCGACCGGCATGTACGACCCGCCGGCCGGCCTGGCCTGGCAGCTGCTGCTGGCCGACTCCGCCGCGCTGCCGGCTGCCACCCGCATCGTGGAGAACTGCCCGGCCGGCGTGCGCACCCGGGCGGTCTTCGAGGTGGCCTCGCCGGACCATCAGGTGGCGCTGCCCGCGCGCGACGGCGTCGACGTCGCCTGGATGCACGGCGGCAACGGCCACGGCCCCAGCCGGCTCGCCGACGTCCTGCGCGCCGCCGACCTCCCGGCCGGGCTGCCCGACGGCGCCGGCTACGTGTGGGTGGCTGGCGAGACCGCCGTCCTGCGCGACGCTCGCCGCTACCTCCGGCATGAGCTGAAGCTGCCGCCGTCGGCCTACAAGGTGGTCGGCTACTGGACCGACAACGGCGAGGAGTACAACCGCCGGCTCGCCGAGCTGGACGAGAAGACGCAGGCCTGGCTGCTCGAGCCCTGGGACTCCGACGCCGACGAGGAGGAGCAGGAGGACGAGTACATCGCCCGCCTGGAGAAGCTGGGCCTCTAGTCCTCGGCAGCGGCCTCGCAGGCCGAGCCCCTGGCACGCTGAAGCGTTCCACACACGGGGCATACGGGGCGCACGAGGTTGCTCTCAGCGCGCCAAGGGTCAGACGGGACTGCCGGCCAGCGTCAGGTGGCCGGGCCCGCCGGAGCCGAGCCGGTGGTGGCGCGGGGTGGTGCCGCGCACCCGCTTGAACGCGACGCTGAGGGCGAACGCGTTGGCGTAGCCGACCCGCCGCGCGATGGTCTCGACGGTGGCGTCGGTCTGGCGCAGCAGGTCGGCGGCCATGGTGAGCCGCCACCCCGTCACGTAGGTCATGGGCGGCACGCCGACCAGCGACGAGAAGCGGCGGGCGAAGGCGGCCCGGGAGGCGCCGGCGCGCTCGGCCAGCTCGGCGAGCGTCCACGGGTGCGCGGGGTCGTCGTGGATCAGGCGCAGGGTCGGGCCGACGACGGGGTCGCTGAGGGCGCGGTACCAGCCCGGCGCCTGCGCCTCGGGGCGGGCGAACCAGGCTCGCAGGGTCGCGATGAGCGCGAGGTCGAGCAGCCGGTCGAGCACCACCTGCTGGCCGGGGTCGTCGCGGTCGAGCTCGGCGCCGAGCAGCGCCAGGACGGGCGCGACGTCGGGGTCGCGGGGGACGTGCACGATGCCGGGCAGTGCGCTGAGCAGGCGCGCCCCGATGTCGCCGCCGACCTGGTAGGTGCCGCTGGCGACGACGGTGGCGCCTTCGGGTTCGGCCTGGTCGGGCCCGGCCTGGCCGATGAGATCGAGGGCCTCGGCCGTCGACACGTCGACGCCGTCCATGGTGCGCAGCGCATTGCCGGCCAGGACCTGCAGCATCGGCGGGGTCGAGGGATCGTCGCCGACGGTGTACGGCTGCGGCCCGCGGATGACGGCGACCTCGCCGGCCCGGATGAGCACGGGCTCGCCGTCGTCGGGAACCACCCATGCCTGCCCGCGCAGCACCGTCGCCAGGGCGAGGGCGGCGCCGTCGATGATGCGCAGCGCCCACGGCGGCTCGAGCACCGCCCGGCAGAAGTCCGCCGAGCGCGCCCGGACGCCGTCGAGCACGTCGGCGAGAGCATCCATGACCCGCAGCCTAGACGATCAGACATGCAATCGACCAGAGCAGATATGGATCGTCTCGCTTGCCGCCGCTCTACTGGGAGCAACGGGTCCAGCACCGGATCCCCACTGGAAGGAGAGGCCCATGTACGCCATCACCGGGATCACCGGCCACGTCGGCGGCGCCGCCGCCCGCGCCCTGCTCGCCGCCGGTGAGCAGGTCCGGGCCGTCGTCCGCGATCCGGCCCAGGGCGAGTCATGGCGGCGCGCGGGCGCCGCGGAGGTGGCCGTCGCCGACCTCACCGACCCGGCCGCGCTGGCCACGGCGCTGGCCGGCTGCCGCGGCGCGTTCGTCCTGCTGCCGACCATCGCCACCGGCACCGACGCCGACCACCGGCGGCTGGCCGACACGATCGCCGCGGGCGTCGCCGGCAGCGGCGTCCTGCACGTGGTCGCGCTGTCGTCGTACGGCGCCGACCTGCCCGACGGGACCGGGCCGGTCCGCTGGCTGCACCACCTCGAGAACGGCCTGCGCGGCACCGGCGCGGTGGTGACGGCGATCCGCTCGCCGCACTTCCAGGAGAAGGCCGGTGACGTGCTCCCCGCCGTGCTCGCCGAGGGCGTCTATCCGGTGTTCGGCGAATCCGCCGACGTCCCGGTCCCGATGGCCGCGACCCGCGACGTCGGCGCGGCGGTCGCGGCGTCCCTGGCGGACCCGCCGCTCGCCTCCGAGGTCGTCGACCTCGACGCGCCCCAGTACACCGAGCGGCAGGTGGCCGAGGCGCTGGCCGGGTTGCTGGGCCGGCACGTCGAGGTGGCCGTCCTGCCGCGGCCGGCCTGGACCGACGCGCTGCTCGGCGCCGGCCTGCCGCCGGAGCTGGCGGCCGAGCTGGTCGCGCTCTACGACGCCACCGGCCGTGGCCTGCTGGTGCCGCGCGGCGACCGGGCCCACCGCTGCACCACGCCGATCGAGACGACGCTGCGCGACCTGGTCGCCGCGCCGCTCCCGGCCGGCCGGCCATGAGTCCCGCCCGGACCGTGCTGATCACCGGCGGCACCGGCAGCCTCGGCACGGCGACCGTCCGCGCCCTGGGCCGCCGCGCGAGCGGCTGGCACGCCGTCGTCACGGGCCGCGACCGGGCCCGGACGGCGGCGCGGGCCGCGGCGCTCGCGGACCGGTCCGGGCTGCCGGTGACGCCGCTGGTGCTGAACCTGGAGTCGCTGGACGCGGTCCGGGCCTTCGCCCGCGAGTGGCCCGGACGCGAGCTGCCGCCGTTGCACGCGGTGGTCTGCAACGCCGGAACCATGGTGGTCACCGGGACACGGCGCACCGCCGACGGGCACGAGGTGACGTTCGCGGTCAACCACCTGGCGCACTTCCTGCTGGTGGAGCTGCTGCGGCCGCACCTCGTGGCGCCCGCGCGCATCGTCATGGTCGCCAGCGACACGCACGACCCGGCGCGGCGGCACGGCTTCCCGCCGCCGCGCCTGGCCAGTGTGTCCGCTCTCGCCGCGGCGCCCGGTGACGGGGACGGGACCGATCCGCGTGAGGAGGGCCGTCGCCGCTACACGACGTCGAAGCTGTGCGCCGTGCTGCTCGCCTATGAGCTGGACCGGCGACTGGACGACCCGGGCACGACGGTGAACGCGTTCGACCCGGGACTCATGCCCGGCACCGGGCTGGCCCGCGACTACCACCCGGTGTTCCGGTTCGCCTGGCGCTACCTCATGCCGGCGGCGACCGTGCTGCCGCGCAACGTCCACACCACGCGCACGTCCGGCGCGGCGCTCGCCCGCCTGATCGACGACCCCGCGCTCGACGGCGTGAGCGGACGGTACTTCCGCGGCCGGCACGAGGCCCGTTCGTCGGAGCAGTCCTACGACCGGGTCGCGGCGGCCGAGCTCTGGCACGGCAGCGTCGCGCTCACCGCCCCATAGAGGTTCACCGCGCTGCGGCGACGTACCGGCCACCGCTCGCGGACCGGCGTGTCGTCCCCCGTTCCGGAACAGGTGGTCGCCATGGGGTTACCAGGTCGCCCGTTTTCTGGTAGATCACCCGGCAAGGCGAAACCTTCGGGGGGGCAGGTATGAGCCTGTGGGACGACATGCCGTCGTCGCTGAAGAGCGGCGGCAAGCTGGACTCTCTGGAGCCCGTGCTCGACAGCGTCGACACGCCGGTCGAGTCCGAGCGCGCCGAGGACGACGGGTTCACCTGGCGGATCTGGACGACCACCGCCGGCGGTGACCAGCCGCTCAGTGTGGATCCCGCGACCGGGTCGTTCAGCCACAGCCCGAGCGCGGCCATCAGCACCGGGACGCCGATCGTCTTCCCGGACCCGAGGGTCGGCCTCGAGCTCGGCCTGCGGCTCACCGGGCCGGGCGGCGATCCCGACGGTACCGTCCGGCTCGTCATCGACACGCCGGGCCCGTTCGTGCGGGTGCCGTTCCTGCGCGGCGCGAAGCTGGACGCGCAGGGCCAGCTGCGGGCCGACCCCGACAACCCGGACGTGCGTTTCACGTTGCCCGCGCTGCGGGTCCGGCTGCTGCGCCCGGCGGGCGGGGGCATGAAGGTCGACCTGCTGAGCAGCACCATCGGCGGCACTTCGCCCCAGGACCAGATCTTCGACTTCATCCGCATGGAGCCGCGGCACGCGCTGATCGGCCCCGGCGAGGTGGTCGGGTTCGCGTTCCGCAGCGCCACCCTCGACCTGACCGGCGAGGCCGGGCCGGCCGGGGTGCCGGCGAACGCGCGCACCCAGCCCGACGAGTGGCAGGGCCTGTACCTGCCCGAGGTGCGGCTGTTCGTCGCGCCGAGCGGGCTGGAGGGCCTGGCCGCCAACGCCGGCGTGCGCGACCTGTGGATCGGCGTCGGCCGGCACGCCGGCGTCACCGGCCTGTTCGAGGCCGAGGTCGTCAACCGCGGGCAGTCGCCGACGGTGCGGCTGGCGTTCCAGGGGCCGGCGGGGGAGTGGTATCCGGTCCAGGACGGCGACCCGGTGCTGAACCCGGTCGAGCTGCCGGACTCCGCGACGCTGTACGTCTCCGCCGGCGGCGGGCTGGCGCCGTACGCCTACCGCGTGCTGGTCGACGGCGCCGACCCGACCACGCTGGACCGGCGCACCATCCTGCTGCCGGCGACGGACACCATGACGCTGGACGTCCGGGTCAGCGACGCCGGCCTGCACGAGTACACCCGCACCATCACCGTCCGAAGGGCCACCCCGTCCGGCGGCGGCGCACCCACCTCGCCGCCGTCGGACCAGGTGGTGCCGCGGACCGTCACCAGCACCGGCCACCGGGTCGTCGTCAGGTCACAGACCGTGACCCATGCCACCGTCGCGCTCGAGCCCGACGACGGCGGCACCGTCGCGTGGAGCTGGCCCGGCGGCAGCGCCGGCGGGCCGACGGCGCAGATCCCGGTGGCGGCCGGCGCGACGGTGACCGTGACGGCCACGAGGACGGTGACGGCGGCGACGGTCGCGCCGTTCAGCATGTACACGCTGTTCAACCACCCGGCGGCGACGGAGTTCCCCTCGCCGCCGGCCAACGACTGGACCCGCAACCCGCTGAACGTCGGGACCGCGGCGGCGTCGTCGCGGACCGGCTGGGGGAGCGTGCCGTCGTTCCTGAGCGCGGACTCGCTGGCCCGGCTCGGGCAGCTGCCGAAGAACACCCCGATCACGGTCGAGGGCTTCGCGTCCTACGAGAACAAGGACGACGCCGGCACCGTCGAGCACAACCAGGAGCTGAGCGAGCGCCGTCGCGACGCCCTGATCCACCTGCTGGAGACCCACCCGGACCTGAGCTTCACCGCCGTCAGCGCCGGCACCGCGCACGGCCACGGGACGGCGCAAGGGTCGACGGCGCCCGCGCCCGGCGCGTCGGACTGGTGGCGCGCGACCGCCACTCCGGCGTCGGCCGCCGACACCACCGAGACCATCACCGCAGAGCTGAAGCGCCCGCCCGCGCCCGACGTCACCGACGTCGACCCGGAGCCGCAGCGACCGCTCGTGCCGGACTGCTTCCGCAAGATCGGCATCCGGGTCGAGCTGATCCGCGGCACGTTCGTCCGCGCCGAGGTCTACGGCGAGTTCGACGTCCGCACCGCCGCCGAGGCCCGGCTCGACGAGCACACCAGCGACGAACTGCCGGCCCGGACCAACCCCAGCGACGGCATCTGCACCTTCCTGGTCCGGCTCCGGATCGCCGAGGACCGATCGTCCTGGCTGGCCGGCGCGGAATTCCGGGCGATCGAGGGCGACCTCGACGGGCTGGCGAAGGTCGAGCGGTCGGCGACCGGCTCGAACACCGCGCTCGACGTCCTGGGCGCCGTCGCCGCCCTGTCGCCGCTGCTGGCCGCCGCGACCCCGCCGAGCCCGACGGCGGGTGAGCTGGTGCCGCTCGTGGTGCTGGGCAGCGCGGCGGTCGGGCTCGGCGCCGCCGGGCGGATCCAGACCCAGTCGGTGATCCTGCGCGGCGGCGAGCTGGTCGTCACCGACGGCCTGGTCGACCCGGCGACCGGCAGCGGACCGACGACGACGCAGGTCAGCGTGCTGCTGGACCTCGAGACCGCGTTCTCGTTCGACCTCGGCTTCATCCGCGTCGACCCGGCCAAGCCGATCGTCACCCGCTACAAGGCCGTCGGCGTCCGCAGCTCGTGGGACACCGAGACCGACGGTGACGGGACGGTCGAGTACGTACCGCTCCCGGTCTTCGACCCCAGCCGCGGCTACACCGTCGACGTTCCGGCCGGGTCGCTGGCCGCCACGCCGCCGCTGGACTCGTTGCTGCGGGTGCTCGGGGTGAAGGTCAGCCGGCTCAACCCGACCTACCTCGAGGTCGAGGTCGGGCTCGGTGTCGACCTCGGGATCGTCGAGGTCGACACCGTCCGGGTCCGGCTGCGGCTCGACGCCGCCGAGGCGCCGCAGCTGACCAAGCTCGGCGCGACGCTGGACATCCCCGGCGCCATCCACGGCACCGGGTACCTGGAGATCACCGAGTTCGGCTTCAAGGGCGCGTTCGACCTGACCTTCCCCTCGGTCGGGCTGCGTGCGGCGGCGATCCTGGCTCTGGAGAGCCGGGCCGGGACGACCGGCGTGCTGGTCGGTGCCGAGGTGGAGTTCCCGGTGCCGCTGCCACTGGGCAACTCCGGCCTGGGCATCTTCGGCTTCCTCGGCGGCGTCGGCGTGAACTACCGCCGGCTGGAGCCGCCGGGCGTGCAGGCGCCGGCGCTTCGGTGGCTGGAGGCGCAGCTCACTCCGGCGCGCGGGTTCAACGTCATGCACCCGGCCGGCTGGGAGCTGTCCGGGGGCTCGTTCGCGATCGCGGCGGGCGTCATGCTCGGCACGGCCGAGGGCGGGTTCCTGCTGCACCTCAAGGGCATCGTGCTGGTCGAGGTGCCGGGGCCGCGGCTGCTGCTGATGATGAAGGCCGACGTGCTGAGCCTGCCCCCGGTGCTGAAGTCGCAGAGCAGCGCGACCTTCCTCGCCGTCCTCGACCTCGACTTGGGCCGCGGCACCATCACCATCGGCATCGTCGCCGAGTACGACGTGGTCGACCTGCTGCACATCCGGGTCCCGGTGACGGCGTTCTTCGACCTGCAGCAGTCGCGGAACTGGTTCATCGACCTCGGCAGCTACACCGACCCGGTCACCGTGCGGGTGCTCGACGCCTTCAAGGGCACGGGCTACCTGATGATCCACGGCGACGGCACCACGCTCGCCAACCCTGAGCTGCCGATCGTCACCAGCGGTCTCGCCATCGCCGTCGGCTTCCACCTGCAGTGCGTCCTCATGGGCAGCAAGGCCGTCGGGCTGTACTTCGAGGTCGCGGCCGGGTTCGACGCGCTGGTCTTGTTCGAGCCGTTCGCCATCGGCGGCACGATCTACGCCCGCGGCGAGCTGCGGCTGTGGGTCGTCGGCGTGTCCGCGAAGGCGGAGCTGACGGTGCTGGTCGGCCGCCAGCTCGAGAACGGCGTCGAGGTCGAGCGGACCTACATCCACGGCGAGGTGTGCGGCAAGGTCGACCTGTTCTTCTTCGACATCGAGGGCTGCATCGAGCTGACCATCGGCGAGTCCGAGCCGTCGCCGCCGCCCGCGCCGCCGCTGGTCGCCGGCGTCTCGCTGGTCAGCCGCTCGCCCGCGCTGGTCGAGGGCAGCGCCACCGACCGCGCCGTCGACGGCAGGCTCGCCGACGCGCTGGACGAGGACGACGCCGGTCCGGTGCCGACGGTGCCGCTCGACGCCGTGCCGGTGGTGCTGTTCGACGTCCCGCCCATGGTGGCGGCCGGCGACGTCGTGCTCGGCGGGCAGGCGCGCGGCGAGTCCGGCGCCGGCGCCGACCCGTGGGTGCGCCGCGCCGACCGCTGGTGGCGCTACCAGGTCACGCGCGTCGAACTGCTCGGCGACCTGCAGCCGGACCCGCCCGCCGGCAAGACCCCGGCGACGTGGTGGGCCCGCGACGCGCCCGGTCAGAGCCAGTTGGGCCCGGCGCTCGCGCTGCTGTCCTGGCTGCCGACGCCGACCCCGCGGGCCGTGCCCTACGGCGAGAGCCTGACGACCAGCGTCCGCGAGCGCTGGGGGCACGTCTGCGCCGAGGTCGCGCCGCCCGCCTTCGTGCTGTGGACGTTCGACGGCAAGCCGCCGGGCCCGAACCCGGCCGGCTGGCGGCTCGACGGCGTCGCCTGGCCGGACCCCGACGGCGCCTTCCGGACGGCGGACGTGCGGGCCGCGCTCGGCGTCACCGAGGCCTGGCGCACCGGCGACGCCGTCGCCGACCTGCTGCAGGGCACCGACCCGGCGATCGTCGTCGGCGACGCCGTGCCGTGCCCTCAGGGGCGGATCCGGCTGGTCGAGTCCGTGCACGACTGGGACGCCGGCAACCCGCTCGAGTACGGCAACGCCGCCCTGCCCACCAGCGGCGACGCGCTGGGCGACGTCGTCGAGCTGATGGCGGCCGGCGCGTCGCTGGCCGACCTCGCCGCCACCTGGGTCGACACCGCCTGGGACAAGGAGTTCTCGCGCACGCCGCTGCGCTGCCAGGGCCGGGTGTTGCGTTCGCCGTCGGGCGACGAGCCCGAGCCCGCACCGGACGCGCCCGAGGACGAGCGCGAGCTGGTTAAGAGAGTGTGGGACGAGACCGGCTTCAGCCCGTCGGAGCTCGCCAACTGCCTGCGGCTGCGCTGCGACGACGGCGTAGAGGCGCTCGAGCTGCTGCTGCTCGTCTCCGAGCGGATGCTCAACGAGGGCCTGAGCGTCGTCTGCCGCGACGCCGACGGCACGGAGGTCGGACGGCAGCCGGTCACGCCGGACTCGATGGTCACGTCGTCGAACCCGCTGCCCGCCGACTGGACCGACCCGGACGGGCCGTGGGCCGACCCGATCGAGCGGGCCGGCCGGCTCGCCGCCCGCGTCGTCGCCAACCAGCGCGACCTGCTGCTCTGCCGTGTGATCGTCGACGTGCCGGGCCAGGTCACGGCGGTCGAGATCGGCGCCGGCCGCGGTGAGGAGGACCTCGTCGCCACGCCGTACTGGCTGATCGCCGCCGTCGGCCTCACCGGCGCCGAGCGGTTCCGCTACGACTACGACAGCCGCGTCGTCACCACCGAGCGCGACCTGCTGGAGTCCACCGTCAGCCAGGACCCCACCGACGTCGCCCTCCTGGTGCCGTCGCGGCAGTACACCGTGCGGGTCGGCTGGCGTGCGGAGTCGGTACAGCAGGAGGCCAAGCCGTCGGCCACCGCTCAGGAGAACTGGGGCGCGGAGCAGGTCCAGGACTTCCGCTTCGGCGCCGACGGGCCGGACGAGGCGCCGGCCGACCTCGGTGGCTGGCTGCTGGCCAGTGCGCCGTCGATGAACGAGACCGGCGTGCTGTGCGCCGAGCCGATCCGCATCGCGCTGGCCACCCAGAACGTCACCGCGCTGTTCGACGCCTACGGCGAGGAGCTGCGGGTCGGCGTGCAGGCGGCGTCCGGCCACCATCCCGAACCGCCGGGCGGCGGGCCGGCCGGCGGGGCGCTGACGTTGCCGACGGGCCTCGGCGGGGTGCTGGGGTCGTTGACGCCGGCGCTGGCCGGGGTGATGACGCCGTGGCAGCAGGCCGTCACCGAGCTGCTCGACGAGCTGCCGTGCACGTCGTCCAGCGGTAGCAGCGCGTACGGCACCATCGTCACGCTGCCGTACGACCTGCAGCCGCTGACCGACTACCTCCTCGACATCGAGGCCGTGCCGAAGAACGCGCCGGCCGGGGCCACAGGCCGGCGCGTGCACCGCGTCGGCTTCACGACGTCGCGGTTCGGCACGGTGGGGGAGCTGGCGCAGCTGGTCCGGCTGGCGCCCCGCGAGCAGCGGCTGGTGCCGTCGCCGGCGGCCCTGGGCACGCTGCCGGTCGCGCCGGCCGGCGACGTGCTCGACGCCGCCTACCAGGCGGCCGGGCTGGCCGTGCCGGAGGTGCCGCGCTACCCGGTCGTGCACGTGCTCTGGTCGGGCGACGCGGTGCCGCAGCCGGTCGCCGTCGTCGTCGAGAGCAGCGAGGCGATGTGGCGGTCGCGCCCGGTGCCGACCGTCGTCGCCGGGCCGCCCGATCCGTCCGCCGGCCCGGGACACCAGTGGTGGGCCGCGGTCGAGGCCGACTGGCTGTCGCTGCAGCCGAGCACCGCGGTGCCGGCGGGCGGTGATCCGCCGCGGGCCGGCATCACCCGGCTGGTCCGCGGGCCGGGCGGGACGCGGGCGGTCGTGCTGCTCGCGCCCGGGTCGCGCGGCGCGGAGCTGCGGCTGGACCTCGTCGTCCCCGGCGATGCGCTGGCCGGCAGCGCCGAGCAGCGGGCCGAGGCCCTGCGGATCGTGCTGGACGCGGCACCGTGGGAGGTGGAGGACTGATGGCCCGTCGCATCGCCTGGCCCTATTGGTTCCGGGCCGAGTCGGCCACGCTGGTCTGGCCGGTCATCGCCGATCAGCAGCTGGCCCAGATCCGCCAGCACGGCGTCGACGTCCGGCCGCGCGTCCTGGAGCGGCTGAAGACCATCCGCGAGCTGCGGCCCACCGAGATCCAGCTGCGCTGGGCCTGCGCGAAGGAGCTGGGCGTTCCGGCCGAGCCGTTCGTCGTCTGGCGCCGGCAGCGCCACGACGAGCCGCGCGAGGTCGACGTCCGGCAGCGTCGTGCGCACGGCGGGCTGGCGCTGTCGTGGGGCCGGGTCGCCGCGTACGTCGAGGTCGAGTGCGACGTCGTCGACCCGACCCGTGCGGTCGGGCTGCTGGTCACCCGCGGCGGCATCGGGCTGCGCGAGACCGTCGGCGCCGACGCCGTCCCGTCCGGCGGCGGGCCGCGGGTCACGCTGACGGTGCGCTGCTCCGGCGGCACCCGGGCGCTGCTGGTCAACGGGTTCAACCCGAGCGTCCGGATCATTACGCTGCAGCGCGTGCTCGAGGACGACGCCTGGAAGGCGTTCGAGCGCGTCGGCCTGCCGGTCGACGACCCCTGGCCCGGCACGTCGTACGACACCCGCGAACAGGGGCTGGCCGACGACCCCGTCGACCCGGTCGAGGCGGCGATGCGACGGCTGCAGCGCGGCGGGCCGCCACTCGGCTGGTACCCCGTCACCAGCACCGCGCGGACCGCGCCGCTCTGGGTGCCGCCGGACTACGAGCGGCTGCTCAAGGAGGTCCGCGGCGAGACGCTGCCGCGGATCGAGCGCATCTACCGGCCGGCGATGCCACCGCATCAGCAGCACCTCGTGCTCGACACCGGGCCGGTCGACGGGCCGGAGGGGTCCTCGCTCCCCGCGACCGCACAGCTGCCGCCGTTGTCGCTGCTCACGCTGCCCGCGGCCGGCGACCCGTTCCTCGCGCTGGCGCTCGGGTTCGGCACGTCGTACCTGCAGGAGCCGCGTGAGGGGCTGCCCGCCGTGGGCGGCGACGACCTCATGGTGACCGCCGACTACACCGACCTGCCCGACCGCAGCGGACCGGCGACGATGGCGGCGTACGTGCCGTCGGCGCCCCGGCACGTCTCGACCGCGACGCCGACGACGGTGACGGCGGTGCGCGACGGGCTGGGCGCGCCCGAGACCGTCGACGGGCCGTGGCGCGAGACGATCCGGGTCTCGTGGGACCGCCCGGAGCCGACGGCCGCGCTCGGCCAGGGGACCGGCGCGGCGCTGGCCCGGTTCGCGTCGCTGTCGGAGGTCGAGGCGGAGTGCCTGCTGCCGGTCCGCGCGGCCGGCGACTTCCGGCCGCTGCTGCCGGTGCCGGACGGCCCGCCCGACGACCCGGCGTTCCGCCGCACCGGCATGGTCGACGCGGTCGCGGCGATCCCGATCGGCAGCGGCGGGCGGCAGCCCGGCTACCCGGTCGCCTGGCAGGACGTGTTCGGCGTGTGGTCGCGCTGGCAGGACGCGCTGTACGCCGGGACCGAGCCGGACCCGCCGCGGCCGCGAGTCATCGCGATGGCGCTGACGTCGGTGTTCGCCGGTTCGTCGCTGTGTCCGGCGACGCTGGAGCTCGAGCTCGCCGTCGGCTGGGAGGAGCGGACGCCGTCGGCGCTCGAGGTGCGGGCGGTGCTGTTCCCGATGCTGTCGTCGACGACCTCGCCGCCGGCCGGCGTGACGCCCTTCGGTGCGGCGCCGCCGGGGTGCTTCCGGCGCGACGCCATCCTGTCGTTCAGTGGCGCTCAGCTGGTCGGCGGGCCGGGCCTCACCGTCGAGCACCTCGACTCCGCCGGCGAGAACGTCGTGGCGCCGGGTCCGGCACAGGGTGAGGAGGGGCGGCGGTACCGGCTGCGGTTCGCCGTCCCCGTGCTGGACTACGCCACGACGTCTCGCTGGGGGATCGCGCTGTGGACCCGGACCCAGCTGCTGATCGGCATCCCGTCGGGGCTGTCGCCGTCGGCCGGGACCCCGGCGCTGACCAGCGCGGCCAGCCCGGTGCCGGTCGCGCCGATCCCGCCGCCGCTGCCGCCGGGCGTGCCGATGGGCAGCGCGCCGGACGCGCAGGGCCGGTCGCACGCGCGGGTGCACTGGTCCGTGCCCGGCGGGGCCGATCTGGACCCGTCGCGCGGCGTGATCGTGTGGGAGGTCGCCGAGACGTCGCTGCGCCAGACCGTCGGGCTGGCGCCGCGGGCGCCCGAGGGAACGCTGCCCGGCGTGCGGCTGCAGCAGCTCTGGGACGCCTACGACGCGCTGGCGCCGGACCGGCGGCGGGCGCTGTTCCGCCGGCTGACGGTGCTGCCGGGCTCCGCGCGCGAGACCGACGTGCCCCTGCCGAAGGGGTCGACGGACATCCACCTGTTCACCGTCACGACGCTGTCCCGCTCCGGCGTCGAGTCGCCGTGGCCGGCGCCGTCGGCGGGCCAGGACGCGCACGACCATCTGCAGGCGGTCGCCGCACCGCGCCTGAGGGCGCCGTCGGAGCCGAGGGTCGCGTCGGTGCTCGGTGCCGGCGGGACGGTGACGTTGTCGCTGTCGTCCTCGAGCCGGATCCCGGTGCGGGAGTTCCGGGTGTTCCGGACCCGGTCGGCCGTGGCGGCACGGTCGTTCGAGTCGATGGGCCCGCCGTTCGCCGTCGTCCCGGCGGCGCCGTCCGGCTCACTGGCGTACGCCGCGGAATGGTCCGGGCCGTTCGACGCGTCCTGGGACGACTGGTTCGTCCGCGCGGTCGCCGTGCCCGTCGACGCCGTCCCGGTCGAAGCGGTCCGCGGCCGCCCGTCGCCCGCCTGCGAGCCGGTGCTCGTCACCGTCCTGCCGGCGGCCGGGCCCGATCTGGCGCCGCTGGTGGCCCTGCCGCTGGGTGCCGGCTCGCTGGTGCTGGTGACCACGTCGACGGCGGCGCCTTCGCGGCCGGTGGGGCTGGGCAGCCATCGCGTGTCCGTGGCGGTCTCGGGCCCGGGCGCGGGCGGTGTGACCGATGTCGCGCCGGTCCCGCTGGAGGCGGTGCCGATCGGGCCGGTCGCCGACGGCGCCGGCGGCCCGCCCGCCGGCGCCGACCCCGGCGCCGTCCTCGTCGCCGGTGCGCGGTCGGGCGGCCGGACGCCGCTCGCCGTCTGGCTCACCCGCCCCGACCCGCACCAGCCCCTCGACGTCGTCGTGCGGCTGGCCGACCCGCTGAGCCGGCTCACCGAGCAACGCGTCACCGTCCCGCCGGTCGCCGACTCGCCGCCGTCGCTCGAGCTGATCGACGTGGTGACGATCGTGGGCCGCGGTGTGGTGCTCCGCATCCGCTCCGACGCCGACATCGAGGCCGAGCCGCCGTACGTCCTGCTCGTCCAGGCCCAGCGGACCCGCCGTCCGTTCCCGATCGCGCCGCTGCCGCCGCCCGTCCGCGCCCGCTTCGAGCTCGACGACATCCCGACCCGGCCCGGCGGCTTCCCCTCCGGCACCGTCATCCAGGCCGTCCGCGTCACCACGGACGAGCCGCACGAGTACCAGGTGTTCGTGCAGCTCGCCCCGCCGCTGCTCGTCACCCTCACCCTCGCCGCCCCGGACGGCGAGCGGGCCCAGGTCGTGGTGCCGGTGCCGGGACCGTAGGGTGACGGGGTGAGTGCTGCTCTTCGGTGGTTCCGGATCGCTGCGATCGCCGAGGCCGTGTCCTGGGCCGGCCTGCTCGTGGGGATGTTCTTCAAGTACGTCGTGGTCGAGAACGAGATCGGCGTGCAGGTCTTCGGGCCGATCCACGGCGTGGTCTTCCTGGCCTACGTCGGCACGGTGCTCATCGCCTGGCGGGCCGAGCGGTGGAGCTTCGAGACCACCATGCTCGGCCTCGCGTCGGCGATCCCGCCGTTCATGACGGTGTGGTTCGAGCGCCGGGTCATGAATCGAGCAGCGGCGGCCGCAGAGGCTCCCTAGGGTGTGTCTCCCAAGTCCATGGCCTACTGCGCGACGCCCAGGCGCCGCCTCGCTGCGTTCTCGTCGGTCGTCATAGAACCCCGCTATGACTCCCTCCTCGGCCTTGCGAGGCATCCGCCTGGACGCCGCTCGCTACGGCCGAGACTTGGGAGACACACCCTAGCCCGACCGGCATGCCGGCGAACCGGTCGTACCGCGAGGTGCTGCGCGACCGGCGCGTCGCCCGGGGTCAGCGGGCGGGCGGGGCGAAGCGCCGCATCTTGTCCGGGTTGACGACGAAGAAGACCCGCTCGACCCCGCGCTCCGTGGCGTCGAGGGCGAGGATCGCCAACGGCGCGCCCGCGCCGTCGGCCACGAGCACGCCGGCTCCGCCGTTGATGTCGACGACGGTGAACGTGGCAGCGTGCCAGTACTTGCGCAGGATGTTGTCGAGGAACAGGACCACCCGCTCGGAGCCGTGCAGCTCGACCTTCGACGCGTGCACCTTGCCCCCGCCGTCGGCCCGGGCGACCGCGTCGTGGGTGAAGAGCCGCTCCAGTTCCTCGAGATCGCCGTTGCGCGCCGCCGCGACGAAGGTCTCGACCAGCTGACGGCGCACCGCCGGCGGCGCGGGCGCGGACCGGCCGGACTCCAGTGCCTGCCGCGCCCGCCGGGCCAGCTGCCGGGCGTTGACCTCGGTGATCTCGAGGATCTCGCCGATGTGCCGGTAGGAGTAGTCGAACGCCTCGTGCAGGACGTACACCGCCCGCTCGGCCGGGCTGAGCTTCTCGAGGAGCAGCAGCACGGCGAGGTCGAGCGCCTCGGCCCGCTCCGCGCCCAGCGCGGGGTCGTCGCTGGTGTCGACGGGCTCGGGCAGCCACGGCCCGACGTAGGTCTCGCGGCGCGCGCGTGCCGACGTCGCCGCCGTCAGCGCCAGCCGGGTCGTCGTGGTGGTGAGGAACGCGGCCGGGTTCTGCACCTCGCGGCGGTTGGCGCCCTGCCAGCGGATCCAGGCGTCCTGGACGATGTCCTCGGCCGCGGCGACGCTGCCCAGCATGCGGTAGGCGATGCCGAACAGCTGCGGGCGCACCTGGAGGAAGTCCGCGACGTCGGAGTCGCGGACCTCGTCCTCGTCCCCGGCCACCCGCTCACGATATACGCGACCGGCGGCGGCTACCTCGCGGGCTGGGCGGCCTGCCAGTCCGCGAGCCGGGTGGCGCCGAGCTGTGCCTCGCCGGCGGGGACCAGCGTGGTCTCCTCCAGCGTGGCGCCGAAGTAGCGCGCCGACGGGTCGGTACGCACCTCGCGCGGGTCCTGACGGGCCGCGAGCGTGGTGCGGACGAGCTCGTCGAGCCGGAACCGCTCCGGCCCGGCGATCTCCTCGATCCCGTTCAGCGGGCTGCCGACGGCGACCCGGGCGACCGCGGCCGAGACGTCCTGGGCGGCGATCGGCTGGATGTCGGCCGGCGCGAGCCGGACGACGCCGTCGTGGGTGGCGTCGTCGGTGATGCCCGCGATGAACTCGAAGAACTGCGTCGCGTGGACGATCGAGTACGGCACGGCGGACTCGGTGATCAGCTGCTCCTGGACGATCTTCGCCCGCATGTAGCCGCTCTCGGCCAGCCGCTGGGTGCCGACGACGGACAGCGCGACGTGGTGCCCGACGCCGGCCTTCTCCTCCGCGGCGAGGACGTTGCCGGTCGCGGTCCGGAAGAACTCCAGCGCCGGCTCGGCCTCGAACGACGGCGAGTTCGACACGTCGACGACGACGTCGGCGCCGTCGAGCGCCTCGGCCAGCCCCTCACCGGTGAGCGTGTTGACGCCGGTGTCGGGTGCGGCCGGCACGGCCTCGTGGCCCTGTTCGGCGAGGATCGAGACGACCTTGGAGCCGATCAGGCCGGTGCCGCCGATGACGACGATCTTCATGGTGCTGCCTTTCGCGAGGGTCTGCGGCGGTCGGTGACCGCCCTACGCCAAGACGACCGGACAGCCCGCCGAAGCGTGACAGCGGGTGAGCGGCGTCACCCGCACCGCGTGCGACGGCGGCGGGATGCAGCTGCCCTCGGCGGGCTCGACGGCGGTCGCGTGAGCGTGGGGCGGGGCCGCCGCCCGGCACCGCGGCGGCCCCGTCCCGGTGGGGTCAGCGCTGCTCGACCACGCGGAAGGTCATGGTGTCGGTGAACGTGCGGCCGTACACGTCGGTCGCGGTGACGTGCGCCCGGTGCGTCCCGGCGCGCAGGTCGGCGGGGAGCTCGTAGCGCCACAGGTGCATGGTCCGGTCGGCGAGACTTCCGCCGTGCACGAGCTGCTCGGCGATGGCGGCCGGGTCGGAGTACTCCGGGCCGACCAACTGGTCCTCGCCGCGCATCGGCTGGGTGCGGACGGCCTGAGCCGGCCGGCCGTGGTCGAGGCGGACGCTCACCGTGGAGCCGGTGGAGCCCATGAAGAAGTTGGTGGTGAGCCAGGTCTTGCCGGCCAGGTCGGCCCGGTCGACGACCAGCGGGTCACCCAGTTCGGGCGCCGGCGTCGTGGGCTCGTCCTCGTCGTTCCACGCGTCACGGGCGACGTACCACTCCCGGTAGGTGGGGCTGTTGAGGCCGAGCTGGGTCTGCTCCCGGTCGCTCTCGCCGGTCACCGTGAACCGCTCCTGGAAGGCGGCGTCGTTCAGGTCGAGGGTGAGGACGCCCGGCCGGCCGCCGTCACGCTGCAGCGCGGTGGGGTAGCCGTCCTCGGTGACCCGGCCGGAGAACCAGTCGCCCGCGATCGCGCCCGCGGTCAGGTGCGGGAAGGGCAGGCCGTCGATGCCGAACAGGTCCTTCCACCCCTTCATGAGGTCGCCGGTGCGCATGTTCTCGATCGAGTGGCTGTGCCCGGCCAGCGCGACCGCCTTGCGGCCGTGCAGCAGCGCGTACACCTCGCGGGCCTGGTCGACCTGGTGGATCATGCTGCCCTCGTCGGCGTAGTTCATCAGCCCGATGTGGCCGGCGATCACGATGAGCTTGTCGCGGTCGACCTTGGCCAGGTCGCGGCGCAGCCACTCCATCTGGGTGTCGTCGATGCGGCCGTTGTAGCGCGGCCGCGTGGCCGGGTTGTTGCACTCCGGGTGCCGGCCGTCGGCGTTGTCGACGTCCGGGGTGCACGGGTACCGGACGGTGTTCAGCGCGATGATGTGCGCCTCGCCCACGTCGTAGGAGAAGTACGCCGGCGCGAGCTGGGCCCGGAAGGTGTCGAACGAGTGCTCCGGCGTGGTGGCGTCGAAGTCGAGGTCGTGGTTGCCGGGAAGGAACCGGGCCGGCCCGTTGGTCTGGGCGGTCAGCTCCTTCACCTCGTCGTACAGCGAGAGGTCGTCGCCGACCACGTCGCCGAGGAAGAGGCTGCCGCAGCCCTGGTAGTCGTTGCGCCGCGCGAGGTCGCGGATGGCGCCCTTGCGGGCGTACTCGACCTCGGTGATGTTGTACGTCTGCAGGTCGCCGGCCATGATGCAGCTCAGCTGGCGGTCGTCGGTGAGCCGGCTCTCCACCAGCGGGAAGTTCACCGCGTCGGGGAGCGGGCCGGTGGGGGCGATGCCGCCGTAGCGCAGGGCGGGCGAGCCGGCGGGAAGATGGTTGTAGTGGAACTGCGCGACGTTGGACTCGTCGACCGGCACCTGGTAGCCCGCGGGCTGCGTGACGAAGACGGTCATGTTGTCGAAGACGGGGAGCCGGTAGCGGCCGCGCGAGTCGGTGGTGGCGATGTCGCGGCCGTTGGAGACCTCGACGCCGGCGAGACCGCGCTCGTTCCGGTCGTGGCGGCTGTCGCGGTCGCGGTCGACGAAGACGGTGCCGTTCAGCACCGTCGGGTCGGCGGGGCCGTCGTCACTGCGGACGACCTCGATCTGGCCTCGGTAGGCGGTCCGGTCCCAGTCCTGGTGCCGCCCGGACGCGGCGGCGCCGGGCGCCGCGACGGCCGCGCCGACGGCGGCGATGGTCGCCACCGCTACGAGGACGCGCTTTCTCGAAGACATGCAGGCTTCTCCCTGTTGTCGTCGGGTGCCGGCCGGGGGTGACCGGCCCGAACGACTCTTCCCGACAGGGCTGAATTCCTACCGACGAGATCGAGAACGCTGGAAATCGCCCACGAGAACCACGGTGGCGACTACTAGTGCGGATAGTTGTCACGGGCGCCGGGCTCGGCGGCGCCTCATGGGGAGGTCGCGAGGTGGTGCGCGAGGTGGGCGATGACCTCGCGGGCGTCGTCCTCGATGCCGTGGATGAAGGTCGACCGGCGGCGGCGTAGCACCGGCAGGCCGAGGGCGTACAGGCCGGGGCTGCCGACGACCCCGCCGGCGTGGCGGAGGCGGCCCTTCTCGTCGACCACGGGGACGTCCAGCCACGAGTAGTCGGGCCGGTACCCCGTCGCCCACAGGACGGTGCGGATCTCGCCGCCGCGCAGGTCCAGCTGCAGCCGCGGCGACGACGGCACGCGGGTCGGCTCGAACCGCTCGGACGGACCGGCCTCGGTCCCTGTGCCGGCCCACTGGTCGAACGTCGCGAGCAGCCGGTCCATCTTGAGGTCTGCCAGCGCGAACACGTTGCGCAGCCCGCCGGAGAACAGGGCGCGGCCGTCGCGCACCGCCGCCCACCGGCCGACCAGCTCGACGCCCATGGCGCTCAGCGCGTTGAGGTCCAGCGTCACCCGCTCCGGGGTCCCGACGAGCTGCGGCGACGGCAGCCGCCGGGCCCGAGAGAGGTCGTCGATCTCGTCGTGGCGCTGGTCCCAGACGCCCGACGCGTCCATCCACCAGAGCACGTCGCGGCCGCGGTAGGTGCGCGGCAGCCGGACGTGCTCGCCCACCGACAGCGTGACCGGCCGGCCCGAGCGGCGGATCTCCGCCGCCAGCTGGACGCCGGTCGCCGACGCGCCCACGACCAGCACGCCGCCGTCGGCCAGCGTCGAAGGGTCGCGGTAGTCGAATGGCGTGAGCTGCTCGATCTCCTTGGGGACGGCGGCCGCGAACGCCGGCACGGCCGGCAGGTTGCAGGCGCCGCTGGCGACGACCACCGTCCGGGCGTCGAGCGAGCCCTGGTTCGTCACCACCCGGTAGCCGTCGCCGGACCGGCGCACCGACGTCACCGTCGTCCCCGCCTGGACGGGCGCGCGCGACATCGACGCGAAGCGGTCGAGGAGCCCGACCACCTCGCCCATCGAGAGGTAGCCGTCCGGGTCCGGGCCGTCGTAGGGCAGCCCGGGCAGGCGGCTCTGCCAGTTCGGCGTGAGCAGCCGCAGCGAGTCCCAGCGCTCGTGCCGCCAGGAGTTCGCCACGTCGCCGCGCTCGAGCACGACGTGGTCGATCGACCGCTCGCTCAGGAAGTGGCTGGCGGCGAGTCCCGCGTGGCCCGCGCCGATGACGACCGTCGTGACGCGACCGGCCACTCAGGCGACCGTGACGGACACGTCCGTGGGGTTCGTGAGCGCGTCGAAGACGGCGGAGCGCTTCTGCGACTGCGCCACCAGCGCCTCGATCTCCTCCTTGGAGGCGTCGGCGTCGATCGTGAAGGTCACGCGGACGTCGTTGAAGCCGTTGCGGACGTCGCTGTCGGCGCCGAGGATGCCGCGGATGTCGTGGTTGCCCTCGACGGTCGCCTCGACGGAGCGCAGCTGGATGCCGCGGTTCTGCGCCACGGAGGCCACGCCGGCGGTCAGGCAGCCGGCGAGGCCGACGAGGAGGTACTCGATGGGCGTGATGCCGTTGTCCTGGGCGGCGAAGACCTCCGGGTGGTCGGCGTCGAACACCGCCTCGCTCTTGTGCGTCTGCTCCGCGCCGAGGCCGAAGAAGTTCTGGATCCGCGTCTGGCTGTGCACGCCGTTGCTCCACGTCGACTGCGCCCGCCACGTGAACTGGGCGGCCTCGGGCGCACCCTTCAGCACGTCGCGCGCGTCGAGCAGCGCCTGCACGTTGACCCCGTTGTCGATCGTCATCTCGCCGATGCCCCTCTCGCCGGTACCCGAGATTCCCTACGGTATTGCTGGACAATACACCGAGCGCGGCGAAAGGGGGACTGCTTATGATCGGACGCATGGCGCCGGCTTCGACCCTCGCGGCCGGCTCGGCCGGCACCGTCCAGACCCACTACCTCGACCTGCCGGCGCCTGTGCGGCTCGACTCCGGCGGCGAGCTGCACCCGGTCCGGGTCGCCTACGAGACCTACGGCACGCTCGCCCCCGCGCGCGACAACGTCGTCCTGGTCTGCCACGCGCTCAGCGGCGACGCCCACGCGGCCGGCTACTCGGCGTCGGCGGCAGCGGCCAGCACGCGCGACGGCTTCGGGGCCGACGACCGCGACGGCGCGGCCGGAAAGGCGCTGGGCTGGTGGGACGGCATGATCGGCCCGGGCAAGGCGTTCGACACCGACCAGTGGTTCGTCGTCTCGACCAACCTGCTCGGCGGCTGCCGCGGCACGACGGGTCCGTCGTCCACCGACCCGGCGACGGGGGAGCCGTACGGGCCGGACTTCCCGGTCGTCACGGTCGCCGACATGGTCCGCACCCAGCGCGCGTTCCTCGACGTCCTCGGCATCGAGCGGCTGGCCGCGGTCGCGGGCGGCTCGCTCGGTGGCATGCAGGCGCTGGAGTGGGCGGTGCTGTACCCGGACGCCGTCGACGCCGTCATCGCGATCGCCAGCACGCACGCGCTGCACCCGCAGGGCGTGGCCTGGAACGCCATCGCCCGCGAGGCGATCATGCGCGATCCCGCCTGGCAGGGCGGCCGCTACCACGGCACCGGCCGCGCGCCCGACGCCGGCATGGGCGTCGCCCGCATGGTCGGCCACATCACGTACCTCTCGGCGCGGGCGCTCGAGGACAAGTTCGGCCGGCGGCTGCAGTTCGCCGACGACGTCCGCTACACCCTCACCGAGCCGGAGTTCGAGGTCGAGAACTACCTGCGCCACCAGGCCGCGTCGTTCGTGCAGCGCTTCGACGCCAACACCTACCTGACCATGTCGCGGGCGCTCACCTACTTCGACCTGGCCCGCCAACATGGCGACGGCTCCCTCACCCGCGCCCTCGACGGCGTCGCCGCGCGCACGCTGCTCATCGCGTTCAGCTCCGACTGGCTCTACCCGCCCGTCGCGTCCGAGGAGCTGGCCGGCGCACTCACCGAACTGGGCAAGGCGGTCGAGCTGCACGTCATCGACGCGCCGTACGGGCACGACTGCTTCCTGCTCGAGGAAGCCCGCCAGACCCCGATCATCCAGCAGTTCCTGGAGGGACAGTGACCGACCGCGTCGAGCAGGACCGCGTGTTCGGGTTCGAGACCCGGCAGCTGCACGCCGGGCAGCGGCCCGACCCCAACACCGGCGCCCGCGCCGTGCCGATCTTCCAGACCACCAGCTACGTGTTCGAGGATCCGGAGTCGGCGGCGGCGTACTTCAACCTGCAGGAGTACGGCAACACCTACTCCCGCATCATGAACCCGACGGTGGCGGTGTTCGAGGAGCGCGTCGCCAACCTCGAGGGCGGTGCCGGCGCGGTCGCGTTCGCCAGCGGCATCGCCGCCCAGGCCGCGGCGCTCTTCACGCTGCTCGAGCCCGGCGACCACGTCGTCTCGTCCTCGGCGCTCTACGGCGGCACGGTGAACCAGCTCAAGCACCTGCTGCGGAAGATGAACGTCGAGCTGACCTGGGTCGACCCCGACGACGCCGGCGCCTGGCGCGCGGCCGTCCGCCCGAACACCAAGGCGTTCTTCGCCGAGACCATCGGCAACCCGGCCGGCAACGTGCTCGACATCGAGACCGTGGCGGCCATCGCGCACGAGCACGAGCTGCCGCTGATCGTCGACAACACCTTCGCGACGCCGTACCTGTGCCGCCCCATCGAGTGGGACGCCGACATCGTCGTCCACTCCGCCACCAAGTTCATCGGCGGCCACGGCACCAGCATCGGCGGCGTGGTCGTCGAGGCCGGCACGTTCGACTGGTCCAACGGGCGCTACCCGGTGGTGGCCGAGCCCTCGCCGGCCTACCACGGGCTGAAGTTCCACGAGACCTTCGGCATGTACGGCTACCTGATGAAGCTGCGCGCCGAGACCCTGCGCGACCTCGGCGGCGCGATGTCGCCGTTCAACGCGTTCCTGTTCCTGCAGGGGCTCGAGACGCTGTCGTTGCGCATGGAGCGCCACGTCGGCAACGCTCGGGCGGTCGCGGCCTACCTCGAGGCGCACGACCTGGCGTCGAACGTCACCTACGCCGGGCTGCCGTCGAGCTCCTACCGGCCGCTGGTCGAGAAGTACCTGCCGCTGGGCGCGGGCGCGGTGTTCTCGTTCGACTGCGCCGGCGGCCGCGACGGCGGGCAGGAGCTGATCCGCGGGGTGTCGCTCTGGTCCCACCTGGCCAACGTCGGCGATGCGAAGAGCCTGGTCATCCATCCCGCCAGTACCACCCATCGGCAGCTGAGCGACGACGAGCTGACGGCGGCCGGCGTGGCGCCGGGGACGGTGCGGCTGTCGGTCGGCACCGAGTCGGCCGACGACCTGATCTGGGACCTCGAACAGGGCTTCACCGGCGTGCGGAAGGTGGCGGGCGCGTGACCGGCCTCGATCTCGACCTCACGAGGTACCAGGACCCGCTGACGATCCAGCGGGTCCTCCACGGCGCGAAGACCATCGCCGTCGTCGGACTGTCCAGCAACGAGCTGCGGGCCAGCTACTTCGTCGGCTACTACCTGAAGCGCCACGGCTACCGCGTCGTCCCGGTGAACCCGCGCGAGACGTCGATCCTCGGTGAGACGAGCCATCCGAGCCTCCTCGACGTCCCGGAGCCGGTCGACATCGTCAACGTCTTCCGCGCGCCCGACGCGGTGCCGGGCATCGCCCGCGAGGCCGTGTCCATCGGGGCCAAGGCGCTGTGGTGCCAGTTCGGCGTCATCAACGCCGAGGGTGCGCAGATCGCCGAGGACGGCGGCCTCACGGTCGTGGTCGACCGCTGTCTCAAGGTCGAGCACGCCCGCTACGTCGGCCGCATGCACTGGCTCGGGTTCAACACGCACCGCATCACGTCGGTCCGCGCCGGCCTGCAGTGAGCAGGACGCAGCAGCGGCCCGCGGCGGGCTCGAGGCGGGCCTCGAGGGTGCCGGGCGCCAGCTCCTCCGCCAGCGCGGCGAGCAGTGCATGGTTCATGCCGCAGATCAGGGCGGTGTGCGTCTGCGCCAGCGGATGGAACGGGCAGTTGGCCAGCTCGACGGTGTGATCGTGCCGGCGGGGTTCGTACCCGTGCCGGCCCAGCGTGTCGGCGGCCAGGCGTAGCGCCCGGTCCGGATCCGCGGGCTTCGGCGACAGCGTCGCCGTCGCAGCCGCCGTCGTCGCCTCGGCGAGGCGACGGCCGTGCTCGCGGGCGGCGCTGGTCAGGGCGTTCTCGACGGGGGTGCCGGTGGCCGCGGAGTCGCTGATCGCGCGGGCCATGAGCTCCGCGGCCAGCTCGTAGCGCCGGTCCGGCAGCGAGACGGCGACCCGTGCGGCCGCGCGCCGGTAGAGCTTCGCCGGCCGGCCCGCGCCCGGACCCGTGCGGCCGGTCAGCCGGGCGTACTCGACGTCGAGCAGGCCGGCCTCCTCGAGCCGGTCGAGGTGGAACTTGGCCTGGTGGCGGGGGAGCTCCAGCGCAGCGGCGGCCTGGTCGCGGCCGACGGCCTCCGGCTGGGCGCAGACGTAGAGGTAGAGCGCGCGCCGGGTGTCGTCGGCCAGGGCGCCGATGCCGGCGACGTGATCCTCGAACTCGGCCACGGGCGCTCCTCGCGTCGTATCGAACGGATCCCTTGACGATAGACCAGCGTGATTCTAACGTAGAGAAATCCATTCGTTAGAAGGAGACGTCATGACCCAGACGAGCGGAACCGCCCGGTCCCGGACGTGGAGCACCCCGGCCGGCCGCGCCTTCCTCCTGCTCCGCACGGCCTTCACCGTCGCACCGATCCTGTTCGGCCTCGACAAGTTCACCAACTGGATGGTCGACTGGCCGGTCTACCTGGCGCCCTGGGTCGACGACATCGTTCCGGGGAGCGCGGCCGACGCGATGAGGATCGTCGGCGTCGTCGAGGTCGTGGCCGGACTGCTGGTCGCCGTCGCGCCCCGCATCGGCGGCTACGTCGTGGCGCTGTGGCTGGCCGGCATCATCGTGAACCTGCTGACCATCCCGGACTACTACGACATCGCCCTGCGCGACTTCGGCCTGCTGATCGGCGCCCTCGCGTTGGCCCAGCTCGCCGAGGCGCATCGCGACCGCGGCGGCAGCTGACGCCGTCCGCGCCCGTTGTCACGTTCCGCGGCCATGGTCGGTCAGTAGTGCATCCGTGTGCACTGGCCGAGTCGCGAGGTAAGAGCGGGAGACCGGGTTTCAGACGGCTTCGGGTCCGAGCGGTGGACGTCCCGGGGTAGGCGTCAAGCAGAGCGCGGCTGGTCCCACCCGCCGCCGGCGCACCGGCTGGAAGGGTGAGGCCATGACCAACGACACCGAACCGCGCATCCAGGGCGCTGTCCTGCACGTCAGCGACCTGGAGCGGTCGATCGCCTTCTACACGGACCTGATGGGCGTCGAGGTGGCCCGCCGCACGGCCGACGCCGCCATCCTCGCCACCAGGGCCGGCGCGTTCTCGCTGGCCCTGCGGCAGCGTCCGGTCCGCCGGGTCACCGACCGGACGGTGCAGGCGCTGGTGTGGCGCGTCGCCACCCTCGACCGGCTGGACCGGGTCGAGCAGCAGCTCGCCGGCCTGGGCGCCAAGTCGACCCGGCACGTGCTCGCCGAGGACCCGACCACCCTGGTCAGCACCTGGGACCCCGACGGGCAGCGGGTCGTCTTCGTCCACCACGACGGCGAGCAGGACGTCCCGCGGATGATCCCGCCCGAGGTGTTCTGGTACTGAGCGGCACCCATGGCCGATGCTGGTGGAATGTACGAGCGTCTCTCCGTGCACCAGCGGATCACGCCGATGGTCAACCGGTACGCCGTCCACGCCCTCGGCGCCGGCGGCCAGGAGGGTGCGCTGATCGCGTTCGCGCAGCAGAAGCGCATGGCGCTCAAGGAGGAGATCACCTTCTACGCCGGCGAGGACCGCTCGGAGCCGCCGCTGTTCGCGTTCAAGGCGCGCACGCGTCTCGACGTCAGCGCAGGGCACGACGTCACCGGTCCCGGCGGCGAGCAGATCGGCTGGTTCACGAAGCAGTTCCGCAGGTCGCTGACCCGCTCGACCTGGACACTGGGCTGTCCGGCGCTCGGGCTGGAGGCGGTCGGCACCGAGCGCAGCCAGGGCGTAGCGATCGTCCGCCGCATCTGGAACGTCGTGCTCGAGGACGTTCCCGGCCCGTGGCGGTTCCACTTCGACTTCCGCACCGACGACGGCGTCCTGGTCATGTCGTCGGAGCGGCGGCGGACGCTGCGCGACGCCTACGACGTCGAGCTGCCGCAGCTGCCCGGCGGGGAACGGCTGGACTGGCGGCTGGGCGCGGCCATGGCCGTCGCGCTCGACGCGCTGCAGTCGCGTTGAGCACCCTAGCCGCCGGGGCACCACTCGGAGACGTGGCCGTCGGCGCCGGCCGGCGTGACGGCGCGGTCGCGGAGCTGGACGGAGAACCGCTCGCCCCGGGCGGCGCAGGCGGCGGCGAACGCGGCCCGCCCGTCGCCGGTGTACTCGATCTCGATGACGTGCGGCCCGTACACGGCGAGGTAGTCGTCGCACTCGGCGTGCACCTCGCACTCCTCGGCGATGGCGAAGTCGAGGTGCGCGGTGTCGCGGCCGGCGGTGCCGAGCTCGGCGGCGTTCTTCTGGGCGATCGCCAGGCCGAGGTCGTGCGCGGCGTCGGCCAGCAGCGCCGCGAACGCGAGGTTGTCGGCCCGGTCCAGCAGCCCGCGCGACCGGGTCCAGGAGTCGAGGTTGTCCGGCTCCACCGCGTCGAACCCGGCCTCGGCGCAGCGCTGGAGGTCGCGGCCGGCGATCTCGGCGAGCGCGGCCCGGTTCGCCGCCGTCGACGTGTCGAGCAGCACCTCGCCCGGCCAGTCCGGATCGGTGACCAGGCCGCCGTCGCCGTCGTCGCCGCCGTCGTGCCGGAGCAGCAGGTCCGGGTGGTCCGTCGTCCAGGCGTCGAGGTCGCCGGGCTGGGTCTGGAACGCGTTGACGTAGCAGACGTTGTACAGACCAGGAGCCGGTTCGGCGGTCACGTCGCGGGCCACGACGACCACGCCGGGCGCCGGGGGATGGGGGCCGCCGAGCTGGTAGTCGAACCGTCCGCCGGCGGGCGGAAGCTCGACCTGGGGATCGTCGCCGGCCGTACAGCCGGCCAGCGCCGTCAGCGCTGCGGCGACCACCACCACGGCGCGCAAGATGACCCTGTCCTCCCATTCTTTTATAGCAGAGTTCCGGCGACCTCATGAGCCAGAAAATTTGGATCTAAGGTGGCGTACCTCGGAACGAAGCTCATGAGGTGAATCCCTTGACCACCAGCGCATTCGACCTTCCCGACCACCTCGCTCACAAGGCCGACCCGGCCCTGATCGCCGCTGACGAGCGGCACTTCGCCGCCATCGGCGAGAGCCTCGAGCAGACCATCGCGGAGCTCTCGGAGCGGCTCGACGCCGAGCTGAAGAAGCCCGGCGGCTCGGGCCAGGCGGCCATGGACCGCGACCTCGAGGTCCACCGGCTCACCTCCCGGCTGCGTACCCTGCGCCGCTTCGGGCTCGACCTCTGCCTCGGGCACATGGTCACCGCCGACGACGCCGAGCCCGTCTACGTCGGTCGCCTCGGCCTCACCGACAGCGCGGGCCGGCGGCTGCTGCTCGACTGGCGCGCCCCGGCGGCCGAGCCGTTCTTCGGCGCGACGCACGCCAACCCCATGGGCCTGGTCAGCCGCCGCCGGTACCGCTGGACCCGTGGCCGCGTCGGCGACTACTGGGACGAGGTGTTCGCCGCCGACGAGTTCGACGGGCACGCCGCGGCCCTCGACGACCAGTCCGCGTTCATCGCCAGCCTCGGCGGCACCCGGTCCGGGCGCATGCGCGACGTGCTGGGCACCATCCAGGCCGACCAGGACGCCATCATCCGGGCGGGGTCCCGCGGCGCCCTGGTCGTCGACGGCGGACCCGGCACGGGGAAGACGGTCGTCGCGCTGCACCGCACGGCGTACCTGCTCTACTCCGACCCGCGGCTCGGGCACCGGCGCGGCGGCGTGCTGTTCGTCGGCCCGCACCAGCCCTACCTCGCCTACGTGTCCGACGTGCTGCCGAGCCTCGGAGAAGAGGGCGTGCGCACCTGCACGCTGCGCGACCTCGTCCCCGAGGGCGCCAAGGCGGCCGCCGAGACCGACCCCGAGGTGGCCCGGCTGAAGTCGTCCGCGGACATGGTGAAGGCGATCGAGAAGGCGGTCCGGTTCTACGAGGAGCCGCCGGCCGAGGCCATGACGGTGTCGACGCTCTGGGACGACGTCCGGCTCACCGCCGACGACTGGGCCGAGGCGTTCGAGGCGGCCGACCCCGGCACGCCGCACAACGTCGCGCGCGAGGAGATCTGGGCCGAGCTGGTCGCGATCCTGCTGGACCGGCAGACCGAGGACGTCCCCGCCGACCGGTTCGCCGCGTCGATGCGGCAGAACCGGCCGCTGCTCACGACGTTCAACCGAGCCTGGCCCGTGCTCGAGGCGGCCGATGTCGTCGGCGACCTGTGGTCCGTGCCCGCCTACCTGCGCCTGTGCGCCCCGTGGCTCAGCGCCGACGAGGTCCGGGCGCTGCAGCGCGCCGACGCGCAGGCGTGGACGGTGTCGGACCTGCCGCTGCTCGACGCCGCCCGGCAGCGGCTCGGCGACCCGGGGACGTCGCGGCGGCAGCAGCGGCGCGAGGCCGAGGTGGCCGCCCGCCGCGCGAACATGGCCGACGTCGTCGACCACCTGATCGAGTCAGACGACTCGGAGATGGCGCTGATGTCGATGCTGCGCGGCAGCGACCTGCAGGGCGCCCTGGTCGACGACGCCGTCCGCCCCGACTTCGAGCCCGACCAGCTCGCCGGCCCGTTCGCGCACGTCGTCGTCGACGAGGCGCAGGAGCTGACCGACGCCGAGTGGCAGATGCTGCTGCTGCGCTGCCCGTCGCGCAGCTTCACCATCGTCGGTGACCGCGCCCAGGCCCGGCACGGGTTCACGGAGTCGTGGGAGGAACGGCTCGCGCGCATCGGCCTCGACCGCGTCGAGATCGCCGCGCTGAGCATCAACTACCGCACGCCGGAAGAGGTCATGACCGAGGCAGAGCCGGTCATCCGGGCCGCGCTGCCCGACGCCAACGTGCCCACGTCGATCCGCAGCACCGGCGTCCCCGTCACGCGCGGGTCCGTCGCGGAACTGCGGCCGATCCTCGGCACCTGGCTCGCCGAGCACGTCGACGGCATCGCCTGCGTCATCGGTGACCCCGGCTTCGCCCCGACGACCCGGGTCCGCTCGCTCACCCCGGAGCTGGCGAAGGGGCTCGAGTTCGACCTCGTCGTCCTCGTCGACCCCGAGGACTTCGGCACCGGCATCGAGGGCGCGGTCGACCGGTACGTGGCCATGACCCGCGCGACCCAGCGGCTGGTGATCCTCACGAGCAGCTGAGCGACCCGGGGAGTGACCAGGCATTCCCACGGGCGCGAGTGGGCGTCGTCACCGCGACGCTGGCGGCATGGAATGGCTGATGACGATGACCTGCTGGGCTCCGTTCGGCCCCTGCCCCCACCCGGCGGCGCCCGATACGCCGGCTCCGTCGCCGGGTGAGCTCGACCTGCGGCTGATCCGGGTCGCGTACGAGGTGGCGGTGACGGTGTCGCCGTGTGTCCGGTGCGGGGCGGCCCTCGACGGTCCGCGGCTGTCGATGCGGCGGGCCGGCTGGTCGCATGACTGGCAGGTCGCCGTGGTCGTGCGCTGCCGAGGGTGGCGCCGCCATCGGCACACAGCCGTCGCCACGGAGGCGGCGGGGGAGCTCCGGCTCGGGGCCCTGCAAGCCCGCACCGCGGGAGGGGAGTCCTGATGTCGGCACGACGGCAGCTGCCCTCGCTCGACGGCGCTGTGGAGTGGATCGGCACCGAGCCGATCCACTCCGCCGACCTGCGCGATCACGTGGTCCTGGTGAACTTCTGGACGCTGACCTGCATCAACTGGCTGCGCACCGCGCCGTATGTCCGCGCCTGGGCCAGGGCGTACCGCGACGACGGGCTGGTCGTCGTCGGCGTCCACACGCCGGAGTTCTCCTTCGAGCACGACGGCGACCGGGTGCGGCGCGCGACGGCGCGGCGGGCGATCGTCTACCCCGTCGCGCTGGACAGCGACTATCGGATCTGGACCGCCTTCGACAACCACTACTGGCCCGCGCTCTACTTCGCCGACCACCGGGGCATCGTCCGCGACCACCACTTCGGCGAGGGCCGCTACGCGTGGTCGGAGCGGCTGCTGCAACGGCTGCTGGGCGTGCAGCGCGAGCTGGTCACCGTCGAGGGGGAGGGCGACGAGGCCGAGGCCGACTGGAACCAGCTGCGCACCGGCGAGACGTACCTCGGCTCCTGGCGCGGCGAGCACCGGGCCGACGTGCCGTCAGAGCGGCTGCGCCACCAGCAGTGGGCGCTGCGCGGCGAGTGGACCGTCGGCGGCGAGTGCGCCGTGCTCGGCTCGCCCGGTGGCAGCGTTCTGATGCGGTTCCACGCCCGCGACGCGCACCTGGTCCTCTCGCCCGGCGAGGGTGACCCCATCCCCTTCCGGGTGCTGCTCGACGGTGCGCCGCCCGGCCCGTCGCACGGCGCCGACGTCGACGCCGACGGCCACGGCATCCTCGACGACGGGCGCATGTACCAGCTCGTCCGCGTGCACGACGGCGTCCGCGAGCGCACCGTCGAGGTCACCTTCCTCGACGCGGGCGCCGAGGCCTACGCGTTCACCTTCGGCTGACCATGACTCCCCGACGGAAGCGATCGATGGGGGCGTCAAGGGGCATAGAGCTCGACCTGGGTCAGCCAGAGCCGCTGCGGGAACTCGTCCGAGCCGCCGCCCTCAGGCTGCACGAGACGCACGTGCGTCGCACGCCGGGCCGGAGCGTCGTGCACCGAGTAGGGCGTCTCCGGCCCGGACGTCACCTCCACCCAGGGCTCCCAGGCGCCGTCGTCGCCGTCGCGGGTCTCGACCCGGTAGGTGCCGCTGCTGTGGTAGTCGAGCCGGTACTCGGGCCAGTGCAGGACGGCACGGCCGAGCAGCCGCGGCCCGGCCAGCGCGATCTCCACCGTGTGCTCCGCCGGCGCATCGGAAGAGGCCCAGCCGGTGCGCCGGTTCCCGTCCGTCAGCACCGGCGTCACGTCCGTGTACGGCTGGGCGACGACGACCGGGCCCATGAGGTGCGGCTGCAGCCGGTTGTCGGACCCGCGGTGCCACAGCAGCGGCGTCGCGGTGTCGTCGACCAGGTGCGCCATGGTGACGGGGCCGTCGGTGTCACTGAGGAAGTCGTTGCGCATCAGCACGGTCACATGCGCGTAGTAGGCCGGTAGGCCGGTGGCGAAGAAGTCGTCCTCGTCGGGGAGCTGCTCGCCGTAGGCGTTGAACGACAGCGAGTGCGGGCCGCGCTGGGGCTCGATCTTGGCCAGCTCGTCCGCGGCGAGGGCCTCGTGGATCTCCCAGGCCGACAACGGGACGCCGTCGCGCTGGTAGTGGACGTCGAAGTCGGTGTCCATCATGACCCACCTGTCGAGGTCGGACGACCAGACCTCGGCGACGACGTGCTCGTCGACGGGCGGGTCGGCGACGGCCTCGTCGCCGATGCGGTAGTGGTCGGAGAGGCCGCGGTGCAGGTTGATCATCCGGGCCGGCAGCCCGAGCGCCAGGCAGCACTGCACCAGCGACACCGAGTAGTGCACGCAGATGAAGTGCTCGACGCCGCGGGAGCCGCGGTCGAGGATCAGCAGCGCGTTCCACTCCGGCATGCGGTAGGGGATGTGGTGCGGGAACAGCGACTTGATCCAGTCGCGCAGCCGGATCGCCTTCTCGACGTCGGTGCCCTCGCCGGCCACCTCCTCGAGCCGGAACCGCTCGCGCAACTCGGTGAGCACCGGGTGGTCGGGGTCCTCGGACGTGAACGGCAGCGCGGTGGGGCCGGGCGCGGTGAGGTCGTAGTAGACGTCGCCGACGGCGTGGGCGTTGGCGGTCCCGAGGAAGCTGTCGACCCGCACGGTCGTGCCGGCCTCGCGGGCCAGGTTCACCCGCGGGAACGTCGGCAGCACGGGCAGCTCGTCGAGCCGGTCCATGCGGGTGAGGATCTCGGTGCGCCACTCGGCGAGCCGTTCGTCCAGCGTGCGGTAGTCGGCGTGCTCCTGCACGGTGTCCTCCTGGGGGCGACGTCGTGTCGGAACGAGGCTACGGACCAGGGGCCGGCGGTGACAGGCCCAGACTTGTCCTGCCGCCCGTCCTCACGCGCGAGCGAACTTGCGCAGCCCGGCCGCGACGGCGGTGACGACGGCGACGAGGTAGCGGCGGCCGTCGTCGGCGGTGCCGGCCGAGGGGTCGTCGGAGAACCCGTCGCCGGCGGCCATCGCGTCGGGTTCCTCGACGTGATACCGGCCGAAGTAGCCGGCCGGGTTGCGTGCGAACGCGGTGCCCGGCCGGTGCGGCGGGTCGACGACGAGGTCGGGCCGCAGCGCCAGCGCCAGCGACGTCTCGAACGCGCCGGCGTGCCCGGGCAGCCGGCCGCGGTCCTGGGCGCCGGCCGCGACCAGCTCGGTCCAGGCCATGACCCAGTACGAGCCCGCGCCCACCCGCACCCGCAGCGCCTGCCCGGCCTCACGAGCCGCGACGACGACCAGCTCGGCATTGCCGCCGTGCCCGTTGAGCAGGAAGATCCGGCGGAACCCGGCCGCCGCCAGCCCGGCGCACGTGTCGCGCAGCTGTGCGAGTAGCGTGCCGACGCCGGCGGTGAGCGTCGCACCGATCGGCACGTGGTGCGGCGAGTAGCCGACGGCGACGCTCGGCGCCACGACGACGTCGATCTCACCCGCCAGCCGGGCGGCTGTCGCCACGGCGACGTGCTCGGCCACCATGAGATCGGTGCCCAGCGGCAGGTGCGGCCCGTGCTGCTCGCAGGCGCCGACGGGGACGACGGCGACGGCGTCCGGCGCGCGCTCGGCGACGGCGGTTCGGGTCAGCTCCGACAGGAGAGTCACGAGACCGGCCCTTCGGCCGGGTGGGCGTGCAGCGTGTGGTCGCCCGACCGCAGCACGTGGCTGCGCATCAGCGCCTCGGCGCGATCGGCGTCGCCGTCGAGGATCGCGTCGCCGACGTCGATGTGCTCGGCGTTGCCGCGCTGCAGCTCGTCGGGATCGGAGAGGGCGCGCTTGCGCACGGCGGCGTCGACGCCCAGCAGCGTCCCCACGAACTGCACGATCACCCGGTTGCCGGACAACTCGCGGATGGCGTCGTGGAAGTTCGCGTTGATCTCGACGATCTCGTCGACCGGCCGCAGGATCGGGTCCTTCATCAGTGCCAGCGGGCCGGTCAGCGCGCTGACGTCGTCGAGCTCGCCGGCGGCGACCCGGACGGCGCACAGCCGCGCGGCCAGTCCTTCCAGCCAGGCCCGCACGGTGATGACCTGCTCGAACGAGGTGAGGGCGTTCTCACCCACGACGATGCCGCGGCGCGGGATGGTGCGCACGAAGCCCTCGTTCTCGAGCCGGCGCAGCGCCTCCTTGACCGGCGTGGTGCTGATGCCCAGCTCGCCGGCCGTCACCCGTTCGGTGATCTTGTCGCCGGGCGCCAGGTCGCCGCTGATGATCTTCGTGAGCAGCACCTGGTACACCTGGTCGCGGATCAGCGGCGCCTCGCGGATCAGCGGCAGCCGCGGCTGCTGGTCGGTCACCACCGGACCACCGCCCTTTCGCGCAGTGCCTCGGTGACGGCGGCCCCGAGCCGCAGCGAGGCCAGGCCCGCCGCCGTCGACGTCTCCGGCTCCGTCCGGGTGCGCACGCACGAGACGAAGTGCGCCAGTTGCCGGTCGAAGCACTCGTCGTTCCACGGCCGCTCGAACCGGACCTCCTCGGTCCGCAGCGTCCCGTCCTCGGTGCGGGTCGTGAGCGTCGCGACCTGCTCCGGGCGGTCGATCAGCGCGACGCCGCGCGGGCCGAGAATGCGGAACTCGCCCGCCGGCGAGGTGGGGAAGAACCAGCCCACCTCCATGCGGGCGACGTCGCCGTTGTCGTAGTCGACCAGCGCGGACACGAAGTTCTCGCCGTGGAACGAGGGCTGCGAGCGTACGCCCGCGGCCCGCACCGACACCGGCGCGGCCCCGGTCAGGTAGGCGAGATAGTCGGCCAGGTGCGCGCCCTCGTGCAGGTATGACGGGCCGTGCGCGAGGAACTCCTGGATGCGCCCGACGTGGACGGAGTCGGCGGCGTCGTAGCGCTCGTCGAACCCGCCGAGCGTGTAGACGACGGGCGAGCCGATCAGGCCGTCGTCGAGCCACCGCCGCGCGGCTCTGACCAGCGGCGAGAACCGGTTCTTGAACCCGATCTGGACGATCCGCCCGGCCCGTCGTCCGGCATCGTGCACCCGTTGCGCCGACGCGAGGTCGACGGCCATGGGCTTCTCGCAGAGCACGTCCAGCCCGGCCTCGATCGCGGCCACCGTCAGCGACGGCGCGACATGCGGGGGGACGGCGACGACGGCGGCCTCGGCGCCCGCGGCGGCGGCCGGCGCCGGCTCGAGCGACGGCCATGCGGGGACGCCGTAGGTCGCGGCGGCGGCCTCGCGGTGCGGCGCGGCCACGTCGACGACGGCGACCAGCTCGACGTCGGGGGAGCGGTCCAGCGCCGGCAGGTGCCCGGTCGTCGCGATGTCGCCGCAGCCCACCTGGACCACGCGCAAGGGTCGGGCGGAATCGGTCACGGCAGCCCCAGGAGTCGTTCGGCATTGCGGTGGGCCAGCGCGGCGGCGTCGTCGCCGGGCAGCTCCGCCAGGATCGCACGGTGGACGGACAGTCGGTGGCGAGGGAGGTCCGGGTCGCCGAAGCCGCTGTCGGTGCCCAGGCTCAGCTTCTCGACCGGCACCTGCGCGACGATCCGGCGGAAGATCGCGCCCGGCGCCGTGCCGCACATCGTGACGTGCACGTTCGGGTACCGCAGCGCCGCGGCCACGGCGTCCTCCCACAGGTCGAACAGCCCGCCGTGCGCCAGCACCACCCTCAGCTCGGGGAACCGGCCGGCCAGCCGGGCGATCTGCAGCGGCGACGCGTACGGAGGGGTGCCGTCGTGGACGACGAGCGGCAGCCCGTGCTCGATGGCCGCCTCGGCGACCGGGTCCATGTACGGCTCCAGCGGCGAGAACCCCTGCATCCACGGGTGCAGCTTGAGCGCGCGGAAGCCGCGATCGGCGCAGCGGTGCACCTCGGCGGCGGCGTCCGGGCGGCGCGGGTCGACGGTGCCGAGCGGGATCAGCCGTCCGCCCGACCCCGCGCACGCCTGCGCGACCACGTCGTTGCCGGCCGGCGCGTCGTACCCGAGCCCGTCCAGCGTCATCACCGCGGCCCGGCTGACGCCGTGGCGGTCCATGGCGGCCAGCACGCCGGCCTGCCGCCAGGAGGCCCACTCCGGCGACGCCAGGGCCGGCAGGTGCGTGTGCATGTCGACGAACCTCACCACGTCGCCCCCAGCACCGCCGTGGCCGAACCGCCCAGCACGGCCGCCCGATCAGCGTCGGTCAGCCCGGCGCGGCCGACCCGCTCCAGCTCCAGCCGCGCGTCGTTGAACGGCGCGTCGGTGCTGAACAGCACCCGCCCGGGCCCGAGCTCGGCGACCAGGCGGGTGATCAGCGCGGCGCCGTTGTACGCCGTCTCGGCGACCAGGTTCGGCCCGGTCGTCAGCGCCGGCAACAGGTCGAGGGAGAAGTCGGTGCGCCCGGACCGGCCCATCACGAACCTCAGCCCGGGCCGGCGCAGCGCCAGCTCGGCCAGCTGCAGGGGCTCGCTCGCGACCGGCACGCCGGTGACGACGTAGACCGGCCGGCCGTGCTCCTCGACGACGTCGAGGACCGGCTCGAGCAGCGGCGACAGCAGCCCGAACCCCTGCACCGACGGGACCAGCTTCAGCCCGCACGCGCCGTCGGCGAACGCCCGGCGCAGCTCGGCGCCGGCGCGGTCGCGGCCGTACCACGGGTTCACCGTCGCCCACCACGCGAGCCGGTGCGGGTGCGCGCCGACCCAGCCGGCCAGCGTCCGGTTGCCGTCCTCGTTGTCGACGGCGACCCAGCGGCCCACCGGGCCCACGACGGCGCGCTCGACGCCGACGTCGTCCAGCGTGCGCAGCAGGTCGTCCACGCCCAGGGTGGGCAGGTCCGGCAGGTCCCCGGCAGCGACATGCGCGTCGATCACGCTCATCGTCAGCCGACGGGTTCCGGACGCCGGTAGCCGCAGCGGTCCAGGTGCTCGGCCAGCGCGGCGCGCTCCTCGGGACGCAGCGGCAGCAGCGGCAGCCGGACCACAGGCCCGCACCGGCCGAGCAGGTGCATGGCCTCTTTGATGACGGTGATGTGGTAGCCGGGCCTGGCGGTGCGCAGGGCGGCGATCGGGGCGATCCGCTCGCGCACCAGCGCCGCGTGCCGGTCGGCGTCGCCGGCCAGGGCGGCCGCCCACACGTCCAGCGCCACGTTCGGGTCCAGGTTGACCAAGCCTGAGGTCATCGCGACGGCACCCATGCGGGCGTAGTCGACGGCGGGCAGCTCGGCCATGCCGTTGATCCACACGTACCGGTCGCCGAGGCGGTCGACGCATCGGGCGAACAGCGCCTGGTCACCGGCCTCGTCCTTGACGGCGACGGCGGCCTCGACCTCGGCCAGCCGCTCGAGGTCGGCCTCGTCGTACACGGTGCCGTCGGTGCTGAACACGATGAGCCCGAGCCCGGACGCCGCGCCGATCTCGCGGTAGTGGCGGACCATGCCGTCGGCGTCGGGCGTCACGAAGTACAGCGGGTTGACCATGAGCCCGTCGGCCCCGGCGGCGGCCGCGATGCGGGCCAGCCGGGTCGCGATGGCGGTGGCGTGCCCGACACCGGCCAGCACCGGGATCCGGCCACCGACCGCGTCGACGGTCTCGCGGACCAGGTCGGCGTACTCGGACTCGTCGACGGCGTAGAACTCGCCGACACCGCCGCAGACCACGACCGCCCCGACGCCGCTACCGGCGAGGAAGGCCGCGTGGCCGCGCTGGCTGTCGAGGTCGAGGGAGCCGTCGTCGCGCAGGCACGTCGGGGTGAAGGCGAGGACGCCGCGCAGCGAGGTGCGCAAGGTCTGCAGGTCCACGGATTGGCCTTTCCACGGAGGGAGAGCTCTGGTATATCAGACATCAGCTGGTACTGAACAGCCTGCTTCGCGTCGGCCACGGCCGGCCCCGCGGGGCGAGCCGATCACTGGAGGAGCCATGCGACACCGTGCGACCGTTCTCGGCCAGCCGATCGCCGTGCAGGAGCAGGACAGCGACGAGGGCCACGTGCTCGTCGTCCTGGCCGACGTCGACGACTTCGAGGTCAGCCGGCTGGCCCGGAGCGACGAGTGGGCCGAGGGCATGCTCGAGAGCGCGGCGGCCGCCGTCGAACGGTGCGCCGCGAGCTATGCGCCGGACCAGCACGGCCCGGTCGTCGCCGTCCCGCCGGACGCGTGGATGGTGACCTTCCACGGGGCCGACGCGACCGAGCTGCGGGCCACCGGGCGCCGGTTCGCCGCGCTCGTGCGCGACCGCGTCACGGCCGCCTGCGGGGTGGCCGTGACGGTGGGCATCAGCCGGCCGCACGCGGGGACGGCCAGGGTCGAGGCGGCGACGGCCGAGGCGGTGTCGGCGCTGGACCACAAGCTCGTCAGCGGCGGCGACGCGGTGTACGACCTGGCCGAGGTGCGGTCCGCGCGTGGCGGCGCGGCCGGGCCGGTGCCGGTGCCCGACCGCGTCGAGGAGCGGCTGGCGCAGTGCATCCGGCGCGGCGACGCGGCCGGCGCGGTCGCCACGCTGCGCTCGTGGATCGACCGGGTCAGCGCCGTCGACGGCGTCACCCCCGACGTGCTGCGCGAGTGGCTGGCCGCCGAGGTGCTGTACGCGCTGGAGGTGGCCGGCCAGCGGCGGCTGTCCGACGGGTCCACCGACTGGATCGCGGCTTGCGCGCGGCTTCCGCTCAACGAGGTGGTCGAGATGTACGACATCCACGACCGCTCGTACCTGGTGCTCTGGCTCGAGCAGCTGCTGCCGCGCATCGTCGCGTCGCACGCGGCGCCGTCGCCGGCCCGGCACGTGCTCGCCGTCGTCGAGCGCTACATCCAGGACCACTACGCAGACGACCTGCGGCTGGTCACCGTCAGCGAGGCGGTCTTCGTCAGCCCGTACTACATCAGCCACCTGTTCCAGCGCGAGCTCGGGACGACCTTCCTCAAGTACCTGACGGCGGTGCGCATGCGGCACGGGCGGCGGCTGCTCGCCGAGACCGAGCTGCCGGTCGAGCTGGTCGCCGAGCAGGTCGGCTACCAGGCGCCCAAGCGGTTCCGCGAGCTGTTCAAGCGCACCTTCCACGTGACGCCCAGCGAGTACCGGCGGCAGGTCACGACGCCGGTGCTGCGAGCGGTGGGCTGATGTCCGTCGTCGACGTCCACACGCACGTCATGTGGTACCCCGACCACATCAGCGAGCAGACGGCGGGCGAGGCGCTGGCGGCGAAGCTGGTCAAGCTCGAGCGCAGCGGCGGGCTCACCAACGCCGCCCACCTCGACCTGCACTGCTACGACTCCACGCCGGCCGAGCACTGGGAGGCCGCCCAGCAGGCCGACCGCGTCGTCGTCTTCGGGCTCGCCGCCCGGCCGACCGGCTTCGACGTGCCCAACGACGTCATCGCCGGCTATGTCCGGGAGCATCCGGACCGGCTGGAGGGATGGGCGTCGGTCAACCCGGGGGAGGCCGGGGCGCTGGACGAGCTGGTCCGCTGCGTCGAGGACCTCGGCCTGCGCGGGCTCAAGGTCGGCCCGACCTACCAGCACTGGGATCCGCGCGACCCGTCGCTGTGGGGCGTGTTCGAGTACTGCGAGCGCCACGACCTGCCGGTGATCGTGCACCAGGGCACCACGTTCCCGACGACGGCGCGGCTGGAGTACGCGCAGCCACTGCTGCTGGAGCGCCTGGTCATGCGGTTCCCGTCGCTGCGGGTGATCATTGCGCACCTCGGGCACCCGTGGGAGGAGGACGTCGTCGCGCTGATGCGCAAGGCGCCGAACGTCTATGCCGACATCTCCGCGCTGCACTACCGGCCGTACCGGTTCTGGCACGCGATGACGACGGCGTTCGAGTACGGGGTGACGGGCAAGCTGCTGTTCGCGTCGGACTTCCCGAGCGCGACCGTCGCGCAGACGCTGGAAGGGCTGCGCCGGGTGAACGACGTCGTGGCCGGCACGCCGCTGCCGACACTGCCCGTCGACGAGCAGGACCGGATCGTGCACGAGAACTGGACGCGGTTCTTCGGCACGTCCTGAGACCAACGGGGCAAGTCTCCGGTCCGCCGGGCAACTATCCGGCTGTTGCCGCCGCCGGCCGCGCGCCTAGGTTCGCGGCAAGCGTCCTGGCTTCATCCGAATCGTCCCCCGGCCGTCAGGAGCACTCATGCCCTTCCTGCGCGCACGATTCCTCTCCGCCCTCGTGGCGACCGCCTCGGCGGCGTTGCTCGCGCCCGCCGCGGCGGCGCCGCATGCGGACACCGTCGATCCCGGCGTGGTCGAGAACCTCGGCATCCCGATCTCCACCTACCTCGTCCTCGACACCGTCCTCGCCGACGACGCCAACGGCGACCCGACGCTCTACGGCAGCACCTACAACGCGCCCAGCGACGCCGTCACCTTCTTCGGCGTCGACCCCGAGACCGGCGACGTCCGGACCGAGCTGCCGATGCCCGGCGCGTGGGGCGGCTACCACGTCGCCGCGGCGCCGAACGGGCACGTCTTCCTCGGCCCGCTCAACTCCTCCAGCGCGTCGCAGCTCTGGGAGTACGACCCCGTCGCCGACACCGTGTCGCTGGTGGCGACGATGCCGACCGGCATCATGTGCTTCGGCATCACGGTCTCGGAGTACACCGGCAAGGTCTACTGCGGCGTGCACTCGGGCGCCGGCGTCTACGAGTACGACCCCGTCACCGGCGCCGTCCGGCTCGTCGTCGCCACCCGCACCTACCCCAAGGGCCTGACGGTGCTCGATGCGAACCGGCTGGTCGTCGCGCAGGGCACCGACGCGAGCGTGCTCGTCGTCGACATCGCCACCGGCGCGGCGCAGGAGGTGCTGCCGACGCAGTACCAGCACTACTCGTTCGCCTACAACTCGCTGCGCATCGGCGACTGGGTGTACGTGCAGCTGGTGACGCCGGACTCGCGGATCATCCGGTTCGACGCCGCCACCATGACGTTCGACGCCGAGGTGCCGGGCATCACCGGCATGGGCTTCGCGCCGCAGGGCGGTGCCGACCCGGACGACTTCTACGCGACCGGGACCGGAGCGGGCGGCACCAGCATCATCGCCGTCGACGGCGACACGCTCGCCACCACCGACACCGGGACGCCGCCGTCGTTCGTCTCCGCGGCGCGGATGTGGCCGGTGACCATCGGCGGGCAGCAGTGGTTCACCAGCGTCGGCAGCAACGGGCTGCTCGGGCGCTGGAACCCGGCGACCGGCGAGGTCTGGACCCACCAGCTCGGGCTGCCCGGGAACCCGACGAACATCACGGCCCTGGTCGACGGGCCGGACGGGTCGATCTATGGCGGCACGTACGAGACGAACGCGCTGTTCGGCTACGACCCCGACAGCGGCGACACCACCGTCTACGGCAACGTCGCGCCCGGCCGCACCGGCGAGATCCTGTCGATGGCGACGACCGGCGGCAAGATCTTCATCGGCTCGTACATCAGCAACGTGGTCACCGTGTTCGATCCCGCGCAGCCGTGGAACCCGGGCAGCTCGGCGACGTCCAACCCGCGCGACCTGGGCCCCGTCGGCGACAACCAGTACCGGCCCTGGGACATGGAGGTCGGTCCCGACGGGCGGGTCTGGGTCGCGTCGTCGGCCGCCTACGGCGCGCTGCGGGGTGCGCTGACGGCGATCGACCCGGTGACGTACGCGGTCGAGTCGTTCCGCGGACTCGCCGGTGACCAGCACTTCTTCGCGGTCGCGGCCGGCGACGGCGTCATCTACGGCGGCACGACCCGCTACGGGGACGACACCGACGCCGGCGGCGACGCGCGGGTGCTCACCGTCGACCCGGACGACGGGACGGTGCTCGCCTCCGTCGTGCCGGTGCCCGGCGCCACCCGGATCCTCACGCTGGAGACCGCCGCCGACGGGACCTTGTACGGGTCGGCGGACGGGACCTGGTTCCGGATGAACCCCGTCTCGGGGGCGGTGACCGTGCTGGGTGCGTTCCCGGGCGGCCAGCTGCTGGGCCTGATCGACGGGCCGGGCGGCGACCTGTACGGCCACACCGGCAGCGCGATCGTCCGCATCCCGGCCGGTACCGACACCGTCGAGACGGTGGCGACGCCGGGCAGCGGCTACTACCGGACGCTCGCCTTCGACGGGTCGGACCGCGCGTACTGGGGCAGCGGCGGGGCGCTGCTGCGGGTCGAGCCGGACATCGCGCCGGCGCCGACCTCGACCACGGCGTCGACGGGGCTGCGGCCCGCCTCACCCGGCGGCCCGGCGGCGGTCACCGTGCGGGTGGACAGCCCGCCCGGGGAACCGCAGGGCACCGTCACCCTGCACCGGATCGGGCCGGACGGCGCGCCGGGCGCCGCCGTCGCCACGGGGGACCTGGCCGACGGTGCCGCCGTCGTCACCGTCAGCGCCGCCGACGTGGGTGGGCCGGGCCGGTACACCCTGGTCGCCGTGTACGGCGGCGACCTCGCCCACGCACCGAGCACCTCCATCCCGGTCCGGGTCATCGTCGGACCCGGCCGGTAGCCCAGCGAAGTGAGGAGCCCGTCATGAGGCTGCCCCGTCCACTGGCCGCGGCGTTCGCCGTCACGACCCTCGTCACCACCGCCGTCGCCGGGCCTATCGCGCCCGCAGCCGCGTCGTCCACCACCGTCTCGACCATCTCGTCCACCATCGGCGCCACCAACGTCACCCCGATGCACAGCCCGCAGCTGCCCAAGATCGTCCAGGACTCGAACGGCTGGCGCTATGCGGTGACGCTGGACGGCTCCGGCACCTCCTACCCGTGGATCTCGCGGATCTGGAAGTCGCCCGACGGCGTGAACTGGACCCTCGCCGTCACGCTGAACCAGTGGGTCTACCAGCCGCCGTCGCTGCTGCTGGACTCCGGCAACCGGCTCTGGCTGACCGTCCCGTGCTACACCGGCGGGCAGTGCTACCCGGGCGTCGCCGCCGCGAGCGGTGCGTCGATGGAACGGGTCTACCTGGTGCGGCTGCAGTTCTCGTCGCGGCTGGGGGACGGCTCGTTCGATCTCGGGTCGTGGAGCGACCATTCGGTGCGCTCGGCCGGCGCGGAGCGGTACTACGGCGGCATGGCGATCGACAACGATCGCCGCTACATCTACCACGCGTACAGCAAGGCCGACTGGAGCCTGAACGTCAGCCGGTTCGACACCTGGACGAACACCGAGACGACGTCGCTCGTGGGTACGCCCGGCGTCAACGAGGCGTACCTGTACCCGCGGGTGCGGCCCGGCACGACCAGCGGCGAGGTGTGGCTGCTGTTCAACCAGACCGTCCTCAACACCGGCAGCAGCGCGACGATCCACGGCGTGCAGCTGTGGCGGTCGACCGACGGCGGCGCCTCGTTCCCGTCCGGGCAGCGCTACATGGTCGCGTCCTGTCCGTCGCCCGACGGCGTATCGAACTGGTGCGACGCGGCCGACCTGGTGGTGGACTCGTCGAACCGGCCGCACGTGCTGTTCTTCACGAAGATCTCCGGCGTCGAACACCTCCACTATTGGCGCGGCAACGCCGGCTCGGTGACGCTGCCGGGCAGCCCGCACGACCTCGGCGCGTACGACAACCACAGCCAGCTGGCGGTCGCGGCGAGTGGTGAGCGGTTCGTGCTCGGCACGCCGGCGGCCGGCTCCGGGTCGCTGCATGTGTTGCGCTCGACCACCGGCACGGGCTGGACGACGGAGACGTTCCCGGTCAGCGGGGCGGCGCAGGTGTATTCGCCGAACCTCGAGCGCAAGGAGACCGGCTCGTGGGTCCCCGACGCCGGCACCGGGATCCGGATGCTGCTGTCGACCCGGCCCACCGGTTCGTCGGCCTTCAGCCGGCTCGACTACCTCACCTACACCCCGACGTAGGGATCATGGCGTCAGCGCGCCTGCCACCTTCGTGAGGGCGGTGGCGATGTCGTCGACGTCGGCGTCGGTGTAGTTCTCGTTCCACGGCAGGACCACGAGGGTGTCGCCGACCAGCCGCTCTGCCCGCGGGCAGAGTCCGGGACCGTAGGTCCAGTCCCGCCGGGCCGGCGGGCTGGTCAGCGGGAACGCCGACTGTCCGTAGGTGCGCCGCTCGGTCAGGGCCGGGTAGAGGTAGACCGGCGACTCCAGCCAGCCGGCGACAGCCGGGATCCCCTCGGCGCTGAGCGCCGTCGCCCAGCGCTCGTTGCCGCCGTCGACGATGAGCGGCAGCACCCACCAGGCGTGCAGCTCGGGCTGGTCCGGCAGGTCGACGCCGGGGAGGTCGCCGACCGCCGCCAGCAGCCGCGCCGCAAGCCGGCGCCGTCGGGCCACCACCTCGGGCAGGCGGCGCAGCTGGACGGCGGCGACAGCCGCGGTGAGGTTGGTCATCCGGTAGTTCAGCGCGAGGAAGCGGTGAAACCGGCCTTCGTCGCGCGGCCAGGCCTTGTCGGCGAAGAGCCGCATCCGCTCGGCGTGTGCGGGGTCGGCGGTGATGCAGAGGCCGCCGTCGCCGGCGGTGACGTGCTTGTACTGCTGCAGGCTGAAGCAGCCGACGGCGCCGTAGGTGCCGACGGGCGGCGCCGCGGGCGCGGGCCGGGCCAGGTAGGCCTGGGCGCAGTCCTCGATCAGCGGAACGCCGGCGCGGTCGGCCAGTGTGCGCAGCTCGGCCACGGGCGCGGCAGCGCCGAACAGGTGGACGACGAGGATCGCCCGGGTGCGCGGCGAGAGGCAGGCCTCGACCGATGCCGGGTCGAGGTTGCCGGTCAGCGGGTCGACGTCGGCGAAGACGGGGACGGCGTTCTGGGCGAGGATCGCGGCGATCGTGCCCCAGTCGGTCAGGGGAGTCGTGATGACCTCGTCGCCCGGCTCCGGGTCGACCGCGGCGACGGCGAGGTGCAGTGCCGCGGTGCCGGAGGAGCTGGCGACGGCGTGGGCGATGCCGTGCAGGCCGGCCATCGTCGCCTCGAGCTCGGCCAGCCACGGGCCTCCGCACGATGCGTTGAGGACGCCGCTGTCGAGCACCTCGAGGACGGCCGCCCGCTCCTCGGCGCCGAACGTGCGCCCGGCGGGGACCAGGACGGTGGGCAGCGGCTGGGTGCGCACCGGCGATCCGCCGTCGACGGCGAGCCGGGTCACGCCGGGACCAGCCGGACGCTGCGGCCGTCGAGGACCACCTGGGTGAAGGTGCGGCCGTAGCGGACCACCCGCTGGTGCCGGTCGCCGTCGCCGTAGGGCCGGAGGTGCGCCGGGACGAGCAGTGCGACGCCGTCGACGTCGCGGCCGCCCTCGACGGTGACCGTCACGGCGCCGTCGTCCGTGGTCGTCGTGCGCAGCCGCAGCTGCCGCCGTCGTTCCGACCAGTCGGCCAGCGCGGCGCTGGTGTGGAAGGCGACCCCGGCGGCGCGCAGCCGGTGGACGGTCTCGGCCAGCGCGGTGCGAACCTCGACGTGGTGCTGCAGGTGCTGACCGTGGAAGAGCAGGTGCACCAGGCCGTGCCGGCGCAACGCCTCGGCGACGAACGCGTCGCGGACCTCAAGCGTGCAGGTGAGCCAGAGGTCCTGCGTCTGCAGCGGCAGGTCCAGCACGTCGACCGGGCGGTTGCCGTGCGCGGCGCTCGTCAGCGGACGGTGCGGGTGGCAGGTCCCGAACGGGAAGCCGATCGCGCCCTGGACGCTCGGCCCGTGGCTCTGGTCGACCCGCAGGCCGAGATCCTCGCACCACAGGAAGAACTCGTCCCATCCCTCCCAGCGGGTGAAGTGGTTCTTGTTCGTGACGATGGGCGCGCCGCGCACCTGGTGGGTCGCCCAGGCCAGTTGCTCGCGCAGCCGGTCGAGGCCCCACGTGCAATCCGGCGTGTCGAGCATCGCGTTGTAGTGCAGCGCCGGCTCGTGCCCGGCCGCGACCACCTCGTCGTAGATCTCCTGCGAGTAGCCGCCCGGGTAGAGGAAACACCAGGTGACGGCGATGCCGGCGGCCGCGAAGCAGTCCAGCGCGGCGCGCGCCGACGGGTCGTCGTTGGCGTCGGAGTCGTGGCTCACGTGCGCCGCCGCAGGTGCGCCGTCCGGCCACGGCGCGACCAACGGGAGGACGTCGTCGCCGGTCAGATCCAGAAGGAGGTGCAGCAGGATCTCGCGCCACTGGTCGGCCTGGGCGGCGGCGAAGAACGGCAGGCTGCGCGTGGGCGGGTGGACGTGCTCGTAGGTCTCGTCCGCTGGGACGCCGTCGACGGTCGTGCGGTCCTCGGTCCACGAGAGCGCGATGCCGTCGTCGCACTTCAACAGCCCGTCGTCGACCGGGGCGGAGCCGTCCGCGGGCGCGACACCGTCGCCGTCGACACGGTGGCCCTGCGTGATGCGGACCAGCGTGTGCCACAGATCCGGCCCGACGACGGCGACCGTGCCGCGCCCGCGCGCGACGCGCACGATCGCGGGACTCCGGTCGTGCTCCCAGCTGGCGCCGACGACGTCGCCGCCGGGCACGGTGAGGGCCCAGCCGCCGAACGCGCGCAGTCGTAGCGGCTCGCCGTCGGACGTGAGCTGCGCGTCGACGTGGACGAGCGCCTCGGCGGGCGCCGGTGTCGCCGTCAGGCCGGTCCAGCTCGGATCATGACCGCAGACGACGAACGCGCCGCCGCTGTCGGCGTGATCGAGCAGGGCGGCGGCCGTGTCCGGGTCCGGCTCGTCGACGACGAGAAGCGGCAGCCGGCGGCCGTCGTCGATCATGGGCAGCCCGTCGTGCACGGTGGCGGGGACGCCGAGGATCGCGAGCGCCTCAGCAGCGGCCGGCGCCGACCAGACGTCCCGCCCCTCGCGCCGGGCCGCGTCGGCATGCTTCGGGTCGGTGAGGATCCGGATCATCGTGGCCACGATAGGGCGCGCGGCGGCCGGGCACAGGGCGGATTCTTGCCCTCTGAAGAGCGCAAACACGCGCCTGGGCGGGACGCGCCGGTGCGTCTAGCGTCCGGGGCACCACCATCGGAGGAGGCCCCCGGAATGCCCAGATGGATCCCTGCTCTGCTCGTCGCCGTACTCATGACGACGGCGACGGCGGGCGCGGCCGCGCCCGCCGCTTCCGTCGCTCCCGCCGCGATCGGCACGGTCGAGGACCTCGGCGTCCCGATCTCGAACTTCCTGATCCTCGACAGCGTCACCGGCGTCGACCGCGACGGCCGCCCGATGCTCTACGGCAGCACCTACGCGGCCAGCTCGCCCGGTGTCACGTTCTTCGCGATCGACATCGAGACCGGCGAGCTGGTGAAGGAGCTGCCGATGCCGGACTCGTGGGGCGGCTACCACACCTCGCTCGGCTCCGACGGCCGCGTGTACCTCGCCACCCAGCACGGCGACGGCCTGGCGCACCTGTGGCGTTACGACCCGCGGACCGAGCAGCTGGGGATCGTCGCGACGAGCGACGAGACCGACATCGGTCACACCTTCTTCTTCGGCGTGGGCGCCGGGCGGGCCGGAAAAACCTATCTCGGCACGTACCCGTCGGGGAAGCTGTTCTCGTTCGACCAGCGCACTGCCGAGCTTCGCGACCTCGGCGTCGTGCAGCAGGACCGGCTGTACGCGAAGGCGATCGTGCCCCTGGACGGCCGGCGCGTCTTCGTCGGCGGCGGCACCCCGGCCTCGGCCAACATCGTCGACACCCGCACCGGCGTCGCGACCTCGATCCTGCCGGCGCAGTACGCGGACTACTCGTTCGCCTACAACGCGGCGGTGGTCGGCAACGACCTGCTGGTGCAGATGGTCGTGCCGGACCAGCGGGTGCTGCGGTTCGGGCTCCGCGGCACTCGGACCGAGTTCCTCGGCGAGGTGCCGGCGCTGACGGGGACGGGGGTGCTGCCGATCTCCGACGACGAGGCCTACGCCGTCGGGACCTGCCCGGGCGCGTCGTACGGGATCGTGCGATACTCCTTCGGCGACGATGGGTGCACGCGCCTCACCGATGCGTCGTGGGTGTCGGGGCAGCTGTCCAGCGCCGTCATCGACGGATCTGAATGGCTGGTCGGCATCGGCCAGAAGGGCCTGTTCGGGCGCTTCAACCCGGCGACCGGCGAGGTGGTGACGGCGCAGCTGTTGTTCACCGGGTCGGGGAGCAACGTGACGGCCTTGCGCACCGGCCCGGACGGCGCGGTCTACGGCGGCACCTACGAGACCAACGCGCTGTTCCGGATCGACCCCTCGACGGGGGCGACCACGGTGCTGGGCGGGGTCGCCGTCGGGCGGAGCGGGGAGATCCTGTCCCTCGCCTCGACGGACGACGAGCTGTTCATGGGCTCGTACACGCACAACGTGGTGACGGTCTACGACCCCGCGCGGCCGTGGCAGCCCGGTGCGGACCCGGCGTCGAACCCGGTGGATCTCGGCCCCGTGGGCGACGAGCAGTACCGCCCGTGGGACATGGTCCAGGGCTCGTCCGGCGACGTGTATGTCGCGTCGGGTGCGGCGTACGGGCAGCTGGGTGGGGCGTTGTCGCGGGTCGACGGGGACACCCATGCGGTGTCGTCGTGGCGGCATCTCGCGGGTGATCACAATCTCTTCTCCCTGGCCGCGGGTGCCGGCGAGATCTATGTGGGCTCGACCACCCATGGCGACGGCGTGACGGCGACCGGGGACGCGCGCTTGTTGGTCTTCGACGAGGCGTCCGCCGCCGTCGTCCATTCCGTGGTGCCGGTGCCCGGCTCCGAATGGATCGCCTCGCTCGCCGTCGCCGGGAACGGTGCCGTCTACGGGTCGACGCTCGAGGGGGACTGGTTCCGCTTCGATCCCGCGTCGCGGACGGTGACGGCGTTGGGCTCGTTCCCGCTCGGCTCGGCTCTGGCGCTGGCGACCGGCCCGGACGGCCTGGTCTACGGAACGTCGGGGAGCGCGCTGTTCCGCATCGACCCGGCTACGGATACGGTCACGACGCTCGCCGAGGTGGGTGGCGGCTACTACCGCACCATCGCCTTCGACGATTCCGGGCGGGTCTACTGGGGGAGCGGCAGCCACGTGATGCGCTGGACCCCGTAGCGCTCCGAATGGTTGAGGGATTCGTGTCGCCCTGGCGACACGAATCCCTCAACCATCTTCGGTCCTGCCGGTCACCGGATCCTCATCCATAGAGGTCGGGACGGCGGTCGGCGCGGTAGGTGGCCAGCTCGCTCCAGCGGCGCGCATCCGCGTCGTCCGTCACGACGCGGGCGGCGGCAACGCCTTCCCCGGACCCGAGGGAGGCCAGAACTCGGCCGGAGGCCGAGGCGATGGTCGAGTGGCCGATGCTGGTGAAGCCGCCGCCGGCACCCGCGAGGCACGCCATCACCACCGGCACGCCGTTCTCGAGCGCCCGCACGCGCGCCAGCGACCGCACCATCGACCCGTCCCAGCCCATGTCCGTCTGCCACGAGTCGGTGATCCAGTTCGTCGCGTTGACGATCATCGTCGCGCCGGCGTCGACCAGCGCGCGGACGTATTCGGGGAAGATCAGGTCGTAGCAGACCGTCAGCCCCAGGGTCCCCAGATCAGTGGAGACCACCACGGGGCCGGGACCCGGCGCGTAGACCGCGCGCTCGGTGCTGAACAGGTGCGCCTTCCGATAGGTCGCCAATCGCGAGCCGTCGGGGCCGAACAGCGAGAGCGCGTCGTACAGGTCCGGGCCGTCGGACTCGATGAGACCGACGGCGAGATGCACGCCCAGTGCGGCGGCCACCGAGCCGAGCGCGGACGCAACCTCACCGTCGGCCGGGGAGGCCACGGCTTCCGCGTCGGAGCGGGAGAACGGGTAGCCGGTCACCGCACACTCGGGGAACACGACCAGGGACGCGCCGGACGACTCGACGGCGGAGGTGGCCGCGGCCCGCACGGCGGCGAGGTTCGCGGCCACCGCGCCCAGCCGGGGTGCCGGCTGGGCGCACGCGACGGTGAGGTCCATCAGGCCGGCGCCCCCACCACCGAACGCTCGTAGGCGGCCGTGTTCACCAGCGATCCCACGCCCTCGACGGTGGCGACCATGGTGCCGCCGTCCTCGACCTTGCCGATGCCCGACGGGGTGCCCGTCGCGATGATGTCGCCCGGCTCGAGCGTCATGCCGGCCGAGATCACCGAGATCAGCTCCGGCACCCCGAACACCATGTGCCGCGTGTTCGACGACTGCCGCACCACGCCGTCGACCGTGAGCGACAGGTCGAGCGAGCCCGGGTCGGCGATCTCGTCGGCGGTGACCAGGTACGGGCCGCAGGGCGCGAACGTGTCGAAGCCCTTGCTGTGGTCCCACGGCTGGTTCTTCTCGATCGCGACCAGTTGCAGGTCGCGCGCCGTCATGTCGTTGAGGACGGTGTAGCCGAGCACGATGTCGCGCCAGCCGTCGACGGCGACATCGCGCGCTCGGGCGCCGATGACCACGGCGAGCTCGACCTCGAAGTCCAGCCGCGACGACCGGGCCGGGTTGCGGACCGTCTCGCCGTGGGGGAGCAGCGACGACGGCGGCTTGAAGAAGATGACCGGCTCGGTGGGCACCGCCTGGGCGCCCTCCTCGGCGTGCGCGACGTAGTTGAGGGCGACGCAGACGATCTTCTGCGGGCGGGGGACGGGGACGTCGAACCGCGCGGACGCGACCGGCACCCGCACGGCCGAGGACGACGCCGCGAGCGCGGCCACCGCGGCACCCAGTCCGTCGACCCCGCGGTCCTGCAGCAGCGCCACCAGGTCGTCCCCGGCGATCGGCGACAGGTCGAGCAGCGTCTCGTCGTCGAGGCGGACGGCGGCGACGGTGCCGGCGTCGGTGCGGAGACGGCAGAGGAACATCAGTGACCTCCAAGCGGGGACGGAGCCGGCAGGCCGAGCACCCGCCGGGCGTTGCCGCCGAGCACCAGGGCCTGGTCCTCGGCGGAGAGGCCGGCGCCGAGCACACGCCCGACGCCGTACCGCGGATCGATGAGGCAGGCGTCGGTGCCGTGCAGCACCCGGTCCGCGCCCAGCGCCTCCACGAGCCGGCGCAGCCACCGGCCGGTCATCCAGGAGCCGCAGGTCTCGGCCAGGGTCGACGGGTGCTGCTGCCCGACGGCGATGGTGCGGCGGAAGCCGTCGACGGTGGCGCCGGAGTGCCCGACGATCAGCGTCAGGTCCGGATACCGCGCGGCGACCGCGCCGAAGAGCAGCGGGTCGCTGTGCACCGTGCCGGCGAACCCATGCGCCAGCACCGGGACTCCCGCGTCGACGGCGAGCCGCCAGACCCAGTCGAGCCGGGCGTCGTCCATCGGGCAGTCGTGGGTGTCGGGATGCACCTTGAACCCGCGCACCAGCGGCGACTCCAGCTGCTCCGCGAGGAGCGCGGCGTCCTGCGGCCGGTTCGGGTTCGCCACCAGCCACACCGAGAGCCGGTCCGGGTGCGCGGTCGCGGCGGCGAGTGCGGCGGCGTTGCCGGCCGGGGTGTCGCCGCCCCAGATCGACGACAGGTGCGAGATGACGGCGTGCCCGGTGCCGGTGCGGTCGTACGCGGTCAGCAGCGCGTCCGCGTCCGGGTGCGGCAGCCACGACGACGGCCACGAGCCGAGGTGCGCGTGGGCGTCGACGATGTCCGGTACGTCATCGGCGACGGTGTCGGCATGTGGTCGCGCCGTGGTCAGACCCCGCCCGGTCGGGTGGGACCCCACCCTAAGGGCGGGCACCGACAACGCGCCGTCGCCGGCAGGATCGCCGCCGGGGTCGCCGCCAGGGTCGCCGGTGGGATCACGAGCGGGATCGCCGGCGGGGTCGCCGGCAGAATCGCCGGTGGGATCGCCGGTGGCATCACGAGCGGGATCGCCGGCGGGATCGCCGGTGGGATCGCCGGTGGGATCGCCGGCCAGGCCGAGCAGGCGGGCCGCTGTGCCGCCGGCCACCTCCGCCTGCTCGGACGGCGACAGCGCGGACCGCGACAGCAGGAACAGCGGCGCGGCGTCGTCGCGCACCGGCGCGCCCGTCCCGAGCAGCACCCGCCCCGCGCCGTACCGCGACACGAACAGCTCCAGGCCGTCCAGGGCCGCGAGGTACGACAGGTCCACATGCAGGCGGGAGTGGCGGTCCAGCACGGGGAAGGCCTGCCGCAGCGTCCGGTACCCGATGCCGGCGACGACGACGTCGACCGAGGGGAGTGCCTCGCAGAGGGCGTCGATGCCCGCCCAGTCGGTCTCCTCGAGGTCGACGAACACGGGGAGACCGGCCCGCCGCAGCACGTCTTGCAGCGAGCCGGCCTCCGGTCCCGTGATGCTCCACCCGTGCCGCGCCGGCAGCAGCCAGATCGCTCTCGCCCCGGCGACCGGGTCGGCGCCGTGCTCGCCGCAGTCCAGCGGTCCCAGCACGAATGACGGCAGCAGCCGCGGGTGCCCCTCGACCTCCTTCAGCAGCGAGGCGTTCCCCGACGGCGCGTCGTACGTCACGGCGAGCGCGGACCGCACGAGCGCACACGACAGCGTGAACCGGTCCAGATGTCGCTCCACGTCGTCGGCGGTCCAGGACGCCGATGCGTCCGACGGCCACGGCCCGGCCACCACGTTCGCGTCGACGCGGATGCCCACCCCGGTCATCCCGCCTCCGGCAGGTCGGTGAGCAGCCCGGCCTCGTGCGCCCGGAGCAGGAACGGCAGGTGACCACGCCACTCGGCCACGTCGTTGCTCAACGCGACGCCCACCCCACGGGGCCGGTACCAGCGCGACCCGCCGGCCAGCCCGGCCCGCAGGAACGCGTCGTCGCCGGTCGCGTCGAACGCCAGCGCCAGCGCCTCGCGGATCAGCGCGGACCGGTTCGCCCAGCGGTAGTCGAACCGCGTCAGGTAGACGAAGCTGCCGTCGCGGTTGCGGCCCAGCGTCAGCAGTGCCCTGGCGCCGGCGGAGAACGCCGCGGCCACCTCCGCGGACGGCGCCAAGGCCTGCAGCCGGGCCAGCCCGATCAGCAGCACGGCGTTCTGCCAGGCGCAGTAGTCGTCGACCAGCCCGAGCCGCATGAGCCAGCGCCCGTCGGGGTGCTGCGCGGCCAGCGCCGCCTTCGCCGTCCGGTCCGCCGCGTCCACGTACCGCGACGACCCGGTGGCCGCAGCCACCGCCGTCAGCGCCATCAAGGGCCAGCCGCTGTTGCGCGGCCCGGGCTCGGGCCGGGTCCAGCCCAGGTCGACCAGCCCGGCGATGCAGTCGGCCACCCGCTCCGCGGCCTGCAGATACCGCGTGTCACCCGACACCTGACCGAACAGCACCAGCCCCTCGGTCCACAGGTGCCCGGTGTCGATCGAGGTCCGCACCGTGCCCGACGCCGTCCGCGCCGTCACGTAGTGCACGTGCGCCCGCCCGTGCGCGCGCAGCCCGCCCACTTCGTGCGGGTGCACGCTGTGGTGGATGAGGTCGACGTCGCAGAGGTGGTCGGCGTAGGCCTGGGCGGAGTCGTAGTAGGCCCGTTCGCCGGAGCGCAGGTAGTGCAGCGTCAGCGCCAGCAGCGCGTCGTGCTCGTTGTTCGCGCTGTAGCCGGTGCGCGGCCCGGTCGTGATGCCCTGGACGCTGTCGCCGAAGTCATGGAACCCCAGCGACTGACCGCCCTGGTACCAGCCGGACAGCTCCTCGCGGATGTGCGCCTCGAGGTTCGGGTACCGCTCGGGCAGATACGGCAGATACCCGCCGACCGGCGACTCCACCGCCGGCACCAGGGGCGAGTCCAGCGCCGGCCCGGCCCGGCGGTCGTCGCCGCCGGTCAGCCGCAGCAGCCGGGTCTTCGCCGCACCCTGGGTGAGCCGCAGCGGTCCCGCGTCGGCCGGCCAGAACCGCACGGTCACGCCCGCCGGCCCGACGGCCAGGTCGCTCGGGTGGTTCTCGGCGAACCGGTGGACGGCGACGGTGACAGCTCCGGCGGGCCGCTCGGCCACCAGCCAGTTCACCGCCTGCCGGCCGTGCAGCTCGGCCCACTCCCAGCGCGACGCGTAGTCCGGCTCGCTCGCGTCCTGCCAGTCCGACCCGCCCACGACCTGCGACGTCGCGAAGATCCCGCGCGGGTGCCCCTCGCCCCGATGGCTGACGGTGAACGGCGGCGCCGCGCGGTGGGCGGCCCCGAACACGCCGCAGACGGCGGCCTCCACCGGACCGGTGTCCAGCGAGACGGTCCACTCCGCGACCTGGCTCTCCGGCGCGTCGTCATCGTTGACGATCGCCACCTCCAGATCCAGCGACGGCGCTCCGGCCCGCGCCGTCAGCCGGGCCCGGAAGCCCCACGACGACCCGTACCGCCCGGCCAGTTCCACCTGTGCCAGCAGCGGCCCCTCACAGGTGACGGTGACCCCGTCGTCCGGCACCACTGCGGCGTGCCGGACACCGTCGTCGCCCACCAGCACGACCTCGGACGCAGGCAGTCCCAGCGACGGCACGGCGACGGTGACCGGGTCCAGCCCCACGACCGCCGACACCACCCCCGTCGAGATCCCCGACGCCGACGCCGAGGCGACCACCGGGGGAACGAGGGCGGCAGCCCCGGCTTGCGAGGGGCGCACCACCACCGGCACCGACCCCAGCGCCGCGACGGAGACGGGGAACGCCAACCCCACCCATCCGGGCCGCCGCCACAGCACCTGGTGCGGCACCGGCACGTCCTCCACCAGCACCGACAGCGGCCCGTCAGCCGGAGTCGGAAGCGGAATGCCGCAGCGCACAACCTCACCGGCCCGGGGCACGCCGATCTCCTCGGTGACGCTCAGCCGCACGTCGGTCATCTCAGCCCTTCAGCGCTCCGACACTGACGCCCCGCGCGATGCGTTCCTGCGCGAAGGCGAAGAGCACGAGCATCGGGATCATGGTGATCACCAGGCCCGCGAACAGTTGCACCCAGTTCGCGCTGTACTGCGCGTTCACCGACAGCCCGAGGATGCCGACGGGGATCGTCTGCTGCTGCGGGTCGGTGAGGAACACCAGGGCGAAGAAGAACTCGTTCCAGATGGTCAGCGTGTTGAGCAGCGCGACACTGGCGACGGCGGGGGAGACCTGCGGCAGGACGACGGAGAAGAACGTGCGCGTCGGCGAGGCGCCGTCGACGCAGGCGGCCTCCTCGAGCTCCTTCGGCAGCGACTGGAAGAAGCTGCTCAGCAGGTAGATGCTGAACGGGATCTGGGTGGCGATGTACACCAGCACCAGCCCGTGCAGCGAGCCCAGCAGGCCGAGGTTGCGCAGCAGGAAGTACAGCGGCACGATCACCAGGAACGCCGGCATCATCAGGCCGCTGAGGAAGATCATCCGCACCACTGACCGGCCGGGGAAGTCGACCCTGGCCAGCACGTACGCCGCCATCACCGCGAACAGCAGGCTGACGCCGACGCTGGTCACCGTCACGTACAGGCTGTTGATGAAGAACCGGCTGATCTGCGCGCTGCTCCAGGCCTCGGCGTAGTTGCCGAACTGCGGGTCCGACGGCAGGGACCACGGGCTGGTCGAGAAGAACTCGGGGTTCGTCTTCAGCGACACCATGACGCACCAGACGAACGCGCTGACCGAGGTCAGGCAGTACGACGCGAGCGCGAGATGGGTGAGGACGCGGCCGGGCCGCACCGGCCTGCGCGGCCGGGACGAGCGGGGCGGCTCCGGCGGCGACGGCGTGACGGCGGCGGCCGGCGGGATGGCGGTCGGGGTCGTCATCAGTACTGCTCGCTTTCGCGCCGGGTGAGTCGCTGGGAGAGCAGGGTGAGCACCAGGATGGCCGCGAACAGGACGACGGCGATGGCGGCGCCGTAGCCGAACTCGGACGAGGCGAACGCGACCTTGTAGAGATAGGTCCCGATGACCTCGGTGGCGCGCAGCGGGCCGCCGTTGGTCATCGCGATGATGAACGCGAACGTCTGCAGGCCCTGGATCATCCAGAGCACCAGCAACGTGCGGGTGACCTCCCACATCAGCGGCCACACGACGAAGCGGAACACCTGGAACGAGGTGGCGCCGTCGAGCGTGGCCGACTCCTTCAGCTCCGCCGGCACCCGCTCGACGGCGGCGGCGAAGAACGTCATCCACAGCCCGATGCCGTGCCAGACCGTGGCCAGCACGACCATGAGCATCGCCGTCGACGGCCGGCCCAGCAGCTCGATCGACGCCAGCGAGTCCAGTCCGATCGCGTGCAGGATGCTCTGCAGCGCACCGAAGTTCGGGTCGACCAGGAACTTCCACAGCAGCGCGGCGGTCGTCACCGACAGCGCGACCGGCGCCAGGATGAGGAAGCGGTAGAACCGGCCGAACCTCAGCCGCTGCGTCACGTAGCCGAAGAACATCGCACCGGGGAAGAGCACCAGCGCGCCGAGCACGGTGAAGACGATCGTGTTGGTGATGGTGCTGGTGAACAGCGGGTCGTCGAGGAGGCGGCCGAAGTTGCCGCCGCCGACCCACTCCGGCGCGTTCACCCCGTCCCACTCCGTCAGCGCGACGTAGAACGTGGTGAACGCCGGGTAGAGCATGAACAGCCCGTAGAGCAGCAGGGCGGGCAGGAGGAACGGCACCACGAGACGGCGTCGCTGCCGCTCGAGCAGGGTGGGCCGTCTGCGTGGCACCGTCGCTCCCTTCGCTGTCATCGCCTACGGGCCCCGCTCAGCCCGCGGCGGCGAGCAGGCCGTCGGACATCTGTGTCAGCATCTGCTCGCCGTCGATCTCGCCGAAGAACAGCTGCGCGATCGGCTGCTGGTAGGCGGCCTGGACCTCCTGACTCAGCGCGAGGATGCCCATGTACGACGGCGCGAACGCCGCGCCCTCCTCGAGCATCGCGGTGACGTCCTCGAAGCCCTCGGGCGCCGCGATGCCGGTGTAGGCGGAGATGCCGCCGGTGCCCTCGACGTAGGCGTTCTGGTTCTCCGGCTCGGCGATGAACCGCAGCCAGGCGACGGCCGCGTCGGTGTTCTCGGAGTCCTGCGCCACGACCTGCGCGTTGGTGCCGCCGAAGAGGCCCTCCTGGTCGCCGCTGCCGCCGTCGACCGTGGGGAACGGGAACGTGCCGACCTGGAAGTCCGCCGGGATCGCGGCCGCCATCTCACCGATCAGCCAGGAGCCCATGAGGATCATCGCCGCGTCGCCCTGGAAGAACGACATCTGGGCCGAGGTGAAGTCGACGCCGCGGAAGCCGTCGAGGAAGTAGCCGCCGTCGACCAGCCGCTGCAGGTCGGCCGCGGCCTCGGCGGCGCCGGGCAGCGTGGCCAGCTCCGTCTCGCCGGCGATGGCCTGCTGCAGCCCGTCGAGGCCGATGTGGCGCAGCGCCAGGTAGTCCCAGTACATCTGCAGGTACGGCAGGAACGTGCCGGTGACGGTGAACGGCGCGATTCCGGCCGCCTTCAGCGTGTCGGCCGCGGCGACGAGGTCCTCGAAGGTCTGCGGCGGCTCGATGCCCTGCTCCTCGAAGATGGCCGCGTTGTAGAAGAACTGCAGCGTGGTCACCGACTCGGGTGCGCCGTAGATCTCGTCGCCGACGCTGATCAGCGGGCGCACACCGGGCAGGATCGCGTCCTCCCAGGTGCCGTCGTAGCCCTCGAGCGGCTCCTGCATGACGTCGTTGAGCGACATGACCTGGCCGCCGGACACCCACGGGCCGCCGTCGGCCGCCGCGGCGTCCATGAAGCCGTAGTTGACCTCGGGCGGGTCGCCGGCGCGCCAGCGCGCCTCGATCTGCGGGGTGTCCTGGCCCCCGCCGAAGGTCAGCGTGACGGTGACGCCCGGGTGCCGCGACTCGAACTCGTCGGCCAGGCCGGTGAGCCGTTCGTGGTCGGGGGAGCCCTCGGGGTAGAAGCTGACCACCTCGAGGTCACCGGTGATCTCCGCCGGCTCTTCGCCGGTGGCGCCGGTGGCGTCGCCGGAGCTCTCGGTCTCCGGCTCGTCGCCGTCGTCCGAGCTGGTGATGCACGCCGTCAGGCTCAGCATGACGGCGGTCGCGACGGCGGTGCCGCGCAGGATGGATCGTCGGTTCATCAGTCTGTCTCCACGGTCAGGTCGACCGGCCGGCCCGAACGCCAGGACCGGTCGATGGCGGCGAGGACCTCGGTGACGTGCACCGAGCTGTCGATCGACACGATCGGCGGGCGGCCGTCGAGCACGGCGTCGACGAAGTGTTCGACGGCGCCCGCGATCGAGCCCGACGGCTTGCCGCCCACCCGCCCCGCCAGTTGGTTGCGCGGGTAGGCGAACGCCTCGTGCGTCGCGATCTCGATCTGCTCGTGCTTGCGGTCGAGGTGGATCACCGCGTCGCTGAACACGAGCTCGAGGAACGAGTCCGTCATGGTGGGGAACGTGTCGGGGTAGATCCAGCAGGCCTCGAGGGTGACGACGGCGCCTCCGGACAGCCGGAGCTGGGCCTGGACGGCGTCGGGGGTGTCGATGCCGCGGTCGCGGAGCACGCCGTGCACCGCGGTCGCGTAGACCTCGACCACGTGGTCCTCGAAGCACCACAGGATCAGGTCGAGGTCGTGCCCGGACAGGAAGAACGACGGCGTCGTGCGGTCCGCCCAGTCCAGCATCTCGGTGGGGACGAAGAGGGTGTCGTTCTTGCGCGCGTAGGCCAGCACGGGCCGGCCGAGCGCGCCGCCGGCGGCCCGCTCGTGCGCCTGCCAGTAGGCCGGCACCCAGCGATGGTTGTAGAGCGTCATCACCGTGACCCCGGCGGATCGCGCCGCGTCCCGGATGCGCCGGGCGTCGTCGACGGTGGTCGCCAGCGGCTTCTCGATCAGCACCGATCGGCCGGCCTCGACGGCGGCCAAGGCGGCCTGGGCGTGCGCGTGGTCCGGGGTGGCGACGAGGACCGCGCCCACACCGTCGTCGGCGAGAAGCGCGGCGAGGTCGCCGTGGATCGGCGCGGGGCCGAACTCGTCCAGCCCCGAGGCCTCGGCTCTTCCGGGGTCGCGGCTGGTCCAGCCGGCCACGCGGCTGCGGTGGTAGGCGGCGAGCACGGCGGCGTGCTGGCGGGCCATGATGCCCGTCCCGACGATGCCGATGCCGAGCTGGTCCACGGTGCGCTGTCCTCCCCGTCGGGTCGTGCCGAGTCGGGCCGCGAAGTGCGGCGAGGCCGCCACGCTAGGGGCCGGACGATGGCGCCAGCAAGCGCAGTTCGTGTCGTGCCGGGCCCGTAGTTGTCCTCTTCCGCCGGTGCGGCGCGGCACGGTTGACACGCCCGTGACGAGGGACTCTACGGTCGGACCACCGCTGATCGAGGAGGATCGATGACCAACCCGACCGTCGCCGTGGGCGCCCGCACACCGCTGCGGCGCGGCGCCGAGCTGGCTGCCCGGGCGAGCCGGGTGCTGCCCGCCGGCGTGTCCAGCGACGCCCGGCGCGGCCTGCCCGAGCCGGTGTACGTCGACCACGCCGCCGGGGCGCACCTGACCGACGTCGACGGCAACGACTACGTCGACTACGTGCTCGGCCAGGGCCCGATGATCCTCGGCCACAGCGCGCCGGAGGTGGTCGAGGCCGTGACCCGCCAGGTCGCGCGCGGCCAGGCCTACGCGGGCCAGCACGCGCTGGAGATCGAGGCGGCCGAGCTGGTCCAGGCCATGGTGCCGGGTGCGGAGCTGGTGCGGTTCAACACGGTCGGCTCCGAGGCCGTCATCGGCGCCTGGCGGCTGGCCCGCGGGCTCACCGGCCGGCAGAGGATCCTCAAGTTCGAAGGGCACTACCACGGCTGGCTCGACGCCGCGCTGTGGAGCCTGCACCCGCCGGTCGACGCGGCCGGCCCGCGCGAGGCGCCTGTGCCGGTGGCCGGCAGCGGCGGGCAGCAGGCGAGCGCGGCCGCCGATGTGATCGTCGCGCCCTGGAACGACCTCGACGCGTTCAGCCGC
>NZ_SMKL01000027.1 GCF_004348545.1 Jiangella ureilytica | reverse complement strand
CCTGATAGCTGCCCGTTCTTAGGCCCCGGACGGGCGGGTCAAGCGGACCCCCACGGCGCGAAGCGCCACCAGGGTCCGCTTGAGGCGACCGTCCGGGGCTAAGAGAATGGGCAGCAGGGGGACGGGGGAACCCAGCGCACCCCCGACGCACCCCGACGACACGTCAGGCCAACGCGGCAAGACGCGGAGCGATCCCCCGGAACGCCTTCCCCCGGTGCGAGATCGCGTCCTTCTCGTCCGGCGACAGCTCGGCGGTCGTCAGAGAAGACCCGGAGGCCACGAAGATCGGGTCGTAACCGAACCCGTTGGTCCCCCGCGGCGACCGCACGACCACGCCGTCGCAGCGACCCTCGGAGGTCCAGGAGGTCCCGTCGGGCAGGGCCAGCGCCGCCACGCACACGAACGCCGCCTGCCGGTGCGAGTCCGGCACGCTCGTCAGCTGCGCCAGAACCAGCCGCAGGTTGGCGCCGTCGTCGCCATGCACGCCGGCCCAGCGGGCGGAGAACACGCCCGGCATCCCGCCCAGCGCGGCCACGGACAACCCCGAGTCGTCGGCCAGCGCGGGCAGCCCCGTCGCCGCGGCCACGGACCGGGCCTTGAGCAGCGCGTTCTCCTCGAACGTCAGCCCGGTCTCCTCGACGTCCTCGACACCGGGGAAGTCCGACACGGCGACCAGCGAGACCGGCTCCCCGGCCGACGACAGGATCCGCGAGATCTCCGGCACCTTGTGCGCGTTGCGGGTGGCGAGCACGACCTTCGGCACAGAGGTCACCCGACCAGCGCCGCGTTCTGCAGGTCGGTCAGCTCCTTGCAGCCGGCGCCGGCCAGCGAGAGCAGCGAGTCGAGCTCCTGCCGGTCGAACGGCGCGCCCTCGGCCGTGCCCTGGACCTCGATGAACCGCCCGTCGCCGGTCATGACGACGTTCATGTCGGTCTCGGCGCGCACGTCCTCCTCGTAGCAGAGGTCGAGCAGCGGGACGCCGTCGACCACGCCGACCGAGATGGCCGACACCGAGTCGGTCAACACCTTCTTGTCCGCCGACACCAGCTTCTCCGAGCGCATCCACTCGACGGCGTCGTGCAGCGCGAGGTAGGCCCCCGTGATGGCCGCGGTGCGCGTGCCGCCGTCGGCCTGCAGGACGTCGCAGTCGATGACCAGGGTGTTCTCGCCGAGCGCGGCGGTGTCGATGATGCCGCGCAGCGACCGGCCGATGAGCCGCGAGATCTCGTGCGTGCGCCCTCCGATGCGGCCCTTGACCGACTCGCGGTCGGAGCGGGTGTTCGTCGACCGCGGCAGCATGGCGTACTCCGCCGTCACCCAGCCGAGGCCCGAGCCCTTGCGCCAGCGCGGCACGCCCTCGGTGACCGACGCGGCGCAGAGGACGCGCGTCTTGCCGAACTCCACGAGCACCGAGCCCTCGGCGTGGTCGAGCCACCCCCGGGTGAGCCGGACGGTGCGGAGCTGATCGGCGCTGCGGCCGTCGATACGGGTCATGCGGCCCAAGCTATCGTCTCGCCGCCGGTCGCAGCGCCGAACCCCCGCTCAGAACGTCCGGATCGCGATCTCCGCCGGCGCCGAGAACAGCGACACCAGCTCGTCGTCCAGTTTCACCAGGGTCAGCGAGACGCCGGCCATGTCGAGCGACGTGCAGTACTCGCCGACGTAGTTGCGCCCGACGGTGATCCCCCGGTCCGACAGCTGCTCGTGCGCCCGCCCGTACAGGAGGTACAGCTCGCTGATCGGCGTCCCGCCCAGCCCGTTGATCATCAGCGCGACGTTGTCGCCGCGCTCGTACGGCAGGTCGGTGACGACGGCCTCGAGCAGCTCGTCGATGATCGTGTTGGCGTCGGCCAGCTTCTCGCGGCGGCGGCCCGGCTCGCCGTGGATGCCGACGCCCATCTCCATCTCGTCGGCGCCGAGCTCGAACAGCGGCGAGCCCTTGGCCGGCGGCGTGCACGACGTCAGAGCCATGCCCATGGTCCGGGTGACGGAGTTGACCTTGTCGCCGATCCGGACGAGCTCGTCCAGGTCGGCGCCCTGCTCCGACGCCGCCCCGACCGCCTTGATGACGAAGAAGTTGCCGGCCACACCACGCCGCCCGACGGTGTACGTGGAGTCCTTCACCGCGACGTCGTCGTCGACCACGACCGTCTTGATGGTGACGCCCTCGGCCTCGGCCAGCTCGCGGCCCATGTCGAACGCCATGCGGTCGCCGGTGTAGTTGTTGATCAGGTGCAGCACGCCCTTCGGCGTGTTCAGCAGCTTGCTGGTCTCGAGCACGTAGTCCATGGGCGGCGCCGAGAACACGTCGCCCGGGCAGGCGGCGTCGAGCATGCCCTTGCCGACCACCATGACGTGCGCCGGCTCGTGTCCCGACCCGGAGCCCTGGATGATCGAGACCTTGTCGTCACTGGGCGCGTCGGCGCGCATGATGAGGTTGTACTCGGGCACGTAGCGCAGCGTGCCGGGGTTGGCCAGGGCGATGCCCTTGAGCATCTCGGGCACGAACTGCTTCGGATCGTTGACGAACTTCTTCACAGCGCCTCCTCCGGCGTGGGCGGGGTGGTGGTCGGGGCTGTGGCGTGGTCCGCCCATCCCCCGGCGACTCGTTCGGCCATGACGGCGACGGCGACGGCGCCCGCGTCGAGCGTGCCGATGCTGCGTTCCCCCGTGTACGCGGCTCGGCCCCGCTTGGCGATCAGCTCCCGCGTCGCCTCCGCCCGTTCGCGGGCCGTCGCCGCCGCCGCGTCCAGGGCCGCCTGCCCGTCCGCGCCGGTGGCCAGTTCGGCCTCGAGCCGGTCGACGGCCGGGATCAGCGCGTCCAGCAGCGTCTTGTCACCGACGTCGGACTGGCCGCGGGTCTTGATCCCCTCGATCGCCGCCCGCAGCATGGTGATGGCGTCCTCCGCGGTGACGGCGGTCTTGTCGCCTGCCGTCGACCCGGCGCGCAGGAACGCCGTCCCCCAGATCGGCCCGGACGTGCCGCCGATGCGCCCGGTGATGGTGATGGCGACCTTCTTGAGGAACGTGCCGACGTCGGTGCGGTCGATCGAGTCCCAGTCGCTCAGCACGATCTCGAAGCCGCGGGCCATCGAGTAGCCGAAGTCGCCGTCGCCGACGACGGCGTCGAGGTCGCCGAAATAGGTCTCGTTGTCGACGGCGGTCTGGGCGATGGTGCGCACGACGTACTCGACGGCGGCGAAACTCTCGTCCATTCATGCCTCCTTCAGCAGCGCGGCCACGTCGTCGAGCGTGATCCACTCGCCGGGCTTCGCGGCGGTGCGGTTCGCGAGCACGGTGGTGTGCTCGCCGTCCGGGTCGCCGAGGGTGCTGACCACCAGGGCGGCCTTTGAGAAGTCCTCGTGCTCGGTGTAGCCGTTGACCGTGACCAGGCAGCGCAGCCCGGCGCCGTCGGCGGCGAGCAGTCCGTTGCGGCTGTCCTCGACGACGACGACGGCGTCGGGCTCGGCTCCGAGCCGGTCCAGCGCGAGCAGGTAGACGTCCGGCGCCGGCTTCTTGCGCGGCACGATGTCGCCGGCCAGGACGGTGAAGTCGGCGGCGCGCTCGTCGCCCACGACGTGCGTGAGGACGGCGCGGACAGACGGTTCGGCCGACGTCGACGCGACGGCGAGCGCCCAGCCCGCCGCGGCCGCCTCCTCGACCAGCCGCGCGACGCCGGGACGCCCGGGCAGCCGGCCCTCGGCGACCATCTCGGTGTAGAGCTGCGTCTTGCGCCGGTGCCAGTGTGCCAGCACCTCGCGCTGCCCGTCCTCGTCCGTGGGCAGCCCGGCCGCGGCGACGAACTCCGGCGTCAGCAGGCTCGCCATCCGCTCCTTGCCGCCGCCGATCAGCAGCTTCTCCGCGTACTCGTCCTCGCTCCACCGCACCGGCAGGCCGAACTCGGCGAACGTCTGGTTGAACGCGGGCAGGTGGCCGTAGCGCTCGGTGTCGGCGAGCACGCCGTCGCAGTCGAAGACCAGCGCGGGCACGCCCGTCACCAGGCCTTCCCGGCGCTGCCGAACTGGCGCATGAAATCCGCCGACATCTCCAGCACGTCGGCGCGGACGGCCGTGAACAGCGACGGCGGATCCCAGCTGTCGCGCTGCTCGGCGTCGCGCAGGAACTCGAGGTGGGACCGCATGAACGTCACCTTGAGCGCGGTCGAGATGTTGACCTTCGCGCACCCGCGGGCGATGAGGTCGGCGAACTGGGCGTGGGTCATGCCGGTGCCGCCGTGCAGGGCGATCGGGATCGGCTCGGCCTCGACGATGTCGGTGACCCGCTGTGCGTCCAGCTTCGGCTCGGCCTTGTAGCGGCCGTGCGCGTTGCCGATGGCCGGCGCGAACACGTCGACCCCCGTGGTGCAGATGAACGTCAGCGCCGTCTCCAGCGACTGCCGTTCCGCCTCCTCGTCGGACCCGATGCCGTCCTCGACGCCGGTGATCGACTCGATCTCGCCCTCGACGTGCGCACCCTGCGCGTGCGCCTCCGCGACGACCTCGACGGTCTGTCGCTGGTTCTCCTCGACCGGCAGCGCGGACGCGTCGAAGAGCACGCTGTTCCAACCCTTGCGCAGGCAGTCGGTGATGACCTGGCGCTCCGGGCAGTGGTCCAGGTGCAGCGCGACCGGGACCTCGATGCCGGCGGTCATCTCGCGCCACATCGCGAACAGCAGGTCCAGCCCGATCGACTTCACCGTCTTCACCGACGTCTGGACGATCACCGGCGCCCGCTCCTGGACGGCCGCCGCGAGGACGGCCTCCATGCTCAGGTCGTTGACGATGTTGATGGCGGCGACGCCGTAGCGCTCGGCGAAGGCGCGGTCCAGGATCTCCCTCGTGGGCACGACGGGCACCGGCCCACCCCCTTCCGTCCTGGCCCGACGCTATTTCCGGGACGGCCTGCGGCGCCTCGGGGAACCTCCCCGTCTGTGTGCGGGATTTCCCTACCTCGGGGCGGGCGCCGACGGCGACAGTTTGCGGGCGCCGACGGCCTCAGCGTGCGGCACCGCGGGCGGCGACCTCGGTGCGGCTGTTCGCCCCGGTCTTGCGCAGGACGGCGCCGACGTGCTTCTCGACGGTCTTGACGGAGATGTTCAGCCGCTCGGCGATCTGCTTGTCGCGCAGGCCGCGTTCCAGCAGGTCACGCACCTCGCGCTCGCGGACGGTGAGGGCGGCGCCGTCCGGGCCGGAGGGCATCGGCCGGGGCAGGCCGTCGCGGACGCTCGCCGAGAGCGTGATGCCGCCGTGCGCCGCCGCCAGCACGGCGCGGGACAGCTCGGGACCGTCGGCGTCGGGCCCCACGCATCCCCGCGCGCCGGCCCGCAGCGCCTGCCCGACGAGCGGGTCGCCGGAGCGCGCCCCCATGAGGACGACCGCCGCCCCGGGGTCCTCGGCGACCAGCTGCCGGGTGCACTCGACGCCGTCGTGCCCGTCGAGGTACGCGTCGACGAGCACGACGTCGGGCTGCAACAGGCGATACGCGTCGAGCAGCGCGTGCGGGCGGTCGATCTCGGCGACCACCTGGACGCCGGGCTCGGCGGCCGTGAGCAGCCGGACCACGCCGGCCCGCGTGACCGGCTGGTCGTCGACGACGAGGACACGCAGCCGGTGCGCCGCCCGGCTCCCCGCCGGGTCGGTGCCGCCGTCGCCGTCCGGCAGGTAGGGCAGGCCGGCGCGGATCTGCGTCCCCCAGCCTGGCGTCGACTCGACGTCGACGGTGCCGCCGTACGTCCGTGCCCGGGCGACGATGCCGCGCAGCCCGAACCCGCCGTGCCCCGGCTCCAGCGTGGCCGCCCGGTCGAAGCCGCGGCCGTCGTCCTGCACGAGCAGCACCAGCCCGTCGGTCCCGTACACGATGCCGACCCGCGCCGACGCCGCGCCCGCGTGCTGGACGATGTTGGTGAGCGCCTCTTGGGCGATGCGGAACGCCTGGTGCGCGACCTCGGACGTCAGCGGCGCCGGCCGCCCGGCGACGACCAGCTTGGCGTCGAGGTTGCCGGTGGCGCGGGCCCACGCGACCTCGACGCCGATGGCCTCCTCGAGCGAGTGCCCCTCGAGCAACGACGGCGGCAGCCCCAGCGCCGTCCGCCGCGACTCCGCGAGCGCGCTCCGTGCCGCCTCCCTCGCCGCCGCCAGCTGCCCGCCGTCGGTGCCTGCGGCGTCGACGCCCTCCAGGTGCACGAGCACGGCTGCCAACCCCTGCGCGACGCTGTCGTGGACCTCGCGGACCAGCCGCTCGCGCTCGGCGGCCGTGGCCTCGGCGCGGGTGCGCTCCTCGAGCTGCTCGTGCATGCGCGCATTGATGATCGCGATGGCGGCATGCTTGGCGAACAGTTCCAGCAGCCGCGCGTCGTCGTCGGTGAACGCACGGTCGGGGTCGCGGCTGAACACGATGCACGCCCCGATGACCGCGCCGCGCCAGGCGATCGGCACCCCCACGACCCCGTGCAGGGTGGCGCGGTCGGCCGGCGCGACGTGCCCGCCCGGCACCTGCGCGTACTCGTCGAACACGAGCGGCGCGCGGGCCGCGACGACGGCGCCGGTCATGCCCTCGGACAGCGGGAAGCTGCGGCCCGACTGGCAGGCGATGCCGAAGTCGGCCTCCTTGCGGTACACGCCCGCGGTCTCGTCGACGCTGCAGATCGAGCCCGCGTCGGCGCCGAGGAGTTCGACCGAGCGGCGCAGGATGCGGTCGAGCAGCGGGCGGAGCGAGAACTTCCCGGCCAGGTCCTCGACCACGGACGCGAGCGCGTCGGCCTGCGCCTGGGCCTGGCTCTGGTCGTGGGTCGTCACGGCCCCTCCACGGCGGTGTGGGAAGCACTCGTCCTGGCATCGTACGGCCGCCTCGCGCCGAACCGGCCCCATAGCCCCACGTTGATCGTGGAGAAGGCGCGTGGTTCCGGTCCGATCTGCCCGATGAGTCCCGCGCTTGCTCCACGATCAACGTGGACTGTGGGGCGGGGCGGGGGGCGACGGGCGGTCGGCGACTCCGGCGCGGCGGAGGAGCCGGCGGCTCATCACGAGGACGCACGGACGTGACCCGCCGGCGAACAGCACGGATCGCCTGCGTACCGAGGGTGTGTCGGGTTACGTTCGAGACTGTGCAGCGCAGGGCGGCGCCGAAGCATCGCCGGGCGCCCCGGACCGGGGCTCCTGGCCGTCGCAGGCTGTTCGCGGCCGCCGGGATCGCCGGCGAGCTGCTGCTGACCGCCGGCGCGCTCGTTCTGCTGTTCGTCGTCTACACGTTCTGGGGCACCGGGCTGCAGACGGCGGCAGCCCAGGACGACCTGCGCGACCAGTTCGAGCAGCACCTGCTCGACCGCACCGAGCAGCAGCCGACGGGCACCGAGACCGACGCGCAGACCGACGCCGATGCCGAGGCCGAACCGGGGCCCGAGCCGCTCGAGCTGGGCGACGCCTACGGCATCCTGCGCATCCCGCGCTTCGGCGACAGCTGGGAGCGCATCGTCCTCGAGGGCACCGAGCCCGGCGACCTCAAGGACGGCCCCGGCCACTACGTCGACAGCGTCGACCCCGGCCAGCTGGGCAACGTCGCCATCGCGGCGCACCGGTCCGGGCACGGCGAGCCGTTCGCGCGCTTCGCGGAGCTGCGCGAGGGCGACATCGTCGAGATCGAGACGGTCGACGGCGTGTTCCGGTACGAGCTGGACGACGCGCCCGACGGCGACGACGACGGCAACGTCATCGAGTCGACGGAGCTGTGGGTGGTCGACCCGGTCCCCGGCGAGCCCGACGACACCGAGCCCACCGAGGCCCGGCTGACGCTGACGACGTGCTGGCCGCGGTGGGGGTCGGAGAAGCGGATGTTCGCCACCGGAGTGCTGGTCGACGAGCGGCCCCGGGATCAGTAGAGCATCAGCGGGTAGACCTCGAAGGCGGACGCGTACCGGACACCGAGGCGAGCGCCCGCCAGCCGGCCGAACATGCCGAGGAACTCCGACGGCTCCGGGTGGCCGGGCAGCGCGCCCAAGTAGCCAGCGTGTGCCTCGAGCGACCGGACGCCCAGCTCGAACGTCTCGGAGATGTCGGCGCCGTGCCGCGCTTCGGGCGAGCCGGCCGCCCAGATGGCCCGCACCTTGTTCCACGGCTCGAGGTCCTCGTCGAGCAGCTCGGTGAACACCCAGCGGTTGCCGGCGTCGCGGGCGCCGTCCAGCACGGCCTTGCCGACGGCGATGTGGTCGGCCTGGTTCAGCATGACGCCGCCGAACGTCTCGTGGAAGTTGCCGGTGATGACGATGTCGGGACGGTGCCGGCGGATCACGCGGGAGATGTCGCGGCGCAGCGGCAGGCCGTACTCGACGACGCCGTCGGGGTAGCCGAGGAACTCGACGACGTCGACACCGACGACGGCGGCGGCGTCGCGCTCCTCCTTCTCGCGCAGCGGGCCGGTCTGCTCCGGCGGCATGGAGTCGATGCCGGCCTCACCGCTGGTGACCATGCAGTACACGACCTGCTTGCCCTGGCCGGTCCAGCGCGCGATGGCCGCGGCGGCGCCGTACTCGACGTCGTCGGGGTGCGCGGCGATGACGAGGGCACGCTCCCAGTCCTCGGGCAGCGGCTCCAGCGGCGTCGTCGGCATCGGGAACGGCGGCTCCGGCAGCGGCTCGGACTCGGGCACGACCGTGTTCTCCGTCATCAGACCTCCCAGCGTCCCCCCGGCACGGCGAGCTCGACCGGGCCGTCGTACACCGCGCTCGCATGCTCGGCCGCACGCTGCGGGTCGCCCCATGGTGGCACGTGCGTGACGACGAGGCGACGCACCCCCGCCGCGGCGGCGTGCTCGCCGGCCTCGCGCCCGGTCAGGTGGATGCCGGGCGGGTTGTCGGCGCCGTCGGCGTAGGCGGCCTCGCAGAGCAGCAGGTCGGCGCCGCGGGCCAGCTCGACCAGCGCCGGCGTGGCCGCGGTGTCGCCGGAGTACACGAGCGACCGGCCCTCGTGCTCGACGCGGACGGCGTACGCGGGAACCGGGTGCTCGACCCGCACCACCCGGACGGTCAGCGGCCCGACGGCGATCGCATCGGCCGGCGAGGCGGGGTAGGTCCGGAAGTCGAACTCGCCGGACAGACCCGGATCGGGCTCTTTGCCGTACGCGGCGGCCATGCGCTCGGCCGTCTCGTCGGGCCCGTAGACCGGGACCCGCCGCGGCGACGGCACGCCGTAGCGCAATGCGACGTACAGCCCGCACAGGTCCATGCAGTGGTCCGGGTGCAGGTGACTGAGGACGACGGCGTCGAGCTCGGCCAGCCCGGCCACGCCCACGAGCCGCTGCAGCGGGCCGAGCGCGCCGTTGCCGAGGTCGAGCACCAGACGCGTGCCGTCGGCCTCGACCAGGTAGCCGGACGCGGCCGAGTCCGGCCCGGGCATCGATCCCGAGCATCCCAGGACGGTGAGCCTCAAGACCCGACCGCCAGGTTGCGTCCGACCACCGGCAGCTCGGACGTCTCCTCGACCGACGCGATCTCGGGGCCCAGGAAGCGGCGGCCCAGCTCGCGGAACGGGCGCGCGTCGCCGGTGGAGCGGAATTGGTGCGTCGGCGCCGGCAGCTCGTCCGAACGCATCAGCCGGTGGTCGGCGAGCGTGCGGTAGACGTCCTTCGCGGTCTCCTCGGCGCTGCTGACCAGCGTGACCGCCTCGCCCATGACGTACGAGACGACGCCGGTGAGCAGCGGGTAATGGGTGCAGCCGAGGACCAGGGTGTCGACGCCCGCGTCACGCACCGGTTCCAGGTACTCGCGGGCGACGGACTCCAGCTCGGGCCCGTGGGTGACGCCGGCCTCGACGAACTCGACGAAGCGCGGGCAGGCCTGCGTGGTGATGGTCAGGTGCGGCGCGGCGGCGAAGGAGTCCTCGTAGGCGCGCGACGTGACGGTGGCGCGGGTGGCGATGACGCCGACGGTGTTGTTGCGGGTGGCGGCGACGGCACGGCGCACGGCCGGCTGGATGACCTCGACGACGGGGATGTCGTAGCGCTCGCGGGCGTCGCGCAGAACCGCGCTGCTGGCCGAGTTGCACGCGATGACCAGCATCTTCACGCCCTCGTCGACGAGGGTGTCCATGACGTCGAGGGCGAACTCGCGCACCTGCGCGATGGGCCGCGGCCCGTACGGTCCGCGCGCGGTGTCGCCGACGTACAGGACGGGCTCGTGCGGGAGCTGGTCGAGCACGGCCCGGGCGACCGTCAGACCGCCCACTCCGCTGTCGAAGATCCCGATCGGTGCGTCGTTCATCGGAGCAAGAGCGTACGCCGACCGGCGGACGGTGGAGCCCGGACGTGGCGAACGCCACGCCGCCGCTTGGGCGCTCAGGCCCGGCGGTAGTCGAGGACGACGTGGCCGCTGCCGAAGGTCTGCACGTCGGTGAGCTCGAACGCGACCGGAGCGAATCCCGTCGTGAACAGCGGCACCCCGGACCCGATGACCACGGGGTACTGCTTGACCACCATGCGGTCGATCTCGGGCAGCAGCGCCCCGGCCAGTCCGGCGCCGCCGGCGAGGTAGATGTCGAGCTCGGAGTCCTCGGCCTTGAGCCTGCGCACGAGCTCGACCGGGTCACCGTCGACGACCGTGACGGCGGGATCGGGCGACTCGAGCGACTGCGAGACGACGTACTGCCGCAGGTGGGCGTACGGGCTGGTGATGCCGACGTCGAGCGCGGGCTGGTAGGTGCGCCGTCCCATGACGATGGTGTCGAACCGCGAGTTCGGGGCGTCCGCGATGCGGCCGAGCTGCCGGGCGTGACTCGGCAGGGCGTCGCCGTACTGGGCGAACATCCAGGTCGTGTACTCGTCGGACATCGGGAAGAAGTCGACCTCGTCGCCCGGACCGGCGATGAACCCGTCGATGGACGTGCCGATGTAGTAGACCAGCTGGCGCATCAGAGAACGGTACGTCAGGCCCAGAGCTGGCCGTCGAGCCGGTCCTCGGCCTCGTCGACGGTGCCCTCGTAGGCGCCGGTCGACAGGTACTTCCAGCCGCCGTCGGCGACGATGAACGCGATGTCGGCGCGGCGGCCCGCGTCGACCGCCTTGCGAGCGATGCCCAGCGCGGCGTGCAGCACGGCGCCGGTCGAGATGCCGGCGAAGATGCCCTCGTGCTCGAGCAGCTGCCGCGTGCGCTCGACGGCGTCGTGCGGGCCGACCGAGAAGCGAGAGGTCAGCACCGTCTCGTCGTACAGCTCGGGCACGAAGCCCTCGTCGAGGTTGCGCAGGCCGTAGACCAGCTCGCCGTAGCGCGGTTCCGCGGCGACGACCTGCACGTCGGGCAGCTTCTCGCGCAGGTAGCGGCCGACGCCCATCAGCGTCCCCGTGGTGCCCAGGCCGGCGACGAAGTGGGTGATCTCGGGCAGGTCCTCGAGCAGCTCGGGGCCGGTGGTCTCGTAGTGGGCCAGCGCGTTGCCGGGGTTGCCGTACTGGTAGAGCATGACCCATTCGGGGTGCTGCTCGGCGAGCTGCTTGGCGACGCGGACCGCCTCGTTGGAGCCGCCCGCCGCCGGCGACGGGATGATCTCGGCGCCCCACATGCGCAGCAGCTGGCGCCGTTCCTCGGACGTGTTCTCGGGCATGACGCAGACCATGCGGTAGCCCTTGAGCTTCGCCGCCATGGCCAGCGCGATGCCGGTGTTGCCGGACGTCGGTTCCAGCAGCGTGGCGCCGGGCGTGAGCCGTCCGTCGGCCTCGGCCGCCTCGATCATCCGCAGCGCCGGGCGATCCTTCACCGAGCCGGTCGGGTTGCGGTCCTCGAGCTTCGCCCACAGCCTGACCTCGGGTGACGGCGACAGCTTCGGCAGCCCGACCAGCGGCGTCCGGCCGAGGGAGTCGAGCAGGGAGTCGTAGCGCATGCTGCCTGTCAGCTGCCTGTCAGCTGCCTGTCAGCTGCCGCCGGCGACGGCCGGCAGGACGGTGACGTTGTCGCCGTCGTTCAGGGGCGTCTTCTCGGCGCCGAGGAAGCGGACGTCCTCGTCGTTCACGTAGACGTTGACGAACCGGCGCAGCGAGCCGTTCTCGACCAGTCGCTCGCGCAGTCCCGGGTGCCGGCTCTCGAGGTCGTCGATGAGCGCGGCCAGCGTGTCGCCGGTGCCCTCGACGGTCTTCGCGCCACCGGTGTACTGGCGCAGGATCGTGGGGATGCGGACCTCGACGGCCATCGTACGGCTCCTGGACTCTTCGCTCGGGTGTGTCACTGGGGGCAACGGCGGTGCAGGGTCCCATCATTCCCCATCGGTGACCTGCACTTCCTCCTCGGTCACCACGCCGTCCACGATCCGGAACGACCGGAACTCGTGTGTGTCGTCGTCACGGGTCGAGACGAGGACGTAGTGCGCGCCCGGCTCGTTGGCGTAGGCGATGTCCGTGCGCGACGGGTACGCCTCGGTGGCCGTGTGCGAGTGGTAGATGACGACCGGCTCCTCGTCGTTGTCGTCCATCTCGCGGTAGAGCCGCAGCAGGTCCATCGAATCGAACTCGTAGAACGTGGGCGAACGGGCCGCGTTGAGCATCGGGACGAACCGCTCCGGCCGGTCGCTGCCCTCCGGCCCGGCGATGACGCCGCACGCCTCGTCCGGGTGATCCTTGCGGGCGTGCTCCACGATGGCGTCGACGAGGTCACGGCGGATACTCAGCACGCCTGCCAGGATACGGAGCCCCTGTTCGCCCGGGTTCCCCGTCCCCCTGCTGGAGGGAGGGAGCGGGCGCGCCTCGCGGCCCGGCGCCGGCCGTTCTTCACCAGCGCCGGCCGTCTTCACTTGCGCCCGCCGTCTCCACCAGCGCCCACCGTCTTCACCAGCGCCCGCCGTCTCCACTTGCGCCAGCCGTCTCCACTTGCGCCAGCCGTCCTCACTTGCGCCCGCCGTCTCCACCAGCGCCCACCGTCTCCACCAGCGCCCACCGTCTCCACCAGCGCCCACCGTCCTCACCACCGCCAGCCGTCTCCACTCGCGTCCATCGTCTTCACTTGCCCCAGCCGTCTCCACTCGCGTCCACCGTCTCCACTCGCGTCCACCGTCTCCACTCGCGTCCACCGTCTCCACTAGCGCCGACCGTCTCCACTAGCGCCCGCCGTCTTCACTTGCGCCGGCCGTCTTCTGCACCCGAATCCCGGCCCGGAAGACGGCCCCCGATAGTGAAGACGGTTCCGGCCGGTGAAGACCCGGCCCGGCCCGCGTCCTGGGCGTGACATGCACCCGGGCCTGAGGCACGCCACACAGCCGAGAGCCACGACGCGCGTCACACCCACCACGCGCGCCACACCCAGGTCGCCCCGCCCGTCTTCTTCACTTGCGCCGGCCGTCTTCTGCACCCGAATCCCGGCCCGGAAGACGGCCCCCGATAGTGAAGACGGTTCCGGCCGGTGAAGACCCAGCCCGGCCCGCGTCCTGGGCGTGACACGCACCCGGGCCTAAGGCACGCCACACAGCCGAAAGCCACGACGCGCGTCACACCCCACCACGCGCGCCACACCCAGGACACCCCGCCCGTCGCCGGACTCCCCGTCGCCCTGACAACTGCCCCGTTCGACGTCGCGAATCCGCGTGGCACGCGGTCCCCAAGGGCGCCCAGCGCCCACCGGTCCGCCTGGTGCGCGGATCGGCGGCGACGAGAATGGGCAGCAGGGGGCGGAAACCCCGCCTACTCCAGCGCCGAGGACAGGGTCCGGACCAACGTCTCCTGGACCCAGCCGAGCCAGTCGTACACGTCGTGGACGTGGCGGCGGGGGTCGTTCTCGTCGAGCGACATCCAGTCGTCCTCGTCGGCCTCGGTGACGCCGAGGCGGGTGCCGAGCGCCAGCCGCAGGTCGGTCAGGGTGCGCAGCCAGGCCTCGGACTCGCCCGGATCGAGCTCGATGCGGATCTTCTCGCGTTCCTTCTCCGACACTCCGGCGCCGTCGGCCGTGGCCAGCGACGCGAGCACCGTCGCTGCCGTCGCGGCCTTGCGGTCGCGCAGGCCGCGCTCGGTGAAGCGGCGGAAGTCCGATGCGGCCTCGGTGTCCTCGCGGTAGCCGTCGGGGAACAGCCGCAGCAGCACCGGGTCGGTGGGTCGCGACGGCGCCTCGTCGGCGAGGCCGAGCTCGGCGGCCCAGCGGTCGCCGGCCTTGAGGTCGGCCGGGTCGTCGCGCACGAGCTCGAGCAGCTGCCCCACGAGGGAGCGCAGCAGCTCGACCTCGACGACGTGGAACGACGCGGCGACGACGCCTCCGCGCGCGCGACGGAACGCGGTGCTCAGACTCGGTCCCCCGCCTTCTGCAGCGTGGCCCACAGGCCGTAGGAGTGCATCGCCTCGACGTCGCGCTCCATCTCTTCACGCGTGCCGGAGGACACGACCGCCTTCCCCTTCTCGTGCACGTCGAGCATCAGCTTCTCGGCCTTGGTCTTCGGATACGCGAAGTATGCCTGAAAGACGTAGGTGACATAGGACATGAGGTTGACCGGGTCGTTCCACACCACGGTGACCCAGGGCACGTCGGCCTTGGGGACCTCCTCGGCCTCCGGGCGCTCGATCTCGACGGGTGCGGTCATCACGGCCCCCAATGGTGTCATCTTCCGGCCATCACCCCGCGCCGTCCTTGCGCTGACATGCACAACCGTGCCCTGAACCGGGGTTGTTCCCACCGGCCCACGACATCTCATCATCCACCCCGCGCCACGCCTTCGCCAGTCTCGGCGTGATCCGGGCCATTCGTTGCGCAGCCGCATACTCTGGTGCTTGTGTCGGCTACGACGGCCCTGCTCACCGACCATTACGAGCTGACGATGCTGCAGGCGGCGCTCGCCCGGGGCACCGCCGGGCGGCGCTCGGTGTTCGAGGTGTTCGCCAGACGCTTACCCGGTGGTCGCCGGTACGGCGTGGTCGGCGGCACCGGCCGGCTGCTCGACGCGATCGAGCGGTTCCGGTTCGACGACGACACCCTCGCCTTCCTCGAGCGGAATGCCGTCGTCGACGGGGCGACGCTCGCCTGGTTGTCCGATTACCGGTTCACCGGCGACGTCTGGGGCTACGGCGAGGGCGAGACGTACTTCCCGAACTCGCCGCTGCTGGTCGTCGAGTCGACGTTCGCCGAGGCGGTCCTGCTCGAGACGCTGGCGCTGTCGGTGCTCAACTTCGACTCCGCGGTCGCGACGGCGGCGTCCCGGATGACGACGGCGGCAGGGTCCCGTCCGTGCATCGAGATGGGGTCGCGGCGCACCCACGAGCAGGCCGCCGTCGCCGCCGCGCGGGCCGCCTACATCGCCGGCTTCGCCACCACCAGCAACCTCGAGGCCGGCCACACCCATGGCGTTCCCACCGCGGGAACCAGCGCGCACTCGTTCACGCTCCTGCACGACACCGAGCGCGACGCGTTCACGGCCCAGGTCGACTCCCTGGGCAAGGGCACCACGTTGCTGGTCGACACCTACGACGTCGACGAGGCGGTCCGGCTGGGCGTCGAGATCGCCGGGCCGGAGCTGGGCGCGGTGCGCCTCGACTCCGGCGACCTGCTGTCGCTGGCCGGCGAGGTCCGAGCCCTGCTCGACTCCCTCGGCGCCCGCGACACCCGCATCGTCGTCACCAGCGACCTCGACGAATACGCCATCGCGGGCCTGGCCGCCGCCCCCGTCGACGCGTACGGCGTCGGCACCCGGGTGGTGACGGGGTCCGGCTCGCCGACCGCGGGCATGGTCTACAAGCTGGTGGCCCGCGAGGACGACGACGGCACGCTCGTCTCCGTCGAGAAGAAGAGTCCCGACAAGGTCAGCCACGGCGGCCGCAAGTTCGCGCTGCGCCGCCGCAACCGCCGCGGGATCGCCGAGGCCGAGGTCATCGGCGTTGGACGGGAACCCGTCGACGACGGCGACGACCGTCCGTTGCTCATTCCCCTGGTCCGCGACGGCGAGACCGTCGGCCGCGAGCCGCTGGCCGCCGCCCGCGGGCGCCATCACCGGTCCCGTGCCGAGCTTCCCCGCACCGCGCTGCAGCTGTCGCGCGGTGAGCCCGCCATCCCGACCCGCTGGGAGGATCGCTCATGAAGCGCGCACTCATCGTCGTCGACGTCCAGAACGACTTCTGCGAAGGCGGCAGCCTCGCCGTCGCGGGCGGCGCCGACGTCGCGTTCGGCATCGCCGAGGTGCTCAAGCGCTGGTCCGAGGCCGACCCGTGGGACCGCCCGTACGACTACGTCGTCGCCACCCGCGACCACCACATCGACCCCGGCGACCACTTCTCCGACTCCCCGGACTTCGTCGACAGCTGGCCGCGACACTGCGTGGCCGGGACCGACGGCGTCGCGTTCCACCCGAACCTCGACCCGCAGCCGTTCGACGCCGTCTTCGACAAGGGCGAGTACCAGGCCGCCTACTCCGGCTTCGAGGGCACGTCGCACGACGGCGTCGGGCTGGCCGACTGGCTGCGCCGGCACGAGGTCGGCACCGTCGACGTCGTCGGCATCGCCACCGACCACTGCGTCCGGGCGACGGCGCTCGACGCCGCCCGTGCGGGGTTGAGCACGACGGTGCTGCTCGACCTCACCGCCGGGGTCGCGGCGCGGAGCACCGTGGCGGCTCTCGACGAGATGCGCGGGGCCGGCGTGCGGCTCGAGGGCGAGCCGATCGTCCGCTGACGCCGTCCGCTGATCAAGCGGTTCGGGCGACGGTGGCCTCGCGCGCGTCGAGCAGCTCGTCCCAGTGCTCGGCGCCCCATTCGCACAGCGCCTCGACGACCGGGAGCATGCTGCGCCCCAGCGGCGTCAGCGCGTACTCGACGTGCCGCTCCGGGCCGGGCCGCTCGGCACGGGTGACCATGCCGTCGCGCTGCAGGTTCCGCAGCGACGCGGTCAGCGACTTGGCGCTGACGGCGCGCAGCGGGATGCGCAGCTCGGAGAACCGGCGCGGGCCGTCCTCGAGGCAGCGGATCACCATGCCGGCCCACTTGTCGGCGAACCGAAGCGGCATCAGCGTCGACGGGCAGACGGGGTCGAACATGTCGGGATCGAGCGGCGTACGCATGCTGTAACACTCCTCACGTCTCGGGCCGTGCACGCAGGGCCCTCACTCCGGTCATCCGACAGTCTCGACCCTCAACAGGCACGGTACTGACCTCGGTGGTCACCCCGGGGTGACCGGGTGCTCGCCTAGCGTCCGCGCCATGACGACGATCGCGGTGTTCGGGGCCGGCGGACGGGCCGGTCGGGCGGTGCTGGCCGAGGCGGCGGCGCGCGGGTGGACGGTGACGGCGGTGGTGCGCGACCCCGCGCGGCATCCGGACCTGGGCGACCACGGCGGCAGCGTGCGGCTGGTGGCCGGCGACGTGACCGACGCCGACGCCGTCGCGACCCTGTCGGCGGGGCACGACGCAGCCGTCCACGCGGCGGCCGACCTCGGGGTGCCCGCCGCTCGGTTCTTCCCCGCGGCGGCGACCGCGCTGCTCAGCGGCCTGACCACGGCGGGCGTGCGGAGGCTGGTCGCCGTCGGGCTGGCCTCGCAGCTGCCGGACGTGACGGGGACACCGCTGATCGACACGCCCGGCTACCCGTCCGAGCACCGCGAGTTCATGATCGGCCACGGCGCCGGGCTGGACGTCTTCCGCACCGCGCTCACCAGCCTCGACTGGCTCGTGATCGCCCCGGCGGGCGATTTCGACCACGGCGGCCCGCGGATCGGCCGCTACCGGTTCGTCCCTGGTGACGCCGCCAGCCGCATCTCGTACGCGGACCTCGCGGTCGCCGTCGCCGATGAGCTGGAGCGGCCGCGGCACCACCGGCTGGCGCTGGGCGTGGAGGGCGCCGGATAGGGTCGGCTGGCGTGACCCCTGCCGTGTGGATGATCGCCGGCGCGCCCGGCGCCGGGAAGACCACCGTGGCGCGCAAGCTGGCCGCCCGTCTCGACCCCGTCCCCGCTCTGCTGGACAAGGACACCGTCTACGCGCCATTCGTGGTGGCGACGCTGGAGGCCAACGGGCGGCCGTTCGGCGAGCGCGAGGGCCCCTGGTACGACGAGCACATCAAGGTGCACGAGTACGCCGGCCTCGCCGACACCGCCGCCGAGGTCCGGTCGGCCGGCTGCCAGGTGATCCTGGTCGCCCCGTTCACCGGCCAGACCCGTTCGCTGGACGGCTGGGCGGCGTACGTGCGGCGGCTGGGTGGTGATCCGGTGCACCTGCTGTGGGTGCGGTCCGACGGCGACACGTTGCGTGAGCGGATCATGGGCCGCGGCCACGACCGCGACGGGCAGAAGCTGGCGAACTTCGAGGAGTTCACCGCCGCGACCCTGCCCGACGTCGCGCCGCCCGCGCCGCACACCGAGATCGACAACCGCCGCGGCGCGCCGCCGCTCGACGACCAGCTGGCCGCCCTGCTCGCCCGGGCCCGGTAGCGCGGCCGTTGTCGGTCCCCGCCCCTCGGGTGGGATTTCACCAGGATCGGGGCGGGGACCACCCGACGACCCGCGCGACGTCCGCGCCTTCTCGCCCCCTTGCATGAGCCCCTCGACGCGTCACCGCCGGGTGGTGCGTCCAGATGCTCATCGCGAAGGGGCGACGGTGACCTCGACGGGTGGCATCCGGGCCGTGTCGACGATCGGCCGCTCGCCCAGCGGGTCGCCGAGCTCGACGGTGACCGGCGTGGGCGGGTTGCCCTGGCAGTGCGCACCGCCCTCGACCTCGCGCACCCCGGCGACGAGCCGCACCTCGTCGGCCGCCTCGTCGACGAACACCCTGACCCGGCCGGTCGCCGGCTGACCGGATGCGCAGGCCTGCTCCACCACGAGCAGTGACAGCGTGGTGTCGTCGGCCGCCGGCAGGGCCGCCGGGTCGAGCAGCACCGTCGCGGGCCCGAGCCCGGCGAGCTCGGCCCGCAGCGCGCACGGGCCGGCCGAGACGACCTGCCAGACCCCGTCCACCGGCGCCACGACCAGGCGTTCGTGATCGCGGACCTCGCCGTCCAGGAGGTCGGGCGGGTCGAGCGGACGGACCGCGCCGAGCTGCTCGTCGCCGATGTCGAGCGCGCGCCACTCGTCGAGCCGGTCGGTGGCGGCCGCGAACGCGTCGACGCCCGGGTGGTCCAGGCCGTCGACCGGTGGCGCCTCGTCCCACGCCGCAGCGGTGGTGGTGACGCCGAAGCAGTCGTAGACCACCGCCGCCGGGTCGGACGGAGCCGCCACGTCGGGTTCGGCGCCCTCGGACCCGCAGGCCGCCACCGTCAGGAGCACGGCGGCCGGCCAGCACGGCCCGCGTGTGGCTCGGCGGGTCCTCGTCATCGTGGCCTCCGGTCCGTGGCTGATCAGGGGAAGAGCCGCTCCAGCACCTGGGCGACCCCGTCCTCGTCGTTCGAGGCGCAGCGGTGGGTGGCGGCGGCGACGGCGTCGGGGTGGGCGTTGCGGACGGCGTACGAGGTGCCGGCCCAGGTGAGCATGGGCACGTCGTTGGGCATGTCGCCGAAGGCGACCACGTCGTGGGCGTCCACCCCCAACGAGCCGCACAGCGCGGCCAGGGCGGACGCCTTCGAGACGCCGGCCCGGCTGACCTCGAGGACGGGCGCGTGCCCCGAGTACGTCGCGGCCGCCAGCGAGCCGACCACCGCCGCCGCGCGCGAGACGAACTCGCGCGCGTCCAGTTCGGGATGCGTGACCACCAGTTTCGACACCGGCTCGGCGAGCAGCTCCTCCAGCGAGGCGATCACCGTGCCGTCGGGCGCCGGCCAGGTACCGCGGAACGAGGGCTCCTGCCCGAACGTCAGCCGCCGCTCGATGGCGAAGGTCGCGCCCGGCACACTGGCGCGGATCGCCCGCGCGACCTCGAGCGCGACGTCGCCGGGCAGGCCGTGCTCCTCGACCACCTCGCGGCGCCGCACGTCGTAGACCAGGGCGCCGTTCGCGCAGATGGCCAGCCCGTGCGACCCGACCTCCGAGGCCAGGACGTCGATCCAGCGCGGCGGCCGGCCGGACACGAAGACGACCGTCGCGCCGGACTCCTCGGCCCGCGCCAGCACCGCCCGGGTGCGCGGGGACACCGTCCCGTCGCTGTGCAGCAGGGTGCCGTCGAGGTCTGTGGCCACGACCTTCGGCGGCCCGGAGCGCGAGCCGCTCATCCCGGCAGCGTCAGCCCGGACTGGACGGCGAAGACCACCAGTTGGGCACGGTCGCGGGCGTGCAGCTTCACCATGGCCCGCGACACGTGGGTGCGGACGGTGGCCGGGCTGACGACGAGCTCGGCGGCGATCTCGTCGTTGGACCGGCCGGTGGCGACCCAGGCGACGATCTCGCGCTCGCGCTCGGTCAGCCGGGCCAGCTCCGGGTGCGGCGCGCTGGCCGGCACGTCGCGGGCGCTGAACTGCTCGATGACGCGGCGGGTGACCGACGGCGACAGCAGGCTGGCGCCGTCGGCGACCACCCGGATGGCGTGCAGCAGCTCCTCGGGCGGCGAGTCCTTGAGCACGAACCCGCTGGCCCCGCCGCGCAGCGCCTCGAACACGTACTCGTCGAGCTCGAACGTCGTCAGCACGATGACCTTCACCTCCGCGAGCGAGGGATCGGAGGTGATCTCGCGCAGCGCCGCCAGCCCGTCGAGCACCGGCATGCGGATGTCCATGAGCACGACGTCGGGCTTCGTGCGGCGGACGAGGTCGACGCCGGCCTTCCCGTCGGCGGCCTCGCCGGCCAGCTCGGTGTCGTCCTCGGTCTCCAGGAGCGTGGTCAGTCCCATGCGCACCAGCGCCTGGTCGTCGACCACCGCAACCCGGATCACGCCATCGCCCGCACCGTCGCTCATGACGTCGATCCTGACATGTCCGGCTGACGGTCCGCGTGGGCGAGGGGCAGCCGGGCGTGGACGGCGAACCCGCCGCCCGCGCGCGGACCGGCCTGCAGCCGCCCGCCGAGCGCCTCGGCCCGGGCGCGCATGCCCGCGATCCCCGTCCCCGACCCATCGGGCGACGACGGCGTCAGCCGCGGTTCCGTACCGGGCGCGGCCCCGACGCCGCCGCCGACGCCGTTGTCGCTCACGTCCAGCAGCAGCTCGCCGGCCGAGCGCCGGATGCTCACCTCGGCCCGGGTGGCGGCGGCGTGGCGCAGCACGTTCGTGAGCGACTCCTGCACGATCCGGTAGGCGGCGACGTCGACGTCCGGCGGGAGGTCGGCGTCGGCCCCTGAGAGGTCCGCCGTCACTTCGACCCCGCCGGCCCGGATGCGGTCGAGCAGCACGCCGACCTCGGACAGGCCGGCGACCGGCCGGCGCGGCGCGGCGTCGGTGACCGGGCTGCGCAGCACCTGCAGCTCGGCGCGCAGGCCGTCGAGCGAGGACCTGCTGGTGTCGCGGATCGCCTCGAGCGCCGCCCGCACCTTCTCGGGGTTGCGGTCGAGCACGTGCAGCGCGACGCCGGCCTGCATGGCGATGACGGCGAGCCCGTGGCCGACGGAGTCGTGCAGCTCCTGCGCCATGCGCAGCCGCTCCTCCGACACCGCGCGCCGGGCCAGCGCCGCACGGACGTCGGCCTGCGACTCGCGCCGCGTCTTCAGCGCCGCGCCGATGGCCAGCGGCGCGGCGAACGCGGCCAGCGAGCCGATGGTGCCGGCGCTGGCCTGCCGCCAGAAGTCCCCGGACTCGTCGATCAGGCGCGACACCGACACCACGGCGATGAGCACCCAGTACCCGCCGATCCAGCGCACCGCCGTCCGCAGCGGCAGCTCGTAGCCGAACGTGAAGCTGACCACCAGGATGGTGAACATGATCGGCCCGTAGGCGTAGCCGGCGGTGAGGTAGGACAGCACGGCCGCGCCGCTGACCACGAGGACGGTGCGCGGATAGCGGCGGCGCAGCACGAACGGCAGCGTCGCGAGCACCACCAGTCCGTACGCGAGCGCGTCGGCGTCGCGGCCGGCGTCGTCGGCGGCGCTGGCCCCGTGGGTGCCGGCGATGCAGATGAACAGCAGGAACAGCGCGATGCCCACGTCGGGCAGCGACATCCTCAACCGGGCGAACGTCTTCACGCACCTCATCCTCTTCGTGTCCGGCCGTGCACGACACACGTGGTCTCTCCAGTCGTCCGCTCGACCGACGACTTGGGGAGCCTCCGGCCCCCCGCTCCTCGGCGGTGTGCAAGGCCCTCCACAGGACCCTAGGACCGCCGCCCGGCTCGCGGCGTCGGCAACGGGGCGTAACCGCACTACGCGGATCTGCGTACGTGTGATGCCGCTCCACGGCCGACGCGGGTGACGGTGCCTGCGCGGGAGCGTGGAGCCATGACGAACACCATCGTGGTCACCGACCGGCTGACCAAGCGCTACGGCGACCGGCTCGCCGTGAGCGACGTGAGCCTCACCGTCCGCAGCGGCGAGGTGTACGGCTTCCTCGGACCCAACGGAGCCGGCAAGACGACCACGCTGCGCATGCTGCTCGGCCTGGTCCGTCCCACCAGCGGGACCGCGACGATCCTCGGGCACGCGCCCGGCGAGACCGGCGCGACGTCGCGCATCGGCGCGCTGGTCGAGGGCCCGGGCTTCTACCCGTACCTCTCCGGCCGCGACAACTTGCGCGTCATGGCCCGCTACCAGGGCGTCTCGGACCGCGCCGCCGACGAGGCGCTCGCGCGGGTCGACCTCGCCGACCGCGGCGGCGACGCGTTCAAGTCGTACTCGCTGGGCATGAAGCAGCGGCTCGGCGTGGCGTCGGCGCTGCTCGGCGAGCCGGACCTGCTGGTCCTCGACGAGCCGACGAACGGCCTGGACCCGGCCGGCATGGCCGACATGCGCAAGCTCGTCGTCGACCTCGCGAAGCAGGGCCAGACGGTGCTGCTGTCGAGCCACCTGCTGGCCGAGGTCCAGGAGATCTGCGACCGCGTCGGCGTCATCGCGCACGGCCGGCTGCTCGCCGAGAGCACCGTCGCCGAGCTGCGCGGCGCCAGCACCCTGCTGGTCCGCGCGCACCCGGTCGACCTCGCGCTCTCGGTGTCGATGCGGGTGGCCGGCGACGACGCCGTCCAGCTCATCGACGACGGGGTTCGGCTGGAGCTGCCCGAGGAGCGCGCCCCCGAGCTCGCCCGCGCGCTGGTCGAGGCCGGCGCCGACATCCACGAGATCCGGCCCTCGGAGCGGTCCCTGGAGGACGTGTTCTTCGAGATGACGGCGGACCACTCGGACCACTCTGACCCGGAGGAGAACCGATGAGCACCGCGACGATGACCAGCGCGCCCGCCGCCCGGAGCGGCTCGGTGCGATCCGCGACGGGCCCGCTGGGCGGCCTGGTCGCCAGCACCCGGGCCGAACTGCTGCGGCTGCGCAAGTGGCCCGCCGTCTGGGTCCTGGCGACGGTGTGGCTGCTGCTCAACCTCACCTTCGCCTACCTCTTCAACTACATCGCCTACGCGACCGGCTCGTCCGGCTTCTCCAACGAGGGCGTCCCGCCGGACGCGCTGCTGCCGGACCTGCTGCCCGCGGCGATCCCGTCGGTCCTCACCGGCGGCATGCCGATGTTCGGCGGCGCCATCATGTTCATCCTCGGCGCGCTGGCCGCAGGCAGCGGCTTCGGCTGGGGCACCTGGAAGACCGTGCTCACGCAGCGTCCGCGCCGGCTGCCGGCGTTCGGCGGCACGCTGGCCGCCGTCGGCGTGGCGGTCGTCGGGGTGGTCGCGGCGACGCTGGTCCTCGACGTCGCGACGTCGACGCTGATCGCCGTCGTCGAGGGGCAGAGCATCGTGTGGCCGGCCCTCGGCCCGCTGGCCGAGTCGGCCGCCGGCGCGCTGCTGATCTTCGGGATGTGGGCGGCGGCCGGCGTGCTGGTCGGCGTGCTGACCCGCAGCCCGGCGCTGGCGGTCGGCCTCGGGCTGGTGTGGTCGCTGGTGGTCGAGAACCTGCTTCGGGGCGTCGGCAACCTGCTCAGCGGCATCGAGTACGTGACCGACGTGCTGCCGGGGACGGCAGCGGGTTCGCTGGCCGGCGCACTGGGCGCCGGCGGCGCGGGCGACCCGGACGGCGCGCCGGGCGTGCTGACCGTGCTCGACGGCGGGCCGGCGGCGCTGCTGGTGGCCGCCTACCTGGTGGTCTTCGCCGCGGTGGCGGCGCTGCTCATGCGCCACCGTGACGTGGTGTGACGCCGTCGCCGGCCGGTGATCGGACCCCGGCCGGCGATCAGGCGATCACGGGAGCGGGCGGCCCTGGGCCGTCCGCTCCGCCGTGGTCACTCCCGCGCGCTGATCTGCATCTCCAGCGATACGTCGGTGCCGATCTCGCCCTGGTCGGAGCCGTCCTCGACCAGGAGCAGGATGCTGTTTGAGCCGGTGCTGGAGCCGCTGACCGCCATCGGGAAGCTCAGGCTGCCGCTGCTGGTCCCCGAGCCGGTGCCGGTGCCCTCGAGCACCTCGATGGTCGCGGTGCCCTGCTCGAGGGTGGTGGGCTGGGCCTGCTGCGTCACCTCGGTCTCGAACGCGTACGCGTCGCCGTCGAACTCGGTGAGCCGGTAGGTGGTGGTGCTGCAGAAGACGACCCCGTTGGAGTCGATGGCCGTGGTGACGTCCCAGACGGCGCCGACGCCGACCGGGTCCGTGGGCAGCGGCATGGCCAGCTGCTCGAGCTGGGCGCCCATCTGGCCGATGGCCGCCCCCAGCGCGGGGTCGACGCCCGTGGTGTCGATGGTGCCGTCGATGAACACCCCGCTGCGGTTGGTGGTGACCGTGCTGGTGAGTCCGACCATGGACTCCATGGTCGCCTGCAGCTGGGGATCGTCGGACTCGAACTCGGCGCGGTCGTAGACGACCGACATGGAGATCTGCTCGTCGGTGACCTCGTCGACGGTGACCGCGAGACCGAAGATCATGGGCGGGATCTGCTGCGGCGGCTGGGCCTCGCCGTCGAGGGTCTGCGTCGACTCGGAGAGGATGCGCATGTCGAGCTCGACGGTGTCGCCGGCGGTGGGCGAGAGCTCCATGACGGAGCGCGGCTCCGCCCCCGGGTCGGTGACGGTGACCTGGGGCGGGCCGTCGGCGGCGCAGGAGGCGTCGTCGTCGGCCGCCGGCTCCTCGGTCGGCTCCTGCGTGGGCCCGGGCTGCTCGGACGCCTCGGCCGTCGGTTCGGAGGTCTCGGCAGCGGACCCGCCGTCGGAGTCGTCGCCGCAGCCGGCGAGGACGAGCAGGACAGCGGCCAGTGGCAGGCAGCCGGTGATGCGGCGCACGGAGGCTCCTCGGAGGATGGGACCAGGATCGAGCGAACTCTAACCACGCCCGCCGACAACGAGCATCACGACGAGGTCACCGCGGGGTCATCCCGTCGGGCCGCGGCCGCTCCAGCTCCAGGCGTAGGCGCCGTCGTCGCTCTGCTGCCCGGCCTCGCCGATCTCGAGCGGCCGGAAGGTGTCGACCATGACCGCCAGCTCGTCGAAGTAGTCCTTGCCCAGCGCCCGCTCGATGGCGGCCGGCTGCGGCCCGTGCGAGTGGCCGCCGGGGTGCAGCGTGATCGAGCCCTGGCCGATGCCGGAGCCCTTGCGCGCCTCGTAGTCGCCGCCGCAGTAGAACATGACCTCGTCGGAGTCGACGTTGGAGTGGTAGTACGGCACCGGCACGGCCAGCGGGTGGTAGTCGACCTTGCGCGGCACGAAGTTGCAGATGACGAAGTTGTGGCCCTGGAAGACCTGGTGCACGGGCGGCGGCTGGTGGATGCGCCCGGTGATCGGCTCGAAGTCGTCGACGTTGAACGTGTACGGATAGAGGCAGCCGTCCCAGCCGACCACGTCGAAGGGGTGCGTCGGGTAGGTCACGATGCTGCCGACCAGCCCGGACGGCCCGTGCCCGCGGTGCTTCGTGTAGACGTCGACGTCGCTGCCCTCGGTGACGTACGGCTCGGCCGGCGCGGTGAGGTCGCGCTCGCAGTACGGCGCGTGCTCGAGGAACTGGCCGAACCGCGACAGGTACCGCTTGGGCGGGGTGATGTGCGAGTTCGCCTCGACCACGTACGCACGCAGCGGGCCGTCGCCCGTCGGGACCCAGCGGTGCACCGTCGCCCGCGGGATGATCGCGTAGTCGCCCTTGCGCACACGCAGGAGGCCGAACATCGTCTCGAGCGTCGCCTCGCCGTCCTCGATGTAGACGCACTCGTCGCCGATGGCGTTGCGGTAGAGCGGCGACGACTCGCCGGCCGCGACGTAGGCGATGCGGACGTCGCCGTTGCCGAGCAGCAGCCGCCGCCCCGTCACGACGTCGAACGCCTTCCAGTCCTTGCCCGGGAAGAGATCGTGCGGCTTGAGGTGCAGCGGCTTGAGCGGGTGGTTGGCGACGGTGCGGGCGTCGGGCAGCTCCCAGATGCGGGAGTCGACGATGGCCGACGGCACGCCCTCGTGGTAGAGCAGCGACGAGTCCGAGGAGAAGCCTTCCTCGCCCATCAGCTCCTCGTAGTAGAGGCCGCCGTCGGGCTTGCGGAACTGGGTGTGCCGCTTCGGCGGTACCTGGCCGACGCTGCGGTAGAACATCTCCGTCACCTTCTCGGCATTGTTCGAAAATCGGACACACTTGCCCGTATATCGACCAGAGTCGAGGATGGTGGGATGGGTGTCAAGGAGGGCGGGCGTGCGATGACGATTCCACCGATCTTCGAGCGGCTGATCGACGATGCCGCCGTGTTCCCGCCGGGTGACCTGCCGCTGGCCGACGCCGTTCCGGCGCACGTCGCGCACCGGGCGGCCTGGTACGCCGGGCTGGTCGGCCCGCTGCTCTGCGCGGCGTCGTCGCTGGACTCGCTGGCGTCGTCGGCGCGGGGGCTGCCCGCGCCGCTCGAGGTCGCCGTCGTCGTCGACACCGGGACGGGAGGCGTGCTCGACGCCGTCGACGCCGTCGACGCCGAGCCGCACGTGAGGCTGCGCGGGATCGAGGTGCCGCTGCGTGGCTCGCCGCTCGGGGACGCGGCCCGGCGGACGGTGGCCGCGCTCGACGCCGCGCTGGGCGGCCCCGACGACGACGAGCCCACGTACGTCGAGGTCCCGCGCGAGCACGGGTGGGAGGTGGCGCTCGACGTCGTCGCCGAGGCCGGCTACCGGGCGAAGCTGCGCACCGGCGGGGCCGCGGCTGACGCCGTCCCGTCGAACGAGGAGGTGGCGGCGTTCGTCGTCGCCTGCCTCGACCGCGGCGTGGCCATGAAGTTCACCGCGGGGCTGCACCACGCCGTCCGCGGCCCCGTCGAGCACGGGTTCCTCAACGTGCTGCTCGCGGTGGGGACGGCGGCGGGCGGCGGGTCCGTGGCGGACGTGGCGGCGGCGCTGTCGATCGACGACGGCGCTCGCCTGGCCGCCGCCGTGGGGGCGCTGGACGCCGCCGCGGTGCGGCGCTGGTTCGCGTCGTACGGGTCGTGCAGCATCGCCGAGCCGCTGTCGGAGCTGATCGCCCTCGGACTGGTCGCCGAACCCGGTAGGGTCGCGCGGTGACCTGGTTGGATCTTGCCGACGACGCCCCCTTCGACGCCTGGACGCTGCCCTACGGCGTCTTCTCCACCACCGGCGAGGAGCCTCGGGTCGGGGTCGCCGTCGGAAGCTGGGTCCTCGACCTCGCGCCGCTGGCCGCCGTCGAGGGCCTGGACGGCTCGCACCTGTTCGCACAGCGCACGCTGAACTCGTTCCTCGCGGCCGGGCGGCGGGCGTGGGAGGCGGTGCGCGGCTGGGTGCTCGAGCTGGTCACCGAGTCGCCGCACCGCGACCTCGTCGAGCCGCACCTCGTCCCGCTGGCCGAGGCGACGCTGCACCAGCCGTTCACCGTCGCCGACTACGTCGACTTCTACGCGTCGCAGCTGCACGCCGAGAACGTCGGGAGGATCTTCCGGCCCGACTCCCCCGCCCTCCCCGCGGCCTGGCGGCACCTGCCCATCGGCTACCACGGCCGGGCCGGCACCGTCGTCGTCTCCGGGACGCCGATCGCGCGCCCGTCGGGGCTGCGCCGGGTGGGCGCGCCCGGATCCGATGTGGAGTTCGGGCCGTCGCTCAAGCTGGACATCGAGGCCGAGGCCGGCTTCGTCGTGGGGACGCCGTCAAAGCTGGGGTCGCGGGTGCCCCTCGGCTCGTTCGAGGACCACGTGTTCGGGATGGTGCTGGTCAACGACTGGTCGGCGCGCGACATCCAGGCCTTCGAGTACGTCCCGCTGGGACCCTTCCTGGGCAAGTCGTTCGCGACGTCGGTGTCGCCGTGGGTCGTGCCGCTGGCGGCGCTCGAGCCCGCCCGGGTGACGCCGCCGACACGCTCGCCTGCGGTGGCGGCGTACCTGCGCGATGGCGACCCGTGGGGCCTGGACCTGCAGTTCGAGGTGTCCTGGAACGAGACGGTGGTCGCCCGGCCGCCGTCGCGCGAGCTGTACTGGACGCCGGCGCAGATGCTGGCCCATATGACCGTCAACGGCGCCTCCGTCCGCACCGGCGATCTCTACGCCAGCGGGACCGTCAGCGGCGCCCGTCCCGACACCGGCTCCTTCCTGGAACTGACGTGGAACGGCAGCGACCCCGTCACCCTCGCCGACGGCACCCGACGCACGTTCCTGGAGGACGGCGACACCGTCACCATCCGCGCCACGGCCCCCGGCCCGAACGGAACGCGCCAACGTCTGGGCGAGGTCACCGGAACCATCACCCCGCCCCCGTGATCACCAAAGCATCGGGTTGCCCTGGCGACCCGTTACTCGGCTGATCCTGGTCATCCACGTCACCGTCGTAGCCGACCACGACGTCGGCAAGATCGACGGTGTTCGGGTCCACTACGCGCACCGCCTGCCGCTCACCCGGCCCCCGGCCGAGACCCCGCCGCGCACGCGCGTCGAGGACACCGCACCCACAGGACGCCGAGACCTGCGCGTCATCACGACCCGCTTCTTTGATGATCAAGGGACGGGTGGGGTCAGGCGTGGCCGGCGTGCTCGTGTTCGACGTGACCTTCCGGCTCGATCTGGAACGTGCTGTGCTCGATGTCGAAATGGCCGGCGAGGCAGGCGTGCAGGCCGTCCAGGACGGAGTCGGCGCCACACCCCGGCGGCGACTCGTCGGCGATGACGACGTGGGCCGACAACACCGGGACGCCGCTGGTGATGGTCCAGGCGTGCAGGTCGTGCACGTCGACGACGCCGGGGATCTCCATGATGTGGCGGCGGACGTCCTCGAGGTCGACGCCCTTGGGTGTGGCCTCGAGCAGGACGTCGAGCACCTCGCGCAGCAGCAGCCAGGCCCGCGGCAGGATCAGCACGCCGATGAGGATCGACGCCAGTGCGTCGGCCTGCGTCCAGCCGCTGGCCATGATGACCAGCGCCGCCGCCACGACGGCCAGCGACCCCAGCGTGTCGCCCAGCACCTCGAGGTACGCGCCGCGGACGTTCAGGCTCGACGACTGCCCGGACCGCAGGAGCAGCAGTCCGCCCACGTTCGCCACCAGGCCGACCACGGCGATGACCAGCATGATGCCGGCCTCGATCTCGCCGGGCTCGCCCAGCCGCCGGACGCCGCCGACGATCGCCAGCACGCCGATGGCCGCGACCACGATGCCGTTGGTCAGCGCCGCCAGGATCTCCGCCCGCTGCCAGCCGAACGTCCGCGCCACCGTCGTCGGCCGGGTCGCGATGGCCGTGGCCAGCAGCGCCAGCGCCACCCCCAGCCCGTCGGCCAGCATGTGACCGGCGTCGGCGAACAGAGCCAGCGACCCGGACAGGAACGCGCCGACGACCTCGGCCACCAGCACGACGCCGATGATGACCAGCACGGCCTGCATGCGCCGCCGGTACGCGTACGACGCGGTGGTCCCGCGCGGCGGCAGCCCGTGCCCGTGCCCGGCACCCATCAGTGCGCCTTCCCGGGTCTGGTCGCGGGGGCGGCGGTGTCGGGCCGCGCCCGGTGCCCGGGTACGACGGCGTCAGCGTGCGGTTCCGCGTGGGTTCCGTCAGCGGCGACGCCGTCGGGCCGCAGCCTCGCGGGCGAGCCGGCCGCCGCCAGGACGTCCTCGGCGGCGGTCAGCATCGCCCACAGCTCGGGCCGGATCAGCGCGTAGTACGTGGACCGGCCGTGCGGGTGCGGCTCGACCAGCCCGGCGTGGCGCAGGCAGGACAGGTGGCCGGACACCGTCGACTGGGCCAGTCCGAGCTCGGCGGTGAGGTCGACCACCCGTCGTTCGCCGGCGCCGAGCAGCCGCACGATCTCCAGTCTGGCCGGATCGGCCAGGCTGTGGAACAGCTGCACGGCCGCCGCGTCGACGGACGCCCGATTCATCGTCATACGACGATGATAGCGCCCCTCACCGATGAACCGTCAGGTGTGCCGCGTCACGGCAGAGCCGGCTTGCCCGCGGTCCACACCCACGCGTCGAAGAAGGCCTCGAGGTCCTGGCCGGACAGCTCCTCGGCCAGCGCCTGGAAGTCGTCGGTCGTCGCCACCGAGTCCTTGTACCGCGTCGGCCACTCCACGGACAGCGCGTCGAACGCCTCGCCGCCGATCTCCTGCCGCAGCGCGTACAGCGTCGCCGCGCCCCGGTCGTAGACGGCGCCGGCGAACAGCCCGAGCGGCCCGGGGTCGGCGATGACCGTCTGCCAGAACGAGCTGGTCGCCGGGATCGCCATGACATCGGCGAAGTTCTCCGCCGCCGTGGTGCGGCCGTCGTGCTCGGACCACAGCCACTCCGCGTAGCTGGCCCAGCCCTCGTTCAGCCAGATGTCCGACCAGCGCTCCGGGCTGACGGAGTTGCCCATCCACTGGTGCGCGAGCTCGTGCGCGACCGTGCCCTCCGACGCGCTCCTGGAGTAGATCGGCCGGGTCTGCGTCTCCAGCGCGTAGCCGACGCTGTCGTCGTCGACGATGGCGCCGTACGACGAGAACGGGTACGGCCCGAACCGGGTCTCGAAGAACGCGATCATCTCGGCGGTCTGCGCGAGGCCGGCCGACGCCGCGGGCGCGAGATCGCGGTCGATCGCGTCGATGATCGGCAGCCCGTCCGGCGTCGTCCACTGCCGCAGCTCGTAGTTGCCGACCGACGCCGTCACCAGGTAGCTGGCCATCGGCTCGCGCGACGACCACTCCCACGTCGTCCAGCCGTTCGCCGTCGAGGAGCCGACGAGGTCGCCGTTGCCGACCGCGACCCGCCCCTCCGGCACGGTGACGGCGACGTCGTAGGTCGCCTTGTCGGTGGGGTGGTCGCTGACCGGGTACCAGGTCATCGAGCCTTCCGGCTCGCTCGCCACCATGGCGCCGTCGCGCGTGGTCACCCAGCCGTAGAGCGCGCCCTCGATGTCGAGGGGCCGGCCGGTGGCGCCGTGGTACGTGACGACGACGTCGACGGCGCGGCCCCGGGGCAGGATCGTCTTGGGCGTGATGACCAGCTCGTCACCGCTGCGCGTGAACTCCGCCGGCCGGTCCTTGACGACGACGGACTCGACCGTGAGCCCGCGCAGATCCAGATCGAAGCTGGTCAGGTGCCGCGTCGGCACGATCGTGACGGTGGCGACGGCGGTCAGCTGGCCGGTCAGTGGGGCGGGCGCCGGGGCCGGCGGCTGGTAGCGCAGGTCGAGGTCGTAGTGGACGGCGTCGTAGCCGCCGTTGCCCGCGAACGGGAAGTAGGCGTCGCCCGCGCCGGACGCGCCCGGCGCCGGCCTCGACGACTCGCCGTCTGCGGCGACGGCGGGCAGCGCCGCTCCCGCTGCCAACACGACGGCGGCCGCCGCGGCCAGGCCGCACACCATACGAGATCTCATGTCGAGCACGCTCCCCCGGGTAGACGACGGTCGATCACCGCAGCCTGCCGGAGATCCGGGCAAAAGGGAACGCCTCGCGCGACGGCATAGGCTCGGGTCTCGTGGGTGTACGCGCGCGACTCGCCGGTTTCCTGGGTGTCCGACCGCTGGTTCCGGACGCCGCCGCGCGCCGGGCGGTGCACCGCGCGGCGCAGGCCGAGGCGGCGCTGGCGGACGTCCCCGACGACGAGCTGGTCACGCGCCTGCGCGCGGACCGCGACGACGCGCTCGCCCTCGTCCGTGAGCTGGGACGGCGGGCGCTCGGCGAGCGCGCCCACGACAACCAGCTGCTCGCCGTCGTGGGCCTGCTCGCCGGCCGGATCGTGCAGCTCGACACCGGCGAGGGCAAGACGCTGGCCGGCGCGCTCGCCGCCACCCTGTCCAGCGTCCGCGACCGGCACGTCACGGTGCTGGCGGCCAACGACTACCTCGCCCGCCGCGACGCCACCTGGATGCGACCGCTGTACGACGCGGCCGGCGTGAGCGTGGCCTGGGTCGACGCGGCCTCGGATCCGGAGGCGCGGCGGGCCGCCTACGCCGCCGACGTCACGTACGTACCGGCGAGCGAGCTGGGCTTCGACGAGCTGCGCGACCGGCTGGCCCGCGACCCCGAGGAACGGGTGCGCGGCCGGCGCGAGGTCGTCATCGTCGACGAAGCCGACTCCGTGCTCATCGACCAGGCGCGGCAGCCGCTGGTCCTCGCCGGCGCCGTCGACGACGCCGAGTCCGACACCGCCATGGCCGGGCTGGTCGCGTCGATGCGCGCCGGGGTCCACTACGCGGTGACCGACGACGGCTACGGGGTCGCCCTGACGCCCGCGGGCGAGGAGCTGGTCGAGCAGGCCTTCGACGTCGACCTGTACTCCGAGGCCGACGGCGGCCGCATCCTCACCCGGGCCAACCTGGCCGTCCATGCCGAGGCGCTGCTGACCCGCGACGTCGACTACATCGTCCGCGACGGCGCCGTCCAGCTCGTCGACGTCACCAAGGGCCGGGTGGCCCGGTTGCACCGCTGGCCCGACGGTCTCCAGGCCGCCGTCGAGGCGAAGGAGGGGCTGGTGCCCAGCCGGGCCGGCGAGATCCTCGACTCCATCACGGCCGCGGAACTGGTGCAGGAGTTCGGCCTGCTGTGCGGCATGACCGGCACGGCGGCCTCGGCCGCCGAGCAGTTCGACCGGATGTACCGCCTCCGGGTCGAGACGATCCCGCCGAACGTGCCGGGCATCCGCACCGACGAGCCGCTCGCCCTCTACGCCACCCGCGCGGACAAGCTGAACGCCGTCGTCGACCGCATCGCGGCCGCGCACGCGACCGGCCGGCCCGTCCTCGTCGGCACCCCCAGCGTCGCCGACAGCGAGGAGCTGGCCGGGCTCCTCGCCGGCGCGGACGTGCCCTGCGTGGTGCTGAACGCGAAGAACCACGAGGCCGAGGCGGCGGTCATCGCCGAGGCCGGCCGCCGCGGCGCCGTCACCGTCTCGACCCAGCTGGCCGGCCGCGGCGTCGACATCCGGCTGGGCGGCAGCGACGGGGCGGACGCTCGTGCCGACGTCGCGGGCCTCGGCGGGCTGCTGGTCATCGGGACGGAGCCGCATGCGGCGGCGCGGCTCGACGACCAGCTCCGCGGCCGCGCCGGGCGCCAGGGCGACCCCGGCGGCTCGGTGTTCTTCGCCTCGCTCGACGACGACCTCATCGCCCGGCACGCCCGGATCCGGGCCACCCCGGCCGCCGACGGCCGCATCACGTCCGCGGGCGCTGTCGCCCAGGCCGCACATGCGCAGCGGGTGGCCGAGGGCACGGCGCTGCGGATCTACGCGAACACGCACGAGTACGCCGTCGTCCCGCGTCGCCAGCGCGCCCACGTCCTGGCCCGCCGCGAGGAGCTGCTCGCGCTGCCCGAGCCCGAGCGCGGCGCGCGGCTGTCCTTCCTCGACCGCGCGTGGGCCGACCACCTCGCCCACCTGGCGCACCTGCGCGACGCCACGCCACTGCGCTCGCTGTCCGGCAAGGCCCCCGTCGTGGAGTTCAACGCCGAGGCCGTCCGCGCCTTCGAGTCGCTGCTGCAGAGCGCCGAGGACGACGCCGACGAGTTCCTGGCCGCGCACCCGGACCTCAGCGACGCGGACGCGGAGGGGCTCGGCCTCGGCCGGCCGTCGGCGACCTGGACCTACGTCGTCCGCGACGATCCGTACGGGTCTCCGGTCGAGCGCTTCCTCCTCGGCATCACCCGCCGCGCGCTCGGCCGCCCCGACGGCGACGAGCGCGGGCTGACCGGCTGAATCGATGAGTCTCAGCGGGTTCGGCGTCACAGAGTTCCAGCTGGTCCTGCTGCGGCGCATGCAGGACTTCCAGCCGGAGCTCGTCGAGGCGGCGTGGGAGCGGCTGGGCGTGACCCGCTCGGACGCGCGAAAGGCGAACGCGTTCTGGCAGACGGTGGAGCGGTCGCGCACGGCGCCGCGCGGACTCGACCGCTACCGCATCGTGCTCGGCGCGCCGGCCGGCCAGAGCGAGGTGACGATCGGCGACGTGAGCTGCCGGCTGTTCCACTGGTACCTGCCGCTCTGGCCGGACCTGCGCTGGGAGCTGCTGACCGGCACCACCGGCAGGGTCGTCAACGGCTGGCTGACCCGCGCGCAGGGCGGCGCCGTCCCGCAGCTGCCCGCCGACGGCGACCTCGAACCGTGGTCGTGCGTCATCGGCGACGTCGAGCGGACGTACGCCGGCGTCAAGCACCTCGAGGGCGACGCGGCGAGCCGGTGGCACGTCGCGTTCACGACGCCCACCGGCTCGGCGCGGCTGGCCCGGTTCGTCTACGGCCTGGTGCAGACGACCGAGGCCAGGACGGTCAGAGGTTTCCCCGCTTCTCCTGCTCGCGCTCGATCGACTCGAACAGCGCCTTGAAGTTGCCCTTGCCGAAGCCCAGCGAGCCGTGCCGCTCGATGATCTCGTAGAACACCGTGGGGCGGTCGCCGATGGGCTTGGTGAAGATCTGCAGCAGGTAGCCGTCCTCGTCGCGGTCGACCAGGATGCCGCGCTTCTTCAGCTCCTCGACGGGGACACGGACGGTGCCGATGCGGGCCCGCAGCTCGGGGTCGTCGTAGTAGGCGTCGGGGGTGTCGAGGAACTCGATGCCCTCGGCGCGCATGGCGTCGACGGTGCGCAGGATGTCGTTGCTGGCCAGCGCGATGTGCTGGCAGCCGGCTTCGCCGTAGAACTCGAGGTACTCGTCGATCTGCGACTTCCTCTTCGCGATGGCCGGCTCGTTGAGCGGGAACTTCACCCGGTGGTTGCCGTTGGCGACGACCTTCGACATGAGCGCGGAGTAGTCGGTGGCGATGTCGTCGCCGACGAACTCGGCCATGTTCACGAAGCCCATGACCTTGCGGTACCAGTCGACCCAGTAGTCCATCTTGCCCAGCTCGACGTTGCCGACGCAGTGGTCGACGGCCTGGAAGAGTCGCTTCGGGGCGCCGTCGCGCTTGACGTAGGTGGAGGTCTTGGCGACGTAGCCGGGCAGGTACGGGCCGGTGTAGCGGGACCGGTCGACCAGCGAGTGCCGGGTCTCGCCGTAGGTCGCGATGGCGGCCAGCCGGACGGTGCCGTGCTCGTCGGAGACGTCGTGCGGCTCCTCGAGGACGGTGGCGCCCTGGGCCCGCGCGTGCGCGACGCACTTGTCGACGTCGGGCACCTCGAGGGCGAGGTCGATGACGCCGTCGCCGTGGCGGCGGTGGTGGTCGAGATGGCCGCTCTCGGGGTGCACCCCGCCCTGGATGACGAACCGGGCCGACCCGCTGCGCAGCACGAACGCCTTGTGGTCGCGGTTGCCGGTCTCGGGGCCGGAGTAGGCGACCAGCTCCATGCCGAAGGCGGACTGGTAGAAGTGCGCGGCCTGGGTGGCGTTGCCGGCGACGAACACGACCGCGTCCATGGCCGTGACCGGGAACGGGTCCTTGCTCTCGTCGTACTCCACCAGGCCGACGAGCTGCTTGAGCTGCTCGAGATCGAGGTCGGCGTCGCGTTCTTCGGGGGTCAGAGCGTGATCGATGGCCGTCATGACAGGACTCTGCCGGGCGGTCACGGGGTGAGCAAGTGGCCCCCGGCACAGTAGTCACGGTGTACGGTATGAACACCGTAACCGCCAAACCACTGTGCAGATTGTCCACTGGAGTTCTACTGTGATCGACGGCCTCGACGCCCGGATCCTCGAGCTGTTCACACGCGAGCCGCGCATCGGCGTGCTCGAGGCGTCCCGACGGCTCCAGGTCGCCCGCGGCACGGTGCAGGCCCGGCTCGACCGGCTCCGCGACACCGGCGTCATCGCGAGCCTGGCACCGACGGTCGACCCGGCGGCCCTGGGCTTCCGGGTCACGGCGTTCGCCTCGCTCGACATCCGCCAGGGCGCCCGCGCGTCGGTCGCGGCGCACCTGAGCCGCATCCCCGAGGTACTCGAGGTGCACACCATCACCGGCCAGGGCGACCTGCTCTGCCGCATCGTCGCGCGCGACAACGACGACCTGCAGCGGGTCATCGACGACCTCGTGGGCGACGACGACATCGTCCGCACGTCGACGCTGATCGCGCTGTCCACCGTCGTCGCGCCGCGGATCCTCCCCTTGGTCGAGTCCGCCGCCACCCCGCCGAGTCGATCTTGGAGTACCCGCGGAATCACTCCGGGCGAATCGGACCGGAACTCCGCGGTTGTTCCATGATCGACTTCGTCGGCGGCGGGCGGGACGGCGACAGTTGCCGGTCAGCCCGTGGGGTCGCCCGCCCAGGCGATGAGGGCGGCGCGCAACGCGGCGTCGCGGCGGATCATCGGCCTGGTGTCGGTGGCCCAGGCGACGTAGCCGTCGGGCCGGACCAGCGTGAGGCCGTGCGAGCGGTCGACCGTCGTGACGAGGTCGACCCGCCCGTCCCACGGGTCGACCAGGCCGTGGTGGTCCTGTCCGGTCAGCAGCAGGAACCGGCCGCGCCGCAGCTCCTCGTAGAGCCGGGTCTTCGTGCCGGACCCGGTGACGACGGTGACGTCGGGGACCCGCTTGCCCACCAGGGGGTGGTCGCCGCGGTCGCGGTCGTAGCCGATGGCCAGGCCCGAGACGAACTCGCCGGCCTTGCGCTGCAGCGGGCCGATGCTCGCGGCGACGGCGCCGGCGATGTTGCGCACCGCCCGCAGCGCCGCCGACCCCGTCAGCGCCATGCGCAGCAGCGTGCCGCTCCCCTGCACGACGCTGGCCCCGACGGCTCGGCGCTCGGTGTCGTAGGTGTCGAGCAGCCCGGGCGGTGCCCAGCCGCGCACCGCCGCGGCGAGCTTCCAGCCGAGGTTGGCGGCGTCCTGCAGCCCGGTGTTCATGCCCTGCCCGCCGGCCGGCGAGTGCACGTGAGCGGCGTCGCCGGCCAGGAACGCCCGGCCCTCGCGGTAGCTCGGCACCAGCCGCTCGTCGCTGTGGAAGCGCGACAGCCAGCGCACGTCGCGCATCCCGTAGTCGGTGCCGAGCACGCGGACCGCGACGTCGCGGACCTCCTCGAGGTCGACGGGGTCGTCGTCGGGCCGCTGCTCGCGCCGGTCCCAGGCGATGACGCGGTACCAGCCGTCGCCGTAGGGCGCGACGAACGCGAACCCGTCGTCGTTGGCGTTCACCACCAGGACCTCGTCGGGCGGCTCGGCCAGCCGGACGTCGGCCAGCATCACCGACCGCACGACGGCCTCGCCGGGGAACGGCAGCCCCAGCGTCTCGCGGACGGTGGACCGGACCCCGTCGGCGCCGACCGCGTACGCCGCTCGCAACTCCCGGGCGCCGCCGTCGTCGCCCGTGAGCCGCACGGTGACGCCGTCGTCGTCGTGTGCGAGCGCCGTCACCGTCGCCCCGGTCAGCAGGGTGGCGCCGGCCCGCCGGGCCCGCTCCTCGAGGACGTCCTCGACGTGGTACTGCGGCGTGACCAGCACGAACGGAAAACGCGTCGGGAGATCGGAGAGGTCGACCTCGACGTTGCCGAACAGGCTGAGCGCGGCCACCCGCTGCCCGGTGTCGATGACCTGCTCGGCAATGCCGCGGGCGTCGAACACCTCGAGGGTGCGGGCGTGGACGGCGAACGCGCGGGTCAGCGGCGAGCGGGCGGTGCGCTTCTCGACCAGGGTGCACGCGAGGCCGGCGGCGGCCAGGTCACCCGCGAGCAGCAGGCCGGTGGGACCGCCACCGACCACAACGACGTCCGGCGCGTCACTCATCGCATCCCTCCGGCTCCTTCGGCCTGCGGGCACCGTACCCGTCCGGGCGGCCGGCGCACCTGTCGCCGTCGTCACAGTGATCATCACTGCTGGTCATGTCAATCGTCGCGGCCCTGCGGACTTGCCTCGCCCCCGGGGTGACGGGGTTGAATGTCTCCGATGTCCAGTCGAGCCTCGGGCGGCGCGCTCGCCGCCTGCCTCATCATCGCCGCCATCGTCGGCTTCGGCGGCGGTGCCTACATCGGCTCGCAGTCCGGCGGCGGCAGCCCGTCCGACTCGGAGTCCACCTCCGGCGACAGCACCACGCCGGTCGGTGAGACCCCCGCGGGCGAGACCCCGGCGGCCACCGAGACCCCCGCGGGCGACGGCGCCATCACGCTGTCCGCGGAACCCACCCAGGTCGGTCCGAGCGAAGACATCAACTTCGCCGTCACCATGGATCCGCCCGAAGAGGGCGTCGAGCTGATCATCCAGCGCAGCGTCGACGGCGGTGAGTGGGAGGCATTCCCCAACGTCAGTCCCATCGTCACCGATGCGAACGGCGCGGGCACGTCGCGCGTGAACTCCCAGCGTGAAGGCGTCAACAGCTTCCGAGTCGTACGGGCCGACGACGAGTCGGTCGTCTCAAACGCCGTCGACGTGCCCATCGGGTGACGGTGGCGGATGCTTCAATAGGCGACGATGTCCCCTCCAGCCTCAGGCGACGCCCGGCCCACGTCCAGGCATGCAGCCGGTGGACGACGCGCGGCGGATCGCGGCTCGGCCAGCGACTCCGGCCGCCGCTCCGGCGACTCCTCGGCGCCTGAGGTCGCCGACTCCGGCGACGATCTCGGCATCGCCGCCTGGCTCGACGCCGCCGGACCCGCCCCGCACGAGACCGGACCACTGCTGCCCGGCCTGGGCGGCCTGAGCGACCCGGGTCTCCCCGCAGACGACGAGGCGCCCGACGCAGCCCGTCCGGCCTCCAGACACGCGGCCCCGTCCGGTCGGGCTGCCGAGCCTCGCCTCGCGGCCGACCTCGGCCGGCCGGGCGATCGTGATGGTGCCGGTGCCGGCTCCGGCCGGTCGAGCGAGGGTGACGGCGAGCTCCACGGCTCTCGCCGGTCTCGCAGCACGGGACCGACCGCACGCGACGGCGGGCCCGGGCATGGTGCCGAACCCGGCGCCGCCGACGGCGGCGGGCGACGCGAGTCCGGCCGAAACGGCACCACCGGCCCGGCCCCGTCCGCGGCCGAAGCCGGCGGGCCGAGTGAGTCCGGCGCAGGTGAGGCGGGCGCGGGTGCGGTTCCCGGCTCCCGGCGAGCCCGTGCGACCGCGCCCACGACCGAGTCCCGGCACGCTGCCGAGCCCGGCGCCGCCGTCGGCGGCGGGCGACGCGAGTCCGGCCGAACCGGCACCACCGGCCCGTCCCCATCCGCCGGCGAGCCCGGCCGGCCCAGCACCGGCGACGCCGGTGTACTGGGCGGCTCCAACCGCGCGGCCGAGTCGAGCCGATCCCACACCCGCCGCGCCGGCGAGCCCGGCGAATCCCACCCTGCGACCGGCGCCGGCGACGAGGCCTCTGCGGGACACCGCGTGTCCAAGCACGCCGGCGGCCGACGCCGGCGCTCCGGGCCCGTCCCCACCGATGCTGCCCCCGCGGCCGCGGCCGGCGGCGCGCCCGTCTTCGGCACCCCGTTCTGGTCCGGGCCGAGCCAGGAGCCCGATCCCGACGACCCGCTCGGCCTCGGCGAGCCCGACGCCGCCCCCGGCCTCCGGGCGAGCCGGGCGACCCGGTCCGACGGCTCGGCCAAGGCCGTCACGCAGGCCTGGGCACCCTCGCCTCCGCCGGAGACCGCCACCCGGGTCGCCCCCCGCGCCCCCGAGGTCGGCACCGCCGCCGCGCCGGCCATCCAGGCATTCGCACCCGCTCTGGCGCCCGACCCGATCGACGAGGACGAGGACGCGCCCGCGCGCGAGCCGTCGGCCCGAGGAGGCGGCGGCACGCGCGGCAGGTCGCCGCGCACCCGGCCGCGCCGGGCCGGCGACGCGCCCCCGCCCAGCCGGGCCACCGCCGGGGCGCTGGCCGCATGTCTCGCCGTCGCCGCGGTGCTCGGGTTCGCCGGCGGCGCCTGGTTCGGCTCCCGCGACGGCGGCGCCGACCCGGCGGGCGACGCACGCACGTCCGACCCCGGCGCGCCGGGCGAGGGCGAGGCGCCGCCCGCGGAGGGCCTGACGCTCTCGGCCGACCCGGTCGAGGTCGCGCCGAACGACCTGATCGCCCTCGCCGGCACGCTGGCGCCGGTCGAGGACGGCGTCGAGGTCAGCCTCCAGCACCGGGTCGGCGACGGCGAGTGGGTCGACTATCCCGCCAGCCGTCCGCTCACGTTCACCACCCGCGCCGACGGCTCGTTCAGCGGCTCCGTCGCCACCGGTGCGCCGGGGCCCAACTTCTTCCGCGTCGTGAACGTCGACGACCCCGACGAGGCCTCGAACGAGATCGAGGTCACCGTCGCGGAATAGGGCGGCCTCAGGCCAGCGCCGCCGCCAGCTCGGCCGCGGCCGCGACCGTCCGGGGCCCGACGGTGTCCGCGTCGAGCGCCCCGAGCGCGATGACGCCGACGCTCGCCTCGACGCCGGGGAGGTCGAGCACCGGCGCCGCCACCCCGCTCGCCCCGGTCTGCAGCTCGCCCGCCGTCGCCACGTACGACCTCGACCCCGACCGCGCCCCCAGGATCGCCCGCCCGGCCGCGCCCCGCTCGAGCGCATGACGGGACCCGACCCGGTAGGCGACGTGGTAGTCGGTGCGGGTCGGCTCGACCACCGCCACGGCCAGCGCCTCGACGCCGTCGGCGATGGTGAGATGCGCCGTGGTGCCGAGGTCCTCGGCGAGCGAGCGCAGCACCGGCTGGGCGACCTGGCGCAGCGACGGCTGCACACTGCCGGCCAGCGTGAGCACGCCGAAGCCGACGCTGAACCGGCCGCCGGCCACCCTGCGCACGAGCCCGTGCTGCTCGAGCGTGGCCAGCAGGCGGTAGACGATGGTGCGGTTGACGCCGAGCACGGCGGAGGCCTCGGCGACAGTGAGCCCGCCGCTCGAGCCGGACAGCACCTCGAGCAGCCGTAGCCCGCGATCGAGGGTCTGGGAGATCTCCACCACGGCCCCACCATAGAGGTTCGCCGGTGCCCGGTCCGCGACGCACATTCACGCGTACTGTGTCACGCAGATGACATCTGCGCATCGCCCACAGCGCGGCCGAGCCCCGGCGCCACGGGAACGCCGCCGTCACGGAAAGGTCGGTCCGTCGATGAAGAAGCTGATCAACTCCCCCGACTCGGTCATCGCCGACGCTCTGCGCGGCATGGCCGCCGCCCACCCGTCGCTCGCCGTCGACCTCGAGAACCGGGTCGTCTCGCGAGCCGGCGGCGTCATGGCGGGCAAGGTGGGACTGGTCTCGGGAGGTGGCTCCGGCCACGAGCCGCTGCACGGCGGCTACGTCGGCTACGGCATGCTCGACGCCGCCGCGCCTGGCGAGGTCTACACGTCACCGGTGCCGGACCAGATCCTGGCCGCCACCAAGGCCGCCGACCACGGGTCGGGGGTGCTGCACATCGTGAAGAACTACACCGGCGACGTGCTCAACTTCCGCATGGCGGCCGAGCTGGCCGAGGACGAGGACATCCGCGTCGTCAGCGTGGTCACCAACGACGACGCCGCCGTCGAGGACTCCACCTACACCGCTGGGCGCCGCGGCGTCGGCGGCACGGTCTTCGTCGAGAAGCTCGCCGGCGCGGCCGCCGAGGAGGGTGCCGACCTCGACACCGTCGCCGCCCTCGCCACCCGCGTCAACGAGGCCACCCGCTCGTTCGCCATCGCGCTGCACGCCGGCACCGTCCCGGCGGCCGGCAAGCCGGGCTTCGACCTCGCCGAGAACGAGGTCGAGCTGGGCGTCGGCATCCACGGCGAGCCGGGCCGCGAGCGCGGCACCATGCAGCCGGTGCACGACCTCGTCGGCTACGCCCTCGACGTCATCCACGCCGACCGCCCCATCGCCGGCGACCAGCTGGTCATGCTGAACGGCCAGGGCGGCACCCCGCTGATCGAACTGTACGGCGCCTTCGCCGAGGCCGTCGCCTGGATCGAGGGCCACGGCGGCACCGTCGCGCGCAGCCTGGTCGGCAACTACATCACCAGCCTCGACCAGCAGGGCTTCTCGATCACCGTCATGTCGCTGGACGACGAGTTGCTGCGGCTGTGGGACGCCCCGGTGTCGACGCCCGCGCTGCGGTGGGGACGGTGACCATGGCGTTCGACGTCCAGACGGCGACGGCGTGGATCACCGCGTCCGAGGCCGTCGTCAAGGCGAACGAGGCACGGCTGACCGGCCTCGACGCCGCGATCGGCGACGGCGACCACGGGGCCAACATGGCCCGCGGTCTCGCCGCCGCCCTGGCCAACATCGCCGAGAAGGAGCCCGCCACGCCCGGTGACGTGCTGGTCGCGGCCGGCCGCGGCATCGTCGCCAAGACCGGCGGCGCGTCCGGGCCGCTCTACGGCACCGCGTTCCGCCGGGCCGGCAAGGCGCTCGGCGACGCCACCGAGGCGACGGCGGAGCAGGTCGGCGACGCGCTCGAGGCCGCCCTGACGGCGATCAAGGAGCTGGGCGGCGCCGCCGAGGGCGACAAGACCATGGTCGACGGCCTCGCTCCGGCGGTGGCGGCGTTCCGGCAGGCGGTCGCCGACGGCGGCGATCTCGCGTCGGCGTCCGTCGCGGCCGCCGACGCCGCCGAGGCCGGGCTCGCCGCGACGGTCCCGCTGCAGGCGCGCAAGGGCCGGGCCAGCTACCTCGGCGCGCGCAGCGTGGGCCACGAGGACCCGGGTGCGGCGTCGCTGGCGCTGATCCTGCGGGCGCTCGCGGAGGTCACGGCGTGACGGTGGGCATCGTGCTGGTCTCGCACAGCCCGGCGGTCGCGGGCTCCGTCGCCGATCTGGCGGCGGAGCTCGCCGGTCCGTCGGTCGCCATCCGGGCCGCCGGCGGCACCGACGACGGCCGGTTCGGCACCAGCATCGAGCTGATCTCCGCCGCCGTCCGCTCCGCCGACAGCGGCGACGGCGTCTGCGTGATCATGGACATGGGAAGTTCCGTCCTGACGTCGAAGACCCTGGTCGAGGACCTCGAGGACGAGGCCGACGCGCCGGTCGTGCGCCTCGCCGACGCCCCGTTCGCCGAGGGCGCCGTGGCCGCCGCCGTGCTGGCGTCGACGGGACAGGACCTCGACGCCGTCGTCGCCTCCGCCGAACACGCCTGGTCGATGCGCAAGCTCTGACCCGCCCTCCCGATGATCACGTTCACCACCCGAATCCCTGCCACACGAGGCCTGCGGACCTCGTGAAGCGCGGGTGACCCTCGTGATGTCGCCGCCAGCGCCGCGAACATCCGGGAAAGCGATTGCCGGGCCGCGTGCGCGTCACATCACGAGGCGCTCAGGTGCGTCACGAGGTCCGAAGGCCTCGTGTGGCACCGGATCGGGTGGTGAACGTGGTCATTCCGGTGGTGGGCCGGTAAGCGAGCACGGCGCGACCGCAGGCTGACGCGGTCGACGGATCACCCTTGACCCGCCCCCGGCGCGGATGCGATATTTCACCTGTTACCGGTCACATTCCGCTCAAGAGCGGATCCCGGAGCACTTCTGTTAACGCTCACATTTGCACCACTGCGCGGCCAACGAGGGCCGGAACGAGGAGGGCGAGATGAGCAAGAGATTCTCCCGACGCGACGCGTTGCGCATGGGCGCGATGGCGGCGGCCGCCCCGGCTGCGGCGTCCGCCGTCGCCACCGCGGTCGCACCCGCCGCTCACGCCGACACCGGCGCCGGCGCCGTCATCGGCGGCGCGCCGCGGCCGGGGTGGACGTCGGACACGTGGGAGGTCGCGCCGTTCGCGCTGAACCAGGTCACCCTGGGCGATGGCATCTACAAGGACAAGCGCGACCGGATGCTCAACTATGCCCGCAACTACCCGGGCACGGGGAACGTGCTCGACGGGCCTGACCGCATGCTGCACCTGTTCCGCCGCAACGCGGGGCTGCCGGCGCCGGGCACCTGGCCCGGCGGCTGGGACACGCCGAACCACCTGCTCCGCGGCCACTTCTCCGGCCACTGGATGACCATGCTCGCGCAGTGCTGGGCGGCCACCGGCGAGGAGCTCTTCCTGACGAAGCTCGACTACATCGTGGCGGAGCTCGCGAAGGTCCAGGACGCCCTGGACCAGCGCAATCTCGGCCGCGTCGCCGGCAGGTTCGGCCAGGCCGTCCAGCTCAGCGACCCGCATCCGAACCAGTTCGTCACGCTGCCCGCCGGCCTGAACACCGGCGTCACCGACGTCACCTTCGCCGCCTGGGTGCGGCCGGTCGCGAACCAGACCAACGCGCGCATCCTCACCCTCGCGACCAGCACGCGGGCCTACGTCGCCCTGACGGCGCGCATCTCCGATACCGTCGGCCCCCGGTTCGCCATCACGGTCGACGGGTCCGGCGCCGAGCAGCGCATCGACTCCCCCGTGCAGCTGCCGGTCGGCACCTGGTCGCACGTCGCGGTCACCATCGGCGGCGGCACCGGGCGGCTCTACGTCGACGGCGCCGAGGTCGCCGTCAACCCTGCCATGACCGTCACGCCCGCGGCCGTCGGCGCCACGGTCAGCAACTGGATCGGCCGCTCGACCAGCAACGACCACGCGCTGCTCAACGCCGCGGTCGACGAGGTGCAGCTGCACGGCCGGGCACTGTCCGCGGCCGAGGTCCAGGCGCTCGCCACCGCCACCACGGACCCGACCGGCGGGGTCGACGGCACCGGCCTGCTGGCCCGTTGGACCTTCGACGCCGAGGGCCAGGCCGCGCCGGACGCGTCGGGCCACGGCCGCGACGCCACCATCGTCGGCACCGGCTACCCCGGCTACCTCGCGGCGTTCCCCGAGGGCCAGTTCATCCGCATCGAACCGCCGATGGTGCAGCCCAACAGCGGGCCGAACGCCGTCTGGGCGGTCTGGTACACCCACCACAAGATCATGCGCGGACTGCTCAACGCCTACGACCTCACCGGCAACGAGGACGCGCTGCCGATCCTGTTCCGCATGGGCGAATGGGTCCACAGCCGGCTCAGCGCGCTCACGCCCGAGGGCCGCGACAGCATGTGGAACACCTACAGCGCCGGCGAGGCCGGGTCGATGAACGAGGTCATGGCCGAGCTCGCGTCGCACACCAGCGACGCCGCGCAGCGCGACCGGTTCCTCGAGACCGCCAAGATGTTCACGTTCAGCACGCTGTTCAACGCCACCATCAACGACGTCGACCAGCTCAACGGCCGCCACGCGAACCAGTACATGGCGCCGAACATCGGCTACCTGCGCATCTTCGAGCACACCGGCGAGGAGCAGTACCACACGGCGGCCCGCAACTTCTGGGGCATGGTCGTGCCGCACCGCACGTTCAGCAACGGCGGCGCGGGACGCAGCGAGCACTTCCGCGCCCGCGGCGACATCACGTCCGGGTTCACGTCGGGCAGCGACCCGCGGCACGCCGAGACCTGCTGCGCGTACAACATGCTCCGGCTCACCCGGAACCTGTTCTTCATCGAGCCCGAGCCGGCGTTCATGGACTTCTACGAGAAGGCCCTGCACAACCAGATCATGAGCTCGCGCCGCGACATCGACAGCGTCACGAACACCGAGGTCACGTACCACCAGAACATGTGGCCGGGCCGGTCGCGGCGCATCGGCACGTTCGTCGAGTACAGCCGCTACGGCGGCAACGGCAGCTGCTGCAACGGCACCGGTGTCGAGAGCCACACGAAGTACCAGGAGACGGTGTTCTTCCGCTCCGGCGACGGGTCGGCGCTCTACCTCAACCTGTTCATCCAGGCGACGCTGACCTGGCCGGAGCGGGGCTTCGTCATCACGCAGGAGACGGCGTTCCCGGCGGCCGGCTCGACCCGGCTGCGCTTCGTCAGCGGCAGCGGGCCCCTGGACCTGAAGCTGCGGGTCCCCGGCTGGGCGAAGCAGGGCTACACGGTCGCCGTCAACGGCAAGGACCAGAAGGTCGACGCGACGCCGACGTCCTACGTCACCGTCAGCCGCGTCTGGCAGGCCGGCGACGTCGTCGACATCACCATGCCGCTGAGCTTCTGGGTCGACAAGGCGATCAACGACAAGTCGGTGCAGTCGATCATGTACGGCCCGACGCTGATGGTCGTGCGCGACGCGAACACCACCTACCGGCAGTTCTCGTTCTTCTCCCAGCTCGGGCTGAACGGCGACCTCGCGGCGTCCATCCGGCCCAGCGACGCGTCGATGCACTTCACGACACACGGCTACCTGCTGGCGCCGTACTACGTCGCCGACCCGGTGCCGGGGGAGTTCAACGCCTACCACCCGTACTTCAAGCGGGTGGAGCCGGAGATCGTGTTCCGGTCGCAGCGCACCGGCGTGCCGAACGACGCCGTCCGCGACCAGCAGGGCGAGACGTTCCTCGACCGCGTGTGGGAGGCGGCGCCGTTCGCCACCCACGCCGACCTCGTCCGCAGGGTCGAGGCCGTGTCGCAGGAGTGGGTCGACGCAGGCCGGCACACCCGGCGGCAGCGGCAGGACATCCTGATCGCGGCGGCCCGTTCGAAGAGCGAGCTCTGACACTCACAGACCGCGGGCGGATCACCGGCGGCCCAGAACCCCGGTGGTCCGCCCGCAGCCATTCCCTTGTCAGAACTGCTCCTCCTCCGTCGACCCCTTGAGCGCCAGCGTGTCGCTGTCGGGGTTGAGCGCCGTCGCGACCAGGTCGAAGTAGCCGGTGCCGACCTCGCGCTGATGCTTCGTCGCCGTGTAGCCGAGGCTCTCGGCGGCGAACTCGCGCTGCTGCAGGTCGACGTAGGCCGTCATCGCGCTCTCCGCGTACCGGCGGGCGAGGTCGAACATGCCGTAGTTGAGCTGGTGGAAGCCGGCCAGCGTGATGAACTGGAACCGGTAGCCCAGCTCGGCGAGGTCGCGCTGGAAGGTCTCGATCTCGGCGTCGTCGAGGTGCGCCTTCCAGTTGAACGACGGCGAGCAGTTGTACGCCAGCATCTTGCCCGGGTACTGCTCGTGCACGGTCTCGGCGACCTTGCGGGCCAGGGCGAGGTCCGGGGTGCCGGTCTCGACCCACAGCAGGTCGGCGTAGGGCGCGTAGGCCAGCGCGCGGGCCAGCACCGGCTCGACGCCCGAGCGGGTGCGGAAGAACCCCTCGGCGGTCCGCTCGCCGGTGAGGAACGGCTGGTCGGCGGGGTCGACGTCGCTGGTGATCAGCTCCGCGGCCAGGGCGTCGGTGCGGGCGACGACGATGGTCGGCGTTCCGGCCACGTCGGCGGCCAGGCGCGCGGCGTTGAGGGTCCGGACGTGCTGCGACGTCGGGACCAGCACCTTGCCGCCCAGGTGGCCGCACTTCTTCTCCGAGGCCAGCTGGTCCTCGTAGTGCACGCCCGCGGCGCCGGCGGCGATCAGCGCCTTGGCCAGCTCGTAGGCGTTCAGCGGCCCGCCGAACCCGGCCTCGGCGTCGGCGACGATCGGCGCCAGCCAGTCGAACCCGGGGTCCGTGCCCTCGGCGTAGGTGATCTCGTCGGCGCGCAGCAGCGCGTTGTTGATGCGGCGGACGACGGCCGGCACCGAGTTGACGGGGTAGAGGCTCTGGTCCGGGTAGGTGTGGCCGGAGGTGTTGCCGTCGGCCGCGACCTGCCAGCCGGACAGGTAGATCGCCTTCAGCCCGGCCCGGACCATCTGCACCGCCTGGTTGCCGGTGATCGCGCCGAGCGCGGCCACGTGCTCGTCGTCGCGCCGCAGCAGGTCCCACAGCCGCTCGGCGCCTCGGCGGGCGAGCGTGTGCTCCTCGCGGACGCTGCCGCGCAGCCGCACGACGTCCTCGGCGGTGTAGGTGCGGCGCACGCCGGCCCAGCGCGGGTCGGTCGCCCACTGCTCGGCGAGGGTGGCGGCCTCGGTGGTCCGGCGGTCCTGTGTCGTCGTCATGCTCACTCCCGGAGTGCGGTGAATTGCTGACGTCCTCCACCGTGCTGGCCGTCATACGGTCCGATCTACCGCTAGAGTGGGTGAAGATTCGACGAATTTCACTGGCAGGACAATTTTGTGGAAGAGGGGGCATGGCCGATCTCGACCTCGTCACCCTGGGCCGCCGCATCCGGCACGCCCGCAAGGCCGCCGGGCTCACGCTCGGCGCGCTCGCCGTCGCCGTCGATCGCGCGCCGTCGCTGCTCTCGCAGATCGAGAACGGACGGCGTGAGCCGCGGCTCACACTGCTGCAGGCCATCGCGACGGCGCTGGGCGCCGACGTCGCCGACCTCATGAAGCCGGAGCCGCCGTCGCACCGGGCCGCGCTCGAGATCGCGCTCGAGCACGCACAGGCCGAGCCGCTGTACGCGTCGCTCGGGCTCCCCCACGTCGCCGCAACGGCGACGCTCGGCACCGATGTGCTCGAGTCGCTGGTCGGCCTGCACCGCGAGTTGCAGCGCCGGGCCACCGAGCAGGCCGCCACGCCCGAGGAGGCGCGCCGGGCCAACGCCGAGCTGCGCCGGCAGATGCGCGACCGCGGCAACTACTTCGCCGAGATCGAGCAGGTCGCGGCCGGCATCTCGCGCGCCGTCGGCCACGAGGGCGGCCCGCTGACAGAGCGAGGCGTCGGCGAGCTGACCACGCACCTCGGCTTCACGCTGCACCGCGTGGCCGACCTGCCGCGCGCCACCCGGTCCGTCACCGACCTCGCCGACCGGCGCATCTACCTGCCGGCGGCCGGCCGCGGCGGGCACGACCCGCGGACCATCGTGCTGCAGACGCTCGGGCACTTCGCGCTGGGCCACCGCGAGCCGGCCGACTACGCCGACTTCCTGCGCCAGCGGGTCGAGACCAACTACTTCGCCGCGGCGCTGCTGATGCCCGAGGCGGCCGCGGCCGGGTTCCTGCAGCGGGCCAAGGCCCGGCGCGAGCTGGCCATCGACGACCTCCGCGACGTGTTCGCGGTGTCCTACGAGACGGCGGCGCACCGGTTCACCAATCTCGCGACGCACCACCTGGGCCTGCCGGTGCACTTCATGCGCGTCGGCGAGGACGGCGTCATCTACAAGGCGTACGAGAACGACGACGTCACGTTCCCCACCGACGTCACCGGCGCCATCGAGGGCCAGCTGGTCTGCCGGTTCTGGGCGTCGCGGGCGGTGTTCTCCGCACCCGACCGGCACGCCACCCACCACCAGTACACCGACATGGGCCGCGGCACGTACTGGTGCACCACGCACGTCGAGAGCACGCCTGAGGGCGACTTCGCCATCGACGTCGGCGTGCCGTACGCGCACTCGAAGTGGTTCCAGGGCCGCGAGACCACCGTCCGGGCGACGTCGGGCTGCCCCGACCCGTCCTGCTGCCGCCGTCCGCCGGCCGCCCTCGCCGACCGCTGGGCCAGCCGGGCGTGGCCCAGTGCGCGGGTCCACTCGCACCTGCTGGCAGCATTGCCACCGGGCACTTTTCCCGGGGTCGACGACACCGACGTCTACGATTTCCTCGAGCGACACTCCATCCCTCGGGCCGATTAACCGGACATTCGCCCAGATTCTGGTGACAGCGCCACAAACTGTCGGTAGGTTCTGCTGTGACTCGGCCGGCGCGACCCGCCGGTGCAGGGCGACAGAGGGGATCCGCAGTGACCAGCCAACCCACCCGCCGCGCCGTCCTGGCGCTCGGCGCCGCCATCGTCGTGACACCCGCCGTCTCCACCGCCGCGAACGCCGCCGGCCACCCCGTCCGGCCCGTCACGCGGCTCACCAGCGTCTTCGCCGCGGCGGCCCGTCGCCACGGCGTCCCGCGCGACCTGCTGATCGCGCTCGCGCACACCGTCACCCGCATCGACGACCACGACGGGCAGCCCAGCTCGGCCGGCGGCTACGGCGTCATGCACCTGGTCCGCAACCCCACCACCGACACACTGGGCACGGCCTCGAAGCTCAGCGGCCAGCCGGTGTCCGCGCTGCAGACCGACCTCGCGGCCAACGTCGACGGCGCCGCCGCGCTGCTGCGTGGCCTGGCCGACGGTGCGGGGCTGACGGCGGCCGACCGCGGCCGCCTCGACGCCTGGTACGAGCCGGTGGCCCGCTACTCGGCGTTCGCCGACCCGTCCGTCGCCCGGCTCGAGGCCGACACCGTCTACCAGACGCTCGAGCGTGGCCTGTCCCTGCGGGCGAACGGCGAGACGTTCACCGTCGCCGCCCGCCCCGTCGCCCCCGACTACGGCGCGTTCGCCGACGTCCCCACGCTCGGCCAGCGGTTCACCGTCATGACCGACGACTACCCGCCGGCCCGCTGGGTGGCCGCCAACTCGGGCAACTACCGCGTCGCCAACCGGCCCAGTGACTACGCCATCGATCGCGTAGTCATTCACACGGTCCAGGGCTCGTACGCCGGCTGCATCTCCTGGTTCCAGAACCCCAGCGCGAACGTGTCGGCGCACTACGTCATCCGCTCGTCCGACGGCGAGGTGACGCAGATGGTGCGCAACAAGGACGTCGCCTGGCACGTCGGCAACACCAACAACCGGTCCATCGGCATCGAGCACGAGGGCTGGGTCAACGACCCCGCCTGGTACACCGAGGCCATGTACCGCTCGTCGGCGGCCCTCACCCGCCACGTCTGCGACCGCTACGGCATCCCGCGCACGCGGACCCACATCATCGCCCACAGCGAGGCCCCCGGCGCGACACACACCGACCCGGGTCCCAACTGGGACTGGAACCGGTACATGAGCTATGTCAACGGTGGCGGCGGCGAGCCCTCGTGGAGCGTCATCGTCGACAACGGCGGCGCGTTCACCGCCAGCGCCAACTGGGTCACGGCGTCGGCGCCCGGGCAGTACGGCAGCAACCACCGCCACGCCCAGCCGGTACTGTCCAGCGACGTCGCCTGGTTCAGCGCGAACATCCCGTCGGCCGCCACCTACCGGGTCGAGGTCTGGTATCCGCAGGACCCCGCCAACAACTCGCGGACGCCGTACATCGTCGCGACCCCGAGCGGCAATCAGACGGTCTACGTCGACCAGCGCAGCAACGGCGGCCGCTGGGTCTCGATCGGGACCTTCTCGCTGGCCGCCGGCAACCGCCCGGTCGTCGGCGTCAGCCGCTGGACGTCGGCCGCCGGCTCCATCGAGGCCGACGCCGTGCGCATCTCCCGCTAGACGTTCCCACGACCGGGGCGCCCCGGAGCCCCACCGGCGGCCGCCTGCGACCCAGCCCTCCAGGTTGCGGGCGGCCGCCCCCTTCCCGCCGTCCCCATCCGGACGGGTGCACCTCACCGGCCGGAGGACCCGGCCGGGTACACCTAGCCGCTGCGGGCGACCGCCCAGGCGCGGATGGTGTCGATGCGCTCCTGGATTTCAGCCGCCGTGGCCAGCGCGGCCGGCGGGCCGCCGCACGACTTGCGCAGCTCGGTGTGGATGACGCCGTGCGGCTTGCCGGTGCGGTGGTGCCAGGCGCCGACCAGCCCGTTCAGCTCGCGCCGCAGCAGCGAGATCTGCTCGAAGACGGCGGGGTCGCGCTCGCCGTGGCCGCCACCGGCGGCCGAGCCGTCGCCGTCGCCGTCGCCGTCGGCCGTGGCCGCCGCACGAGCCGCCTGCTGCTCGGCCTGCCGCCGTCGCAGCAGAGTCGCGACCTGGTCGGGCTCGAGCAGGCCGGGGATGCCCAGGTAGTCGGCCTCTTCGGCGGACCCGGTGCGGGCCTGGGTGCCGAACTCGCCGCCGTCGTACAGGACGCGGTCGAAGGAGGCGTCGGAGCCGAGCGCCTCGAACGGCACGAGCTCTTCGCCGTCGCCGGGCTCCTCGCGCTGGGCGGCCTCCATGAGCGCTTCCTCGACGGCGTTGGGGTCGTCGTCGGCGCCGGGCGGCTTGCCCAGGACGTGGTCGCGCGAGACCTCCATCTCGCCCGCGTACGACAGCAGCGACGGCACCGTCGGCAGGAAGATCGACGCGGTCTCTCCGCGCTTGCGGACCCGGACGAAGCGGCCGACGGCCTGGGCGAAGAACAGCGGCGTCTGGGTGGCCGTGGCGTAGACCCCGACCGCGAGCCGGGGGACGTCGACGCCCTCGGACACCATGCGCACGGCGACCATCCAGCGGCTGTCGCCGGCGCTGAACTCGGCGATCTTCTTCGACGCCTTGGGCTCGTCGGAGAGCACGACGGTGGGCGACTCGCCGCAGACCCGCTTGAGCAGCGCGGCGTAGGCCCGGGCGGACTCCTGGTCGGTGGAGATGACCAGGCCGCCGGCGTCGGGCACGTGCCGGCGCACCTCGGTGAGCCGGGTGTCGGCCGCCTGCAGGACCGACGGGATCCAATCGCCGTGCGGGTCGAGCGCGGTGCGCCAGGCCTGCGCGGTGATGTCCTTGGTGAGCGGCTCGCCCAGCCGCGCCGCGACCTCGTCGCCGGCCCGGGTGCGCCAGCGCATCTCACCGGAGTACGCCATGAACAGCACCGGCCGGACGACGCCGTCCTTGAGCGCCTCGGCGTAGCCGTAGGAGTGGTCGGCGACGCTGCGCGGGACGCCCTGCGCGTCGGGCGCGTAGGTGACGAACGGGATGGGGTTGATGTCGGAGCGGAACGGGGTGCCCGTCAGCGCCAGCCGCCGCGCCGCCGGCTCGAACGCCTCGCGCGTGGCCTCGCCCCAGGACAGGGAGTCGCCGGCGTGGTGCACCTCGTCGAGGATGACCAGGGTGCGGCGGTTCTCGCAGCGGGCGCGGTGCAGCATGGGGTGCGCCGCGACGCCGGCGTAGGTGACCGCGACACCGGTGAAGTCGCGGCTGGTGCGGGCCGTGCGGCCGCTGAACGCGGGGTCGACGGTGATGCCGACCTTGTCGGCGGCCTCGGCCCACTGCCGCTTCAGGTGCTCCGTGGGCGCGACGATGGTGAGCTGGTGGACGACCCGGCGTGCGAGCAGCTCCGCGGCGATGCGCAGTGCGAACGTCGTCTTGCCCGCGCCCGGCGTGGCCACCGCGAGGTAGTCGCGGGGGTCGCGCCCCATGTAGTCCTCGAGCGCCGCCGCCTGCCAGGCACGCAGGCGCCCCGCGGTTCCCCACGGGGCACGATCGGGATAGGCAGGAGGCAGGTGCTCAGCGGCCGAAGTGCTCACACATCTCCCGTGATGTCGACGTCGGAGTCCGGTCCGCCGGCGGCACTGCCGACACCGATGGTTCGAGCCTAACGGCCGGGACCGACAGCCCGCGGCCGGACGCGCACAGACTCACGCAGCCGGCTCCGCCGTCTGATCGGGTGCCGACGGCGTCGCGACCGGCGGCGTGCGGACCCGGCCGGCCGCCCACGCCCCGAACAGGGCGAGCGCCGCCATGACCCCGATGATCACCAGGTAGACCCAGTGCTCGACGGCGGCCTCGGCGAGGTCGCCCGCGTGCCCGGTGCCGAAGATGGTGCCGGCCAGGCCGACGAACGTCGCCGTGAACAGGGCGTCGCTGACCTGCAGCGCAGCGGAGTTGGCGCCGTGGTCGGCGACCGGCGACAGCTGGAACAGCAGCACGCTCATGCTCGCCGTCGCGATGCCCATGCCGAACGCGCCGATGACCCAGCCGAGCATGACGGCGACCGGCGGCACGGCCGGCACCAGCGTCAGCGCGACCAGGCAGATCGCGATCGCCACGAACACGCCGCCGGCCCGCACCAGCAGGTAGCGCGGCGCGACGGTGCGGGTGCGGCCCTGGTACCAGGACCCGGCCGCCCAGCCGAGCGCTCCCCCCGTCAGCGACAGGCCGGCCAGCGTCGACGACATCCCGCGCTCCGAGACCAGCAGCAGCGGGAGGAAGGTCTCGGTGCCGAAGAACGCGCCCGCGTAGATGCCGCGCAGCGCGACGACGGTGGGCAGCCCGCGCCGCAGCGCGATGGTGCCCGGCGGCAGCAGCTTCGGCACCGTCGGCACCATGAGCGCCAGCGCGACGACGGCGACACCCAGGCCGAGCAGGTCGGCGCGCGAGCCCGCGTACTGCAGCAGCCCCACGCCGAGCGCGGCGGCCGCGGCGAACCGCTTGCGCCCGCTGCGCTGCGACGCACCGCCCGGCGGCGGTCCGTCGAGCGCTTTGGCCTGCGGCAGCGCCAGGAAGACCGGGATCAGCACCAGCGGCGCGATGCCGAGGAACACCCACCGCCACGAGAGCTCGTCGGTCAGGATGCCCGCGACCAGCGGTCCGATGATGGACGGCAGCACCCAGGCGGCCGCCATGGCGGCGAAGATCTTCGGCCGCAGCCGCTCCGGGTAGGCCCGCCCGACCACCACGTACAGCGCGACGATGACCAGCCCGCCGCCGAGCCCTTGGATGGCCCGGCCGGCCAGGAACGGCCACATCGACTGCGCCGACCCCGCCAGCAGCAGGCCCACCGTGAAGGCGCCGGTGCCGAGGATCAGCGGCAGCCGCGGCCCCTTCCGGTCGCACAGCTCGCCGGAGACGACCATGGCGAACAGGCTGGTGGTGAAGAAGGCGGAGAAGGCGAACGCGTAGAGCGCCATGCCGTCGAGCTCGGGCACGGCCTTCGGCATGGCGGTGGCGATGGCCATGGACTCGAACGCGACGAACACGACCGCCGAGACGATGCCGACGGAGAGGCGGAGATACGCCGGGCCGAGGATCCCCTGGGCGCCGTCGTCGGCCGGCCTCGCTGTCACGAGCGAATCATAGCGACGCTCCCGACATGGTCTCTTCGGGATTTCGGTCCGTAGACTGACGGCGTGAGCACGCAGATGAGCCCCGGCACCGAGACCATCGAGGACCGCCGCACCCAGCCCGGCAGCGGCGACGGCGACCACGAGCGGTTCTCGCATTACGTGCCCAAGGACAAGCTCACCGAGGCCATGATCAACGGCACCCCCGTCATCGCTCTCTGCGGCAAGGTGTGGGTGCCCAGCCGCGACCCCCAGAAGTACCCGGTCTGCCCGCAATGCAAGGAGATCTGGGAGTCCATGAAGCCCGGCGGCGGCGAGAAATCCTGAGCGTCGTGTCACATTCGGGTCGCTGAGAACACCCATAGGGGGTGTGAGAGCGACAACGAGTCCGGCGGCGGCCGGGTGCGCCCATGGGTGAGCGGCCGGTCCGCGCGGCCGCCGATGCTCTGGCGGCCCTGCGCGCGGCGGCGGCGACGGAGTTCGGCGCGCTGCGCTCGGCGACGGTGGGGCGTGCGGCCGGCATGGCCGGTGCGGACGGCGTCGTGGCCGCGGTCGACGACGCCGCCGACCGCACGCTGCACGCCGTCGACGCCGAGGCCCGGCGGCTGCGCGGGCTGTTGCGCGACTCACCTCCGGCGGGCCGCCGGCCACCGTTCCTCGCCCCCTCGGGGACACCGGCCGGCGGTCCTTCTCCCGTCCCCGGGCTGACCGTCGAGCCCGAGGTCACCGCGGGCGTCGAGTACGCGGGGCGCCCGCTCACGCACCCGGTCGCCGTCGATGTGCGGTTCGCGCGGCAGGGCGGCATCAGCGACTGCCACCTCGTCGCGGCTCTGGGGGCCGTGGCCGACCGCGCGCCCGAGCTGCTGCCGCGCGCCACGGCCGGCGACGACGTCGTGCTGGTCGACGTGCCGGGGCGTCGGTACCGGCTGCGCGCGACACTTCCGGTCGACGGCGGCAGCGGGCGGCTCGCGTACGCGCACTCCCCCGACCACTCCACGCTCGTGCCGTACGTCGAGAAGGCGTTCGCCGTCTACGCCGGCGGCTATCCGGTGCTCGGCGAGGGCGGGCTGCCGGTCGAGGCGCTGCACTGGATCACCGGCCGGCCGTGCTGGCTGCTCCGCCTGCCGCGGGCGCCCGACGAGGCGCTGACCGCACTGATCACGTCCCGCCGGCCCGCGGTCGCCTGCAGCCGCCCCTTCGACGACGACCCCGCCGACGCCGCGCTGGCCGTGCGGTACGGGCTGTCACCGGTCGGTCACGCGTATGCGGTGTGCGGGCTCGACCCCGAGGGGCGGGTGCTGCTGCACAACCCGTGGGGCCTGCGCCACCCGGAGCCGTTGCCGCTCGGCCTCTTCCGGCGCCTCTTCACCCGCATCGACTGGTGCGAGACCGATGACGACGACTGAGCGCCGCACGGTGACAATCGAGGTCCGGCTCGGCTATCCGGCACTGGTCGGCGCCGCCTGGGTCACCGTCATGGGCCTCGACCCGCCGCTCGTGTGCCTGGGGGTGGACGATCCGGCCGGGCACCGGACCACCGCCTGGTACGCGCCGGGCAACGTGCTGATGGCCGGTGGACACCGGTGGCGGGTGGTGAGCACGAGCGCCGCGCCTCGGTCGTCCGACGATGCGGCGCCGGGTTCGTTGGGCGAGCACACGGTCGCGGTGCTGCTTCGCCTGGACGGTTGAGCCAGTTGGCCGGGGTGGTGAGGTGGGCGGGCTCCCCGTCCCCCTTGCTGCCCATTCTCTTAGCCGCGTGCACACGCCTCAAGCGGACCGGTGGGCGCTGCGCGCCCTGGGGGTCCGCTTGACCCGTGCACCCGCGGCCTAAGAACGGGCAGCTATCAGGGGGACGGGGAGGCCCTGGGCACGCCTCGCCGTTCGCGCGCCCGTTTCGTCCCGGTTCGACGGGCTGTGCACCGCGATGATCATCGGCGATCCGCTACATCACCAGGCGTTCTGCCGCTTCACCAGGCATGCAGGCCTCGTGAAGCGGCAGAGAACCTCGTGATGGCCCCGCGAAACGCGCCAAATCCCACCTCGCGGACGCACCAAGGCCCGCCGACCCCGCACCCGTCGCCAGACTCCCCCGTCCCCCTGATAGCTGCCCGTTCTTGGGCCCCGGACGGGCGGGTCAAGCGGACCCCCACGGCGCGAAGCGCCACCAGGGTCCGCTTGAGGCGACCGTTCGGGGCTAAGAGAATGGGCAGCAGGGGGACGGGGGGAACCGCAGAACCTCAATTCATCGACGGGTCGGCCGGAAACGTCGCCATCAGGGCCAGCTGCCCACCTTGCCGCCGCAGCACCGCCGGCCACATGTCCTGGGCGTCCAGACGGAAGGCGTCGCCCGGCTCCGCGTCGACCACGAACCAGGAGCCCTCGTCGATCTCGCCCTCCAGCTGGTCCGGGGCCCAGCCCGCGTAGCCCGCGAAGACGCGCATCGCCGTCACGGCGGGCTCGATGATCTCGGCCGGGGTGTCCAGGTCGACGACCCCGAGCTGCCCGCGCACGCGCCGGATCCCGAGCGGCTCGTCGTTCCCGCCCACGGCGACCAGGCCCAGCGCGCTGTCGAGGCTCACCGGCCCGCCCTGGAAGACGACCCCGGGCTCGGACACCACCGAGATCCAGCGCGGCAGGACGTCGCCCACCAGTACTTCCGTGGGTTTGTTGACCATGACGCCGAGGGCGCCGTCGCCGTCGTGGGAGAGCATGAGGACGACGGCGCGGTCGAAGGTGGAGCCGCGCAGGGACGGCGCCGCGACGAGCAGCTTGCCGGTCAGTGTCTCAGAGCCCACGATTCCATCGTCCATCAGACCGGGATGGCGGGGAACTCACCGGTCTCCTCGGCCACGCGGCGGATGGTCTCGACGCTGCCGCGGACGGCCTCGGCGACGGCTTCGGCGACGCCGGAGTGGAACACGCTGGGCACGATGTACGACGGGTTGAGCTCGTCGTCCTTGACGGTGGCGGCCAGGGCCCGGGCGGCGGCGATCATCATCTCCGTCGTCACCGAACGGCTGCGGGCGTCGAGCAGGCCACGGAAGACGCCGGGGAACGCGAGCACGTTGTTGATCTGGTTCGGATAGTCGGAGCGGCCGGTGGCGACGACGGCGGCGAACTCGCTCGCCGCGCGCGGGTCGATCTCGGGCTCGGGGTTGGCCAGCGCGAACACGATGGAGTCGGGCGCCATGGTGGCGACGTCGGCGGCGGCGAGCACGTTCGGCGCGGACACGCCGATGAACACGTCGGCGCCCAGGACGGCGTCGCGCAGGTCGCCCACCACGCCGCGCGGGTTGCAGTGCTCGAGGTACCAGGTGGGCACGCCGGTGAGGTCGGCCCGGCCGGGATGGATGACGCCGTTGATGTCGGCGGCGACGATGTCGGTGACGCCGGCCGCCACCAGCAACTGGGCGATGGCGTGCCCGGCGGCGCCCGCGCCGGACATGGCGACCCTGATGGTGCCGATGTCCTTGCCGACCACCTTGAGCGCGTTGTGCAGCGCCGCGAGGACGACGATGGCGGTGCCGTGCTGGTCGTCGTGGAAGACGGGGATGTCGAGCAGCTCGCGCAGCCGGGCCTCGATCTCGAAGCAGCGCGGCGCGGAGATGTCCTCGAGGTTGATGCCGGCGAAGACCGGGGCGATGTGCTGGACGGTGCGGATGATCTCGTCGACGTCCTGGGTGTCGAGGCAGATGGGGAACGCGTCGATGCCGCCGAACCGCTTGAACAGCGCCGCCTTGCCCTCCATGACGGGAAGGGCCGCCGTCGCGCCGATGTTGCCCAGCCCCAGCACCGCCGAGCCGTCGGTGACGACGGCGACGGTGTTGCGCTTGATGGTGAGGCGGCGGGCGTCGCCGGGGTTCTCGACGAGCGCCTGCGACACCCGCGCGACGCCGGGGGTGTAGATGAGCGAGAGATCGTCGCGGTTGCGGATCGGGACCTTCGACACGACCTCGATCTTGCCGCCCAGGTGCACGAGGAAGGTCCGGTCGCTGACCTTGCCGATGATGACGCCGGCCACCGAGCGCAACGCCATGACCAGCTCGCCGGCGTGCGCCGACGACGTGGCCGCGCAGGTGACGTCGACCTGGATGCGGTCGGTGCCGGAGCCCGTGACGTCGAGCGCGGTGACGAGCCCGCCGGCCTTCTCGACGGCGGCGGTGAGCTGCCCCACCGACGAGCCGCCCGCGGGCACCTCGAGCCGGACGGTGATCGAGTAGGAGACGCTCGGAACGCTGACCACGGTGACCCTTCTTGCCGAGATGTGAGCAGGACCACCGTAGATGATCCCGCACCCACCGGGCTGTGGCGGCCGGGTCGGCCGAACTGACCCCTTACTCCCCGCGGACGACGGGGTAAGGGGCCGGCGCCGCCGGGGTGTGCGTGGACGCCCGATGCCGCGGAACCGCCCTCAGCATGAGTCTCGTGTGAGAAGAGAAGTCCGAGGGAGGGACATCATGATCGACAGCGTCCTCGCCGAGATCGGCTACCGCCGCGAGCAGGTCAGGCGCGACGTCGCCGCGGGCCGCCGCACCAAAGGGACGAACCGCGCCGAGCGGACCGCTCGCATGACGGAGGACCACCCCGCCGCCGGCCGGCGCGCCACCCGGCGCCCCCGGCCGGCGGTGCAGTACGCCCGGCCGCGCGCGGTGAGCGCGGGGCCACAGCCCGGCGGCCGCGTCTGCTGACCGGAAAATGCTCACGCCGATGTCGGAGGGGTGTGCGAGCATCGGTATCGTGCCTCGGCTCGGTACCGGAGTCCCCTTCATCGCGCGCGGCGACGAGATCGGTCGCCTGCGTGCGGCGCTCGCCCGCGCCCGCACGGGCGGGGGCGGTGCGGTCCTCGTCTCCGGCGACGCCGGCGTCGGCAAGAGCCGGCTGCTCACCGAGTTCCTCGCCGAGGCGGGGTCGGGCGGCGCACACGTGCTGCTCGGCCGCTGCCTCAGCGTCGGCGAGGCCGGCCTGCCGTACCTGCCGTTCAAAGAGGTCGTCGAACAGCTGCGGGCGCTCCGGCCCGGCCTCGTCGAGGCCCGCCCGGCGCTGTCCGGGCTCATCGGCCGCACGGCCAGCACCGCGGCGCCGTCGCGCGAAGAGAACGACCTCGGCCAGCTGCAGCTCTTCGACGCCATGTTCACCGCACTCGCCGAGCTGGGCGACGACGCCCCGGTGCTGCTGGCGGTCGAGGACCTGCACTGGAGCGACGCCTCCAGCCGCGACCTGCTCTCGTTCCTGGTCTCGCGGCTGGCCGGGCAACGGCTGCTGCTCGTCGGCACGTACCGCTCCGACGACCTCCACCGGCAGCACCCGCTGCGCCCGTTGCTCGCCGAGCTGGTCCGGCTGCCGGTCGTCGAGCGGCTCGACCTCACGCCGTTCGGCCCGGCCGACACCCTGGCGTTCGTCGAGACCCTGGCCGACGGCAGCATCGACGCCGAGCTCATGGCCGACGTCGCCGCCCGCTCCGAGGGCAACGCGTTCTTCGCCGAAGAGCTGGTCGCGGCCAGCGCCACCGGCCCGGTCGGCGGCATCCCCACGGCCCTGGCCGATGTCCTCCTGTCCCGGGTCGAGACGCTCAGCCCGGCGGCCCAGCGCGTCGTCGGCGCCATCTCCGTCACCGGCCGCCGGCATGTCCGGCACGCCGCGGTGCGCTCCGTCGTCGACCTCCCCGACGGCGAGCTCGACGCCGCGCTGCGCGAGGCGCTGCAGCACCACATCCTCGTCACCGACGACCAGGACGGTTACACCTTCCGGCACGCGCTGCTGCGCGAGGCCGTCTACGCCGACCTGCTCCCCGGCGAGCGAGTCCGGCTGCACGCCGCCTACGCCCGGCGCATCGTCGACCTCCAGCAGGACGAGCTGGCCGGCGCGCTCGCCTACCACAGCCTGCGCAGCAACGACCTCCCCACGGCGCTCGCCGCATCGGTCAAGGCGGCCGACGACGCCATGCGGGTCGGTGCGCTCGCGGCCGAGCTGCGCCACGTCGAGCAGGCGCTCGAACTGTGGTCGGCGGTGCAGAACCCGGCCGAGCACGCCGGCGTCGACGAGCTCACCCTCACCCGCAAGGCCGCCTACGTCGCCAGCGCCGCCGGACACCCCGAGCGGGCGCTCGCCTACGCGCAGGCAGCGGTCGTGGTGGCCGACCGCGACTCCGACTCCGTCACCCGCGCCGACGTCCGCCGTCAGCTCACCGAGGCGTTCCTGGCCAACGGCCGGTGGGCCGAGGCGCAGAAGACCATCGCCGACGCCTGGGAGCTGGTCGAGTCCCAGCCGCCCAGCCGCACCCGCGCCTGGGTCCTGGCCTTACGCGCCCGCACGCTCTGGGCCACCGACGACGACGTCTCGCGCTCCTACGCCGAGCAGGCCATCGAGGACGCCCGGGCCGCCGGCAGCGTCAGCGCCGAGTCCGACGCGCTCATCTCGCTGGCCTTCAACGACCTCCGCGCCGGCGCCGTCGAGGACGCCTGCACGCTGTTCGAGCAGGCCCGGCAGAACGCCGTCCGGGTCGGCTCCGCCAACGTCGAGCTGCGCGCCTCGTTCAACCTCGTCACCACGCGCTACGAGCAGGGGCTGCTCGACGCCGCCGTCGCCCTGGCCGACGCCGCCGTGCAACGGGCCAACGCGCTCGGCGTCACGTGGAGCATGTACGGCCTCGAGCTGCGCTGGCTGCGCGCCATGGTCCACTACGGGCACGGCAGCTGGGACGAGGCGCTGGCCGCCGCCAGCCCGCCGGGCGAGCAGGTGTCCGACACCATCACCGCGCTGCTGGCGGCCTCGGCGGCCATCATCAAGGTCAGCCGCGGCCACTTCGACGACGCCCAGCGCGAGCTCGTGCGGGTCCGGCCCGAATGGCACCGCGACGGCCAGATCGCGCTGCTCGCCGGTGTCGCGGGCGTCGAGATGGCCGGCTGGCAGGGCCGGCACTCCGATGCCACCGCGCTGGCCGACGAGGCCATCGCGGCCATGCGCAAGGGCGACGCCGACCGGTGGCCGCTGGGCGGCATCCGGCTGGCCGTGCTGGCCATCGGCGCGCTGGCCGACGCCGCCCGGGTGGCCCGTCTCGAGCATGACACCCACGCCGAGACGGCCGCCGTCGCCGAGGGCCGCCGCTTCGCCGAGCACGCCCGGCTGACCGCCCAGCACGGAATCCCGCGCGCCGATCGCCTCGGCCCCGAAGGGGTGGCCTGGCTGGCCCGGCTGGCCGCCGAGGAGTCCCGGCTGACCGGCTCCACCGACCCCGCGCCGTGGCGGGCCACCGTCGAGGCGTTCGGCTACGGCGACGTCTTCCACGCCGCGCTGGCGCAGTGGCGGCTCGGCGAGGTCCTGGTCACCGCCGGCGACCGCGACGCCGCCGCCGTCGAGCTCGCGGCCGCGCACGAGACCGCCGGGCGGCTGGGCGCACAACCGCTGGCCGACGCCGTCCGCGACCTCGCCCGCCGTGCGCACCTCGCGCTGCCCGGCACCGTCCTGCCGGCCACCGGGTTGCTGACACCGCGCGAGCTGTCCGTGCTCGAGCTCGTGGCCCGCGGCTACACCAACCGCAAGGTCGGCGAAGAGCTGTTCATCAGCGAGAAGACCGTCAGCGTGCACCTGTCGCGGGTCATGACGAAGCTCGGCGCCGCCAGCCGCACCGAGGCCGTCTCCGTCGCCCACCAGCGCGGACTGCTCGCCGACGGCTGACAACCCCGGCGACACCGGGCGGCCGGCCCCGGCAGAGTGGCCGCGCGCGTCCCGCGTGCACCTCTCACCGGCATCATGGCGGCCGGCACGTCGAGCCGTCGCCGAGGCGCTCGCCGAGAGGCCGCCGTCACTTGAGCCCGGTGGCGTTGCCGGAGCGCAGGAAGTACCGCGAGAAGAACACGTAGACGATCGCGATCGGGATGGTCGAGAGCGTCGCCAGCGCCAGCTTCAGCGGGAACTGCTGAGATCCCTGCAGGTCACCGGCCGTGAGCCGGGCGATGCCGAGATTCATCGTGGCGAGGTCGGGGTCCGACGTCGCCACCAGGAAGTGGGTGAACTCGTTCCACGACCCCTGGAAGGACAGGATCGTCACCGTCACCAGCGCCGGGCGGACCAGCGGCAGGATCACACTCCAGAACGTCCGGAACACGCCCGCGCCGTCGATGCGCGCCGCCTCGTCCAGCTCCGCCGGGACCGCCTCGAACGCCGTCTTCATCAGCAGGATCCCGACGGCGTCGCAGAACAGCGGCAGGATCATGCCGGCGTAGCTGTCGAACATGCCCAGCTGGTTGAGCACCAGGAACTTCGGGATCAGCAGCACGACACCGGGCACGGCCAGCACCGCGACCACGCCGGCGAAGACCACCGCGCGGCCGCGGAAGCGCAGCCGGGCCAGCGCGTAGCCGGCCAGGCTGTCGATGATCAGCCGCCCCAGCGTCACCGAGATGGTCACGAGGAACGAGTTGCCCAGCCAGCGGAAGACTGGGATCGAGTAGGCCGGGTTCTCCCCCGCCACCACCGCCCACGCCGCCGTCGACACCGGTGACGGCCACAGCGAGACGGGGTTCGTGACGGCGTCGGCGTCGGTCTTGAACGACGTCGCGATCTGCACGAGGAACGGCCCGAGGTACAGGATCGTCCCGAGCGCCAGCAGCCCGTAGCCGATGACGCGCACCAGCACCTTGCGCGACAGGGGCGAGTACAGGTCGGTGAGGACGACGGGGACGGCCTCGCGCTCGGACCGTGCGGACCGCGCGGCCCGCGGGTCCGCAGGTTGTCGCCGTCGTCGCTCGAGCAGCCCGCTCATGCCCGCCGCTCCCTTCCCACCCACCGCTGCACCAGCGTGAGGACGATGATGATCGCGAACAGCACGAACGCGACGGCCGCGCCGACGCCGAACTGACCGTCGCCGAAGCTGCGCACGTAGGAGATGTAGGCCGGCGTCAGCGTGGTCTTGGCCGGCGCGCCCTGCGACAGGATGAACACCTGGTCGAACACCTGCCAGCTACTGATCAGCGCCAGCGTGATGACGAGGACGATGCTGCGGCGCATGAGCAGCAGCGTGAGGTGGCGGAAGCGCTGCCAGGCGCTCGCGCCGTCGATGGCGGCCGCCTCCTCCAGCTCGACCGGGATGTCCTGCAACCCGACCAGGAAGAACAGCATGAACGTGCCCGACGACGCCCAGATGGTCAGCGCGATCAGCGCGCACATGGCGACCGACGGCCCGGACAGCCAGTTCCAGAGGCTCAGCCCGCCCACCGTCGTGTCGGCCAAGGCACCCGGCGCCGCGTCGACCCCGGCCCAGCCCAGCACGATGTGCAGCACGCCGCGCGGGTCGGTGAACCAGGTCGGCCCGTCGATCCCCACCCAGGACAGCACGACGTTCACCACGCCGGACCCTTGGAACAGGAAGAGGAACAGCACGCTGATCGCCACCGACGACGTGATGGCGGGGAAGTAGAAGACGGTGCGGAAGAACGACCGGCCGCGCAGCACGTAGGAGTTCACGGCCAGTGCCAGCACGAACGACAGCACGACCACGCCGGTGACGTTGAACAGGACGTAGTAGAGCGTGTTGCGCACGCTCAGCATGAAGTCGCCCCGGAGCAGCCCCGCGTCGGCCAGCAGGCTCTGGTAGTTGGAGAGCCCGACGAACTCCGCCTCGCCGGAGAACGGGCTGGACTGCCCGTTCCAGTCCAGCAGGCTGACCCACGCCGCCATGACGATCGGCGCGAACAGGAACACCACCAGCACGATCACGGCCGGTGCGACGAACAGCCAGCCGGCGCGGCGCTCCTGCAGCCGATATCCGGAGACCGGGCGTCGGCGGACCGGCCGGGTCCGGCCCGCCGGCGTGTCCCGGGTGACCGTCGCGGTCACGTCACTCCTGGGTGAGGACGGCTTCGCCGTTGGTCTGCAGGGCCTGCAGCGCCTGCTCCGGCGTGACGGTACCGGCGGCCATGCCCTCGAGCTGGGTGTTGAAGTCGGCCAGGACGGACTCGAAGCCCGGCACGGCGACCTGGCTGCGGGCGGTCTCCATGCCCTCGGCGAACGCCGCCTTCTCGGGGAACGTCTCGGCGTTCCAGTCGGCGAGGCCGGCTCGCGACGGGATCGGGCCGAACGCCTCGGCGAAGGCCTGCTGCTCCTCGGGGGCGATGAGGAAGTTCACGAGGTCGACGGCGGCCGCCTGGTTCTCGCTGTCGGCGGCGATGCCCCAGCAGTTGGTGAACGCCGTCGAGGCCTGCCCGCCGGGGCCGGCCGGCATCGGGACCGCGGTCCACTGGCGGTCCGGGAAGTCGTTCTGCAGCGCGCCGACGATCCAGGCGCCCTCGATGGTCATGGCCGACTTGCCGCTGCCCAGCGCCTCGCCGCCCCAGGCCGCGTCGATGTTCGGCGCGAACGCGAAGGAGCCGGCGTCCATGTTCTGCTCGAGGTACTCCAGCGTCGCCAGGTTCTCCGGGGTGTCGGCTGTGACCTCGGTCTGGTCGTCGTTCACGAAGAACCCGCCGCCGGCCAGCATGAACGAGCCGACGGGGTTGTAGTCGCCGGTGAACGCGAGTCCCACGCGGCCATCGGCGGTCAGCGTCTGCGCCACGGAGGCGAGCTGGTCCCAGTCCTGCGGGTAGTCGGCCTCGGTCAGCCCGGCCGCGGCCCACGCCTCGGTGTCGATGACCAGTGCGTGCACGCCGCCGTCCTTGGGCGCGCAGTAGAGCTCGTCCTCGTAGGTGAACGCGTCGCGCAGCGACTGGTAGATGTCCTCGGCGTCCTCGATCTGGTCGCCGTACGGGTACAGCGAGCCGCCCTCGGCGAACATGCGGAAGCGGTCGGGGCTGACGTAGAAGAGGTCGGGCGGGTTGCCGCCGGCGAACCCCTGCTGCAGCTGCTGCACGAGGTCCTGGGCGGGAATCACCTCGACCTCGTTGCCGGTCTCGTCGGCCCAGCGGGCGGTGGCCTCCTGGACGGCGACGGTCTCGGCCTCGCCCGACGAGCCGATCATGACGGTGAGCGACGCGGGCTCGCCGGTGTCGCCGCCGCTGGCCTCGGACGGCTCGCCGCTGCCGCCGTCGTCGCTGTCGTCGAAGCCGCTGCCACAGGCGGCGAGCAGAGTGGCGGTGGCCACGGCCGTGGCCACCGCGAGTGGGGTACGGGGGAAGTGACGCATGATCAGGCCTCCGTGGGGGGAACGGCGGGACGGGAGCTGGCCCGGACGACGAGCGAGGGGCGCAGCAGGCGGTGCTCGGGGCCGGGCGGGAGCTCCACGACACCGAGCAGGCCGAGCAGCATCAGGACGGACTCGTGCCCGATCTGCTCGATCGGCTGGGACAGGCTGGTGAGGTCGACCCCGGGCAGGCGGGCGGCGGGGGTGTCGTCGAAGCCGACGACGGCGACGTCCTCGCCCGGGCGCAGGCCGCGCTCGGCGAGCGCCCGCAGCGCGCCGTAGGCCGACTCGTCGCTGACGCAGACCAGCGCGGTGGGCCGCGCTTCGGCGGCGTCGTCGAGCAGGGCGGCGGCCAGGGCCCGGCCGGTGCCGGCGCCGCCCTCGGCCCGGACGACGCGTGGGTCCAGGCCGAGCCGCAGGCAGGCGGCGGTGTAGCCGGCGACGCGGTCGTCGCCGACGCCGGAGCCCTCGGGCCAGCCGATGAACGCGATGCGGCGGTGGCCGATGGCGTGCAGGTGCTCGACCGCCTCGGTCATGCCGGCCGCGCCGTCGACGTCGACCCAGTGGCCCCGGTCGGGACCGGACCAGCTGCGGCCGAACGCGACGAACGGCACGCCCTGCTCCGTCAGCCACCCGGGGCGCGGGTCGGCCACGACGGTGTCGGCGAGCACGAAGCCGTCGACGGCGCGCTGGGCGAGCAGCTCGGCGTAGCGGTCGAGGCCGGCGCTGCCGGTCGGCGCGGTGAAGAGGAGCACGTGGAAGCCGTGCGCCGCGGCGGACTCGGTGACGGCGTGGACGAACCGGTCGAGGACGGGGTTGAGGTTGCCGGCCGGGGCCGGCTGGATGCAGTAGCCGATGAGCCGGCTGATGCGGGTGCGCAGCGAGCGGGCGGACCGGTTGGGCCGGTAGCGCAGCTCGCGGATGGCGTCCTCGACCCGCTGCCGGGTCTCGGGCGCGACCCGCTCGGGCGCGTTGAGGACGTTGGAGACGGTCTGCCGCGAGACTCCTGCCACGGTGGCGACGCTCTCCAGCGTGGCACCGCTCTCCGGCGTCGCCATCCGCGTCCTCCTCGACGTGTTGAACGATCAAAATTCGATTGGTAGCGTGTTTTGATCGTTCAAAAATGGGATCTGGTTCAGAGTTAAGAACGCGGCGACTGTTCTGTCAAGTCTCGAGAGGATCACGCTGGTGACCGTTCCACCCGCCCCCGGTCCGGTGCCCCAGCCGTTCCTGCACGACCTCGTCAGCTGCGTGAAGGCGCCGACCGTGGCGCTGTCCGGGGCCGACGGCCAGATCCGCCCCTCCGGCGCGCAGGGTGTGCTCAGCCACGACCGCCGCGTCCTCTCCGAGCTGTGGATCGACGTCGACGGACACGAGCCGTCGCCTGCCGGCCACGGCCTGCGCGGCGCCGGTCACGCGCAGTTCACCGGCCTCGTCCGGCACCTCGGCGACTCCGGCGCCGACCCGACGGTGCGGCTCGAGCGGCACCGCTTCGCCCGGCCCGACGGCGTCGCCGAGCGGCTCGAGCTGGTCAACGACGCGCGCGAGGCGATCGCCGCCACCGTCCGCGTGCACGTGGCGGCTGACTTCGCCACCGCCGAGGCGATCAAGCACGACGGCGCCCAGCGCGGCGGCCGGGCCCCGTCGTCGTCGGTCGCCGACGTCGTGGGCTGGCGCGACGGCGACCTCACCGTCACGGTCACCGCGCCGGGAGCCGGCGTCGAGACCCACACCACGGGGGCCGTGCTCAGCTGGGTGGTCCACCTGCCCGCGCACACGTCGTGGACGGCCGACATCGAGGTGGCGGCCGCTTTCACCGGGGGTCCCCCGGCCAACGCGTTCGGCCCGGCCGACGGCGCGGGCTGGGACGCCGTCGCCGTCGCCGGCCGGTCCGACCTCGCCCGGCTGGCCGAGCGCAGCGTCGAGGACCTCGCCGCGCTGGCGCTGTCCGACCCGCTCGACCCGTCCGACACCTTCCTCGCCGCCGGCAGCCCGTGGTTCTTCACGCTGTTCGGCCGCGACTCCCTCTGGGCCGCGCGGTTCACGCTGCCGCTGGGCACCGGCCTGGCCCGCGGCACACTGCGCACGCTGGCCCGCCGGCAGGGGCGCCGGCACGACCCCGACACCGCCGAGGCGCCGGGCAAGATCCTGCACGAGGTGCGCATCCCGGCGCCCGGGTCGTGGCTGCCGCCGGTCTACTTCGGCACCGTCGACGCCACCGCCCTGTGGATCTGCCTGCTGCACGACGCCTGGCGCTGGGGACTGCCGGGCGCCGCCGTCGCCGAGCTGCTCGACCCGCTCGAGGGCGCGCTGCGCTGGTTGACGGAGGAGGCCGACCCCGACGGCGACGGCTTCCTCGAGTACGTCGACACCGGCGGCCGGGGCCTGGCCAACCAGGGCTGGAAGGACTCCGGCGACTCCATCCAGCACCCCGACGGCTCCATCGCGGCCCCGCCCATCGCGCTGAGCGAGGCGCAGGCCTACGCCCACGAGGCGGCGCTGGCGGGGGCGGCGCTGCTCGACGCGTTCGACCGGCCCGGGAGCGGGCCACTGCGCGAGTGGGCGGCCGCGTTGCGCGAGCGGTTCGCCGCCACGTTCTGGGTGTCCGACGAGAAGGGCCGCTTCCCTGCCATCGCGCTCGACGGCGCCAAGCAGCCGGTCGGCACCGTCACGTCCAACCTCGGCCACCTGCTCGGCACCGGCCTGCTCCGGCCCGACGAGGCCGCCGTCGTCGCCGACCGGCTCGGCCGCCCCGACCTCGACGCCGGCTACGGCCTGCGCACGATGACCGCCGACGCCACCGGGTTCAACCCGCTCGGCTACCACGCGGGCAGCATCTGGCCGCACGACACCGCGATCGCCGTCCGCGGGCTGGCCGCCGACGGGTTCGCGGGCGTGGCGGCGTCGCTGGCCGGCGGGCTCCTGCGGGCGGCGCCCGACTTCGCCTACCGGCTGCCGGAGCTGTTCGCCGGCACCGACGCCCGGGCCGGCGAGCCGGTGCTCGCCTACCCGGCGGCGTGCCGCCCGCAGGCGTGGTCCGCGGCGACGGTGGTGGCGCTGCTGCAGGCGGCACTCGGCCTGACGGCGGACGTGCCGGGGGGCACGCTGCGGGTCGCCCCGCATCCCGCGTTCGCCGACTGGTTCCCGCTGCGCGTCGAGGGCCTGCGGGTGGCCGGCCACCCGCTCACCGTCGCCGTCGACGCCTCGGGCCGGGCCGACGTCCGCACCTCCGCACCACTGACGGTGTCGGTCGACGCGCACTTCCCATGATCATGTTCGGTTGCGGCGCGTCAGCGGCCCGCGAGGGAACATGATCATGGATCATGCGGCGGCGACGAGCCTTGGGGCCGGCTCTCGTCAGGATGTATGAAAATGCCCTAAAGTTCGCAACCATGGTCGAGTCATCCCTGCCAGACGCCACCACCGCCGTCGTCTCGGTCGTGGTCGACGCCGACCCCGACGACGTGTTCCCGATGTTCACCGAGCCGCGTGGGCTCGCCGGCTGGTTCTGGCCGGCGGCATTCGCCGCCATCTACGAGACCGATCCCCGGGCCGGCGGCCGGTTCGTGTTCCGGACGGCCGGCCTGGCGGCGGGGCACAACGTCGCCATCCGCGGCATCTTCGGCGAGGTCCGCAGGCCGCGGCTGATCACCTACATCTGGTCCTGGAACGGCGACAGCGCGCCCGCGAGCCGCGTCGCCGTCAAGCTGGCGCCGGCGGACCAGGGCGGCACCGAGGTCGTGGTGACGCACAGCCACAACCCGACCGAGGAACAGCGCGACGACCACCTCAAGTCCTGGCACGACAGCCTCTCGCGCCTGGCCGATCACCTCGCCATCGGATAGTCTGAAGACGTGCCAGGTCAGCGCTGGTTTAGCGGCCCCCGGTCGGCGAACGTCCGCCGCCCGGAGGGTACGCACGCCTGACCCTTCGCGGACGACCGGCCGGGGGAGCATCCGTCCCGCTTCCCAGCCCCCGCGAAAGGCCTGGCCATGACCGCTCCCACTCTTGCCTCCGGCAGCCGGCCGCAGCCGCTGTCGCTGCCCGCCCTGGTCGACGCGCTCTCGCTGCGCGACCTCACCGATCCCGCGCAGGGGCCGCACGCCCTGCAGCTCCTCGTCTCGGCCGCCGCCGACGCGCTCGGCGAGCAGTGGGGCGCCGACGTCCGCGTGCTGCGTTCGCGCCCCGTCGTCGCCGTCGAGGACAACTACGACCGCCTCGGCTACCAGCCCGACGCCGTCTCGCGCGACGTCCGCTACACCCGCTACGTCAGCGACACCACGATGCTGCGCAGCCACACGTCGGCGGGGGTGCCGCCGGCGCTGCGCGCGCTGGCCGCAGCGCCGCTCGTCGACGAGCGCGACGTGCTGCTGGTACTGCCGGGCATCTGTCACCGCCGCGACTCCATCGACCGTCTGCACACCGGAACGCCGCACCAGCTCGACCTCTGGCTGGTGCGGCGCGGCGGCCGCCGGCTCGACCACGACGACCTGCACACGCTGGTGTCGACGCTGGTCGGCGCGGTCCTGCCGGGCACCCACTGGCGCTGGACGGCGACGACGCACCCGTACACGACCGGCGGCCGCGAGGTCGAGGCCATCCGCGACGGCCGCCCGGTCGAGATCGCCGAGTGCGGGCTCGCCGCGCCGGGCGTCCTCGCCGCCGCCGGGCTGTCGCCGTCGTCCTGGAGCGGGCTCGCGCTCGGCATGGGTCTGGATCGGGTGCTGATGCTGCGCACCGGCATCCCGGACATCCGGCTGCTCCGCTCGGCGGACCCGCGCGTCGCTGAGCAGCTGACCGGCCTGGCGCCGTACCAGCCGGTGTCCGACCTGCCGCCCGCGCGGCGCGACATCTCCGCCGCCGTCCCCGCCGGATCCGACGCCGAGATCATCGGCGACCGCGTCCGCGAGGCGCTCGGCCCCGACGCCGACCTCGTCGAGGAGGTCACCGTCCTGTCGACGACGCCGTACGACGACCTGCCGGCGGCGGCTCGGGAGCGGCTCCGGATCCGGCCCGGTCAGGAGAACGTGCTGCTCCGGCTGGTCCTGCGCCCGGTCGACCGGACCCTCACCGGCGAGGAGGCCAACACCCTGCGCGATCGCGTCGTCGCCGCCCTCACGGAGTGAGCGCCTAGATAAGGGCCGGGGCCGTCCCGGCGCGATGGTTGGCGGTTTGGTGGCGCCCTGGCACCACCAAGCCGCCAACCATTCCCATTCAGGGTGCGGCGGTGGCCGAACCGGGCACCCGCCGCAGCCGGGCGGGTGCCCACCAGGTCGCGCGGCCGAGCGGCCGCATCGTCGCCGGCAGCAGGGCGCCCCGGATGACGGTCGCGTCGATCAGCACGGCCAGCGCAAGCCCGACGCCGAAGGCCTTCATCAGCGTGATGTCGCAGACCAGGACAGCGACGTGGTCTCGTCGGATTCGGCACACGAGACCCGCGAGGCCGGCCCGATGTGACACCGGCGCGGGGAGCGGGACCGAGGTCACATCTCCAAACCGCTGCAACAGAGCGCGGGGCGTACCTCCACCCGGCCGGTCGCGGCCTCCGGGAGCTGCCGAGCGTGTCCGAGCGCGCGGTCGATCGTCTCGCACTCGACCAGGTAGAAGGAGGTCAGGTGGCTGTCGACGCCCGGCAGCGGGCCGTCGGTGACCACGCCGTCGTGGAGCCGCTTCGTCAGCGACGGGTCGGCCAGCGCCTCGGCGGCGATCAGCTCGCCGCCGCCCGCCAGCTCACGTTGCAGCGCCTCGTGGCCGGGTCCTGCCGTGGGCGGATCGCGGTAGACCAGGATCAGGTACTTCATCGGCTTCGCCTCCGGTTCGGCTGCTCTCACCGGTGACGTCGGAGCCGACGACGAGATCTCGACATCCGCAGCCGGACGATCTAAAGTGTACGAAACCGTTTCGTTCACTTCGAAGGGAACTCGATGTCCCCCACCCGCGGCGAGCTGCGCGAGGACGCGGTCCTCCGGGCCACCCTCGAGCTGCTCGCCGAGATCGGCTACGGCTCGGTCACCATGGACGCCGTCGCCGCGCGGGCGCGGGCGAGCAAGGCGACCATCTACCGGCGCTGGGCCGGCAAGGCCGACCTGGTCATCGCCGCGATCGAACGGCACACGAGCGGCGACGGCGACAGCTCGGCGCCGCCCGACACAGGCGCGCTCCGGGCCGACCTGCTGGCCCTGCTCACGGCCATGCGCGACCGGCTCGCCGGCGAGAGCGCCGCGCTGGTCCTGGGCCTGCTGACGGCCATGCGCGACGACCCTGCGCTCGCGACGGCGGTCCGGGCCCGGCTGATCGGGGTGAAGCGTGACGCCTTCGCACCGGCGCTGCGCCGCGCGGCCGACCGGGGCGACATCGCGGCCGTCCCGGATCACGACCTGATCGCCGAGGTCGCCTCGGCGCTGCTGTTCTCGCGCCTGTTCGTCACCGGCGAGCCGCTCGACGACGCCTTCCTCGACCGGCTGGCCGACGCCGTGATCCTTCCTCTCGTCCATGGAGCGACACCATGATCGTCACCGTCCTGCTCGCGTTCGTCGCAGGCTTCTTCGCCGGCAACGGGCTGCCCTACTACGTCGAGGGCAGCACCGGCCGCACCACCAACCCGAGCCCGTTCGGCGAGGGCGCCGTCGTCAACGTGCTCACCGGCTGGGCCGGGCTGGTCGTCGCGGGGCTTGCCTGGTACTTCGCCGACGTCTCGAACCACCCGTGGCCGGGCTGGACCGCGGCGGCGCTGGGCGTGCTGACGGTCGGGCTCGTCCACGCCCGCATGTGGCAGGCCGACCCGTGGGGCCGGCGCGGCCGGACCGCTACGAGCTGACGGTCACGTGGTCGCCGACCTGCAGCCGCAGGTCCGCGGCCGCGCTGCCCCGGTTGACCGCGAGCGCCAGCCGGCCGGCGGAGTCGATCAGCAGCACCGGGTCACGCTCCGGCACCGCCGCGTACGAGGTCGCCAACGGCACGTACGACGACCGGTCGGCGACGGTGATCCGCAGCCGGGCGTGCTCGTCGAGCCCCGCCGCGGTCAGCTCGGCCGGTCCGGCCGCCAGCGCGACGTTGCCGAAGCGGTCGACGACGTGCACCTCGGCCTCGACGGTCTCGTCTGCGACCCGCAGCCACGGGTCGGGCAGCCGGACCAGTGCGGCCACGTCGACCGACGGCCCCAGCGCGGCGACGTCGAGTCCCGCGGCCAGGTGCGCCGCCGCCGGCGCGAACACGTCCCGACCGTCGAACGTCGTCGCGCCGGTGACCAGCCGGTACTCGGGCGCCGTGAGCTCGATCGCCCGGCTCGCCCCGCCGAGGGCCGCGGCCGCCCACAGCAGCAGCCCGTTGTCGGGCCCGACCAGCACGGACTCACCGGCGACGACGGCGACGGCGCGGCGCTCGGTGCCCACGCCGGGATCGACGACGCCCAGCACGACCGACGGCGGCAGGTAGGGCAGGGTGTCGGCGAGCACCACCGCGCCGTGCCGGACGTCCTGCGCGGGGACGTCGTGCGTGACGTCGAGGACCCGGGCCGACGGCGCGATGCGGGCGATGACGCCGTGGCAGGCCGCGACGTAGCCGTCGGCCAGCCCGTAGTCGGTGAGGAACGCGATGAGCGACGGCGTCATCGGTTGACCAGCACCGCCGTGACGACGTCGTCGATGGCGACCAGGCCGACCTCGGCGCCGTCGCCGTCGACCACGATGCCCAGCTGCGAGCGGGCGCCGCGCAGCACCTCGGCCGCTTCGGCGAGATCGGCGCCGTCGGAGATCCGCGGGGCGGGCAGCGCCGCGCCGCCCGCCGTCCATCCCGGCCCCGTCGCCCCCGGGCCGGGCGTGGCCCGCGCGATCAGCGCGCCGCGCACGTGCACGGCGCCGACGGCGGTCCCGGCGGCGTCGCGCACCACGAGCCGAGTGTGCTCGCTGGCGCGGCCGGCCTCGATGACGTCCTGCGGGCCGGCTCCGGCCGGCACCGAGACGATCCGCTCCGCCGGCACCATGACCGTCCGGATCAGCTGTTCGGGCGCGATCAGCGCACGGGTGAGCAGGCCGTAGTCGTCGTCCTCGATGAGCCCGAGCCGGTTGGACTCGCGGACCAGCTGGTGCAGCTGCTCGCGGTTGCGCATGGTCGCGAGCTCGTCGCGCGGGGTCACCCGAATCAGTCGCAACAGCAGGTTGGTGACGCCGTTGAGCACCACCAGCAGCCAGCGGACCCCGAACGCGTAGGCCCGGAACGCCGGGGCGAGGATCATGGCCGACTGCTCGGGATGCGCGATCGCCCACGATTTCGGCGCCATCTCGCCGACGACGACGTGCAGGAACGTCACGCCGGTGAGCGCGATGATCAGCGCGACGACGTCGGCGGTGCCGTCGGGCAGGCCGACGGCGTGCAGCGGCCGCTCGAGGATGTGGTGGAAGGCCGGCTCGGACACCATGCCGAGGCCGATCACGACCATGGTGATGCCGAGCTGGGCGCCGGCCAGCATGAGCGACAGCTCGCGGATGCCCGAGAGCGCCGCCTTGGCGCCGCGCTTACCGGCGTCGACGGCCTGCTCGATGCGGTGCCGGCGGGCGCCGACCAGCGCGAACTCCGCGGCGACGAAGAACCCGCTGGCGATCAGCAGGCCGGTGGTGAGGAGGATGGCGACGACCGGGCTCACGAGGCGGCCTCCGCGCCGTCACCAGTGCGGACCCGGCCGAGCCCGCGCAGCCGCACGAGCTCCGGGACGTGCCTCGCCACCGTCACGACCTCGATCTCGACCTGGTCGCGGTCGTTGGTGCCGTCGCCGACGACGAGGCGATCGCCGGGCTCGGCGAACCGGCCCAGCTCGGCGACGATCAGGCCGGCGACGGTGTCGTAGTCGTCGGACTCGTGCAGCGGCAGGCCGGTCCGGTCCGCGGCCTCGTCGACCCGCAGCCCGGCGTCGAGCTGCCACCAGTCGCCCTGGCGCGTCACCGGGACGCCCTGCTCGTCGGTCTCGTCGGTGATGTCGCCGAACAGCTCCTCGGACACGTCCTCGAGCGTGACGATGCCGGCCAGCCCGCCGTACTCGTCGACCACGCACGCGAACTCGTCACCGGCGTCCTGCATGCGCTCGACCAGCGCCGGCAGCGGCAGGCTGTCGGGCACCAGCAGCGCCGGGCGGGCGATGTCGCCGATCAGCGTGGTGTCGACGGCGCCGGGCGCGACGTACATGAGCTCGCGCACGCCGACCACGCCCGTGACGTCGTCGGTCTCCTCGCCGCGGACCGGGTAGTTCGAGTGGCCGTGCGCGGCGATGAGCTCGATGACGGTGGCGGCGGTGTCGTCGGAACTGACGCTGCGCACGTCGGGGCGCGGCACCATGGCCTCGCCGGCGGTGTGCTCGGAGAAGCTCAGCGCGCGGCCCAGGATGCCCGAGAGCTGCGCCGACAGCGAGCCGCCCGCCTCGGACTCGCCGATGACGTGGCCCAGCTCCTCGAGGGTGGCGCCGTGGTGCAGCTCCTCGACCGGCTCGATGCCCACCCGGCGCAGCAGCCAGGCGGCGGAGTTGTCGAACAGCCGCACCACCGGGCCGCTGACGGCCAGGTAGACGTGGGTCGACGGCGCCAGCAGCACGGCCAGCCGCTCGGGCGTGGCCAGCGCGAGATTCTTGGGGAACAGCTCACCGAGCACCATCTGGATGATCGTCGCGATGGCGAACCCGATGGCGACCGAGACGCCCGGGACGGCATTCTCGGGCAGCCCGACGGCGTCGAGGAACGGCCGGACGATCTGCGCGAACGCGGGCTCCGCGATGAGCCCGACGATGAGGCCGGTGACGGTGATGCCGACCTGCGCGGCCGACAGCATGAACGACAGGTGCTCCATGACCCGGATGGCCGACGCGGCCCGCTTGTCGCCGGCCTCGGCCCGGCGGGCGAGCTCGACCCGGTCGGCGGAGACGTAGGCGAACTCCTGCGCGACGAAGTAGGCGGTCCCGAACGTCAGGACGAAGACCGCGAGAATCGCCACCGCGGCGGTCATCGGCCGGCTCCCGGCCCGGCGTCACGGTGGCGGCGAGATGGGTGTATGCGACTTGACGCGTCCGTCGGCACGGCGGACACAGCTCCCTTCGGGGTGGGGCACGCGTCGATGGACGCGGCCCCGATACGAACGTGTCGCACCAGCTTAGTGGCACGCCGGCCGCGAGGTCCCGGGCGGCGGCGAGTCCCACGAGGGAAGGGGGGCAGCGACGCTTCGGTGACATGGCGCCGCAGCCCTTCGGCGGTTCTGCTCGGGCGGCGTGTCGCCCCGGGCACCGGTGTCCATGAGAACGGTCTCATTCGTGCCTCATCGGCGGCTCATCACACTCCGGAACCCTGGCGGCGTGCCCGGACCGACTGCCGATCCCGACCTCGCGCTGCTCACCGGCCCGTCCGTCCCGGATATCCTGGGTGCCGCCCTGACCCCAGCCGGCGGGACGCTGCGCGGCTGGTCGCTGCGCGACGTCGACCACCGCCCCGGCGATCGCACGACGGCCTCCTACGTGGTCCGCGTCGCGTGGGCCGACGGCGAGCGCGAGGAGACGTTCGCGGCGACGGTGTCCGGGCGGCGGCCCGAGGGCGGGCTCGTCGTCACTGACGGCGACCGCTTCATCCAGGTGTGGCGGTTCCCGTTCGACCCCGAACTGCCCGGGCTCGCGGCCGCCTGCTTCCCGTCGTCGGTCGCCGATCTGCTGCGCGGGCTGGGCCTGCCACCCGACGGCGTCCAGCTGCAGGTGGTCTCGTACCGGCCGCGCAAACGCGCCGTCGTCGAGGTCGTCACCGAGCGGCAGCGGCTGTTCATCAAGGTGCTGCGGCCGCGGCAGGTCCGCGACGTCGACAGCCGGCACCGCGTGCTGACGGCGGCCGGGGTCGCGGTCCCGCGCAGCCTCGGCTGGAGCGACGACGGCATCATCGTGCTCGCGCCCCTGCGCGGAACGCCGCTGCGGACGGCGCTCGAGTCCGGCACGACGGCGCTGCACGACCCAGCCGACCTGGTGACGCTGCTGGACCGGCTGCCGGACGAGCTCGCCGGGCTGCCGCGGCGGCTGCCGTGGTCCGCGCACGCCGAGCACTACGCGGGGGTCGTCGCGGCGGCGGCGCCGACGCTCGGGGTTCGGGTGCGGGCCCTGGCGGGTGACATCGCGGCCGAGCTGGCGGCGTACGACGGCTCGGGCTCCGGCTCGGGCGACGAGCCCACGCATGGCGACTTCTACGACGCCCAGCTCTTCGTCGAGCACGGCGCCGTCAGCGGGCTGCTCGACATCGACACCATGGGCCCGGGCCGCCGCGCCGACGACCTCGGCTGCCTGGTCGCGCACCTCTCCGTGCTGGCGACCGGCGGGTTCCCCGCGGCCGCCGGAGCACGGGCGGCGCTGACGGACTGGCTGCCGGTGCTGGACCGCCGGGTCGACCCGGCCGAGCTCCGGCTGCGCGCCGCCGGTGTCGTCTTGTCGCTGGCCACCGGACCGTACCGGGCCCAGGACCCGGGCTGGGAGAAGGCCACCGCCGACCGCGTCGAGCTGATCGAGCGCTGGCTCGACGCCGCCGCCTCGGCCGGCTCAGGCAGCTCTGAGAACGCTCTCATCCGGCTCTCCTGATGGATTCACGAGGCCTCGCGAATCTTGAGGGGTCAGCACGACGCCGGCGAATCCGGTGTCTGGTTCCCAGGAGGAAACGATGAAGCTCCAGAAGAAGACGTGGCTCGCAGTCGGGACGATGGCGGCACTGGGTATCGGGGTCGGCACCGCCGTGGCCGCGCCCGTTCTCAACGGGGCACAACCGCCGGCCGCCGGAGTGGTCGACGCACCGTCGGACTCCTCCAAGCCCGCGCCCCAGTCCGGCTCGTCGGCCTCGACGGCGAACAGCGCGAACAGCCCGGCTGCTCCCGCCTCGGCCTCCACCGCGGCGTCGCCGGCCACTGCCGGCTCGCCCGCCAGCCCGGCCGGCCCCGCGACCGCCGCCAGCCCGGCGAGCCCGGCGAGCCCGGCGTCGGCCAACTCGGCGAACTCGGCCGGCTCCCCCGCCGAGCCGGCCCCGGCGCCCGCTCCGGC